>NZ_PGEZ01000002.1:0-600000 GCF_002797495.1 Mumia flava
AACACCCGGTAACATTCCGAACCCGGAAGTTAAGCCCTTCAGCGCCGATGGTACTGCACGGGAGACTGTGTGGGAGAGTAGGACGCCGCCGGACAGATTCTTGTGATGGAGGGGTTGGGACAGCCACCGGCTGACCCAACCCCTCCATCCATTTGTGCCCGCCCCGTCCTGCGGCCTGTGTCGAAACGCCGCGGCAGCCGTGAGGCGGTCAGTCCCACCGGTGCATCAGGAGCCCGACCCGTGGCTTCGGCGCGAAGGACGACGACTTGTGGGCGAGAACCTCGCCCGTGCTGGCCGCGCGGTCGATCGAGTCGAGGTCCGGGCGCCCGACGAGCGCCGCGGTGGACTTCGAACCGGCCGCGGCGAGCGCGCGTGCGAGGTCGGGCTCGAAGCCGACGGGCTCGATGCTGCGAGGATCGGCAAGGGTGCGTGCGGCGGCGTCGATCCGACGGGTCGCGCACGGCGGCAGCGCCGCCCCGAGGTGCCGCCGTCCGTCGCTGAGGACCACGTGGGTGGCGCCGCTCTCGAGGAAGGCCGCGACGTCCGGCTCCGTGCCTGCGATCGGCGCGAGCTGGTCCGGTGCGAGCTCGTCGACGAGGTCGTCGAGGCCGGTCCCGTTGACGACACGATGGATCGCCCCGACCTGGATGGCGTCGGGATCGAGCACGAGGGTGAGCGCGTGGCGGGCTGCTCCGGCAGGCAGCGCACGCCACGCCGCGTACCGGTGGTGTCCGTCGGCGATCGTCAGGGGCGCACGGCCGAGGGTGGCGCAGATCGTGTCGACGACCTCCGGCTCGGTGATGGCCCACAGCCGATCGGTGCGGGTCCCGCTGCGGACCACGAGGTCCGGCTCGACCCCCGCGATGCGGGGCGCGACGAGCGTGGCGACCCGCAGGCCGGGCCGGAACGCCGTGAGCGGTTCCCAGTGGCCGTGCGTGGTGGCGGCGAGGGCTGACTGGACCTCGACGTAGCGTTCGATCACCTCCTCGTGCGGGCGCAGGAGGCCGCTGTCGAGATCGATCAGGGCGGCGAGGCCGAGGGCGGTGCGCCCGGCCTCGTCGATCTGGTACGCCCACAGCGCCGGTCCGCGCAGCGGCACGAGCCGGCCCGAGGCGGACCACGCCCGCACGACCCGGGCCGAGGTGGCCGGGTCGTCGTCACGGAAGGCGGGCTCGAGCAGACGCAGGACGTGTCCGTCGGGCACGTCGTCGGGTGCGTGCGCCCAGGGCGACGCTGCGACGTAGGTGCGACGGGCCAGCTCCTCGGCGCTCCCGGACAGGCGCCATCCCTCGAACGGCATGATCGCGGCGTTGTCCACCGGTGCATCCTAGGCGCTCGGTCGAGCCCCTAGGCTGGGCAGCGATGAGCGAGACCGCCCCTGTCGCCGCGACCCCGGTCGCCGTGCCCTCCGCTGACGGTTCCGAGCCGCCCTCGGGCCGGGCCCGGCCCGTCGAGCGGCTGCTGTCGGTCGACGCGGCGCTGACCGGGGTGTACGACGTCGCGATGCTGGATCTCGACGGGGTGGTCTACCGCGGCGACCATGCGGTGGACCACGCTGCCGCGGTGCTGCACGGGGCCAGTGGGGAGGGGATGCGGCTCGGGTACGTCACGAACAACGCGTCCCGCACGCCCGCGGACGTGGTCGCGAAGCTCCGCGGGATCGGGATGCCGGTCGATGACGACGGTGTGGTCACCTCGGCGCAGGCCGCAGGTCGACTGGTGGCCGCCGCCGTGCCGAGGGGCGCGCGCGTCCTGGTGGTCGGCGGCCGCGGGCTGGAGGCCGCACTCACCGAGCACGGGCTCGTGCCCGTCCGGTCGCTGGCCGACGACCCCGCCGCGGTGGTGCAGGGGTTCGACCCGACGCTGTCGTGGCCGGACCTGGCCGAGGGCGCGTACGCGGTGGAGCGCGGGCTGCCGTGGGTCGCGAGCAACACCGACATGTCGATCCCGACGGCTCGGGGGATCGCCCCGGGGAACGGCACGATGGTCGCGGCGGTGGCCGCCGCGACCGGGGCGACACCGCAGGTCGCCGGCAAGCCGTACCCGCCGTTGTTCGACGAGACCGTGCTGCGGATCGGCGGGGAACGACCCCTGGTCGTCGGGGACCGGCTGGACACCGACATCGAGGGCGCCGTGGCGGTCGGCGCCGACAGCCTGCTCGTGCTGACCGGCGTGTCGCGGCTCGCTGACGTGGCGGCCGCCGAGCCGCTGCGACGCCCGACCTTCATCGCCGCCGACCTCCGGGGGCTGTCGGGCACCCAGCCGCCGGTCGGGCTCGAGGAGCGCCCGTCGGGAGTGCGTGCGACCTGCGCGACCGTCACCGTCGAGGTGGTCGACGGCGAGGTCCGGCCCGCGCCGGGCACGCCCGCTGCCGATGAGTACGAGACCGTCACCGCACTGTTGCGTGCGTGCGTCGCGGCAGCCTGGGCGACGACGGCACGGGGCGGTCCGGTCCCCGACGTGGCGGCCGTGGCGGACGCGCTCGACGGGTGGTCGGTGCGATGATCGAGGCACGGGGCGCGGGCGGCGCAGCCCGCCCCGCGACGACGCGAGAGGACCGAACGATGCCCGAGGTGCGCGATCAGGACCCGTCCGGGTCGACGGCCCACGATCCTCGCGTGGCCGCGGTGCTCGCTGATCTCGACCAGCTCGCCGACCTCCCCGTCGAGGAGCATCCTGGGGTGTACGAGGCGGTGCACGCGAAGCTGCGCGCCGTCCTCGACGGCGCGGACCCGACCGCGGACCCGGCCGAGGAGCCGGGCGGGCCGTGAGCCGACGGGTACGGCTGGACGCCGAGCTCGTTCGCCGGGGGATGGCGCGTTCGCGCGACCACGCCGGCGATCTCGTCGTGCGCGGCCTCGTGACCGTGGCCGGCAGCCCGGCGACCAAGGCCGCGACCCAGGTGGGCACGGACCAGGCGATCGTCGTCCGCGACACCGACGATCCCGGCTACGCCTCACGCGGCGCGTACAAGCTGCTGGGCGCGCTCGACGCATTCGAACCCGCGGGCCTGCAGGTCCGGGGTCGGCGGTGCCTCGACGCGGGTGCGTCGACGGGCGGGTTCACCGACGTGCTGCTGCGCCGGGACGTCGCCGAGGTGGTCGCCGTGGACGTGGGCTACGGACAGCTGGTGTGGGCCCTGCGCAACGATCCGCGCGTCGTCGTGCTGGACCGGACGAACGTGCGCGACCTGGACGTCGAGGCGGTCGGCGGACCGGTCGACCTGGTCGTGTCGGACCTGTCGTTCATCTCGCTGCGGCTCGTGGTGCCGGTGCTGGCCGGCCTGTGTGCGTCCGACGGCGATCTGGTGCTGATGGTCAAGCCGCAGTTCGAGGTCGGACGGGAGCGGGTCGGCAAGAAGGGCGTCGTACGCGACCCGGCTCTGCACGTGGAGGCGGTGCTCGGCGTCTGCGAGAGCGCTGCCACCGTCGGCTGGGGGACGGCCGGCGTGGCTGCGAGCCCGCTGCCCGGTCCGAGCGGCAACGTCGAGTACTTCGTCTGGTTGCGGTCCCAGGCCGGGACCGTGGACCCCGAGGCGGTCAGGCTGGCGGTCGAGACCGGCCCGCTCGTACGAGGACGGGAGAACGCATGACCGAGGACCAGAGGCGGGTGCTGATCATCGCCCACACGGGCCGCGACGCCGCGAACAAGGTTGCGGTCGCGTTCGCCACGGCGATGGCGGCCGAGCGGATCGCGGTCCGGGTCGTCGACGAGGACGCGGACCGCCTCCGGCGGTGGGGCCTGACCGACGCCGAGGTGGTGCCGTCCGCGCCGGCTGCGGGCCAGGGCTGCGAGCTGGCGGTCGTCTTCGGTGGCGACGGGACGCTGCTGCGCGCTGCTGAGCTGGTCCGCGACTGCGGGACCCCGCTCGTGGGTGTGAACCTCGGCCACGTCGGCTTCCTCGCCGAGGCCGACGTCGACGACCTGGACTTCACGGTCCGCCGGCTGGTCGAGCGGGCGTACGTGGTCGAGGAGCGGATGACGGTCGACACGCGCGTCCTGGTCGGCGACGTCGAGGTGGCGTCCGGGTGGGCGCTGAACGAGGCGTCGGTCGAGAAGGCGGCGCGGGAGCGGATGCTCGAGCTCGTCGTGGCGGTCGACGACCGTCCGCTGTCGCGGTGGGGGTGCGACGGCGTGGTGTGCGCGACCCCGACGGGTTCGACGGCCTACAACTTCAGCGCGGGCGGTCCGGTGGTCTGGCCCGAGGTGGAGGCGCTCCTGATGGTGCCGATCAGCGCCCACGCGCTGTTCGCGCGACCGCTGGTCGTCTCGCCACGGTCGAAGCTGTCGATCCAGGTCATCCCCGACGCGTCCGCAGCAGCGGTGCTGTGGTGCGACGGTCGACGGACCTACGACCTGCCGCCGGGCGCGAAGGTCGAGATCACCCAGGGTGAGCGTCCGGTCCGTCTGGCGCGGCTCCACCGGGCGCCGTTCACCGACCGTCTGGTCGCGAAGTTCGACCTTCCGGTCAGCGGGTGGCGGGGGAGCGCTGCACGGCGGATGGCCGTCGAGGATTCCGAGACGTTCGAGGACGAGGGGTGAGGGCACGCGTGTGGCAGGAGATCCGGTTGAGCTCGCTCGGGGTGATCGCCGAGGCCGAGCTCGTGCTCGGGCCCGGGCTCACCGTGATCACCGGTGAGACCGGTGCGGGCAAGACGATGGTCGTGACGGCGCTCGGGCTGCTGCGCGGGACCCGCGCGGACGCCGGTCTGGTGCGGCACGGCGACGAGCGGGCCAGGGTGGAGGCGCGCGTCGCCGTCGACGCGCACGACGAGGTCGAGCGGATCCTGGCGGACACGCCGGCGGAGCTCGACGAGGGTGAGCTCGTGATCGCCCGGACCGTCGGCAAGGACGGTCGCTCGCGTGCGTACCTCGGCGGTGCGTCGGTCCCGGCCGGGCTGCTGGCGCGGGTCAGCGAGCACCTCGTGGCGGTGCACGGGCAGTCCGACCAGCACCGTCTGCTCCAGCTCGGGACGCAGCGGGCGGCCCTCGACCGCTTCGGGGAGCTGGACGACCTGCTCGACGCGTACCGCCCCGGCTACGCCCGGCTGCTCGAGGCACGGCGCGAGCTCGACGAGCTGACGGCGGCCGAGCAGGAGCGGGCCCGCGAGCTCGACCTGCTGCTGTTCGGCCTGGACGAGATCGCGGCCGTGGACCCGCAGCCCGGCGAGGACGACGACCTGCGGGCGGAGGAGGACCGGCTGGCCCATGCGGAGTCGCTGGTCGCGGCCGCCGTCGAGGCGCACCACCTGCTCTCGGACACCGACGACAGCCTCGACGTCATGGACCTCCTGGGCAGGACCGGCGCCCTGCTCGACCAGGTCCGGGCGTACGACCCCGACCTGGACGCGATCGCCGGCCGCCTGGAGGAGGTTCGGTTCACGATCTCCGACGTGGCCGGTGAGCTGGCGTCGTACCCGGAGCGGGTCGAGGCCGACCCGGCGCGTCTCGCGGCGGTCTCCGAGCGGCGTGCGGCGCTCGCGGGTCTGACCCGCAAGTACGGAGCCCAGGTCGCCGATGTCCTCGAGTGGGCCGAGGACGCGCAGCAGCGGGTCGAGGGACTGCGGGGTGACGACGAGCGGATCGCGGCCCTGACCGACGAGGTCACCGGCCTCGAGCAGTCGCTGACGACCCAGGCCGCCCGCATCACCGAGGCCCGCGCGGCCGCCGCCGTACGCCTGGCCGAGCAGGTGGAGCGCGAGCTGGAGGCTCTCGCGATGCCGCACGCGCGTCTGGTGGTCGACGTCCGCACCCCGGACGCGCCGACTCCGGCCGACCTCGGACCGGACGGGCTGGATGCGGTCGAGATGCTGCTCGCCGCGAACGCCGGAGCGTCGCCGCGTCCGCTCGCGAAGGGGGCGAGCGGGGGTGAGCTCTCGCGGGTGATGCTCGCGCTCGAGGTCGTGCTGGCGGAGGGGACGAGCGTGCCGACGTTCGTCTTCGACGAGGTCGACGCCGGCATCGGGGGTCGCGCCGCGATCGAGGTCGGGCGTCGGCTCGCCCGGCTGGCCACCCGTGCTCAGGTCGTGGTGGTCACGCACCTGCCGCAGGTCGCCGCGTTCGCCGACCGGCACTACCACGTGCACAAGACCGACGACGGCACCGTGACCACCAGCGACGTCGCCCATCTGGGCGACCCGGAGCGGGTCGCCGAGCTCTCGCGGATGCTGGCGGGGCTGGAGGGGTCCGCGACCGCCGAGGCGCACGCGCGCGAGCTGGTGGCGCTGGCGGCCGACGACCGGGCGGTCGGCGGCTGAGCGGCCGGGCGCGCCGGCACGGCGCGGTGGAGCCGCGAGCGGTGGTCGCGCAGCCCTTCGCGACGCATCGGCTCCGGCTGCGGCCCTTGCAGGTCGACGACGCCGCGACGATGGCCGACGTGCTGGGCGATCCCGCGCTGCACGTCTTCACCGGCGGAGCGCCGCTGTCGGCCGACGATCTCCGGGTGCGCTACGAGCGGCTCGTGGCCGGGTCGCCGGACCCGGACGTCGGCTGGCTCAACTGGGTCGTGCGGCTCGGCTCCGCCCGTGAGCCCGTCGGCACGGTGCAGGCGACGGTTGGTCGTGCGGCCGGACCGGCGGGCGGGCTGACGGCCGAGATCGCCTGGGTCGTGGGCACGCCGTGGCAGGGCCGGGGGATCGCGACCGAGGCGGCGCAGGCGCTGGTCGGGTGGCTGCGCGAGCGCGGCATCGGCCGGGTCGTCGCCCACGTGCATCCCGACCACACCGCGTCGGCGTCGGTCGCGGCGGCTGCGGGACTGGAGCGCACCGACGTGCTGAACGACGGCGAGGTGCGGTGGCAGCGCGACCTCGGGCCCTGACCGCACCACCTGCCGACCCGCGGGCAGCCCGTCCGACTTGTCCGGAAACACGCCCGGCGACGTCCCCTGAACGGGGAGGGCCGCGTGGCAGCATGACGGCGATGAGCCCCATGAGCCTGCGTCGCACCCGACGCGCCACCAGGTCCGACCTCGTGTCCGGCCCGGTCCGTACGGTCCGCGGCCCCCGCGACGTCCGCCGGCTCCGTGCCGGCGAGGTCGCGGTGGTCGAGTGGCCCGACCTCGACCGGGCGACCGGTGAGGCCTTCGCGGCGGCCGGCGTGACGGCTGTCGTCAACACCGCCGACTCCAGCTCCGGCCGCTATCCCAACCTCGGGCCCCAGGTCCTGCACGAGGCGGGGGTGCTGCTGATCGACGCCCCCGGCTCGGACCTGCTGCGGGTCGTCCGAGACGGCGACCGGCTGGCGTTCGACGGCGGGCACGTGCTGCGCGGCGAGGAGACGCTGGTCGAGGGGCGGGTCCTCGACGGCGAGGCCGTCGACGAGCTGCTGGCGCGCGCCCGCAACCAGATGGCGATCCAGCTGGAGACCCTCACCGCCACGAGCGCCGAGTACCTGCGACGCGAGCACGACCTGCTGCTCGAGGGCGTCGGGATCCCGGAGCTGGCCACCGAGATGGCCGGGCGCGAGGTCGTCGTGGTGCTGCCCGGTGCCGGCGCGGCGGCGGAGCTGAAGAAGCTGCGACGCTACCTGCGCGAGTTCAAGCCGGTGCTGATCGGCGTCAACGAAGGGGCCGACGCACTGATGCAGGCCGGCTACGAGCCGGCCGTGCTCGTCGGCGACCCCGGCAGGGTCGCCGACCGATCGGTGCGGGCGGCCACCGAGATCGTGCTCGCCGGCACCCGGAGCGGGCGCGAGACCGAGGACCGCCTCGAACGGCTCCAGCGGACGGCCTCGTCGTTCCCGGCCGCCCTGGGCAGCGAGGAGGCGGCGCTCCTGCTGGCCGACGCCGGTGGTGCACGGGTGGTGGTGACGGTGGGCGGCTTCGGATCGCTCGAGGAGTTCCTCGACTCGGCACGCTCCGGCGGCGCGACGCGCTACCTGACGCGGCTGCGCCTGGGTCCGAAGCTGGTCGACTCGCGCGCGATCGTGGGGCTCCACCGTGCGCGGATCAGCTACCCGCAGCTGATCCTGCTCATGCTGCTGGCCATGGTCCTGCTCGGGGCCGCGATCCTCACCACGCCCGTCGGGCAGGACTGGTGGGACGCCGCGAGCGGCTGGGTGTCGGGGACGTGGGAGGAGCTGCGCACGTGACCACCATGCGCTGGGTCGTGCTGACGGCGGTCGCGGCGGTGCTGGCGCTGGCCGGCGGCATCGCCCTCGGGACCGGCGTGCTCGACACCGCCGACCCCGAACCGGCCTCGGCCGCCGACGTCCCGGAACAGCCTCGGACCACCGATCTGGACGCCGCGGCCCGCAGTCTCGAGGAGGCCGCAGCCGACGGTCCGGGTGCAGCAGCGGTCACGGACCGCCTGGCGGGCCGCAACGTCCTGCTGGTGACGCTGCCGGAGGCCTCCGAGGAGACCGTGGCGGACGTCGCCGCGTCGCTCGCCGACGCCGGGGCGATCACGCTCGGTCAGGTCGCACTGACCGAGCGACTGCTGGATCCGGCGGAGCGCCAGTACACCGCCGGCGTCGCCCGCGAGGCGCTGGCCGACGTCGACGACGTCGCCACGGACGGGCTCGCCGACTACGACCTCGTCGGTGCTGCGCTGGCACGCGGACTGGTCGCTCCGGGCAGCGTAGAGGTGGATGCCCCGGCGGGCACGGTCGTGGACGCCTTCGACCGAGCCGGGCTGATCGCCGTCGAGGAGCGTCCGACCCGCCGGGCGGGTGTCCTGGTGGTGGTCACCGGCAACGGTCGCGGGTACGACTCGGGGCGCGGCGAGCTCCTGTCCACCGTGCTGGGCGGCCTCGACGCGGCCGACGTCGGCACGCTCGTCGCGGGTCCCGTGGGATCGGGTCGCGCCGAGGGCGCGGTCGGCGCCGTACGGTCCGGTCCGGCGGCCGCGGAGGTCTCCACCGTGGACGCCGCGGACCTGGCCCTGGGGCGTGTGTCGGCCATCGTCGCCCTGTCCGACGAGGTCGGCGGGACGAGCGGCCACTACGGGACCGCGCCGGGTGCCGATGCGGTTCTTCCCGCCCTCGCGGGGAGCTCCGCGGCACCGACGGCTGCGCCGAGCCCGTGACGTGTTCCTCGGCACGCCCCGCGCGCCGGGCCTGCGTCCGTGGAGTCGGTTGGTAGGATGAAATCCCGTGAACGCGCGCCGCCTCGTGCGGTCGTTCCAGCCGACGTGCCTCCACCACGGCGGACGCCACGATCACGGGAGTTCCCTTGGCAAAATCGCTGCCCACCAAGCACGTCTTCGTCACCGGCGGCGTCGCCTCCTCGCTCGGCAAGGGCCTGACCGCGTCCAGCCTCGGCCGGCTGCTGAAGTCGCGGGGCCTGCGGGTCACGATGCAGAAGCTCGACCCGTACCTCAACGTCGACCCCGGCACCATGAACCCGTTCCAGCACGGCGAGGTGTTCGTCACCGACGACGGCGCCGAGACCGATCTCGACATCGGCCACTACGAGCGGTTCCTCGACGAGGACCTCGTCGGCCGCGCGAACGTCACCACCGGGCAGGTCTACTCCGACGTGATCGCGCGGGAACGGCGCGGTGACTACCTCGGCGACACGGTCCAGGTGATCCCGCACATCACGAACGAGATCAAGGACCGGATGCTGTCGATGGGCGGCCCGGACGTCGACGTGGTGCTGCACGAGATCGGCGGCACCGTGGGTGACATCGAGTCGCAGCCGTTCCTCGAGTCGGCCCGCCAGGTCCGGCACGAGATCGGCCGGGAGAACTGCTTCTTCCTGCACGTCTCGCTCGTGCCCTACATCGGGCCCTCGGGTGAGCTCAAGACCAAGCCGACCCAGCACTCGGTCGCCGCGCTGCGCTCGATCGGCATCCAGCCGGACGCGATCGTGTGCCGCTCCGACCGGGAGATCCCGACGAGCGTGAAGCGCAAGATCTCGCTGATGTGCGACGTCGACTCCGACGCCGTGGTCACGGCGGCCGATGCTGCCTCGATCTACGACATCCCGAAGGTCCTGCACGCCGAGGGCCTCGACGCGTACGTCGTGCGCCGTCTCGACCTTCCGTTCCGTGACGTCGACTGGACCCAGTGGGACGACCTGCTGCGACGCGTCCACGATCCCGAGGAGGAGGTGACCGTCGGCCTCGTCGGCAAGTACGTCGACCTGCCCGACGCGTACCTCTCGGTCGTGGAGGCCCTGCGGGCGGGCGGTTTCGCGCACGACGCGAGGGTGCGGGTGGCCTGGGTGCCGTCGGACGAGTGCGCGACTCCCGCCGGCGCCCAGCAGTGGCTCAACGAGGTCGACGCGATCTGCGTGCCCGGTGGCTTCGGGATCCGCGGGATCGAGGGCAAGCTCGGCGCGCTGACGTGGGCGCGCCGCAACCAGGTGCCGACCCTCGGCCTGTGCCTCGGGCTCCAGTGCATGGTGATCGAGTACGCCCGGTCCGAGGCGGGGATCGCCGATGCGAGCTCGACCGAGTTCGACCCGGCGACCGAGCACGGTGTGATCGCCACGATGGCCGAGCAGGAGGCGTTCGTCGACGGGGCCGGCGACCTCGGCGGGACGATGCGGCTCGGGATGTACCCGGCGCGGCTGGCTCCGGGCTCGCTCGCGGCCGAGGCGTACGGCCAGGGCGAGGTGTCCGAGCGGCACCGGCACCGCTACGAGGTCAACAACTCCTACCGCGCGAAGCTCGAGGATGCCGGGCTGGTCTTCTCGGGGACGTCGCCGGACGGGACGCTCGTGGAGTACGTCGAGCTTCCCCGCGACGTCCACCCGTACTACGTCGGGACCCAGGCGCACCCGGAGCTGCGCTCGCGTCCGACCCGCCCGCACCCGTTGTTCGCGGGGCTGGTCGGGGCGGCGATCGCCCGCCAGCGGGAGATGCGGCTGCCGGTCGACGAGTCGGGGCTGCGCCGCCACCCGGCCGACGTGAACGCATGAGCCGCGCACCGCACCCGGCGCTGCCGGGTGAGATCGCCGATCCGACCGAGCGGCTCGCCGACCGGTCGGAGTCCTGGGAGGTGGCGTCGACCGAGCGGCCCTACCGGTCGGGGTTCGTCGACGTGGAGGTCGACCAGGTCGCGACGCCGCAGGGCGGGACCATCAGCCGGACCACGGTGCGTCACCACGGGGCCGTCGGTGTGGTCGTGCTGGACGACGAGGGTCGGGTGCTGATGCTGGAGCAGTACCGTCACCCGGTCCGAGCCCGGCTGCTGGAGCTGCCGGCCGGCCTGACCGACGTCGACGGCGAGCAGCCGGTCGAGACCGCCGCGCGCGAGCTGGCCGAGGAGGCCGACCTGGTCGCGGACTCCTGGGAGCCGCTGGTCGTGCTCCGCTCGTCGCCCGGGTTCACCGACGAGCAGGTCCAGGTCTTCCTGGCCCGCGGGCTGTCGCCCGTCCCGCCCGAGGAGCGCACGGCCCGGCACGACGAGGAGGCCGACATGTCGGCCGTCTGGGTCCCGCTGGAGGTCGCGGTCACGGCGGTCCTGGAGCGCCGCGTGACCAACTCCCTGGCCGTCGCCGGCCTGCTCGCCGCTGCCGTACGGCTCGGGAGCAACCTCCCGGCGGACGGGTCGTCTCCCGCCTAGGATCGGAGGCGTCGGCTCGCCCGCGACGCGGGAGGGGGTGCGGTGACGATGCTGATCGGGGTCCCGCGCGAGGTGAAGGTCCACGAGTACCGCGTGGCCCTGACCCCGGCGGGAGCGCGGGAGCTGGTCGACGCCGGCCACCGCGTGCTGGTCGAGGCGGGGGCCGGGGTCGGCTCGTCGATCACGGACGCGGAGTACCGCGCGGCGGGTGCGGAGGTCGTCGACGACGTCGAGACCGTCTGGGCCGACGCCGAGCTGCTGCTCAAGGTCAAGGAGCCGATCGCGGAGGAGTACCCCCGGCTGCGCGCGGGCCAGGTGCTGTTCACCTACCTCCATCTGGCCGCCTCGCGCCCGTGCACCGATGCGCTGCTGGCCTCGGGCACGACGGCGATCGCCTACGAGACCGTCCAGGACGCTGCCGGCCGGCTCCCGCTGCTCGCCCCGATGAGCGAGGTGGCCGGGAGGCTGGCCGCCCAGGCCGGCGCGTACCACCTGCTCGCGCCGGAGGGCCGCGGCGTGCTGATGGGCGGGGTGCCGGGCGTCCACGGTGCGGACGTCGTCGTGATCGGCGGCGGCGTCTCGGGCAGCAACGCGGCCCGGATCGCGCTCGGGATGGGGGCGTCGGTCACCCTCCTCGACCTGGACGTGGACCGGCTCCGTCGGGTCGACGTCGACTTCGGCGGCCGGATCCGGACCGTGGCCTCCAACCGCTACCAGATCGAGGGCGCCGTCCAGCGGGCCGACCTCGTGATCGGCGCCGTCCTCGTACCGGGCGCTCGTGCACCGCACCTGGTCACCCACGCGATGGTGGCCGGGATGCGCCCGGGCAGCGTGCTCGTCGACATCGCGATCGACCAGGGCGGGTGCTTCGAGGACTCGCGGCCGACCACGCACCTCGAGCCGACGTTCGCCGTGGAGGGATCGGTGTTCTACTGCGTGGCGAACATGCCGGGCGCGGTCCCGCACACCGCGACGTACGCCCTCACCAACGTCACCCTGCCGTACGTGATGGCGCTCGCCGACCTCGGCTGGCGCCAGGCCTTGCGCTCGGACCCGGCCTTGCGGCACGGTCTCAACGTGCACGAGGCAAGGGTGACGAGCGACGGGGTGGCGGACGCGCACGGGCTGGAGTCCGCCGACGTCGAGGAGATCGTGGGCTGACGTGGCGAACCGGCCGATCGCGGGAGCGATCGATGAGTACCTGAGTCATCTCGCGGTCGAGCGCGGTCTGGCCGCGAACACCCTGGCGTCCTACCGCCGCGACCTGCGCCGCTACTCCGCCTACCTCGAGGAGCGCAAGGTCGACGCGGTCACCGACATCACCGAGGGCGACGTCGCGGACTTCCTGGCGCACCTGCGCGAGGGCGACGAGGAGCACGTGGCGCTGTCGGCACCGAGCGCCGCCCGGACGCTCGTCGCGGCGCGCGGGTTCCACCGATTCGCCCTCCGGGAGGGGATCGTCGAGACCGACGTCGCCGCGGCGGTGCGGCCCCCGAGCCAGCCGCGTCGGCTGCCGAAGGCGCTGCCGGTCGAGAGCGTCGAGGCGCTGCTCGAGTCCGCCGGGGCGCCCGGCACGGCGCTGGCCGTTCGCGACCGTGCCCTGCTGGAGATGCTGTACGGCACCGGTGCCCGGATCTCGGAGGCCGTCGGCCTCGACATCGACGACCTCGACCTGGATGCGAGCCAGGTGCTGCTGCGCGGCAAGGGAGGTCGGGAGCGCGTGGTCCCGGTGGGCAGCTTCGCCGCCGACGCGCTGGTGCGCTACCTCACCTCCGTGCGGCCGACGCTCGTGAGCACGCGGACGGCGACCGGAGCGGTCTTCCTGAACTCGCGGGGCGGACGGCTGTCGCGGCAGAGTGCGTGGGCCGTGCTGACGAAGGCTGCCCGCGGTGCCGGGATCGACCGGGCCGTCTCGCCGCACACGCTGCGACACTCCTACGCGACCCACCTGCTCGACGGCGGGGCGGACGTCCGGGTGGTCCAGGAGCTCCTGGGCCACGCGTCGGTCACGACGACCCAGGTCTACACGCTGGTCACGATCGACCGGCTTCGTGAGGTGTACGCGACGGCGCACCCGCGTGCCCGGGCCTGACCCTCCTACGTGAGCCGGTCGAGAAGTCGACTTGTCGCGCGCGTCGCCGATCCGGTGCGCGGACCCCTTGGTAGAGTCGCAGCAGTCTTCACCGACGGGAGTCGAGGCGCATGAACGAGACGCGTGATCTGCTCGGAGAGCTCCCCACGGCACCCGGGCCGAAGGTCGGACCGACGGGCCGTCCGGTCCCGCAGTTCCCGCCGCCGGGGCCGCCGAGCCCGGGCCCGGCGTACGTGATCGCGATGTGCAACCAGAAGGGCGGGGTCGGCAAGACGACGACCACGATCAACCTCGGTGCCGCCCTGGCCGAGGCCGGTCGACGGGTTCTGCTGGTGGACTTCGACCCGCAGGCGTCGATGACGGTCGGGCTCGGGTTCCCGGCGCACGACCTCGACGCGACCGTCTACCACCTGCTGATGCACGACGACGTCGGCGTCGGCGACGTCCTGCTCAAGACCACGACCTCGGGCATGCATCTGCTGCCGTCGTCGATCGACCTGTCCGGTGCCGAGATGCACCTCGTCCACGAGGTGGGGCGTGAGCAGACGCTCGCCCGTGTGCTGCGCCCCGTCGCGAACGACTACGACGTGATCCTGATCGACTGCCAGCCGTCGCTCGGCCTGCTGGCGGTGAACGCCCTGACGGCGGCCGACGGGGTGCTGATCCCGCTCGAGTGCGAGTACTTCGCGCTGCGCGGCGTCGCGCTGCTGAAGGAGACCATCGAGAAGGTCCGGCAGCGGACCAACTTCGATCTCGAGATCATCGGGCTGCTCGGCACGATGTACGACTCGCGTACGCTCCACAGCCGTGAGGTGCTGCAGACGCTCGTGGACGGCTGGGGCGACAAGGTGTTCCACACCGTGATCCGACGGACGGTGAAGTTCTCCGACGCGACCGTCGCCGGCGAGCCGATCACCGCGTTCGCGCCCGACTCGCCCGGCGCCGAGGCCTATCGCACGCTCGCCCGGGAGGTGCTCGTCCGTTGCCCCGCCGTGTGAGGTTGCCGGGCGCCGACGAGCTGTTCCGGTCCACCTCGCAGGTCGAGGCCGACGCCGAGACCGAGGGCGACGCCGCTCCGTCCGCCGACCGGACCGAGGGCGCGCACACCAGCAGCCGGCGCGTCAAGCACGACGCGAAGGTGACCGTCTACATGACGGCCGACGAGCTGCTCGGTCTGGAGCACGCCCGGCTCTCGCTGCGCCGCGAGCTCGGGAGGTCGCTCGACCGGGGCCGGCTCGTCCGGGAGGCGATCGCGATCGTGCTCGCCGACTACGACGAGCACGGCGAGGACAGCGAGATCGTCCGACGGCTCGGAGCCTCGTGAGCGTCACGGGAGATCCGGCGCCCGACCCGACCGGTGACGTCCTCCTGGGCGGTTCGGCGACGGAGGAGTCCTCCGGGTTCGCGGTGCACCTGGATGTGTACTCGGGGCCGTTCGACCTGCTGCTCCAGCTGATCTCGAAGCACAAGCTCGACATCACCGAGGTCGCGCTGTCGAAGGTCACCAACGAGTTCATCGCGCACATCCGGGCGATGGGTCCGGACGGCGACCTGGAGCAGACGACCGAGTTCCTGCTCGTCGCCTCGACCCTGCTGGACCTCAAGGCGGCGCGGCTCCTCCCGCAGGGCGACGTCGACGACGAGGAGGACCTCGCGCTGCTCGAGGCGCGGGACCTGCTGTTCGCGCGGCTGCTCCAGTACCGCGCGTTCAAGCAGGTCGCGGAGCGGATGCGCGAGCGCCTGGCGGTCGAGGCCCGGCGCCATCCCCGCGCGGTCGCGCTGGAGCCGCGGTTCGCCACGCTGCTGCCCGAAGTGCTGATCAGCGTCGGACCCGACGAGCTGGCCGCGCTGGCGGCCCGTGCGATGCAGCCGAAGCAGGCTCCCGTGCTCTCCCTCGCGCACCTGCACGCACCCCAGGTCAGCGTGCGCGACCAGGCGGTCGTCGTGGTGGACCGGCTGCGCCGCAGCGGAGCGCTGACCTTCCGGTCGCTGGTCGCCGACGCCCCGGACACGATCACGAAGGTCGCGCGCTTCCTGTCGCTGCTCGAGCTCTTCCGCGAGGGCATGGTCGGGTTCGACCAGGTCACGCCCCTGGGAGAGCTGACCGTCCGCTGGACCGGGACCGAGTCCGGCGAGGTGGAGGTCGGGGCGGAGTTCGACGACGAGGACGGAGCGGGGACGGGCGACGCGGGCGACGGAGAAGGGGATCCGGCCGACGAGGCAGCCGGGAGGACCGGCGGCGGACCGGCCGACGAGGGGGAGCAGGATGACTGACACGCACGACGAGCCGTCGGTTCCCGACGAGCTGCCGACCGAGGAGCTGGAGCTGCGCCCGGCGCTGGAGGCCGTGCTCATGGTCGCGGACCAGCCGCTGGACCACCTGAGCCTGGCGACCGCGGTGGGCCACCCGCCGGCCGACGTCGAGGCGGAGCTGGCCGCGCTCGCGCACGCGTACGACGACGAGGGTCGTGGCTTCGAGCTGCGCCAGGTCGCGGGCGGATGGCGGTTCTACACCCGGGCCGAGTTCGCTCCGGCGGTCGAGCGGTTCGTCCTCGAGGGCCAGCAGGCCCGGCTGACCCAGGCAGCGCTGGAGACGATGGCCGTGGTCGCCTACCGACAGCCGATCTCCCGCGCCCGGGTCTCGGCGATCCGCGGGGTCAACGTCGACGGCGTGATGCGGACGCTCGTCACCCGAGGGCTGGTGGCCGAGGCGGGCACGGACGGCGAGACCGGAGCGGTGCTGTACGCGACCACGCCGTACTTCCTCGAGCGCATGGGACTGGGGAGCCTCGACGAGCTGCCGGACCTGGCGCCGTTCCTGCCGGAGATGGCCGAGGTCGCCGAGGAGGACCTCGCCGCCGCGGCCCCACCGCCGCGGGAGTCGGCCGCCTCCGACGATCGCCTTCCCGACGCCGGCGACCAGGACCCGGAGGACCCGCGGTGAGCGAGCATCCCGAAGGGATCCGCCTCCAAAAGGTCCTGGCGCAGGCGGGTCTGGGCTCGCGGCGCGCCTGCGAGGAGCTGATGGGCGCCGGGAGGGTCACCGTCAACGGCGAGGTCGTCGACCGGATGGGCGTGCGGGTCGACCCGGCGACCGACGTGATCCACGTCGACGGCCGCCGGATCCCGCCGCCGAGCGAGCACGCGTACCTCGTCCTGAACAAGCCACGCGGGGTGGTGTCGACGATGCACGACGAGCAGGGTCGGCGTGACCTGCGGGAGTACGTCGCGGACCGTCCCGAGCGGCTCTTCCACGTCGGACGGCTCGACACCGACACGAGCGGGCTCCTGCTGCTCACGAACGACGGCGACTTCGCGAACCGGATGGCCCACCCGTCGTACGAGATCACCAAGACGTACGTCGCGCAGGTCCGTGGGCGGGTCCCGCGCGGCCTCGGGCGCCGTCTCCGTGAGGGGATCGAGCTCGACGACGGCCCGGTGAGCGTGGATCGCTTCGTGGTGAAGCAGGAGGCCGAGGCGCGGTCGATCGTCGAGCTCGACCTGCACGTCGGCCGCAACCGGATCGTGCGTCGGATGCTCGAGGAGGTCGGGCACCCGGTGGAGGAGCTGACCCGGACGGCGTTCGGGGGCATCCACCTCGGTGGCCTGAGGCCGGGCGGGCTTCGCGACCTGACCGCGGACGAGCTCGGTCGGCTGTTGGATAGCGTGGGTCTGTGACCGATCCCGCACCCCCGTCCCCGCTTCCCGGCCCGGTCCTCGTGGTCGGCTGCGGTCTGATCGGCACGTCGGTCGCGCTCGCCCTGACCCGGGCCGGCGCCCAGGTGCACCTGGCCGACGCGCTGCGACAGCACGCGGAGGTCGCCGAGGGGCTGGGGGCCGGCACGACCCGCGACCCCGAGCGTGTGGGGCTGGTCGTCGTCGCGGTGCCGCCGGACCACGTCGCGGAGTCGGTGGCAGAGGCGCTGTCGGCATGGCCCGATGCGGTCGTCACCGACGTCGCGAGCGTGAAGCTGCCGCCGCTGGAGGCGTTGGTCGACGCCGACGTCGACGGTCTCGACCGGTACGTCGGGAGTCACCCGATGGCCGGCAGCGAGCGGTCGGGCCCGATGGCGGCGTCGGCGAACCTGTTCGAGGGACGCGCGTGGGCCGTGACGCCCCACCAGCGGGCGCGTACGGCCGCCGTCGAGGCCGTGCGGTCCCTGGCGGTGAGCAGCGGCGCGACGCTGGTCGAGATGCCCGCGGCCGAGCACGACGCCGCGGTCGCACGGGTCTCGCACCTGCCGCACCTGATGTCGGTGCTGGCGGCGTCCCAGCTCGACGGCAGTCCCGCCGACCACCTGGCGCTGGCGGGGCAGGGCCTGCGCGACGTCACCCGGATCGCCGGGAGCGACCCGGGGCTCTGGCGGCAGATCCTGTACGCCAACCGCGCCCCGCTGACCGACCTGCTGCGCGGCGTGCGCGACGATCTCGACCGGCTCCTGGGGGCGCTCGACTCCCGTCCGGCCCTCGAGCAGGTGCTCGACCGGGGGGTCGCGGGGACCGCCCTGATCCCCGGCAAGCACGGCGAGGAGCGCAGTGCCGCCCTCGTGCCCGTCTACGTCCAGGTCCCCGACCGACCGGGGGAGCTGGGCCGGTTGTTGCGCGATACGGGAGAATCGGACGTGAACATCGAGGACCTGCGGATCGACCACGACCTCGGGCGGCCTGTCGGGCTCGCCGAGATCAGCGTGCGGACCGAACGCGCGGACCACCTCGTCGAAGCACTGACCGAGCGCGGATGGACCGCGCACCTCTGAGGAAGGACCTCCTGTGTCCCCTGTCGTGATCGCACTGGACGGACCGTCGGGCTCGGGCAAGTCGAGCACCGCGCGTGGTGTCGCGTCGCGGCTCGGACTGGCCTACCTCGACACCGGCGCGATGTACCGCGCGACGACCTGGGCGCTGCTCCAGCACGGCGTCGACGTCGAGGACGCCGACGCCGTGGCAGCCGCCTGCGAGCGGGTGGTGATCGAGTCGGGCACGGACCCCGCAGCTCCCACGATCCACGCGGACGGGCACGACGTCTCCGTCGCGATCCGCGGCCAGGAGGTGACCGACGCGGTCAGCCAGGTCAGCCGGGTCCCGCGGGTCCGCGAGCGCATGGTCGCGCTCCAGCGCGCCGAGATCGCCGAGTCCCACGGCATCGTCGTGGAGGGCCGCGACATCGGGACGACCGTGGCGCCGCGGGCCGAGGTGAAGGTCTACCTGGTCGCCGACCCGGCGGCCCGTGCGGCACGTCGTGCGGCGGAGACCGGTGAGCAGAGCGCGGAGCAGGTCTCGGCGACAGCGGAGTCGCTGGCGCGGCGCGACGTGATCGACTCCTCCCGGACGGCTTCGCCGCTGGCGAAGGCGGACGACGCCGTCCTGATCGACAGCACGACGCTCAGCCTGGACGAGGTGGTGGACGCGGTCGTACGGCTGGCCGAGCCGGTCCTCGCGGACGCATCGGAGCGTGCCCGATGAGCGAGCTGGAGGGCCAGGAGACGGGCGGTCGCGTGCCCGTCCTCGCGGTCGTGGGCCGGCCGAACGTCGGCAAGTCGACGCTGGTGAACCGCATCCTGGGTCGCCGCGAGGCGGTCGTGCAGGACGTTCCTGGCGTCACCCGCGACCGGGTGGCGTACGACGCGCTGTGGAACGGCCGCCAGTTCACGGTGGTCGACACCGGCGGATGGGATCCGGACGCGCGCGGGATGGCGGAGCGGATCGCGGCGCAGGCGGAGGTCGCGGTGTCCGCAGCGGACGCCGTCCTGTTCGTCGTCGACGCGAACGTCGGCATCACCGACGCCGACTCCGAGGTCGTGAAGGTGCTGCGCCGCTCGGGAAAGCCGGTCGTGCTGGCGGCGAACAAGGTCGACGACGAGCGCGGTGAGCTCGAGGCGGCCGCGCTGTGGAACCTCGGTCTCGGCGAGCCGTTCCCCGTCTCCGCGCTGCACGGCCGGGGGAGCGGGGATCTGCTCGACATCATCCTCGACGTCCTGCCCGAGGCGCCCGAGGAGGACATCGACGCAGACGAGGGCCCGCACCGCGTCGCGCTCGTCGGCAAGCCGAACGCCGGCAAGTCGAGCCTGCTCAACAAGCTCGCCGGGTCCGAGCGCGCCGTCGTCGACAGCGTCGCCGGGACGACGGTCGATCCCGTCGACGAGCTCGTCGAGCTCGGCGACGAGATCTGGCGGTTCATCGACACCGCCGGGATCCGCCGGCGGGTCAAGGAGGCGTCCGGCCACGAGTACTACGCGAGCCTGCGGACCGCCTCGGCGATCGAGCGCGCCGAGGTTGCGGTGGTCGTGCTCGACTCGAGCGCGCCGATCTCCGAGCAGGATCTGCGGATCATCCGCCAGGTCGAGGAGGCCGGGCGGGCCCTGGTGATCGCGTTCAACAAGTGGGACCTCGTCGACGAGGAGCGGCGCTACTACCTCGAGCGGGAGATCACCCGCGAGCTGGTCCAGGTCGCGTGGGCGCCGCGGATCAACATCACCGCGCTGACCGGCTGGCACGTCGACCGGGTCGTCCGGGCCCTGAACGTCGCGCTCGACGGCTGGTACACCCGCGTCCCGACCGGCCTGCTGAACTCCTTCCTCGGCCGGCTGGTCGCGGAGCACCCGCACCCGGTCAGGGGCGGCAAGCAGCCCAAGATCCTGTTCGGGACGCAGGCGCAGGTGGCACCGCCGACCTTCGTGCTGTTCACCAGCGGCAAGCTGGAGGACCAGTACCTCCGGTTCGTCGAGCGCCGGCTGCGCGAGGACTTCGGTTTCGAAGGCTCGCCGATCCACATCCAGCAGCGGGTGCGGGAGAAGCGCAAGCGCCGCTGACGCACCCCCGCTGGTCGAGGCGCGAGCGGAGCGAGCCTCCCCCCGCTGGTCGAGGCGCGAGCGGAGCGAGACTCCCTCCGCTGGTCGAGGCGCGAGCGGAGCGAGCGATCGAGACCCCGCCGTACCCCCGATCACGTCGGGGCGCCGGACCTCCACGGCACCTAGCGCCGGACGGCGTAGACCGCCGTTCCGAGGACGACCATCACGAGCCCGCCGATGACGCTGACCAGCGGCAGCGCGAACGCGAGCGCGAGGCAGCCGACGAGCCCGAGCACCGCGAGCGGCGTGCCGAGGCGCCGCTGGGGGCCGCCCAGACGCAGAGCGGAGGCGTTCGCGATCGCGTAGTAGAGCAGCACGCCGAAGGATGAGAACCCGATCGCGCCTCGCAGGTCCGCGGCCGCGGTGAGGGCGGCCACCACGATCCCGACGGCGACGACGGCGTGCCTCGGGACCTGCGCACCCGGGTGGACGGCCGCGAGGACGTACGGGAGGTACCGGTCGCGGGCCATCGCGAGCACCGTGCGGGAGACGCCGAGCACCAGCGCCAGCAGCGCGCCGAGCGCGGCCACCCCGGCGCCGACCCGGACGAACGGTGCGAGCCCCGGCGCTCCGGCGACCCGGACGGCTTCGGCGAGCGGGTCGGTCGCGGCGGCGAGGCGGTCGGGGCCGAGCACGGCGAGCACTGCCCACGCCACCGCTGCGTACACCAGGACCGTGATGCCGAGCGCGAGCGGCACCGCGCGCGGGATCGTCCGCTCGGGTTCGCGGACCTCCTCGCCGAGGGTGGTGATCCGGGCGTAGCCGGCGAAGGCGAAGAACAGCAGTCCCGCGGCCTGGAGCAGCCCGCGCGGTGTGGTCGCGTCGAACGAAGCGCCTGCCGGCGTCGCCGCGTCGGACAGCAGGCAGACCGCGACGACGGCAGCGAGCAGAGCCAGCACGACGGCGACGACGACCCGTCCGATCCGCGCCGAGCGTTGGATGCCGAGCACGTTCAGCCCGGTCACGGCGACGACGGCGAGCACCGCCACCGGCGTCGCGTACGCGGGCCACAGGTAGGCGCCGGCGGTCAGGGCCATCGCCGCACACGACGCGGTCTTGCCGACCACGAAGACCCACCCGGCGAGGAATCCCCAGAACGGGCCGAGGCGCTCTCGCCCGTACACGTAGGTCCCGCCGGAGGCGGGGTAGACGGCGGCGAGCCTGGCCGACGAGGTGGCGTTGCACCAGGCGACGACCGCCGCGAGCCCGAGGGCGACGAGCAGTGCGTCTCCGGCGGCTGCCGCGGCCGGGGCGAGCGCGGCGAAGACCCCGGCGCCGATCATCGCGACCAGGCCGACCACCACGGTGTCGCCGACACCGAGGGTGCGCGCCAGGGGCGCCGACGGATGGGTCATCGGCCGGCCCCGAGGAACGGGCGGACGAGTGCGAGGAAGCCGTCGGGGTCGGTCGCGTGCACCAGGTGGCCGGTCGCGAGCGTGCGCAGCGTCGCGTCGGGAACACGCTCGGCCAGATCGCGCACCCAGTCCTGCGGCACGTGGCTGTCCTGGCCGCCGCCGATCACGAGCGTCGGCGCCGTGATCCGCCCGAGCGCGTCGAGCCAGTGCGGGGGAGGAGCGTCGATCTGCTCCCGGACGGCGAGCACCATCTCCCAGGAGAACGCGAGGTCGCCGGGCGGGCGCTCGGGCGTGCTCGGCGTGCGGGCGTACGGCGCGCCGACGTCCTCGAGCACGAGACGCCGCACCAGGTCGGGCCGCTCGGCCGCGAGCAGGTACGCCACGACACCACCCATCGAGTGCCCGATCACGTCCACCGGACCGGCCCTTCGCTCGTCGAGCAGGGCCGCGACGTCGTCACGCATCCGGTCGAGCGTGTACGGCGGTTCCCAGGGCGCGGCTCCGTGGCCGCGGAGGTCCGGCGCGAGAACGGGACGGTCCGGGCCGATCGCGGCCGACACCGTCGCCCAGTCGTCGCCGGTCTCGCCGAGCGCGTGCAGGAGGAGGACGGGCGCGGTGGCGGTCACGCCACGGAGACTACGGCGGAACGGCCGTGCGGTGGAGGGGGCCGCGAGGGATTCTGCTCGTGGCGGACCGGGCACCGACCGTGTGTTCGGGGGCGCGCGACCGACTGCTAGTGTTGCTTCTCGGGCCTGGGAGGTTCGTCCGAGGTCCATCGGGCTGTGGCGCAGCTTGGTAGCGCACTTGACTGGGGGTCAAGGGGTCGCAGGTTCAAATCCTGTCAGCCCGACCGAAGTGATGTCTGAGGACATCTGCAAGGTCCGAACCCACGGATATGGGTTCGGACCTTTGTCATGTCGTGGTTGGTCGTCCTTGGTGCTGTCGATGGCGAGCCCGCGCAGGAGCTCGCCGAGTGGGTGAGGTCGGATTGCCTGGTCTCGTTCGGCATCGCGGCCTGGGACCGGAGGTAGGATCGGTGTGCAGTTGAGCGAGGCCAAGGGTGGCTGTCGGGCATCCCTGATCCGGCTCGTCAACTCGCCGCGACAACCTTCCGTCCGGGAGGAGCACCACGATGGGCATCACGGTCGCCGACCACTGGGCACAGGGCGATGTCTACCAACGGATCCTTGAGGCACTCGAGGCGGCCGGAAAGGACCTGACCGCGCTGACAGTCGAGGACCTCGCCCCCGTTGACCACGTCCACGCCCGCGGATTCGCGGCCACCGTGGAACTGGGCGATGCCCTGCCACCCGTGGCACCGGACAGCCACCTGCTCGATGTCGGCTGTGGCCTCGGTGGCCCGGCACGCTACTTCGGACAGCACTTCGGGTGCCGGGTCAGCGGCATCGACCTGACCGGGCCGTTCGTCGAGGCGGGGCAGCGGCTGACTGGTCTGCTGGGCCTGGACGACCGGGTGGATCTCCGAGTCGGCGACGCACAGGAGCTGCCGTACGAGGACGAGACCTTCGACGGCGCCTACGCCCAGCACGTCACGATGAACGTGCCCGACCGGCCTGCGTTCTTCGCGTCGGCCTTCCGGGTGCTTCGGCCGGGGGGTTTTCTTGCGCTGACCGAGCACGGTCGCGGGTCCAGCCGAGAGCTGCACCATCCGGTCCCCTGGTCTGAGGACGGGTCCGGGGAGTACCTCGTCACCCCGGAGCAGACGCGGGAGCTCCTCCAGGAAGCGGGTTTCGTCGACATCGCCGTGACGGACACGGGCCAGGACTACCTGGCGGCGTACCGCGCGATGCTGTCGCTGGCTGACAGAGGCGCGTTGCCGCCGTTGGGGTTGCATGTGTTGATCGGCCCGTCAACAACCGCCAAGGCCCGGAACTCGGTGCGCAACATCGAGGAAGGCGCCACTCGGCCCAATCGGGTGGTCTGCCACAAGCAGGGTTGACGCGTTCGCACAGTCCTCGGGGCCTGTCGTCGGCCCGGACTGTCTGACCGAGGCCCTCGTGTGCCGGTCATGACACCGGTTCTGTTCGGCGGTCGTCGCCTACCCCACGGGGGCGGCGTGCCCGTGGCCACGCTCGATCGCCTGGTCGCCGACTTCGTGCCCGAGGCGCGTCGGCTCTACACCGACCGGGTTGGCACTGACCTGTCCTGGCCGGGCGACACCGCTGATCTCCTGACGACCGAGGACGAGCTTCCGGCCTCGCTCCAGGCGCGCTGTGCCAGCGAGCTGTTGGCCGCTCCGGTCGAGCTGGCCACGGGGCACCTGCCGATGCTCACCCACCCGCGTGAGGTGGCCGCTCTGGTCGCGCGCGACCACGACCCGACGCGCGGGGTCGGCACGCGGGGTGCGGACCACTGATCCGCAGACGTCCACGACGCCGCGCAGGCGCGCTCAGCCTGGTACGACGACCACCTTGCCCCGCGCGAGCCCGGCGCCGACCCGGGCCAGCGCGTCCGGCACCTCCTCGAGGCCGACGACCCGGTCGATGTGGATCGCGACCTCGCCGGAGGAGCAGAGACGCGCCATCGGCTCGAAGTGCTCGGGCCCCTCACGCACCATCAGCACGCCGAGGTGGCGGCCGCTCAGCAGCCCGGCCGCTGCCCCGACGGTGGCGACCCGCAGCAGCGCCCGCGCCGGACCGCCGGTGCACAGGTAGCGACCGCCCGGGGCGAGCGCACGGCGGTAGGCGAAGACGGACCGCCCGGTCACCATGTCGAGGACCAGGTCGTACGGCTCCCGCCCCCGGCTGAAGTCCGCGCGCCGGTAGTCGATCACCTCGTCGCAGCCGAGCGCCGTCATGAAGTCGAGCTTGCTGGCGTTGTCCACGCCGGTGACGTGCGCCCCCGCCCGCCTTGCGAGCTGCACCGCGAAGACGCCGCTTCCTCCGCCTGCGCCGTTGATCAGGACACGCCGACCGGCCGCGGCCCGGGCGGTGCCCTGCAGCGCGATCGCACCCGACTGCGGGATCGTCGCCGCCTCGGCCGGAGAGAGCTCGTCAGGGCGCCGAGCCAGCACCGCGGCCGGCGCGACGGCGTACTCGCCGAAGCCGCCCTTGAGGAAGAGGTTGTCGCCGTACACCTCGTCCCCGACCGCGAAGCCGGCGACGCCCTCGCCGACCTCGGCCACCTGTCCGGCGAGATCCGAGCCGAGCACCCGGCGGCGCGGGCGACGCAGGCCGCCGATGCGTGCGTACGCGGGCGACCCGGTCAGGTTCTCCCAGTCGCTGAGGTTGATCGACGTCGCGGCCACGCGTACCAGGACCTGACCGGGCCCCGGTTCGGGCGTGGGCAGGTCGACGAGGCGCAGCGTCCCCGGCGGGCCGTATCGGTCGTAGGCGACGGCTCTCACGCTGCCCCCGCGGGCCCTCAGCCCGGCTCGCCGCCCGCCACCCTGCGGGGCAGCGGGGCCTGGCGGACGTCTCGGCGCAGTGCGTCGACGAGATTGGCAGGACGATACGCACCGTCCTGCTCACTGCGAAGCACGGCGCTGGCCGCGAGCGCCTCGTGGCCCCGCTCCGCCTTCCCGATGTCGTCGCGGGACCCTCGCGGCACCAGCCGGGCCAGTCCCTTCGCCTCGCCGTGCATGGCGGAGAGTGCGTTCGGCGAGATCCGCATCGTGCTCGCTCCACCGCCGGCAGGTCGGCCAGGGGTCAACGCGTCGAGCGAGAACACCAGCCCCGCGTCCTCAGCGCGCTCTGCCAGCCACAGGAGGGCCAGGTCCGACAGGCCGCTCCGGGCGAACCCGCCGCCCACGTCGCTGTGGACGCCCGAGAACCAGACCTGCTCCACCTTCTGCTCCGCCGGAGCGTCCTCGGGAGCGTGCCACAAGGTCGGGGAGAACGGCTTGCGACGCTCGTCGATCGCCAAGGCGTGGTAGGCGTGCTCGACGGACCGGCTGAGGTCCGTGTCGTGGAAGCCCCACCTGCGGTTGATCCTGCGCGTCAGCCAGTTGTCGCCCACCGGGATCCCCAGCGCGCCCACGGTGTCCCAGACCCCGATGAACCGGATCGGCGGCGGAGGGTGCGCGTGCGCGGTACGGAAGGCAGCCGCACGTGGGCCGTCCGGGGGCTCGCTGGACCGGTAGATCGCGTACGCCGTCCGCAGATGCTCGTCGGTCGGCTTCTTCGGGACACCGCAGTTCCGGAGGAGACCGGCGGTGCTCCGCGCCGTGTAGGCGCCCCGGCTGAACCCGAACAGGAAGAGCTCGTCGCCGGGCGCGTAGTTCTCGGCAATCCACTGGTAGGTCTGGGTCACGGCGCCGGACAGACCCCATCCGAAAGCACCGCCGCGCAGCCGTTCTCCGCGGGTCGTGCCGACGCCCGAGAGGTAGGTGGCACGCTGCTCCCTGCCTCCCGCCTCGCCGAGGACGAGCGCCGCGTGGAGCTTGGTCACGTTCGTCGGGTGGCCCTGGTCCTGACGGTTCCAGGTCCCGTCACAGCAGGCCACCAACCGCTTGCTCACGATGGCTCCCGTCGTCGGCCGTCCTCGATCCCCGGTGCGAGCAGCACCCGGGTGGTCATGCCGACCGTGTGGGCCAGCGCGTCGGCGAACCGTCCGCGCAGGATCCGTGTGCCGCGCAGGGCCCACAGCGTCTGGGTCGTGACCCACGACAGGTCCCGTGCCTTGTCGATGTTCCAGGCGGACAGGACGTGGACGACCGGGCCGATCCGATCGTCCACGGCACGACCGACGTCGCTCAGGAAGGAACGGCGGACCTCGGACTCGACGCTGGCGAGGACGACGTTGACGGCCTCGTAGTCCGCGTGGAGGTCGTCGGGCTCGCAGCCGCGCGCGGTGCAGGTCTCGGTCACCGCGAGCGGGAGGTCATGCTCGATGTGGCTGTTCATCCCGGCGATCGCGTACTGGACCGGCAACCGGCCGGCGGCGCGCTCCTCGAACAAGGGTCGCCAGGCGCTGGCCGGTCGCGACCCGGCGGCGTCGGCGTCGTGCGCGTCGAGCCACAGCCGGGCGAAGCGGACGTCGAGCTCGGCCATCGCGGCGGCGTCGCGGAAGGGCGTACGGCGGGTGCCCGCGCCGACGAGGTCGCCGATCCGTTCGGTGACGGTCAGGTACATGCGGTTGAAGACGGCGACTCCGTCGTCCGGGGGCAGGGAGGCGTCGATCGCCCGGAGCCGCCCCAGGACCTCGTCGACGGTCTCGATCGTCTGCACCCTGCCAGCATGGCGCAGAGGGAGGCTCGGGGGCCCTCCATGTGCACGGATCGTCCTCGGGCGCGATCCGGTGGTTCGCGGGCGGGACGGACCGCAAGATGTTACGCTAGGGCTTCAGACGAACTGAACGTGTAATACTGCCGGTCCGGGAGGTAGCCGTGCGCAGCCTGGAGGAGATGGCTCCGCCGATGACCGCGCGCTCGGTCGCACTGAGCCTCCTGCTCGGCTCGCGTCCCCCGCGGCTCGCCGCACGCGACCTGGTCCGGATGGGGGAGAGCTTCGGGGTCGCCGCGCCGTCGATGCGCGTGGCGCTGTCGCGGATGACCGCGGCCGGAGAGCTGACCAGCGTGGACTCCTGCTATGCGCTCGCCGACCGGCACCTCGAGCGCCACCGCACGACCGAGGAACGGATCAGCCCTCGGCTGCGCCCGTACGACGGCCGGTGGACGATGGCCGTCGTCGTCGGCCGCGGTCGGGCGGCCGACGCTCGTTCCGCGCTGCGGCTGGACCTCGCAGAACGACGTTTCGGCGAGCTGCGCGAGGGCGTGTGGCTGCGACCGGACAACCTCGAGGCCCCGCCGCCGGACGACGAGGACCTCGAGATCCTCTCCGCCCGGCCGCAGCGGCCGGTCGCCCTCGCCCGCGCGGTCTGGGACCTGCCGACCTGGGCCGGCGAGGCGCAGATCCTGCTCGACGCCCTCGACGGCGACGCCGACCCGGCCGTCCGGTTCAAGGCCGCGGCGGCGACCGTCCGTCACCTGCGGACCGACCCTGCGCTGCCACCCGAGCTCGCGCCGGGCGGCTGGCCCGCCGAGCGGCTGCGTGCTGCGTACGAGACCTATCGTGCCGACCTGTCGGGGATCGGTCGCGACGATCCGGACCACGACCGCGAGAAGGAGCCCGCATGATCACCCACGAGGTCACCAACCAGGTGCCGCTGCTCGTCGGCCACGACGTCGCCGACTCGCCCGTCATCGACGCCGCGCTGCGGCGCGCCGGCGCAGACGCGGCCCTCGAGGAGGTCGGCGAGGTCGGTCGTGCCGCCGGCAGCGCGCGCGCTCTCGAGCTGGGGGACCTGGCCGAGGCGCACCCGCCGGTGCTGCGCACGCACGACCGCTACGGCAACCGCGTCGACCGGGTCGACTACGACCCGGCCTACCACGAGCTGATGCGGACGGCGGTCGGCTTCGGGATGCACGGGTCCGCGTGGGCGGACGACCGGCCGTACGCCCACCTGGTGCGGGCGGCGAAGTTCAGCATCTGGCAGACGGTCGACGCCGGCCACGGCTGCCCGATCTCGATGACGTACGCGTCGGTGCCCGCGCTGCGTGTCGACCCGCAGGTCGCCGCGCTGTACGAGCCGCTGCTCGCCACCCGGACCTACGATCCGGAGCTGCGGGTCCCGGCCGACAAGCCCGGTCTGATCGCGGGCATGTCCATGACCGAGAAGCAGGGAGGATCGGACGTCCGGGCGAACACCACGACCGCGACGCCGCAACCGGACGGGACGTACCGCATCGTCGGGCACAAGTGGTTCACCTCGGCGCCGATGTCCGACATCCTGCTGACGCTCGCCCAGGCCCCCGGCGGCCTGACCTGCTTCGTGCTTCCGCGCGTGCTGCCGGACGGCACGCTCAACCCGATCCGGCTCCAGCGTCTCAAGGACAAGCTCGGCAACAGGTCGAACGCCAGCAGCGAGATCGAGTACGAGAACGCGACCGGCTGGCGGCTCGGCGACGAGGGGCGCGGTGTCCGGACGATCATCGAGATGGTCAACATGACGCGGCTCGACTGCACGATCGGCAGCGCTGCCCTGATGCGGCAGGGCACGATGCAGGCCGCCCACCACGCTGCGCACCGCGCGGCGTTCGGCAGGACGCTGATCGACCAGCCGCTGATGCGCAACGTCGTCGCGGACCTCGCCGTCGAGGCGGAGGCGTCGCTGGGGGTGGCGCTCTGGCTCGCCTCGCTGACCGACGCCGCGCTGGCCGGCGACGAGCGCGCCGCGACGCTTCGTCGGATCTCGCTCGCGGTCTCGAAGTACTACGTCTGCAAGCGCGGTCCGGTCCACGCCGCCGAGGCGATCGAGTGCCTCGGCGGCAACGGGTACGTCGAGGAGTCGCGGATGCCGCGGATCTACCGTGAGGCGCCGTTGCTGTCGATCTGGGAGGGCAGCGGCAACGTCGCCGCGCTGGACACGCTGCGGGCGATCGCCAAGGAGCCCGAGACGTTGGCGGTGCTGTTCGACGAGCTGGGGTCCGTGTCCGGGACGGACCCGCGCTTCGACGCGTTCGTCGGTGAGCTGAAGCAGCAGTTCGCCGACCAGGCCACGCTCGAGCTGCGCGCGAGGACCGTGGTGGGCCGGCTCGCGCTCGGCCTGCAGGGTGCACTGCTCCTGCGTGACGGCCACCCGGCGGTCGCCGACGCGTTCGTCGCGAGCCGGCTGGCGGGGCAGTGGGGGACCGTTCTCGGGACGCTCCCGAGCGGGCTCGATCTCGCGCCGATCATCGAGCGGGCGACGCCGAAGGTCTGAGGCGGTGTCCGGCGACGTCGACGGTGCCGCGGTCCGCCACCTGGTGGTCGACGCGGCCAACGTGGTGGGGTCGCGACCCGACGGCTGGTGGCGTGACCGCGCGGGTGCTACCGAGCGCCTCGCGGCTCGCCTCGATGTGCTCGCGCGCGGCGCCGGCTTCCCGATCACGCTCGTGGTCGAGGGTCGTGCCCGCACGATGGACCCCTCGGTCGCGCCGTCGATCGCGGTGAGCGCGGCGGCGGGCATCGGCGACGACGCGATCGTCTCGCTCGTCGCGGCCGCCGCCGATCCGGGCGGCGTCCTCGTCACCACCTCCGACCGCGGCCTCGCCGACCGGGTGCGTGCCCACGGCGCCTCGGTGCGCGGCGCGCGGTGGCTGCTGGACCGGCTGGACGAGGCCGAAGGCGTGGCACGGTGAGCGTGGACGGGCCGCGTGGTGGCCTGCTCGTCCTGGTCTCCGGCGGCACGGCGACCATGAGCGGAGTCGGCGGCCTCGCGGTGAGCGCCGACGGCGTGGGGGTGCTGCAGGCGGTGGCGGAGCGGTTCGCCGACGAGCACGGCACCAGGGTGGGGGTCGAGCTGGACCCGCCGATGCGCGACAGCGCCGAGATGACGCCGGACGACTGGGACCGGTGGCGACGCCGGATCGGGGTCGCGCTGGCCGACGGCGTCGGGGTGGTCCTGGTGCACGGCACGGACACCATGGCCTACACCGCCGCGGCGCTGGCGTACGCGCACGCCGACGCGAACGGACCGGTCGTGCTGACCGGTTCGCAGCGCGCGGCGACCGCGGCCGGCAGCGACGCGGCCGGGAACCTCCGTCACGCCCTGGAGATCGCGGCCACGGGGACGCCGGGGGTGGTCGTCGCGTTCGCGGGGCGCGTCCTGGCGGCGGCGACCGTGTGGAAGCGATCGACGACGGACGTCGACGCCTTCGACGGACTGGCCGGGCGCAGCACGCGGTCCCGTGCCGTCGTCCCATCGTTCCAGGGGTACGACGCGTCGCGGGTCGTCGAGATCGCGACCGTCACCCTGGGACGGTGGCACGACCAGCTCGACTGGGCCCACCGGCCCGACGGCGTCGTGCTGCGGGTGCTGGGCAGCGGGACGGCGCCGGCGGACCCCCGGGCGCACGCCCGGCTCGAGGCGCTGCGGCGCGACGGCGTCCCGGTCCTCGCGGTCAGCCAGATCCCGGGGGCGCTCGTGGATCTCAGCCGGTACGAGGCCGGTCGCGGTCTGGTCGAGGCGGGGGTCGTCTCGTGCGGCGCGATCACCGCGGAGGCCGCGTACGCGAAGCTGCACTACCTGCTCGGCTCGCCGGGCGCGCGCGAGCGGCTGCGCAGCCTCGTCACGACCGACCTGGTGGGGGAGGCCCGCAGCGCTCGGTGACGCGGTGTCGCAGCCGGCGCGGTGGGACGAGGTCAGGTCAGCGTCGCCGTGTCGATCACGAAGCGGTAGCGCACGTCCGAGGCCACGACGCGGTCGTAGGCGGCGTCCACGTCGTCGGCGCCGATCGTCTCGATCTCGGCGCCGATCCCGTGCTCGGCGCAGAAGTCGAGCATCTCCTGGGTCTCGCGGATGCCGCCGATGTTCGAGCCGGTCAGGATCCGTCGCCCACCGACCAGGGAGAACACCCGGAGCTCCTGCTTGTTCTCCGGCAGGCCGACGTAGACCATCGCGCCGTCGAGCTTGAGGGTCCGCAGGTACGCGTCGAGGGGGAGGTCGGCGCCCACGGTGTTGAGCACGAGGTCGAACGAGCCGGCGAGGCGCTTCAGCGTCTCGCGGTCACCGGTCTCGTAGGCCTGCGCGCCGAAGCGCAGGCCGTCGTCCTTCTTCGACAGGGTGTGCCCGAGCACGGTCACCTCGGCACCGAGCGCGCTGGCGATCTTCACGGCGAGGTGGCCGAGCCCGCCCATCCCCACGACGGCGACCCTCCGACCCGGGCCGGCGCCCCAGCGCACGAGCGGGGAGTACGTGGTGATCCCGGCGCAGAGCAGGGGCGCGGCGACGTCGAGCGGGAGCGCGTCGGGGATCCGGAGCACGTAGGCGGCGTCGACCACGATCCGGGTCGAGTACCCGCCGTACGTGGGGGTGCCGTCGGCCTCGCGCCCGTTGTACGTCACGACCGCGCCGCGCTCGCAGAACTGCTCCTCGCCGGCCACGCACGGGCCGCAGACGCGGCAGGAGTCGACGAAGCATCCGACGCCGACCCGGTCACCGACGGCGTGCGCGGTCACCGCGTCCCCGACGGCGCTGACCGTGCCGGCGATCTCGTGCCCGGGGACCATCGGGAACGTGGATCGGCCCCACTCCTCGCGGGCCTGGTGGATGTCGGAGTGACAGATCCCGGCGTACGCGATGTCGATCAGGACGTCGTTCTCGCCGAGGTCGCGGCGCTCGATCGTGGTGCGCTCGAACGGTGCGCCGGCGGATGCGGTGGCGAGAGCGGGGACGGTGACGGGCATCGGGTCTCCTTCGGATCGGGTCCGTGGGCGAGTCTGACAGAGCCATCTGACGGGACCGGGACGGGGCATGTTCGAAATGTCCGAATGAAACCTTGATGTCCTTGACCCTGTCGACGACGCACGCTGAGCGGAGGCCAGATCCCTCACGAGAGGAACTCCGCGATGACTGCACCGACCCGCTCCGGCGCGTACAGCGCCACCGAGACACCTCAGACGCCCGCCCCTCCGCCCACGACGCCCACGACGCCGGTCCAGCACGGGCAGCCGCAGCGCGGCGTCGCCGTGATCCCGTCCTCGTCGTTCAAGTCCGGTCGCTTCGGCCGGATGTTCCGGCACCTGCCGGTCTTCGAGCACACCGCCGCCGACATGGCCGCGCTGGCCCAGCGGATGGTGGAGCCCGCCGGCCCGCCGGCCGCCGAGAACCCCGACATCCCGTCGGGCTACACCTACTTCGGCCAGTTCGTCGACCACGACATCACCTTCGACCCGGTCTCGAGCCTCGCCCGCCAGAACGATCCCGACGCGCTGCACAACTTCCGTACACCGCGCTTCGACCTCGACTCGGTGTACGGGCGGGGCCCGGGCGACCAGCCCTACCTGTACGACCAGTCCGGGGCGGTCACGAAGATGCTCCTCGGGGAGGACGTCGGGGTGGTGCCGGGCGTCACCAGCGGCGCCGGCCCCGACCTGCCGCGCAACGCGCCACGCCAGCGCCACGGCGAGGAGGTGTTCTTCGGCCGCGCGCTGATCGGAGACCCGCGCAACGACGAGAACACGCTCGTGTCCCAGCTGCACCTGACCATGCTGCAGTTCCACAACCGGGTCGCCGACGTGGTGGCCGCGACGACGCCGCTGACGGGTGACGACGCGTTCAAGGAGACGCAGCGTCTCGTGCGCTGGCACTACCAGTGGGTCGTCGTGCACGACTGGCTGCGCCGGATCGTCGGGCAGGCGGTCATCGACGACATCCTCCAGGAGCAGAGCTGGGTCGCCGACGCGGCCGGAAGCACGATCTCGCTCGTGAAGCCGACGTTCCGGTTCTACGACCCCAGCCACGACGCGTACATCCCGGTGGAGTTCTCCGTGGCGGCGTACCGGTTCGGCCACTCGATGATCCGGGGGCGCTACCACATCAACGACTTCGTCCGGGACCAGCGGGGAGCGGCGAACCCGATCCCGATCTTCGGTCCCGAGGTGCCGCCCGACGAGCTCGAGAACCTCAACGGGTTCCGGCGGCTCCCACCCCAGTGGGCCGTCGAGTGGAAGTTCCTGGTCGACATGCCCGGGGCCGACACCAGCCCGGCGGCGTCCCTGCCGATCGACACCCAGCTCGCGCGACCGCTGGCCGACCTGCCGGCGTCGGTCGCGGCCCACCCGCCGCACGCGCTCGCCGAGCGCAACCTCCAGCGCGGCGTCGCCCTCGGGCTGCCGGCCGGCAGCACCGTCGCCCGCGCGATGGGCGTCGAGCCGCTCGACGCGTCCGCGCTCGGGATCACCGACCTCAGCGACGACGTGCAGATGCATCCGCCGTTGTGGTTCTACATCCTGAAGGAGGCCGAGGTCCTGGCCGAGGGGAAGCGGCTCGGGCCGGTCGGCGGGCGGATCGTCGCGGAGGTGCTGCTCGGGATGCTCGCCCACGACCCGCTGTCGTACCTGGGCGTCGAGCCCAACTGGCGGCCGATGGCTCCGATGGCGCGCGACGACGGGTCGTTCGACCTGCCGCAGCTGATCCGGTTCGCGAAGGAGACCTGAGTCGGCTTCACCGGTCCGTGGCCGGCCGTCGAGCCGGCCACGGGTCGGTGAGCGCCGCAGCGACGGCGGCGTCGTCCAGACCCGCCTCGTGCAGAGCGGCGACCTCACGGTCGTTGCGCCCGACCGGGAGGTCGCCGTTGCCGAGGTCGGTCCCGTAGAGCACGCGGCCGCCGACGGCGTGGAAGCGCCGCAGGTTGTCGAGGGCACGCGCTCGGGCGACGGGGATGCCGCGATGGATGTCGAGCGTGGAGATCCACCGCTGCCCGGACGATGCCAGCCGAGCGACGAGCAGGTCGTCGACCCGTTCGGTCCACGGCGTGTGGGCCAGGACGTCGACGCCGGCGTCCGCGGCCGACCGTACGGTCGTCGGGCCCTCCACGTGCGCCACGACGTCGACGTCGTGCGCGTGCGCGGCCTCCACCACCGCATGGACGACCACCGGCTCGGGCACCGGCCCGGCGTCCGCGTTGAGGGCGAGCTTGACGCAGGAGGAGCCGAGCCCGACCTGCTCGGCGACGGCCTCGGCGGCGTCGGCGGCCGAGCGCACGATACGGGCCGCACCGGGTGGGCACCACGTCCGGGTGCTGGGATATCCGCCTGGCACCGTGAGGAACGCGCCGGCGTAGTGCACGCGGGGGAGCCGGTCGTCGTCACGAGCGCGTGCGGCGAGGTCGCGCAACGACTCGGGACGACCGCCGAGGTCGACCACCGCCACCACGCCCCCCTCCGGCATCCCGGCCAGGTCGACCAGCTGGGCGTGCACGTGATGGTCGACGACGCCGAGGAGCCGGGCTCCGCCGAGCCCGGCCGTCACCCGGACGACCCGATCCGGGTCCGGACCTCGAACAGCTCGGGGAAGAACGTGAGGTCGAGCGCCCGCCGCAGGAAGGGGACGCCGCTGGACCCGCCGGTGCCACGCTTGGAGCCGATGATGCGCGACACGGTCCGCAGGTGCCGGAACCGCCACAGCTGCACGTTGTCCTCGAGGTCGACGAGCTCCTCGCAGGTCTCGTACGCCGACCAGTTCGCGTCGGCGTCGGCGTAGATCGCGGTGAGCACGTCGGCGAGGTCGTCGCGGTACGTCCAGGCCTTCGTGACGTCGCGCCCGAGGACGTCGGCCGGGATCGGGTAGCCCGACCGGGCGAGGAAGCGGAGGAACTCGTCGTACAGGCTCGGCGCCACCAGCAGCCGCTCGAGCTGCGCGCGGTGGACCGGCTCCGCGTCGAAGACCCGGAGCATCGCGGCGTTCTTGTTGCCGAGCACGAACTCGACGGCGCGGTACTGGAACGACTGGAACCCGCTGGCGTTGCCGAGCACGTCGCGGAACTGCGCGTACTCGGTGGGGGTGAGCGTCGCCAGCACGGACCACTGCTCGGCCAGTGTGCGCTGGACGTGCTTGACCCGCGCGATCCGCTTCAGCGCCGGCCCGAGGTCGTCGGTGCGCAGCAGTGCGCAGGCGCTCTCGAGCTCGTGCAGCACCAGCTTGAGCCACAGCTCGGTGGTCTGGTGCTGGACGATGAACAGCAGCTCGTCGTGGTGCTCGGGGCTGCTGAGCGGTCGCTGCGCGGACAGCACCGTGTCGAGGTCGAGGTAGCCCGCATACGTCATCCGGTCGCTGAAGTCGGTGACGACCTCGGCCTCGAGCGCGCGGGTGTTGTCGCGGACCCCGGTGAGATCCTGCTCCCGATCCTGGTCGGCCGGCATCGTGCTCCCTCCGCTCGCCTCGTCTCCGACCCTACTCGTGCTTCGCCCACCGCTCGCCGGTCCGCGACGACCCTGGGTCGGTGCGGACCGCGTCCTGGTCCGCACCGGGTCCGCACCGGGTCCGCACCGGGTCCGCACCGGGTCGGCTCAGGGGCGGCGGGGGTTCGTCCCTGATGCGCGCGGGGGTGCCGGTCGAGGATCGTCGCGGTCATGCTGCTCGTCGGCCGGGGCCAGCTCGTCGACCCACGGACCCGGGGTGCGTCTCCCGCGAGGGGTGCGCGCCGCCGGATCGCCGTCGGTCGCGAGCTCGTCCTGCTCGCCCTCCTGTACGCGGGGTACAGCCTGACCCGCCTGCTCGCGGACGACGACCTCGGGTCCGCCCGCGCCCGCGCCGACGCGATCCTCGGGATGGAGTCGTGGGCCGGGGTCGATGTCGAGGTCTGGACGGTCGACCTGGTGATCGCCCATCCCGCGGCCGCGGTCGCCGCCTCGTTCTGGTACGCCACGACGCACTACGTCGTGACGGCGGCGGTGGTGGGCTGGCTGCTGCTGTGCCGACCCGACGCGTACGTCCGGTTGCGCCGGACCCTCGTGCTCGCCACCGTGGCCGCCCTCGGGTGCTACCTGCTGCTGCCGACCGCGCCGCCCCGGCTCACCGGCGGCTACCACGACGTGCTCGCGACGACCTCCGGCGTCGGCTGGTGGGGCACGGACGCGTCCGCGCCGGAAGCCTTCGCGGGGTCGACCAACGAGCTCGCGGCCTTCCCGTCGATGCACGCGGGCTGGGCGCTGTGGGTCGCCCTCGTGGCGCTGGAGGTGACCACGTCGCGCGCCGTGAGGGTGGCGGCCCTCCTCTACGCGCTGATCACGGCGGTCGTCGTGGTCGCCACCGCGAACCACTGGGTCCTCGACGTCGTCGTCGGTCTGGTGCTGGTCCTCCTGGCACGCTCCGTCGTGGTGCACCTCGACCACCGCACCGCGGGCTCGTCGGCTCGGGGGCGTCGGGAGGCGCGCGCACGCTAGGCTCCGCGGGTGGACGAGGTCGTGTTCTGGGGCGTGGTCGCAGCGCGTCTGCTGCTGCCGCTGGCGATCTTCAGGTACCCGCTCCCGGCGATCATCGCCTGTCTGCTGCTCGACGGCGTCGACCAGACGGTGTTCCAGACGTTCACCGACCTCGACCTCTCGAACTACCAGAGCTACGACAAGGCGCTCGACGTCTACTACCTCGCGCTCGCGTACGTCGCGACGATGCGGAACTGGACGAACCCGGCCGCCGTCGCGGTCGCCCGGTTCCTGTTCTTCTACCGCCTCGTCGGCACGACGATCTTCGAGCTGGCCGGCGGAGACGACCGGTGGCTGCTGCTCGTCTTCCCCAACACCTTCGAGTACTTCTTCATCTTCTACGAGGTCGTCCGGCTGCGATGGGATCCGGCGCGGTTCTCGATGCGGTGGTGGGTCGTCGCCGCCGCCGCGATCTGGGTCGTGGTCAAGCTGCCGCAGGAGGCCTGGATCCACGTCTTCCAGCTCGACCTCACCGACACGATGCGTGACGTGCCGTGGTTCACGCCTGCGCTCGTCGCCGCGGTCCTGGCCGGGCTCGCCGTGTTCTGGTTCGCCGTCCGCCCGCGGCTGGACCCGCCGGACCATCCGTGGCAGGTCGCGGCGCCGCCGCTCCCGGCCGAGGTCGACGAAGCACGCGAACGCGCGGCGCTGCGGGTCGCCCGCGGCAAGGTGTTCGACACGTGGCTCTACGAGAAGATCGCGCTGATCACCCTGGTGAGCGTGATCATGGCGAACATCATGCCGAGCGTGACCGCGACGCCGTGGCAGATCGCCGTCAGCTGCGCGGTCGTGATCGCGCTGAACTCCGTCGCCGGTCTCGTCAACGCACGGCGCGGCGGTGGCTTCGACGGTGCGTTCGCGACGTTCGTGGCCCTGTCCGCCGCGAACATCGCGCTCGTCGTCGTCGCGGGCGAGCTGATGCCCGGCGACGAGCGCTTCTTCCGCAGCACCGGCTTCTTCTTCGTCTTCCTGCTCGCCCTGATGGTGACCGTGTACGACCGGTACCGCCCGGTGCTCGAGGTGCGCAGCAGCGCGTACGAGGCGGGCGCGAGCGCGCGGCGGGACTAGCCGCGGCCGAACTGCCGAGGACCGAACGCCGGGGTCTCGCCCTTGGCGCCGGCCTTCTGGGCCGCTGCGGTGTTCTTCGCGCGGAACATCGCCAGCTGCAGCCGCCGCTCGATCGCGAACGCCGTGCGCACCCGCGCATGACGCGTGCGGTTCAGCAGCGACTTCGTCGCGGCGACCGAGTCGGGCGAGCGGGTCAGGATCGCGTCGACGAGGTCGCGCGCCGGGACGGCCGGGTCGTCGGCGACTCCGGTGGCCAGCCCGTACCCGTGAGCCGTCGTGCCGTCGATCACCTCGCCGGTCATCGCGAGCCGGCGGGCGACGTCGCCCCCGACGAGCTCGCGCAGGCTCGCGGTGCCGCTCATGTCAGGCACCAGACCCCACTTGGCCTCGAGGACGGACCACTTCGCGTCCGGCGTGGTGAAGCGGAAGTCGGCGGCGAGGGCGAGCTGGAGCCCGGCGCCGTAGCAGTGGCCGCGCACGACCGCCACGACCGGCACGGGGAGCTCGCGCCACGTCCAGCAGGCGTGCTGGAAGAGGTTCTGGCCGCTCAACGGGTTCGGGACGAAGCCGCGCCACATCCGGGTCCGGTCCGACATCACCGAGCCGAAGTCCAGGCCCGCGCTGAACGACCGGCCCTCGCCGGAGAGCAGCACGGCCCGCACGGAGCGGTCGGCGCGGATGGTCCGGGAGACGGCGATCAGCTCGTGGAGCAGCGCCAGGTCGACGCCGTTGAGCTTGTCGGGTCGGTTGAGGCGGACCGAGGCGATCGGGCCGTCGATGTCGAGCAGGACGCGAGGGTCGGACATGCGCACCAGGTTACCGGTGGGTAGTCGGACGTGGGCGGTCAGGCGCCGACGACCTCCGCGATCGCGTCGACGGCGGTGTCGAGCTCCTCCTCGGTGATGACGAGCGTCGGCGCCACGCGCAGCGTCGAGCCGTGCGTCTCCTTGCACAGCACGCCGCGCTGCATGAGGGCCACCGCGGCCTCACGTCCGCTCAGACCGCCCGGCGCGATGTCGACACCCGCCCACAGACCCCGGCCCCGGACCTCGGTCACCCCGTGCCCGACCAGTGCCGAGAGCCGCGCGTGCAGGTGCTTGCCCAACGTGGTGGACCGCTCCTGGGGCTCGCCGGTCTCGAGCAGCGCCACTACCGCCCGACCCACCGCGCAGGCCAGGGGGTTCCCGCCGAACGTCGAGCCGTGCTGACCCGGCTGCAGCACGCCGAGCACGTCGGCGCGACCCACGACCGCCGAGATCGGCACGATCCCGCCGCCGAGGGCCTTGCCGAGGGTGTAGAGGTCGGCGCGGACCTGCTCGTGGTCCAGCGCCAGGACGGTCCCGGTCCGGGCGAGGCCGGACTGGATCTCGTCGGCGATCAGCAGGCACCCGGCGTCGTCGGCGATCCGCCGCGCTGCGCTCATGTAGCCCTCGGGCGGCACGATCACACCGGCCTCGCCCTGGATCGGCTCGAGCAGGATCGCGGCCGTGCGCTCGTCGACCGCGTCGGCCAGGGCCTCCGCGTCACCGTAGGCGACCCGCACGAACCCCGGCGTGTAGGGGCCGTACCCGCCGTAGGCGTCGGGGTCGTCGGAGAACGAGACGATCGTCGTCGTTCGGCCGTGGAAGTTGCCGCCGGCGACGACGATCGTCGCCGAGGAGTCCGCGACGCCCTTGACGTCGTACGCCCACTTGCGCGCGACCTTCACGGCGGACTCCACCGCTTCCGCGCCCGTGTTCATCGGCAGCACCATCTCGGTCCCGGTGAGCGCGGCGAGCTCCGCGCAGAACGCTCCGAGCTGGTCGTGGTGGAACGCGCGCGACGTGAGCGTCACGCGGCCGAGCTGCTCGACCGCCGCAGCCAGCAGCGCAGGGTGGCGATGGCCGAAGTTGAGCGCGGAGTAGCCGGCGAGCAGATCGAGGTAGTGACGGTCCTCGACGTCGGTCACCCAGGCGCCTGCCGCCTCCCGGATCACGACGGGGAGCGGGTGGTAGTTGTGGGTGCTCCACCGCTCGTCGAGGGCGATCAGGTCCGCTGATGTCATGCGCGTCATACGACAGGCTAAGCACGGGCACGCAGCTGGTCGCACCCGGAGGTCCGTGACCTACGCTGACCTGGTGAGACCTGCGCCGAGACGACGGGCGGAGACGGCGCTGCGGCGGCCGCTCCGCGGGGGCGTCGTCGCCGGGATCGCCGTGCCGGTCGCCGTGCTCGGCCACGTCGCCGGCGGCGGGCGTCCGCCGGGGTGGGGCCACGCCCTGGCGATGGCGGCCGCCGCGTGGGTGCTCGCGACGGCGGCGAGCCGGGGTCGCCTGCGTCTGCGGCCGGTCCTCGCGGTCCTGATCGGCGTGCAGGGCCTCGCCCACGTCTGGTGCTCGCTGCTCGGCGGGCCGGCGCACGTCCAGGTCCTGCCGATGGTGCTCGGCCACGTGGCCGCCACCGCGGCGGCGGCGGCCCTGCTGCTGCGCGGCGACCGGGCGCTGCGGCGGCTCCACGCGGTCGTCCTCGCCGGTGCCGTGCGGCGGATCCGGTACGCCGCGCGGCCCGTGGTCGCGATCCGACCCGGCCCCACGCACGCCGTCGTGCCGCCGACGGCCGGGATCTCGCCGATCGCGGCGCTGCGGGGGTGCGTCTCGCGTCGTGGCCCACCGGTGGCGTGCTGATCCCGCACCCACCCGTACCACCGACCGAGGAAGTCCCCGTTCGATGAACCGCCCTGTCCTGCGTGCCGCCGCCCTGGCCGCCGTCCTGCCGATCGCCGTGCTCGCCGGCGGACCGGCCTCCGCCCACGTCACCGTCGACTCGCCCGATGCCGCCCAGGGTGGCTGGGCGACGATCGCCTTCACCGTCCCGACCGAGTCCGAGGACGCGAGCACGACCGAGATCGAGGTCCGCCTGCCCGAGGGTGCTGACCTGGAGCACCTCTCGACCCGCACCAAGCCCGGCTGGGACGTCACGGTCGAGCCCGGCCGCACGATCACCTGGACCGCCACCGACGGCGGGATCGCTCCGGGTGAGTTCGACGTGTTCGAGGTCCGCGGCGGGCCGTTGCCGAGCGACGTCGACTCGCTCGAGTTCGTCGCCACCCAGCACTACTCCGACGGCACCGTCGTCGCCTGGGACGAGAGTGCGACCGAGGGCGGCGAGGAGCCCCAGCGTCCGGCCCCGACGCTGCCGCTGGCCCCGGCCGACGAGACCGCCGACCACCACGCGACCGACGCGACCGACTCCGACGCGACCGGAGGATCGCAGCAGGCGGCCTCCGAGGACACCGGCGGCGTCGACGGGGTCCTGCTCGGCGCGACCGCGCTCGCGCTGGCCGGGATCGCGCTCGTCGCGGCGGTCCGCCGGCGCAGGACCTCACGTTGAGGCGGATCCCCGCCGGGGCGCCGACCCGCGCCGTGGTCGCTGCACTCGTCGCGCTGGGTGCGGTCCTCGCGACCGCGCCCGGCGCCGCGGCCCACGCCGTGCTCGCGTCGAGCGACCCGACCGACGGTCAGACGATGGTGTCGTTGCCGGCGACGGTCACGCTCACCTTCAACGAGGACGTGTCCGAGCCGGCCTACGTCGTGGTGGATGCACCGGACGGCACGGAGGTGGCCTCGGGCGAGGCCGAGGTCGCGGACCGTGACGTGGTCCAGACGCTGCACGACGAGCAGATCGCGGGGGAGTACCGGATCTCCTACCGGGTGGTCTCGAGCGACGGGCACCCCGTGACCGGCACCGTGCGGTTCACCGTGACCGAGGGGCGTACCGTCGAGGACACCCGGGCGGACGAGCCGGAGGACGCCTCGGGCGTCTCCGGGTTCGTGCACCAGCACCGGGCCCACCTGCTGTGGGGTGGGGCCGGGCTGGTCGCGGCGGCGGCGCTGCTGCTCTGGCCCCGACGACGCGACGAGGACGACGAGACATGACGGTGAGCGTGCGCTGGGCTGCCGGTGCCTTCCTGGCCACGGCCGGGACCCTCTACCTCGCGCTGACGCTCGGGCACGCCGACCCCGGGTCGGTTCCGGAGGGGATCCCCGACCCCGGGGTCTTCACCGGCTGGCTGCTCCCTGCGGTGAAGGTGCTCGACGACGTCGCCGGGCTCGCGACCGCGGGCTTCCTGCTCGCGGCCGCCTTCCTGCTCCCGTCGAGCTCGCCGGAGGTCCGCGGGTTGGCGGCCGACTCCGTACGGATGGCGCGTCGCGCCGCACTGGTGTGGGCCGTCGGCACCGTCGCGTACTTCTTCCTCCAGGCCTCGTCGTTGTTCGGGACGCCGATCCCGGCCCTGTCGGGCGCGGTCCTCTACCAGCTCGCCTTCTCCTCCCAGATCGGGTGGGCGATCATCGCGCAGGGCGTGATCGCGCTCGCCGTCGCGGTGCTCGCCCGGCGCACGTTCTCGATCCGCCTGCTCGCGCTGCTGCTCGGGCTCGCGCTCGCAGGCTTCGTGCCGCAGGCTCTGAGCGGTCACTCCGCCGGATCGGGATCCCACGACCTCGCGGTCGTGAGCATGATGTTCCACCTGGCGGCGGCGGCCCTGTGGGTCGGTGGTCTGGGTGCGCTCGCCTGGATCGCGGTGCGGGGGAGCCGCCGTCTCGGCGCGGCCGTGCGGCGGTTCTCCGTCCTCGCGGCGTGGTGCGTGGCGCTGCTGGCGGTCTCCGGCGTCCTGAACGCCGCGACCCGGCTCGACGGGTGGTCGTCCCTGCTGAGCCGCTACGGCCTGCTCGTCGGGGCGAAGGTCGCCGCCCTCGTGGCCCTCGGCGTGCTGGGGTGGCTGCACCGTCGCCGGACGCTGCCGGCGTTCGACGCGGCGGACGGCGCCGGCAGGGCGGCCGACGACCCGTCGGGCGAGACGTCCGTCCTGCGCAGGCGCGCGAACCGCGCCTTCCTTCGCCTCGCCGCCGCCGAGCTCGTGGTGATGGGGATGACGGTCGCGGTCGCGGTGGCGCTCTCGCAGACCGAGACCCCCCGACCGGCGGATCTCTACACCGGGACCGCCGAGGAGCTGCTGGACGGCCCGATGCCCGCGGCGCCGACGCTCGCCCGGCTGGTCCTCGGCGTCGAGCTGAGCGGGACGGGCCTCGCGATCGTCGGGATGGGCTGCGCGCTGTACGTCACGGGGCTGCTCGTGATGCGCCGCCGCGGCGACCGTTGGCCGCTGGGGCGGACGCTGGCGTGGTTCAGCGGGATGGCGCTGGTGGCGTGGGCGACCTTCGGCGGGCTGGGCGTCTACTCGCACGCGATGTTCAGCGCCCACATGGTCTCGCACATGATCCTCAGCATGGTCGCCCCGATCCTGCTGATGCTGGGCGCGCCGATCACGCTCGCGCTGCGGACCCTGCCCGGTCCTCGCCAGCCGGGCGACGTCGCTCCGCGGGCGATGCTCGTGTCATTCCTGCACTCGCGCTTCGTCCGCGTCGTGACGCACCCGCTGGTCGCGGCCTTCCTCTTCGTCGGCAGCCTGTACGCGCTCTACTTCACGTCGTTGTTCGAGACGGCGATGTACAGCCACATCGGGCACGGACTGATGGAGGTCCACTTCCTGCTGGTCGGGTCGCTGTTCTACTACGTGATCATCGGCGTCGACCCGTCGCCGCGGCGGATCGAGCCCATCTGGCGGTTCCTGATCCTGCTGGTGACGCTGCCGTTCCACGCGTTCTTCTCCGTGGCGCTGATGGCGCAGCAGGAGGTGGTCGCCGAACAGTTCTACGTCGACCTGAACCGCCCGTTCGCGACCGACCTGCTCGCCGACCAGTACCTCGGCGGAGGGATCGCGTGGGCGATGGGGGAGGTGCCGCTGGTGATCGTGATGGCGGCGCTGTTCGTCCAGTGGATCCGTCAGGACCGCCGCGAGGCCGTCCGCCACGACCGGCGCGCCGCCCAGAACGACGACGCCGAGCTGGAGGCGTACAACGCCTACCTGGCGAGGCTGGCCGAGCAGAGCGGCCCGGGGAGCAGCGAGCCCGGTCCGGGATCCTCGTAGGATCCCGGACCGGGCTCGGCCGGTCGTACGGGTGTGTCAGCCGGTCACGGCGTCCACAGGGCCGGCGTGCTGCTGCGCGCGGCCTCGAACCGTGCCTGGACGTCGGCCCAGTTCACGATGTTCCACCACGCCTTGACGTAATCGGCCTTGACGTTCTGGTACTGCAGGTAGAACGCGTGCTCCCACATGTCGAGCATCAGCAGCGGGACGATCCCGGCGGGCAGGTTGCCCTGGTGGTCGTAGAGCTGGCAGATGATCGGGCGCTGCGCGAGCGTCTCCCAGGCGAGGATCGACCAGCCCGAGCCCTGGATGCCGAGGGCAGACGCCTCGAAGTGGGCACGGAACTTGTCGAACGAGCCGAAGAAGTTGTCGATCGCCGCACCGAGCTCGCCGTCCGGCTTGTCGCCGCCCTCGGGCGACATGTTCGGCCAGAACACGGAGTGGTTCACGTGGCCGGCGAGGTTGAACGCGAGGTTCTTCTCGAGCATGTTGACCGTGCCGAGACTCTCGGCGTCGCGGGCCTCGGCCAGCTGCTCCAGCGCCGTGTTCACACCGTTGACGTAGGTCTGGTGGTGCTTGCTGTGGTGGAGCTCCATGATCTTGCCGGAGATGTACGGCTCGAGGGCTCCGTAGTCGTACGGCAGGTCGGGCAGGGTGTACTCAGCCACTGGTCCTCCATCGATGTTCTCGAGTTGTCTTCACAGTCTCTCAGCCGGAGCGCCCGTGCAACCGTGGGGTCCCATCTGGCGAGCGCCCGTGGCCTGCCGTCGCGTGCCTGCGCTTGGTGCGTGCCGGATAGTCTGGTGCCGACCGAGCCCCGGAGGGGAGACCGGAAGCGGAGACGAGGGACACAGTGAGTGCACGGACCGACGGCCGTTCGGACCGCGTCTTCACCATCCCGAACCTCCTGAGCATGGCGCGGCTGCTCGGTGTCCCGGTCTTCCTGTGGCTGGTGCTCGTGCCCGAGGCCGACGTGCTCGCGCTCACGGTGCTGGTCGTGTCCGGGTTCACCGACTACCTCGACGGCTACCTGGCGCGGCGCCTCGGCCAGACCTCGAAGCTCGGGGCGATCCTCGACCCGGTCGCCGACCGGCTCTACATCCTCGCCGTGGTCGTCGGGCTGGCGCTGCGCGAGATCATCCCGTGGTGGCTCGCGATCCTGCTGCCGCTGCGCGACGTGCTGCTGTTCGGCCTGGTGCCGTTCCTGCGCACACGCGGATACTCCTCGCTCCCGGTCCACTTCCTCGGCAAGGCGGCCACCGCCGGTCTGCTCTACGCCTTCCCGCTGCTGCTGCTCGGCGACGACACCGGGACGGTCGCCGATCTTGCGAAGGTCTTCGGATGGGCATTCGCCATCTGGGGTGTCGCGTTGTACTGGTGGGCCGGTCTGCTGTACGTGTGGCAGGTGCGCAGACTGATGCGGTCGATGCCGCCGGTGCGGCGCGACTGAGGACACGAGGGGCGGACGACACGATGAGCGAGCCGGTGGGGCCGGGCCGCGAACCCGGAGACGCGACGGGCAACGCCACGTCGTTGCTCGAGACGGTCATGGCGCACCCGCTCGACGAGGACTACTACACCCGCGACCCCGGGTCGTCGGCGCGGCGCGGGGGCTGGGCGGCTGCCGCGGCGATCATCACGTTCGCCGCGCTGCTGACGATCGCGGCCGTGCAGACCTGGGACAACCGGCCCGCCGAGGAGAGCGAGCGGGCCCAGCTGATCGAGCAGATCGAGAACCGCAAGGCCGACATCCAGACGGTGCAGGACGACGTCGCCCAGGTGCGGGCGGACGTCGAGCGGCTGCGGCGGGAGGCGTCGGGGTCCGAGGCGCGCACGCGTGCGGAGGAGCAGCGGCGGGTGGTCGGGACGGCGGCCGTCGTCGGACCAGGTCTGCGGGCCGTGGTCGACAGCGCACCGAACGCCGAGGCGCACCCGGCGGCCGAGGTCCGCGACAAGGACCTCCAGCTGCTGGTCAACGGTCTGTGGCAGGCCGGGGCCGAGGCGGTCGCGATCAACGGCAACCGGCTGACGACGATGTCGTCGATCCGTGGCGCCGGCGATGCGATCACCGTGAACTACCGGTCGTTGAGCAGCCCGTACACGGTCTCGGCGATCGGGAGCCCCCGTACGCTTCCCGGTAACTTCGCGGAGACGGTCGCGGCACAGACGTGGCGTAGTCTGCAGCAGAACCTGGGGATGCGCTTCCAGGTGAGCGAGCCGGACTCGTTGCGGCTGCCTGCGGCACCGCGCCGCGCATCGACGATCAGGCACGCTGAGGTGCCCGAGGTGGAGGACGAGTGATCGCGCTTCTCGGACTGGTCGTGGGCGTCGCGCTCGGCCTGGTGCTCGAGCCCACCGTCCCGCCGGGCCTGCAGCCCTACCTCCCGATCGCGGTGGTCGCGGCGCTGGACGCGGTCTTCGGTGCGGTGCGCGCGTACCTCGACGGTCGCTTCGACGACAAGGTCTTCGTGATCTCGTTCGTCTCGAACGTGCTGATCGCGGCGCTGATCGTGTTCGTCGGCGACCAGCTGGGGGTCGGGTCGCAGCTGTCGACCGGCGTGATCGTCGTGCTCGGCATCCGGATCTTCTCCAACGCCGCCGCGATCCGGAGGCACCTGTTCCATGCCTGACGCGACCCCGCCCCCCGAGCAGTCCCCGCCTCCCGAGCAGCAGCCGGAGCAGCAACCGGAGCAGCAGCCGCAGGCGCCGGACAGCGCGGCCGCCTGGAGCCGGCTGCGCCATGCCCTGACTGCGCGTCCGTCGCGCGGCCAGTGGGTGGTGGCGCTGCTGTTCGTGGTGCTGGGGTTCACCGCGGTCACCCAGGTGCGGTCGACCAACGAGGAGGATGCCTACCTCGGGGCCCGTCGCTCGGAGCTGGTGCAGCTGCTCGACAGCCTGGACGCCGCGTACGACCGCCTGAGCCAGCAGCGCTCGGAGCTCGCGGCGACGCAGCGCAACCTCCAGCAGGACTCGGAGTCGAACGAGGCGGCGATCGAGGAGATCCGCAAGTCGGCCGACGCGCTCGCGATCCTTGCCGGGACCGCGCCGGCCGTCGGCCCGGGGATCACGGTCACGATCGAGGATCCGGACCAGACGGTGACGTCGTCGACCCTGCTGAACGCGATCGAGGAGCTGCGCGACGCGGGGGCCGAGGCGATCCAGGTCAACGGCGTCGTCCGCGTGGTCGCGCAGACGTACCTCACGGACTCCACGGAGGGCGGTGTGCGGATCGACGGGCGCGAGGTGAAGCGCCCGTTCGTGATCGAGGCGATCGGCGACGCGCACACCCTGGAGCAGGCGATGCTGTTCCGCGGCGGGCTCGCCGACCAGGTCGAGGCGCTGGGTGGCGAGGTCGCCGTCGAGCAGTCCGACCTGATCGAGGTCACGGCCCTGGCCGAGGAACGGGAACCGGAGTACGCTCAGCCCGCACCCTGAGCCCGAGGAGCCCGGCTTGATCCCTGACGACCTGCACTACAGCGCCGACCACGAGTGGGTTCGCCTCGACGGCGACGTGGCCACGATCGGCATCACCGACTACGCGCAGGAGCAGCTCGGCGACATCGTGTACGTGTCGCTGCCCGCGGCCGGGGAGGTGCACGAGGCCGGTGCCGCGGTCGGTGAGCTGGAGTCGACGAAGTCGGTGAGCGACCTGTTCGCCCCCGTGGCCGGCGAGGTCGTCGCCGTGAACGAGGCGCTCGAGTCGAGCCCCGAGCTGGTGAACTCCGCACCGTACGCCGAGGGCTGGCTCTTCACCGTCCGGGTGGCCTCCACCGACCTGGGCGCGACGCTGATGGACGCGGCCGCTTACGGCGCGTCGCTGGAGTCCTGACACACTGTCCGCAGGCCTGGGGTGTCGTGTTGACCACCCTGGGGCAGGCACGTAGGTTTCACAGCAACGATCCGCAACCTCGAGTCGGGGTTGAGAGTGAGCGAAGGGGTCCCCGCCGATGTCTCCCACCAACGAGGACGACCGACCGGACGTCCCCGAGAGCGCGACCGAGACGACGTCGACGATCTCGCTGCCTCCGACGGCCGAGGGCGATGCCGGCAGCGGTGGTGGGCTGACCGCGGAGGACGCCTCGGCGCTGGACGCGCTGCCGCCCGGGTCGGCCCTGCTCGTGGTGCAGCGGGGTCCGAGCGCCGGTGCCCGCTTCCTGCTGGACGCCGACGAGGTGTCTGCGGGGCGGCACCCCGACAGCGACATCTTCCTCGACGACGTGACGGTCTCGCGTCGGCACGCGATCTTCCGTCGCGGCCCTCAGGGCTACTCGGTCTCCGACGTGGGCAGCCTGAACGGCACGTACGTCAACCGTGACCGGATCGACGACGTCGCGCTGTCGAGCCGCGACGAGGTGCAGATCGGCAAGTACCGCCTGGTGTACTACCCCAGCGCAGCCAGGGGCGCCTCTTCGTGAGCCAGCCGGCACCGCACGCGGCGAGCCTGAGCATCGGCGAGGTGCTCGACGAGCTGCGGGCGGAGTTCCCGGACGTCTCGATCTCGAAGATCCGCTACCTGGAGACCGAGGGGCTCGTGGAGCCGGCGCGGACGCCGGCGGGCTACCGCAAGTTCTCCCGCGCGGACGTGGAGCGTCTCCACTTCGTGCTGCGCCTCCAGCGTGACCGCTTCTGGCCGCTCAAGGTGATCCGGCAGAAGCTTGACGACCTCGATCGCGGCCTGGCCCCCACCGACGAGGACGGGGGTGCTCTCCAGGTCCCGCGGCTGGTGCTCGGCGACGACGGGCGGCCGACGGCGCAGAGCCTCGATGTCGGCTCGGCGGGGCAGCACTACCAGCGTCCCGAGCTGCTGCGGGCGTGCGGGATCGACGAGGACCTGCTCGACCAGGCGGAGGAGCACGGCCTCGTACGGCCGGTCCGCGGGCGCTACGCCGATGCCGACCTGATGATCGCCCGCACGCTCGTGGAGCTCGCGTCGTACGGCCTCGAGCCGCGTCATCTGCGGTCGTTCCGGACGGCGGCCGACCGCGAGGTCGGGCTGGTCGACCAGGTCGTGGAGCCGATCCGCCGACGCACCGACGCCGGGGCCGCCGCACGCGCGGAGCAGACGTCGCGGGAGCTCGCCGCGCTCGGCCTCCGGCTGCACACGATGCTCGTCGCGAGCGCGCTGCAGGGCCGGAGGTAGCCCGGCTGCGATCGGACGTGCGCGGTAGGCTGAGCACGTGCGGGAGCTCGATGTGGTCGGAGTCCGGGTGGAGATGCCCAGCAACAATCCTCTCGTGCTCCTGCGCGAGACCGCGGGGCCGAGATACCTGCCGATCTGGATCGGCGCGGTGGAGGCGACGGCGATCGCCTTCGCCCAGCAGGGCGTGGTTCCGCCGCGCCCGCTGACCCACGACCTGCTCAAGGACGTCGTCGAGGCGCTCGGCGACGAGCTGAGCGAGGTGCGGATCACCGACGTCAAGGACCACGTGTTCTACGCGGTGCTGGTCTTCGAGTCGGGCACCGAGGTCGAGGCGCGGCCGTCGGACTCGATCGCGCTGGCGCTGCGGACCGGGGCTCCCATCTACTGCGACGACGAGGTGCTGACCGAGTCGTCGGTGGGGGTGCCGGACGAGGAGGAGGCGGAGGTCGAGAAGTTCCGCGAGTTCCTCGACGAGATCACTCCGGAGGACTTCGAGGAGGGCAGTTCGTGACCTGGGTCAACCTCCAGTGGAGGTTGAGGGTTGAGCGCTCGGCGCGTCGCGCCGGATGTCGTTGACCATCACCGGGACCAGACCTAGTTTGAACGGGCAAGCACGGGGCGACACGGAGGCTGCGGTGGGCGGCAGGCACGACGAGACGGACGACCGAGGCGTCGACGAGGCACGCGAGGCTGCCGGCGACCAGGGGCTGCTGTTCGACGACGACGTGTCGACGGTTCCCGAGGACACCGGGTTCCGCGGCCCGACGGCGTGCAGCGCCGCCGGGATCACCTACCGCCAGCTCGACTACTGGGCGCGCACCGGGCTGATCGAGCCGTCCATCCGCGCGGCCGGCGGATCGGGCACGCAGCGGCTCTACTCGTTCCGCGACGTGCTGCTGCTCAAGATCATCAAGAGTCTGCTCGACGCCGGTGTCTCGCTGCAGCAGATCCGGACGGCCGTCCAGCACCTGCGCGACCGCGGCACGGACGACCTGACCGCCGTCACGCTGATGAGCGACGGCGCGTCGGTCTACGAGTGCCGCTCCGCCGACGAGGTGATCGACCTCCTGCAGGGCGGACAGGGCGTCTTCGGGATCGCGATCGGCGGGGTCTGGCGCGAGATCGAGGGCACGCTCGCCGAGCTGCCCAGCGAGCGTGCCGCGGACCCCGACCACGCCGGCGGCGACCTTCCGGGCGACGAGCTCGCAGCGCGTCGCCGGGCGCGCCAGGCGGGCTGATCCACCCCGCGCGCGACCCTCGGACCACGCCGCGCGCTCACCGGCGCGCGGGGTCGCGACTGCTAGGCTGACCGCACAGCCGTCGATCTCATGTGGGAGAGCTCGCACCGTGCGTGCGGCGCCGAAGGGGCAATTCCTCCCCGGAACCTCTCAGGCACCCAGGACCACGTGGAGCAGGCGACTCTGGAGCGCGACGCCGCGTGACAGAGGGGGAGGGTGACTCGTCCCCTCCACCCGTGGGAGTCCGCGATGACCGAGCAGCCCACCCTCCGTGACCTCACCGGCGCCCGTCCGTTCGCGCAGCGGCACATCGGCCCGGACGCCGTCGAGCAGCAGACGATGCTGCGCGCCCTCGGCTACCCCGACCTGGATGCCCTGATGAGCGCGGCGGTGCCGAAGGGGATCCGCCTCGGTGAGACGCTCGGCCTGCGACGCGCCATGTCCGAGGCCGAGGCGAGCGCGGTGCTGCGCGACCTGGCCGCGCGCAACGACCCCGGTGTCGCGATGATCGGGCTCGGCTACAGCCCGACGATCACGCCCGCGGTGATCCGGCGCAACGTGCTGGAGGATCCGCGCTGGTACACCGCGTACACGCCGTACCAGCCCGAGATCTCCCAGGGCCGGCTCGAGGCCCTGCTGAACTTCCAGACGATGATCGGCGACCTCGCCGGACTGCCGACGGCGAACGCGTCGCTGCTCGACGAGGCGACCGCGGCGGCCGAGGCGATGACGCTCGCGCGACGCGCCGTCCGCGGCAACGCGGCGAAGCCGTTCGTGGTCGACGGCGGATGCCTGCCGCAGACGCTCGCCGTGGTCCGGACCCGCGCGGAGGCGATGGGGATCGAGATCGTGGAGGCGGACCTGTCGGCCGGGCTGCCCGAGGGTGATCTCTGCGGCGCGCTGATCGCGTACCCGCGCGCCGACGGAGGGGTCGGCGACCCGTCCGACCTGATCGCGGCCGTGCACGACCGCGGCGCGATCGCGGTCGTCGTCGCCGACCCGCTGGCGCTGTGCCTGCTCGAGGCGCCGGGCGCGATGGGCGCGGACGTGGTGGTCGGCTCGAGCCAGCGGTTCGGCGTGCCGATGTTCTACGGCGGTCCGCACGCCGGCTTCATGGCGGTCCGCTCGGGGCTCGAGCGGCACCTGCCGGGCCGGCTCGTCGGCGTGTCCGTCGACGCCGAGGGCCGGCCGGCGTACCGGCTCGCCCTGCAGACCCGCGAGCAGCACATCCGCCGTGACCGCGCGACCTCGAACATCTGCACCGCGCAGGTGCTGCTCGCCGTCGCCGCGGCGATGTACGCGGTCTACCACGGTCCCGAGGGCCTCCGCGCGATCGCGACGCAGGTGCACCGCAGCGCGGCCGTGCTCGCGGCGGGCCTCCGTACGGGCGGGGTCGAGGTGCTCGCCGACACGTTCTTCGACACGGTGGTCGCCCACGTGCCGGGAGGCGCGGACGCCGTCGTCGCCGCCGCGCGCCGCGAGGGCATCCACCTGCGCCGCGTCGACGCCGACCACGTGGGCGTCTCGACGTCGGAGGTGACGACGCCGGCGCACCTGGAGACGGTGTGGCGTGCGTTCGGCCTCGACGACCTGGACCTGGACGCGGTCGACGCGTCGACCCCGGACGCGCTTCCGCACGGGCTGCTGCGGACCGAGCCGATGCTGCAGCACCCGGTCTTCGGGACGCACCACAGCGAGACCGAGATGCTGCGCTACCTCAAGCGCCTCGGCGACCGGGACTTCGCGCTGGACCGCGGGATGATCCCGCTCGGCTCGTGCACGATGAAGCTGAACGCGACCACCGAGATGGAGCCGATCAGCTGGCCGGGGTTCGCGGAGCTCCACCCGTTCGTCCCCGCCGAGGACGCGATCGGGATGCTCACCCTGATCGAGCAGCTCGAGGGGTGGCTCGCCGAGGTCACGGGGTACGCCGCGACCTCGGTGCAGCCGAACGCCGGCTCGCAGGGGGAGCTGGCGGGACTGCTGGCCATCCGCGGGTACCACCGCAGCCGCGGGGAGGCATCGCGCGACGTGTGCCTGATCCCGTCCTCCGCGCACGGCACCAACGCCGCGTCGGCGGTGATGGCCGGGATGCGGGTCGTCGTCGTGGCGGCGTCCGACGACGGCGAGGTCGACCTCGACGACCTGCGGACGAAGTGCGCGGAGCACGCCGAGGACCTGGCCGCGATCATGGTCACCTACCCGTCGACCCACGGCGTCTACGAGCACGGCATCACCGAGCTGTGCGACGTGGTCCACGAGGCGGGCGGCCAGGTCTACGTCGACGGTGCGAACCTCAACGCCCTGCTCGGGCACGCGAAGCCCGGCGAGTTCGGCGGCGACGTCTCCCACCTGAACCTGCACAAGACGTTCTGCATCCCGCACGGGGGTGGAGGTCCGGGCGTCGGTCCGGTCGGGGTGGCCGAGCATCTCGTGCCGTTCCTGCCGAGCCACCCGCTCGCACCGCTGTCGCGGCACCGCGAGGGCGTCGGGACGATCAGCGCGGCGCCGTACGGGTCGGCCGGGATCCTGCCGATCTCGTGGGCGTACGTCGCGATGATGGGGGCCGAGGGGCTCACCGAGGCGACGTCCGTCGCGGTGCTGTCGGCGAACTACGTCGCGCGGCGGCTCGCCGATGCGTACCCGATCCTCTACGCCGGGGACCACGACCTCGTCGCGCACGAGTGCATCCTCGACCTGCGCGACCTCACCAAGCGCACCGGCATCACCGTCGAGGACGTCGCGAAGCGGCTGATCGACTACGGCTTCCACGCCCCGACGATGAGCTTCCCGGTCGCGGGCACGCTCATGGTCGAGCCGACCGAGTCGGAGCCGCTGGTCGAGCTCGACCGGTTCTGCGACGCCATGCTGGCGATCCGCGCGGAGATCGACGCGGTCGCCGCCGGCGACGTCAGCGCCGAGGACAGCCCGCTGCGCGGGGCGCCGCACACGATGGCCGCCCTGGCGGGCCCGTGGGACCGGGCCTACGACCGCGACCGCGGTGCGTTCCCGTCGGGCAGCCACGTGGACAAGTACTGGCCCGCGGTCGCCCGGATCGACCAGGCTTACGGTGACCGCAACCTGGTCTGCGCCTGCCCGCCGCCGGATGCCTTCGCCGACGCCTGAGGCCGACGAGGACCGCACCCGACGTCCGATCCCCGAGGAGCCCGTGTGAGCCCCGCTCTGCCGTCCACCGCCGTCCATCTCGATGCTGCGCTCGCCGCGGAGCAGGTGCGCTCCCGGATGCCTTCGCTGGTCGCGGCGGTGGTGCGCAGGGGCGAGGTGGTGTGGTCGGGCGCGCGCGGCCGTACGGTCCGTGCCGGCGAGGACGAACGCCCGTCCGCGGACACCCAGTACCGGATCGGCTCGATCACGAAGTCGCTGGTCGCGGCGCTCGTCCTGCTCGCCCGCGAGGACGGGCTCGTGGACCTGGCCGAGCCGGTCGGGCGGTACGTCCCCGACGTCCCGTTCGGCGACGCGACCGTCCGGTCGCTGCTCGCCCATGCCGGTGGGCTCCCGGCGGAGCCTGCGGGGTCGTGGTGGGAGCGCAGCCCCGGCGTGTCCTACGAGGCCCTGGCGGCCGCGCACGCCGACGCGCAGCGGGTCCTGCCCACGGGGGAGCGGTTCCACTACTCGAACCTCGCGTACGGGATCCTGGGTCGCCTGGTCGAGACCGTGCGGGGACGGGGCTGGTACGCCGATCTGACCGAGCGGATCCTGGAGCCGCTCGGCATGACGCGGACGAGCTACGACGCCGAGGGCGACGCCGCGCAGGGCTACGCGGTGGAGGCGCTCACGGGCGCCGTGGTGCCCGAGCCGCACCAGGACACCGGCGCCATGGCGCCCGCGGGTCAGCTGTGGAGCACGACGGGCGACCTGGCCCGGTGGCTCACCGAGATCGCCGACCCGCGCGTGCTGAGCCCGGCGAGCGTCACCGCGATGGTCACGCCGCAGTCCGCGGGGCCGGACGACGCCCTCGCCGCGACGTACGGGCTGGGTCTGCAGCAGGTCGCGGACGGCGACCGGGTGCTGGTCGGGCACGGGGGGTCGATGCCCGGCTTCCTCGCGGGCGCCTGGGTCGACCGTGCGTCCGGCGTCGGGGTGGCGCTGCTGGCCAACGGGGCCTACGGCCTCGACGGCCGCGGGCTCGTGAGCACGCTGGTCGGGACGCTGCTGGCGCACGAGCCGACGGTCGCGGACGAGTGGCTGCCCACCGCCGAGGTTCCCGCGGCCGTCCGGGAGATCCTCGGCACCTGGCACTGGGGACACCAGCCGTTCGTGCTGTCCTACGCCGACGGCGCGATCCGCCTCTCGGCCGACGGCGGACGGTCGTTCACCTTCGTCCCCGACGCGCCCGATGCGTGGGTCGGCACCAGCGGCTACCACGACGGCGAGACCCTGCGGGTCGAGCGGCGGCGCGACGGCAGCGTCAGCCACCTCGACGTCGGGACGTTCTGCTACACCCGGGTGCCGTACGACCCGTCGGCACCGATCCCGGGGGAGGACTGAGGCTCGGCCGCGCCGGCCCGCTCCCACCAGTCACGGACCTGCGCGAGCGCGGGACCGGGAGCCTTCGCCCAGGCGATGTGGTCGATCGTGACGTCGTCGGGGGCGGCGGACCGCTCGTAGGTCCAGTCGGTGACCGCCTGCGGCTCGAACACCCGAGCCAGCGCCCGGCACGCGCGCGGCACGGAGAGGGTGTCGCCCTCCACCTGGAGGACGAACGCCGGGACGTCGAGCGCGTGGCGCGGGAGGGCTCCCTCCGGGTGCGGGAAGCGCCGGCGTCGCACCAGGCGGGCCCACTGCCGCATCAGCGTGCGGGGCTGCGGACCGGCGAAGCCCTTGCTCGGCCAGTGTCCGCGGACGGCCGTGACCAGCGGCACCGACGCGGCGAGCGCCCAGATGCCCCAGGCGCGTGCGCCGTAGTACGGGTAGTACGGGACGGAGGCGCCGGCCAGCACGACGCCGTCGAGGTCGCCGCCGGACAGCAGGTACGAGATCGCGACCTGTCCGCCGAGGCTGTGGCCGAGCACGAGCACGGGCACACCAGGGTGTGCGTCACGGAACCGGTGGACGTGCTTGTCCAGCGACGCGACCAGCTCCTGGTACCCCCAGTCGTTGTCCCGGCTCGGGGGCTCGGTGTCACGATCGATCCCGCGCGCGGCCAGGGTGCACGCCGACCAGCCGAGCGAGGCGATCTCCTTCTCCAGGGCACGGTAGAAGCGCGACGGGACCCCCATGGCGGGGGCGATCACGACGTGCGGTGCGCCTGCGTTGGTCATCAGCTCTCGTCTCATCGACAACGGTGGGGAGCCGGTACGTCCGGCTCAGGGCCGCAGGCGAGTCTAGGACGGGTGCCCGGATGCGCAGAAGGGCCCCCGGTGTGGCCCTCGTCACCCGGTCGCCTCATCCGATGATGGGGCGCTCCTGCGGGTACTGGTAGCGCTGCGGCCGCTCGCGCAGGGCCAGGGCCGAGGCGAGGGTGATCGGGCCGAGGCGGCCCACGAACATGAGCCCGATCAGGACGAGGTCGCCGCCGGGCGGGAGGTCCGTGGTCAGACCGGTGGACAGCCCGACGGTCCCGAACGCGGAGACCACCTCGAACATGACCGCCTCGAACGCCTCGTCGGCCATCACGAGCAGCGCGGTCGTCGCGGAGACCACCAGTCCGACGCCGAGCAGCGCCACGGTCAGCGCCTGTCGGATCACGGCTGCCGACAGCGTGCGCTGGAAGATCACCGCGGCTCGTTCGCCGCGGACCTCGGCCCAGATCGCGGCGGCGAGCACGGCGAACGTCGTGACCTTGATCCCGCCGGCCGTGCCGGCCGAGCCGCCCCCGATGAACATGAGCACGCACGTCACGAGCAAGGTGGCCTGCCCGAGCGCACCGATGTCGACCGCGTTGAAGCCCGCCGTCCGGCTCATCGTGGACTGCACGAAGGCGTTCATGAGCTTCTCGTCGGTCGGCATCGCGCCGAGCGTGGCCGGGTTGCGCCACTCGAGCACGGCGACGGCGAGGGTGCCGACCACGAGCAGCACGACGGTCGCGAGCAGCGTCAGGCGCAGGTGCAGCGACCAGCCCCGACGACCGGTCGTGCGTTGCACCGCACGGTGGCGCAGGGCCTCGACGATCACCGGGAAGCCGAGTCCACCGAGGATCACCGCGGCGCAGATCGGGAGCAGGATCCACGGGTCGCCCGCGTAGCCGACCAGGCTGTCGGAGTTCAGGCTGAAGCCGGCGTTGTTGAAGGCCGAGACCGCATGGAAGACGCCGTGGTAGGTCGCGGTCGCGAGGCTGTCGCCGTAGGCGGTCATGTAGCGGACCGTGAGGACGAGCGCGGTGACGGCCTCCACGGCCACGGTCACGACCGCGATCCGTGCGAGCGTCCGGCGGAGGTCTCCGATGCCGAGCGACTTGGTCTCCGCCTGCGTGTTGAGGGTCAGGCGCAGCCTGAGCTTGCCGGCGACGAGCTGTGCGAGCAGCGAGGCGAGGGTCATGATCCCGAAGCCGCCGACCTGGATCAGCGCGAGGATCGCCACCTCGCCGAACGTGCTCCAGTGCCCGGGGGTGTCGACCACGGCCAGGCCGGTCACGCACACCGCCGACGTGGCGGTGAACAGCGCGGTCACGAGCGAGGTCCCGGTGCCGTCCTCGCTCGAGACCGGCAGGGCGAGGACGGCGGTTCCCAGGGCGATCAGGGCGCCGAACGACAGCGCGATCGTCCGGGCCGGGTGGAATCGCCCGAGAACGCTCGCCCAGGGCCGCAGCCGCGCCACGCGCCGGCCGCTCAGCCGGCCACGGCGGGCTGGGGGACGTGGTGGAGGACGACGCGTCCGTCGCGAGCGAAGGCCGCCAGCGTGATCGCGGCACGCTCGGCCAGGTCGATCGCGAGCGTCGTCGGAGCGCCGACGCCGACGACCGCGCCGATCCCGGCGACTGCGGCCTTCTGGACGATCTCGAACCCCACACGGCCGCTGGTGCACAGCGCGTCCCCGGCGACGTCGACGCGGTTGAGGAGCGCGTACCCGACGGCCTTGTCGACGGCGTTGTGCCGGCCCACGTCCTCGCGCACCACGACCGTGCCGCTGTCGGCGGTGCTCGTGTCGTCGGTGAAGATTCCCGCGGCGTGCGCGCCGCCGGTGCGGTCGAACTGCTGCTGGCGGGTGCGCAGCCGGTCGGGGAGCGCGGCGAGCAGCGCCGGATCCCACGGAGGAGCGGGCGCGGCGTGCGCGCGATCCGAGGCGGTGCGCCCGGCGAGCGCCTCGACCTCGTCGAGGGAGTCGGTCCCGCAGACGCCGCAGGCCGACGTGGCGCGGGCCTGCCGGTCCACCCAGGAGCGGCGCACCGGCCCCGTGAGGTCGACCGTGACGACGTTGAACCTCTGGTCGGGCCGCAGCGTCTCGTCGGTGCAGTACGCGACCCGGGCGAGGTCGTCGATCCCCGCGACGACGCCCTCCGCGAGCAGCAACCCGGCAGCCAGCTCGAAGTCCGCGCCCGGCGTGCGCATCGTCACGCCGAAGCGGCGCGGGGGCTCGCCTGCGGCCGACACCCGGATCTCGAGCGGCTCCTCGGTCAGCACGCGGTCCTCGCGGGCGCGCAGCGAGCCGTCGGCCCACTCGACCACGCGTCGCCTCGCGGTGGGTCTGCTCATGCTCCGAGCCTACGGCGGTGGGGCCGGCGCGCAGCGCAGGACTAGCATCACCAGCATGACGAGTCACCGCCCACCGGCCCTCGATCCCGACGATCTGCTCGGGATCGACGACGTCCTCGACGCCGAGGAGATCGCGATCCGCGACACCGTGCGCGAGGTCCTGGCCAAGGAGGTCACGCCGCACGTCGCCGGCTGGTTCGAGTCCGGCGAGCTGCCGGGCGTCCGGGACCTCGCGAGGACGTTCGGCTCGCTCGGGCTGCTCGGGATGCACCTCGACGGGTACGGGTGCGCGGGCGCGAGCGCCACGGCGTACGGCCTGGCGTGCCTGGAGCTGGAGGCCTGCGACTCCGGGATCCGCTCGATGGTGTCCGTGCAGGGGTCGCTGGCGATGTTCGCGATCCACGCGTTCGGGTCCGAGGAGCACAAGCAGGAGTGGCTGCCGCGGATGGCGTCCGGCGAGGCGATCGGGTGCTTCGGGCTGACGGAGCCGGACGCCGGATCCGACCCGGCGAGCATGCGGACCCGCGCCCGCCGCGACGGCGACGACTGGGTGCTCGACGGCGCCAAGATGTGGATCACGAACGGCTCGGTCGCGGACGTCGCCGTGGTCTGGGCCCGCACCGACGAGGGCGTGCGCGGGTTCGTGGTCCCGACGGCCACGCCGGGCTTCGAGGCACGCACGATCAAGCACAAGATGTCGCTGCGCGCGTCGATCACCTCCGAGCTGGTGCTGGACGGCGTCCGGCTGCCGGCCGACGCGGTGCTGCCCGACGTGACCGGCCTTCGGGGCCCGCTGTCGTGCCTGAGCGAGGCGCGCTACGGGATCGTCTGGGGTGCGATGGGCGCCGCGCGGTCGTCGTACGAGGCCGCGCGGGACTACGCGCTGAGCCGCGAGCAGTTCGGGGCGCCGATCGCGTCCTTCCAGCTGACCCAGGCGAAGCTCGCCGACATGCTGCTCGAGCTCCAGAAGGGCGTCCTGCTCGCGCTGCACCTCGGCCGGCGCAAGGACGCGGTCGGGCTGCGCCCGGAGCAGGTCAGCGTCGGCAAGCTCAACAACGTCCGCGAGGCGCTGGAGATCTGCCGCACGGCCCGCACGATCCTCGGCGCCAACGGCATCTCGCTCGAGTACCCGGTGATCCGGCACGCGAACAACCTCGAGTCCGTCCTCACCTACGAGGGCACCTCGGAGATGCACGCGCTGATCGTCGGCCAGGCGATCACCGGGATCCCCGCCTTCCGGCCGCCGCAGGCCTGAGGGACGCATGGCACTCTGGTCCGCATGGCTCGTCGCCGTGCTCGCGCTCGTCGCGGCGGCGTACGCGGGGTGGCTGATGGTACGCAACCGCCCGGTCGACAACCCGCTCTTCTACCTGGCGTCCGTGCTCGAGGTCGCGCTGGTCGCACAGCTCGTCGGCGGCTGCATCGCGCTCGCACAGACCTCGCGCGCGGTCGAGGGGATCACCTTCGTCGGGTACCTGCTCACCTGCGTCGTGATCCCTCCGGTCGCGATCGTGTGGGGCGTGGCCGAGAAGTCGCGCTGGGGGACCGCGGTCGTCCTCGTGGCGATGCTCACGATCGCGGTCCTCGTGCTGCGCCTGGTCCAGCTGTGGAGCGGACATGTCTGAGGAGTCCGGAGGTGCGTCGGGGGCCGCGCCCGGCCGTGGGCAGCACACCGCGTCCGGCTTCGGCCGCGTCCTGGTCGCGGTCTACGCGGTCTTCGCGTTGTCGGCGACGGCGCGGTCGGTCGTCCAGCTCGCACTCGAGTTCGACGATGCGCCCGTCGCGTACCTCCTGTCCGCCTTCGCCGCGCTGGTCTACGTCGTCGCGACGGTGGCGCTGGTCAAGGGCGGGCCGAGGTGGACCCGGGTGGCGACGATCGCGATCTCGGTGGAGCTGGTCGGTGTCCTCGCGGTCGGCACGCTCACGGTGATCGACCCGGAGCTGTTCCCCGACGCCACCGTGTGGTCGGCGTTCGGGCAGGGCTACGGGTACGTCCCGTTGATCCTGCCGGTCGTCGGGCTCTGGTGGGTCCGGCGGCATCGAGGCGGCAGCGGGGCCACGGCCTCCCGATAGCGACCGACCGGTAACCTCGACCGGGTGAGCCAGCGCACCGTCATCACCTTCGGGACCTTCGACGTCTTCCACGTCGGCCACGTCCGCATCCTCGAGCGGGCCGCCGCCCTCGGCGACCGGCTCGTGGTGGGGGTGTCGGCGGATGCCCTGAACATCCGCAAGAAGGGCCGCGCACCGGTCTTCACCCAGGAGGAGCGGATCGAGATCGTGTCCGCGATGCGGGTCGTCGACGAGGTGTTCGTCGAGGAGAGCCTCGAGCTCAAGGGCGAGTACATCACGAAGTTCGGCGCCGACGTGCTCGCGATGGGCGACGACTGGAAGGGGCGCTTCGACGAGTTCGCGTCGCTGTGCGAGGTCGTCTACTTCCCGCGGACGCCGTCGGTCTCCACGACCGCGCTGATCGAGCACATCGCGACGAGCTCCTGAGCCGCTACGGGTCGTTGCGCTCGGTCGTGCGGCGCAGCTGCACGATCCGGACGACGACGAAGACCATCACCGCGGTGACGCCGACCAGCAGGACCGTCCTGGAGTAGGTCGACACGATCTCGCTGACGCGCTCCCAGTTCTCGCCGAGGCCGTAGCCGAGCATGATGAACAGGACGTTCCAGATCGCGCTGCCGGCCGTGGTGAGCAGCAGGAAGACCGGCAGACGCATCCGTTCGAGACCGGCCGGGATCGAGATCAGGCTGCGGAAGATCGGGATGAACCGGCCGAAGAACACGGCCTTCGTCCCGTGCCGTGCGAACCACGCCTCCGTCCGCTCGACGTCGGCGACCTGGACGAGCGGGAGCCGGTCGACGATCCGGATCAGCCGGTCGCGCCCGAACCACAGGCCGAGCCCGTAGAGCGCCAGCGCGCCGACGACCGAGCCGATCGTGGTCCAGATCATCGCGGCCGCGAGGTTCATCTTGCCCGCGCTGGCGGTGAAGCCAGCGAGCGGCAGGATCACCTCGCTGGGAAGCGGCGGGAACAGGTTCTCGAGCGCGATCGCGAGACCGGCGCCGGGAGCGCCCAGCCAGTCCATCATGTCCGTCGCCCAGCCGGCGATCCCGTCGATCTCGCTCACGGGCCGAAGCCTAGCGACCGGGTCCCAGCACGATCACCCGGGACGACCCTCACCCCGCGCGCCGCCGGCGCCGTCGCTCGTCCCATCGCGCCACCTCGTCGTCGACGTCGCGCGTCGCGGTGACGACCGGGGGACCGCCGCGGAGCTGGCGGCGTGCCTCGACGACCCGGCGGTTGAACGCGTCGACCGCGTCGCGAACCTGTGCGGCGCTGCCCAGCCGGTCGAGGCTGCCGTCCAGCGCGGCGTCGTCCTTGCGGAGCTGGAGGGCCTCCGGGAGGACTCCGGTGATCCGCTCGCGCTCGACGAGCCTGCGGACCCACCAGTCGGGGGAGCGGTCGTCGTCGATCCCGGGGATCGGCTTCCCGGCCAGCGGCAGGTCGTCGAACTCGCCCCGGTCCATGGCGGCGCGGATCTGCCGGTCGACGTACAGCACCTCGTCCACTCGCACCTGGTCCGGATCGACCCAGCCGGAGCGCTGCCGGCCTCGTCGCCGGTCGGCCTGCGGGCGATCCGCGGGAGTGCGGTCGTGGTTGCTGCGGTCGTGGTCGTCGGACATCGACATCCCTCCCGCCCCCAGGCTACGACGCCCCGGAAGCTCCCTGCAGACCCGTCACCGATGTCCTGATGCAGAACCGTCACCGAGGTCCTGGTGCATCGCGACGCGGAACTGTCACCGCCTCCCAGTAGCGTGGACACATGTTCGATACCGGTGCCACCGAGGCGGTCAGTGACCTGCTCGACGCGCTCGAGAAGGCCGTCGGGTCGGTCATCGGCCTCGCCCGGGTCGACGTGGCCGAGGAGGAGCCGACCGCGCTGGCGCTCGGTGCGGGCGAGGTCGACGTCGTCGCGGCGTGCGAGCGCGTCGTGCGGGTGGCGCACGGCCTTCAGCTCGATGCGGTCCTCGCGCTCGACGAGCGACGCCGGGCGACCGAGGGACGGCTGCAGGACGAGGAGACGATGGTGCGGTCGCTGTCGTCGGAGATCGCGCTGGCCCGCCAGGTCTCGAGCCCGGCGGGACGTTCGACCTACGCGCTGGCGCACCTGGCGACCCGGTTCCCGCGGATCCACGCGCTGCTGCGCGACGGGACGGTCTCCAAGGCCGTGGTCGAGGCGGTGTGCCGGGAGACCTCGGTGCTGTCGGCCGACGACTGCGACTGGGTCGAGGAGCGACTCATCGGTGACCTCCCGGGATGGGGCCCGCGTCGGGCCGCCGACGCGACGCGCGCGCTGGTCCTGTCGGTGGACCCGCACGCGGCGTACGAGCGGTCGGTCCGGGCACGCGAGGATCGCGGTGTGGGTGTGACACGTCATCCCGACGCCACGAGCACGCTCCACCTCCACGCGCCCGCGGAGCAGGTCGCCGCGGTCTACGCACGACTCGACCACGAGGCGTCGGCGCGGCGTGCGGACGGCGATGCGCGGACCATCACCCAGCTCATGGCTGACGTCGCCGTCGAGGTCCTGACCGGGGCGCCGGTCGGGGCCGAGGGTTGGTGCAGCGTCCCTGCGACAGTCGACGTCGTGATGCGCCCGGAGACGCTGTTCGGCGACGAGGACTCCGCCGGCGTGCTGCTGGGATACGGGCCGGTCCCGGCCGAGCTCGCGCGACGGCTGGCGACGGACGAGCGGGCCTGGTTGCGGCGGTTCTTCACCGACCGCGACGGGACCCGGCTGGTCGACTCCGAGTCGCGCCGGCGGCGGTTCCCCGCGGGTGTCGCGCGGGCGATCCGTGCGACCGACGGCCACTGCACCCGCCCGTGGTGCGACTGCGGCGGGCGCGACCTGGACCACCAGACACCGTACGCCGCGGGCGGCCTGTCGACCGCAGCGAACGGCGGACCCGTCTGTCGGACGGACAACCTCACGAAGGAAGCGCACGGATGGCGCGTCGACCGCGTGCACACGGACGTCGGAGAGGTGGTGCGGTGGCGCACACCGACCGGGCACTCCTATTCCGCTCCACGCCCGCGGGCGCCCGGTGCGTATCCGGGCACGATCCGGCCCCGGGGATCGGTTCCTGAGCACCAGCTGCGAGGTCTCGTGAACCGCGCGCGGGCGGACGAGCGGGCGGACACGGCTGCCGACGCGCGCGGCCGGCAACGACCCCGGGCACCCCCGACATGCTGACCCGCCGCACGAGGACGACCCGCCTGGCACAGTGGAGCCGTGACGACCTCGACCGGTAGCACTCCGAGCACCTTGCCGAGCCTGTCCGAGATCGAGGAGGCTGCGCGGGAGGTTGCGCGCGCCTTCGGGCCGACGCCGCAGCAGGAGTGGCCGATGCTGTCGGAGGTGGTCGGCACGACGAGCTGGTTGAAGCACGAGAACCACACGCCGGTCGGTGCCTTCAAGATCCGCGGTGGTCTCGCGTACGTCGCCGGGCTCGTCGACAGCGGAGCGCTGGAACGCGCCGGCGGTGGGACGAGGGGCCTGGTGTGCGCGACCCGTGGCAACCACGGCCAGTCCCTGGCGTACGCCGCGGCGCGGCACGGGCTCGAGCTGACGATCGTCGTCCCGCACGGCAACAGCCGGGAGAAGAACGCCGCGATGAACGCGCTGGGCGCACGGCTGATCGAGCACGGGGACGACTTCCAGGCGTCGCTCGAGCACGCCGCCGACCTCGCGACCGATCGCGACCTCCATCTCGTCCCCTCGTACGACCGCGGGCTCGTCGCCGGCGTCGCCACGTACGGGCTCGAGCTGATGCGTGCCGTGCCCGACCTGGATGCGGTCTACGTGCCGATCGGGCTCGGGTCGGGGATCTGCGGCCTGCTCGCCGCCCGCGACGCGCTCGATCGCGACGTCGAGATCGTCGGTGTGGTCTCGGCGCACGCCCCTGCGTACGCCGAGTCCCTCGCCTCCGGTCAGGCGGTGTCCGCGCCGGTCAGCACCGCGCTCGCCGACGGGATGGCGTGCCGCACCCCGAACGCCCAGGCGTTCGCCGTGATGCGTGCGAAGGTCCGGCGGATCGTTCGCGTGACCGACGAGCAGGTGGCGGAGGCGATGCGTGTGATCTTCGCGACGACCCACAACGTGGCCGAGGGTGCGGGTGCCGCCGCCGTGGCGGCCGTGCTCGCCGACCGCGACCGCGTGCGGGGGCGTACGGTCGCCGCGGTCCTGAGCGGCGGGAACGTCGACTCGGACGTGTTCGCGCGGGTGCTGGCCGGACGCGAGTGAGAGGGCCGAGGGGAGGACCTTAGGTCCCGGACTGTCGCATCGCAGGACCCTGGCCGTTCCCTCCCGCTCCGCGGGACGCTGACCGCGAGGAGGTGGCGGCGATGGGGAGCCGGACGAGAGGGATGTGCGTGGTCCTGGGCCTCGCGGTCGTGGCCGGGACGCTCCCGGTCCTGGCGATCGAGGGACTCCTGCGCGGCACGGAGGTGATGAACGGCTCGGCTCGCGGCACGGCGCTCGTCATGCTCCTGGTGGCCCTGCCGGTCCTGTTCGCGGGGATGCGGGCCGCGGAACGCTCGGTACGCGGGCACGCGGTCGCGATCGGCGCACTCGCGTACCTGACCTACAACGCGATGCTGCTCGTGTACGCGACTCCGTTCAACGTGCTGTTCCTGGTCTCCGTGGCCACGCTGGGGCTGGCGTTCTGGACGCTGGTGAGCGCTCTGCTCGACCCGCTGCCGCTGTTCGAGCCCGGGCCCGACATGCCGGTCCGGATGATCGCAGGTTTCATGCTGGTCGTGGTCACCCTCAACGCGCTCGCCTGGGTGGGCGCGGTGGTCCCGGACCTGGGCGAGCACCCGCCGGCCTTCCTCGAGGGGACCGGCCTGACGACCAACCCGATCTACGTGCAGGACCTGGCGTTCTGGCTGCCGGCTCTCGCCGTCGTCGCGGTGCTGCTGTGGCGGCGGACTCCTGCCGGCGGGTTCCTCGCCGGCGCCGGCCTCGTGTTCTGGCTGCTCGAGGCGATCGGGGTCGCCGTCGACCAGGTGCTCGGGCACGCGGCAGACCCCACGTCACCGGTCGCGACGCTTGCGGGTGCGTGGATGTTCGTCGTGCTGGCGGCAGTGACCGTGGTGCCGTTGCTCGCCTGGGTGCGGGCCGCGCCTGCGGCACGGACCGCCCGGGACGGGTCCGCCGTGCCACGATGGCGGGCATGACGAGCCCCGCCCGCAGCACGAGCAGAGAACGAACGACCCGCTGGACCGCGCCGGTGCGGTACGCCGAGACCGATCAGCAGGGCGTCGTGTTCAACGCGCACTACCTGACCTACTGCGACGAGGCCCTGGCCGCCTTCTGCATCGAGCGCGGCCTCGGGGCGTTCGCCGAGGACGTGATGCTGAAGTCGTCGACGCTCACCTGGGCGGCGGGCGTGCGGCACGGGGACCGCGTCGACGTCGACGCGTCGTGCGAGCGGGTCGGTCGGACGAGCCTCCTGATGCGCTTCGTGATCTCGGTCGAGGGCGCGATCTGCTGCGAGGTCGACACGACGTACGTGTACGCACCGGACGGAGAACCGATGGAGGTGCCGCACGCTGCCCGTGCCGTGCTAGTATAAGTTGCGACTTATATAAGGAGGACGGCATGGCTCTGCTCGAGGACCCGATCGCGACCGCGAGGCTGATGACCCGCGAGGTCCGCACCGGCGAGCGTGACGGCGTCGCCACCAGGATCGCGGTGGCGCGCCGGACGTACCGGACGGATCAGGCCGACCTGTGGGACGCCCTGACGGACGCCGAACGGCTGCCGCGGTGGTTCCTGCCGGTCTCGGGGGACCTGAAGGTCGGCGGCCGCTACCAGTTCGAGGGACAGGCGGGCGGCGTCGTCGAGGAGTGCGACGCGCCGCGGACGCTCGCGGTGACCTGGGAGTTCGGCGGCACGGTGTCGTGGCTGCGGGTGAATCTCCTTCCCGCCGACGACGGCACGACGTTCGAGCTCGTGCACGAGGCGGTCGTGGACCCGGACATGTGGGCACAGTTCGGACCGGGGGCCGTCGGCATCGGCTGGGACCTCGCGCTGATGGGGCTCGGCCTGCACCTGGACAGCGGTGCGGCGGTGGATCCTGCCGAGGGACTCCGCTTCCCGCTGACGCCCGAGGGGCTCGACTTCGTCCGCACGGCCGCAGCCGGCTGGTGCGACGCGGCGATCGCCGACGGGGACGACCCCGAGGCCGCCCGCGCGTCGGCTCAGGGATCCGTGACGTTCTACACCGTCGAGCCGGACGGAGCCTGACTATCGTGTCCGGGCGGAGCGCAGGTGCGTTGTTCGATGCGCTGGGCGACCCCGTCCGCCGTGTCGTCCTCGGGCTGGTCTCGGCGGGGGAGACCCCGGCGGGGGAGATCGTCGCCGCCGTCCAGCAGCACGCACCGATGTCCCAACCGGCGGTCTCCCAGCACCTGCGGGTGCTGCGCGATGCCGGACTGGTCTCGGTGCGTGCCGACGGGACGAAGCGGCTGTACGCCGTCGACCCCGAGGCGGTGTCGCGCGCGCGAGCGTGGCTGGAGTCGCTCGTCGACCCCCTCGCCGGGATCGAGCAACCGCTCGACGCGCTGGCGACCGAGGTGGCGCGCGGTCGACGCGCGGCACGGCGGGCGGCGCCGGCGGCGACACGGGCTGAGGACGCAGCCGCGGAGGCCGGCTGACCGCTACCGCGACAACGCGGCCTCGACCTCGAGACGACCGAGCTTCTCCGGGTTCCAGATGCCGAAGATCCGGGTGATCCGGCCGCCCTCGATCGTGAGGCTCACCGCGCCCGCGAGGTCGTCGCCCACGAGGATCCGCGCCCCCGGCGCCCCGTTGAGCGTCGCCGCGACCGCGGAGACCGGACCGCCGGCCCGGGCGTGGGCGACGGTGACGAGCTTCGCGATGCGGTCGGCGCCGATGATCGGGTGCCGTGCAGCAGGCGCCACACCGCCGCCGTCGGACAGGATCACCACGTCGGGTGCGAGCACGTCCATCAGGCCCTGCACGTCCCCGGTCGTGAACGCAGCGAGGAACTTCTCCACGACCACCTCCTGCTCGTCGCGGTCCACCGCGACCCGCGGGCGGCGGGCGGCGACGTGCTCGCGGGCGCGCCGCGCGATCTGCCGTACGGCCGCGGGCTTCTTCTCGATCGCCTGGGCGATCTCCTCGTACGGCGCGTCGAACACCTCGCGCAGCACGAACACGGCGCGCTCGGTCGGCGACAGGGTCTCGAGCACCGTGAGCATCGCGATCGAGACGTTCTCCGCCAGCTCGACGTCTTCAGCCACGTCGGGGCTGGTCAGCAGCGGTTCGGGAAGCCACTCGCCGACGTACGTCTCGCGGCGGCGCGACAGCGCACGGAGCCGGTTGAGCGCCTGGCGGGTGACGATCCGCACGAGGTACGCCCGCGGGTCGCGCACCCCCGACCGGTCGACGCCGTCCCACCGCAGCCAGCTCTCCTGCACCACGTCCTCGGCGTCGGCGACGGAGCCGAGCATCTCGTACGCGACGGTGAAGAGGAGGCTGCGGTGGGTGACGAACGGGTCGTCGCTCATGCCTGGGAGAGTACGGCCAAGGTGACCGGCGCGTCAGGTGCGACCGCGAGGGGCGGGAGACCGCAGGCGCTCGACAGGCCCTGCGCCTCGATCCCCAGGGCGATGTTCATCCGTGTGGTCAGATTCATCATCCCGATGCGCGCGCTGAGCTCGATCACGGCGGGGATCCCCAGGTCCTCGACGAGCTCGTCCACCATCACGTCGGTGACCGTCAGCGGCGTCTCGCTCATCGCCTCCGCGAAGGCGAGCACGCGACGCTCCGTCGGCGTGAAGACGTCGGAGTCCCGCCAGCGGGGGACCTCGCGGGCCTTCTCCTCGTCGAGGTTGTGGTCGTGCGCGAGGTAGTAGTGCAGGTCGAGGCAGAAGCTGCACCCGACGTGGGCCGAGACGGCCATGTTCGCGAAGGTCGCGAGGTTGGGGTCGACCTGGTCCCAGCCCTCGGCCTTGCGCCCCGCCTTCATCAGATCCTTCAGCACGTCCTGGTGGTGCCACAGCACCCCGAGCGACTCGGGGACCTGTCCGAGGATCTTGCGGCTCATCGTCTTCGCGAGCCACCCGTACAGTCCGGTGACCTCGGCTGCGGGGATGCGAGCGGTGCTCGTCATGTCTCCTCCTGGTGATCGTGGTCGGCTTCGGTGCCGTTGGCATGAAGACACCGGCCGGGCTCGTTCTGTGACACCGGCGCACAGCATCCCGGCAGGTCCGCGCGCAGGTCCCTACGCTGAGCGTCATGGGGACGGTCGACGACTACCTGGAGACCCTCGACGAACCGCGGCGCGGTGTGATCACGGCGCTGTACGCAGCCGCGCACGACGCCGTACCGGACGCCGAGCAGGGCAAGGGCTACGGCATGCCGGCGCTGGTGTACCGCGGCAAGCCGCTCGTGAGCGTGATGGCGACGGCGTCGCATCTCGCGCTCTACCCGTTCAGCGGGGAGATCGTGGGGGAGCTCGCCGACGAGCTGGCGGGGTTCGACGCGTCGAAGGGGACGATCCGGTTCCAGCCGGACGCACCGCTGCCGACGGACCTCGCCGTACGGATCGTCGAGGCACGCAAGCGGCAGATCGACCGGTAGAACCGGGGAGACTGCGGTAGAACCGGGGGAGGCTTGCGGATTCGCAACTGATGGTTGCGAATCCGCGGCTGCGGGCGTACGGTATTACGCAACCGATGGTTGCGAGTAGCCGGGAGAGCCGATGGAGTACGCCAGCATCGAACGCGAGATCCACATCGACGCGCCGCCGGAGGTGGTGTTCGAGGTGGTGACGCAGCCCGAGCACGTGCGCGTCTGGTGGGAGAACGAGACCGACATCCCGCCGACCCCCGGCGCGACGGGGGAGATGGTCTGGGGCGACGCCGACACCCCGCGGGCCCACGTCACGCCGATGACGGTGGTCGTTGCCGAGCCGCCCCGGCTCTTCACGTTCCGCTGGACCCATCCGGCGGCGGAGACACCCGTGGACGGCAACTCGCTGCTGGTGACGTTCGAGCTGGTTCCCGTCGGCACCGGGACGCTCCTGAAGATGACCGAGACCGGGTTTCGGGAGCGCGGATGGGAGACCGCGGTGCTCGAGGAGACGTACGCCGACCACGTGAGCGGCTGGGCCTACTTCGTGCCCCGCATCGCCGCCCGTGCCGAAGCCCTGGTGGCAGCGCGATGAGCGAGCCGGTCGACGACGCGCTCTGGTCCGCGATCGGCGACCCGACCCGGCGGCGGATGCTCGACCTGCTGCTCGCCGGCGGTCCCGGGACGGCGACGTCTCTGAGCGAGCAGCTCCCGGTGACCCGGCAGGCGGTCGCGAAGCACCTCGGCGTGCTGGACCGCGTCGGCCTCGTGGAGGCGACGCCGTCCGGGCGGGAGAGGCACTACCACGTCGACGAGGCCCAGCTCGAGCGAGCGGCGGCCCAGCTGAACGCCGTCGGCCAGACCTGGGACGCCCGCCTGCGGCGGATCAAGACGATCGCGGAGGCGATCCAGCGCGACCGCGAGGCCTGAGGAGCCCGCTCGCACCACCCCGTACTGCCCGCCGCGTCCGCGGTGGGAGGAATCCGTGCGCCCTCGCGCACTGACAGGAAGGACATCGGATGCTCAACATCCTGCACCGCGTCGGCGCCACGTCGACGTCTCCGGACGCCGCTTTCACGGCGCTGACCACCATCGACGGGCTCGCCGGCTGGTGGACCCGCGACACCACGGGCAGCGCGGACGTCGACGGCGTGATCGCGTTCCGGTTCCCGCCCGGCGGGTTCGACATGAAGGTGCTCGAGCTCGTCCCGGGCAAGCGCGTCCTCTGGGAGGTCGTCGACGGACCACCGGAGTGGATCGGCACGCACGTCAGCTTCGACCTCCGCCAGGAGGGGGAGTACACGATCATCCTGTTCGAGCACCGCGGCTGGGCCGAGGAGGTCGAGTTCATGTACCACTGCAGCACGAAGTGGGCGTCGTACCTGCTCAGCCTCAAGCAGCTGCTCGAGACAGGGGAGGGAGCCCCGTCGCCCGACGACGTGCAGATCAGCGACTGGCACTGACGACGTCCGCGGCTCGCGATCCGCGTCTCGGTCCGCCCGTCACCGATGAGTTCCTGTCCGGGGTCGCGTCGACCTTCGTAGAGACCGAAGGAATCGACACGGAGGAGGACGGCATGCGCCGACTTCTGCTGAACGAGAACATCACGGCTGACGGGCGGATCGAGATGCTGGACAGCTGGTTCGATCCGTCTCCGGAGGGCGATGTCGACGACCTGCAGGCGGAGCTCCAGCGGCAGGGCGAGGCGTCCGACGGGGTCCTGCTCGGACGTCAGACGTTCGAGGACTTCCGTGGGTACTGGCCGCAGCACACCGACGAGCCTGCCGGCGCCCACCTCGATCAGGTCGAGAAGTACGTCGTCTCGTCGTCGATGACCGATCCGCAGTGGCGGAACTCCACCGTCCTGGGGGGCGATCCTGTCGACGAGGTCCGTCGGCTCAAACTGACCGACGGCGGCGACATCGTGATGTCAGGGAGCATCACCTTGGCGCACGCTCTGCTGGCGGCAGGCGAGCTGGTCGACGAGATCTGCCTGTTCGTCTACCCGTACGTGCAGGGACGCGGACGCGGCCTGGTCGCGGACGGGACCGTGCTTCCGCGTCTCGAGCTGCTCGAGGCGCGGGGGTTCCGGTCGGGCGTGGCGATGCTGCGCTACGCGTGCGTGAGCTGAGCCGTGTGGCCCAGGGTGCGGCGCGTGGTTCGATGGCCCCATGACCGAGGGTGAGGCAGAATCGCGCGTCGTCAGCTCCAGCCGTGACATCGCCGCGGGACCGGCGGAGATCTTCGAGCTGATCGCCGACCCGGCCCAGCAGCCGCGATGGGACGGCAACGACAACCTGTCCGAGGCTGCACCCGAGCAGCGGGTGCGTGCCGTCGGCGACGTCTTCGAGATGACGACGACGAAGGGCCAGCTCCGCGAGAACCACATCGTGGAGTTCGAGGAGGCGCGCCTGATCGCCTGGCGGCCGGCCGAGCCGGGCCGCAAGCCCCCGGGCCACCTCTGGCGGTGGGAGCTGGAGCCGATCGACGACGCGACGACACGGGTCACCCACACGTACGACTGGTCGCAGCTGACCGACACCAAGCGGCTTCCGCGGGCGCGCGCGACCACGGCTGACAGCCTGCGCGCGTCGATCGACCGGCTCGCGGGGCTGGTGGAAGAGGGGCCCGACGGGGAGGCGTAGCCGACCGATGAGTTCCGGGCACCGAACGGGTCCGTGTGCCTGGCACCATGGCCGACCCGATCAGACGAGGACTGTGCGCGATGGCACGAGCTGACGACGACCGACTCTGGGACCTGGCGCGGATCGAGCGCGCGGCGCTCGTGAAGGACCTCGAGACACTGGACGCCGAGCAGTGGCGTCACGCGACGCTGTGCGGGCGGTGGGACGTGGAGGAGGTCGTCGCCCACCTCACGGCTTCGGGGAGCGTCGGCTCGTGGCGGTGGTTCCGCAGCATGATCGGCGCCGGCTTCCGGACCGACGTGCACAACCAGCGGCGGATGGAGGAGCACCGGGGGAGCGACCCCGCGGAGACGCTCGAACGATTCCGGGCCGTGGTCGACAGCACGACCGCGCCGTCGAGCCACACCCCGGCGTACCTCGGCGAGGTCGTCGTGCACGCGCAAGACATCCGTCGGCCCTTGGGACTGGCGCACCGACCGAGCGTCGAGGCGTCCACGCCCGTCGCGGAGTTCTTCGTCCGGCAGAACTTCACGGTGTCGAGCCGTACGCACGCCGCTGGGCTCCGGTTGAGCGCGGACGACGGGCCGTTCGAGGCAGGGGAGGGGCCGCTGGTGACCGGGTCCACGCTCGCGCTGGTGATGGGCATGGCAGGTCGCGACGCGTATCTCGACGAGCTCGACGGTCCGGGAGCGGCGCTGCTGCGGTCGCAGGTGCGGGCGGCCGCAGATCACCGGTAGTCGGCGAACAGACGCTGGGTGCTCCCGTCGACGGTCATGAATCCGCCGTACGGCACGATCCACTGCGGGCGGGTGTGCCCGAACGGTGGTCCGACCACGATGACGGCGTCGGGGTTGTAGCGACTCACGACCGCGATCGCCGCATCGCGCTGCTCGTCCCGTTTCGCGCGCCGTACCTCGGCAGGCGGCCGTACGACGAAGTCCGACGTCGGCGGACGCGCGACGACCACGGCCTCGACGGCTGCGAGAAGGCCGCGCTCGCCGAGCGACCGGAGGATCCAGCCGAACTCGCGGGCCGGCATCAGCTCCTCGGAGGTCTCGACCAGCAGGACCCCGCCGTCGAGGACCGCAGGGTCGGTGGGGAAGCGGCCCGCGGTGAGGATCCACTGGAGGACGTCGACGCAGCCGCCCCAGGTCCGGCCGGTGACGGTCCGTTCGGGCCCGGCCCAGGTCCACGGCTCGGTCGGTTCACGCTCACCGAACTCGGACAGCGAGCGAGGATCCTCCCAGTCGATGCCGATGTCCTCGGACTCGCCGGGTTCGACGAGCTCGAGGCGCTCACCCGTGAGCAGTGCCGCTCGGAGGCTCTGCTCGTGGACCGGATCGACGTGCGGGCCCGCTCCCAGGTGGACCTGGGTCGAACCGCCGTAGAAGCCCGGCACGCCGTGGCTCCACAGCCAGTTCAGGAGGTTCGTGTTGTCGCTGTAGCCGAGGAAGGGCTTCGGGTCGCGGCTGGCAAGCTGCGCGTCGAGGTGGGGGACGACCGTGATCTGGTCCTCGCCGCCGATCGTGGCGAGGACAGCACGGATCTCGGGGTCTCCGAACGCGGCGTTCAAGTCGGCCGCACGGTCCTCGGCTGAGGCGTCCAGGCGGCGTGTCGTCGGGTACTCGACCGGTACGAGTCCCGTGAGCGCGGCGAGTCGCTCGAGTGCCTGGTCGTGGACGGCCGGTGCCACGGCGGGCGCGGCGAACGAAGGGGAGAGGACGGCGACCTTGTCGCCAGGCTGGGCCTTCGGAACCGACACGAACTCCATGCCTCGACGGTAGGGCGTGTGTCACCTGGTTTTCGGGTCGTCCGCGGCGTCGAGGCGGTCGAGGACGCGAGTGCTGAGACGCTCGTACTCGCGCTCGACGCGGTGAGGGCCGGTCGGTCGTTCGACCATCTGCCTGCCCGTCACCAGCTCGTCAGCGCCGAACTGCTCGCGAGTCAGATCGATCTCCGTGCCGTCCGCGAGCCGGTTCCACCAGTGGTAATCGACCTGTTGCCCGCCGACGTGCACCTCGCCGCGTACGAGCTCGCCCCCGAGGAAGTCGTGGACGACGAGCACGGTCGTGATGCACTGACCGCGAGCCGGGTTCTGTGGGCTCCACGCCGGACGGTCCTCGGGTGCGCACGTGTCGGCATCCCAGGCGTCGCGCAGTGCGCGAGTGAGCTCCTCGAGGGTTACGGTGCGCGCGGTCGACACCGCGTCAGTCTAGGTGCAGGGAGTTGCGTGCGGTGGTCAGTCGCTACAGAATGACATAATGTCGCTTATCGGCGCACCAGGGAGCCCGCGGCGGTGCCTCGCACGGCGGGCCCCTCGGTTCGCCATGCGGTCAGCAGGCGTACGTCGCCCGACGCTGCGACGAGGTCGACGTCGCGTACCGAGACTGCGGCCGCGCAGCGCCTTCCGGCGCTGCGCCTAGCGGCGAAGGTCTCCGCCGATCACGCGAGCGAGGTCCACCGACGCCTCGATCTCCGCACGACGGATCGACACGCTCTCCACGTTGACCCCGAACGGGACGCCCATGCGTCGGCAGAATCCGATCAGCTCGCGCGCGGCGCCGAGCGCGTGCTCGTACGACGCCTGGAGCGTGTCGTCGGCGTGCCGCAGGTCGTTCTGGATCCACCTCGGCACGTCGACACCGAGCCAGTCCAGGAACTCCATCGTCTTCAGCGATCCGCACACCGAGAACGTGAACACGATCGGCACGGGATCGAGGCCGCGCGCGACGCACTCGTACCGATAGTCGGAGACGAGGTTCTTCGCGGCATTGGCGTCGTAGACGACCTGCGTGACGAAGAACGAGCAGCCGGCTTCCTGCTTCGCGATCAGGCGAAGGTGCTCGTCTCCCCTGCGGGTGTGGCGCTCGGGGATCGCGACTCCCCCGAGCCTCAGGTCGGGTCGGGTCTGCGCCCACAGCTCCTGAGCGCGTACGAGCGAGGTCGCCGGCTGCGCGTGTCGCGACGACGCGCCGACGAAGACCGTCAGGGCGCGGTCGGCGTCCTGCGCCTCCAACCACGCACGGAGGTCGTCCTCGTCGTACTTGCCGACCGCCCGGTACACCACGACCGGTGTGGTCACGTCCGTCAGGTGCTGGGCACGGAACGCCGCCGGGTCCATCGTGGGCAGGAACGGGAAGGGCCGTTCCGCCGGGTTGCGGTTGCTCTCGTCGTCGATGTCGTAGAGGACGAGCCCGTCGAGGCGCAGCGGAGCGAGGCGCTCCTGCGTCACGTCGGCGATCTCCCGGGCCCGCTCACGCGTGACCGTGACCCGAGGAGGAGTCACAGCGAAGAACAAGAGCTCGCTCCCCCGTGCCGCGATCCGTTGCGCCAGGTCCATGGGCCGAAAGTAGCGGACCGCCGGCCGCTCAGCGCCTTCCGCCGGCGTTCGTGGGCCCTGGTCTCGTGACGATCGCGGACTACCGGAACACGATGCCCGCGCGGACCCGGCTTCTCATGGCCATGATGGCCTGATGACGGTCTACTCCGGCACTCAGGAGTTCGAGGGCGCGACCTTCGTTCGAGCAAGCTTCAAGGGAGCCACCATGCGGTTCTCCGACGTCAGCGGTGTCACGATGCGCGGCGTCGACCTGGACGGCCTCGACATCGACAGCCACGACCTGGCCTTCGGCAGCCTCGTCGTCAACGGCGTCGACGTCGTGCCGATGGTCGAGGCCGAGCTCAACCGCCGGTTCCCCGGCCGCGAGCTCCAGTCGGCGCAGACGCCCGAGGGACTCCGCGAGGGCTGGGTGGCCGCGCAGTCCGCGTGGCGCGAGACCGTGACAGGCACGCCGCCCGAGCTCCGCGACGCTCACGTCGAGGACGAGTGGTCCCTGGCGCAGACGTTGCGGCACCTCGTCCTCGCGACCGACGCCTGGCTCCGTGGCGCGATCCTGCGTCTGCCGCAGCCGTTCCACGAGATCGGCCAGATCTTCACCGGCGCCGAGCAGATGGGCTTCGACACCTCGATCTTCCGTACGGACCCGGCGTCGTACGACGAGATCCTCACCGTGCGCGCCGACCGGCAGCAGCAGGTCACCGACTTCCTGGAGTCGGCCACGCCGGAGCTGCTCGCTCAGGAGCGCGACGACCCGTGGGGCAACGACTGGCATCCCAGCGTCGGCGACTGCGTACGCGTGATCCTGGAGGAGGAGTGGGCGCACCTGCGCTACGTACGCCGGGATCTCGCGCGTCTGCGCTGATCGCGCGCGCGTGCCTTGATCTCCTCGATGACCGCGGTCTTCGCGTCGGCGTACGCGTTCATGTCCGCCCAGTCGCGCGCGACCAGATCCCGCTTCGTCGCCTCGTAGAGCCGACGGTCGGCCTCGTCGACCCGAAGGTGGTCCCGCAGCAGCAGGTGGTCGTCGGCGGCCGGGTCGTCCGGCTCGAGGATGTGGACGTGCACGTCCCGCTCGGTCGTCCGAATCATCCGGTGGCCCGGCTCGCGCACGCGCAGGACGTAACCGGCCGCCAGCAACGGCTCGAGGTAGTCCTCCTCCGCGGTGATGTCGGGCACCGTGAGCTGGACGTCGATGATCGGCTTGGCGGCGAGTCCCGGCACCGAGGTCGAGCCGATGTGCTGGACGTCGACCACGCCGCCGCCGACCGCGTCGCGCACCCGGGACTCGTGGGTCGCGTACGCGACCGCCCACGCCGGGTCGTGCTCGACCAGGAACAGGTCGCGCCGCTCGACTCCCCCGACGAGCTCGAGGTCGGTCACGTCGTCGCGACGGCGCGTGCGGGTCTCGCGAGTTTCGTCCACGAGCAGCACACTAGTCACGTGCCTGACGACGACATCGCTACCGGCCAGCTCCGTGGCGCACGCATCCACCTGAGCGACCTGGCCGGGCTCGAGATCCGTGACTGCGACGTCAGCGGCCTCAAGATCGTCGACTGCTACGGGGACCGCGTCGCACTGAGCGGCGCGTTCGAGCGTGTGCTCGTCAACGACGTCGACGTCACGGCCTACGTCCAGGCCGAGCTCGATCGGGTGGAGCCCGCACGTGCGCTGGCACGCGACGCCGACTCCCCCGACGACTACCGGTCGACCTGGGACGCACTGGAGTCCGTGTGGGACGCCACGATCGAGCGCGCTCGCCGGTTGCCCGAGGCCGCGCTGCACGAACGGGTCGACGGCGAGTGGTCGTTCGTCGAGACGCAACGGCACCTGCTGTTCGCGAGCGACGCGTGGCTCGGCAACGCGGTGCTCGAGGAGCACGCCCCGTACCACCCGCTCGGCTGTCCGGCCGACGGGATGCCCGCCGCGGACACGGCCCGGCTCGGGCTGACGCTCGACGCCGAGCCGACGCTCGAGGACGTGCTCGCGCCACGGCGTGCACGCATGGCGACGATGCGCGCGACCGTCGGGCGACTCACGGACGACGAGCTCGACCGGGTGTGCGGCCGCAAGCCCGCCGACCCGTACCCGGACCAGACCTACGTCGTGCGCCGCTGCCTGAAGGTCGTCCTGAAGGAGGAGGCCGAGCACCATCGGTACGCGGTGCGCGACCTCGCGGTGCTCGAGGGTCGCCCCGCGCCTGCGTGAAGGCGTTCCGCGCCGACGTGATCGCCTGACATACGCTTCCAGGCGATGAGCAGGAACACGGACTTCGAGGACGAGATCTTCACGGCCCTCGCCGACGGCGTCGACGACGGTGTGGCCGACGACGACGGCGGGCTCTCCGAGTACGCGCTGGAGCGCGAGGCGGCGAGCTTCACCCGGCACGTCGGGTCGTTGAGCGCGACCAAGGTCGCCGACGGCCTGCTCGATCCCAAGCTCGTGCTCAGCTGGTTGCTGAGCCACCTCGGCGCCTCCAGCTTCTTCACCGGCCTGCTCGTCCCGCTCCGCGAGGCCGGATCGCTGCTCCCCCAGCTCGTCATCGCGCCACGGGTCCACGCGCTCGCGCGCCGCAAGTGGGCCTGGGCGGCCGGCTCGCTGGTCCAGGGGCTCGCGTGCGCCGGGATCGTGGTCGCCGCACTCACCCTGGAGGGCAACGCCGCCGGGATCGCCGTCTGCGTGCTCCTGACGATCCTCGCCGCCGCCCGCGCGGCCTGTTCGGTCAGCCACAAGGACGTCCTGCGCAAGACCGTCGGCAAGACACGGCGCGGGTCGTCGACCGGCTTCGCGTCCTCGGCCGCATCGGTCGGCGTGATCGTGTTCGCCGTCCTGCTCATGATCGGCGCTCCCAGCCGGTACGTGCTCGTCGTCGGAGCGCTGACGCTCGCGTCCGTGCTGTGGATCGGTGCGGCTGCGCTCTTCGCGACCATTCCCGAGGAGGCGTCGCACAGCGAGACCGACCGCGCCGTGTGGAGCCAGCTGTCGCTGCTGCGCGAGGATCCGCAGCTGCGTCTGTTCATCGTGGTGCGGGGACTGCTGACCGCGACCGCCCTCGCTCCCCCGTACCTCGTGCTGCTCGCCTCGTCCGGCGCTCGCGACTCGCTCGACCAGCTCGGCGCGCTGGTGCTCGCGTCCGCGCTGGCCTCGCTCGTCAGCAGCTACGTCTGGGGGCGGCTCAGCGACCGGTCCAGCCGCGCCGTCCTGCAGCGGTCCGGGATCGCCGCGGCCGTCGCGCTCGGCGCCGCGCTCGGGCTCGCCGCCGCCGGCCTGGCCGACACGCTGTGGGCGATGCCGGTCGCGCTGTTCGTCCTCATGATCGCGTACGAGGGTGTTCGGCAGGGCCGATCGACCTATCTCGTGGACATGGCGCCCGCCGATCAGACCCCGGCGTACACGGCGGTCGCGAACACGGTGATCGGAGTCGTCCTGCTCGCATCGGGTCTCTTCGGGGCCCTGGCGTCGCTGGCGGGCGTCGAGGTGACCGTGGCGCTGTTCGCCCTGATGTCGCTCGGCGCTGCGGTCGCGGCGATCCGCCTGCGCGAGGTCGAGCACCGACGCTGAGGCCAGACGGCGACGCGATCACGCCGGGTCGGGTGCGCCGCCGGCCTCCGGCGGGCCGTCGAGGCGCCGCAACCGCAGCTCGAGGATGCCGGTGGCGTACGCGCGCGGCGGCCGGAGCTGCTCGAACCGCGTCGGTGCGGAGCCCTCGGGGAACAACCGCTTGCCGGTCCCGATCACGACCGGGCACACCCACAGGTTCAGCTGGTCGACGAGGTCGGCACGGAACAGCGTCCGGAGCAGGTCGGCGCTCCCCCACGTGTGGATCTGCTCGTGCCGGGTCCGCAGCTCCCGGACCTCGGGCTCGACGTCGCGCAGCTGCGTGCTCGCGCGCCAGGTGAGGTCGGGCGTCCCCCGCGACGCGACGTACTTCGGGATCCGGTCGAACGCCTGTCCGATCGGGTCGGTCTGCCCGGGCCAGTAGTCACGGAAGATGTCGTACGTCACCCGGCCCAGCAGGAGCGCGTCGGACGCCTGCGCATCGAGCTCGAGCCGGTGGTTGGCCTCGTCGTCCCAGTACGGCCGCTCCCAGCCGCCGTACGCGAACCCGGCGTCCTGCGGCGTCGGGCCGCCGTTGGCCTGGATCACACCGTCCAGCGTCGAGATGATGTTGACGTGGAGCTCGCCCATGGTTCCGCCTCCCGGTCGTCGGATCTCGTCAGGGCTGACCCTGCGTGTCCGCCGAACTCATCGGCCGGCTCTCCGGCCCCGGTCACCCGCGCGCGAGGGCGAAGTCGACGGCGGCCACCGCATGGAGCGCGGTCGTCGGGAAGACGGGCACGTCGACGTCGCCCTGCCCGACCAGCAGCTCGATCTCGGTGCACCCGAGGATCACGCCCTGCGCGCCGCGCTCGACCAGGCGATCGATGACCTCGACGTACGCAGCGCGTGACGCGTCCCGGACGACCCCCTGGACGAGCTCGTCGTAGATGATGGCGTGGACCGTCTCCCGATCCGCTGCATCCGGCACGATCGTCTCGATCCCGCGGTCGGCGAGACGGTCGGGGTAGAGCGGGCTGCTCATGGTGTAGCCGGTCGCGAGCAGGGCCACCGTGGTGACGCCGGCCGCCGCGATCGCGTCGGCGGCGACGTCGACGATGTGGAGCAGCGGGATGCTCACGGCGTCGGTGATCCGGTCGGCGACCAGGTGCATCGTGTTGGTGCAGAGGACCAAGCACTCCGCGCCGCCCGCCTCGAGCGCCGCTGCCTCGCGGGCGAGGAGCTCCCCCGCGCGGTCCCAGTCGTCGGCGGCCTGGAGCGCCTCGACGTCGTGGAAGTCCACCGACGCCATCGTGCAGAGCGCCGAGTGGAAGCCACCGAGCCGGTCCCGCACGTGCTCGTTCACGAGCTGGTAGTAGAGCGCCGAGCTCTCCCAGCTCATCCCGCCCACCAGTCCGATCCTGCGCATGGTCTCGAACCTACCCCGCCGGCGGACCGATGAGTCCGCGACCGCGAGCCGGTCGGACAGTAGGACGAACGACCCCACGAAGGGAACTGTCATGTCCGACTTGATGATCGACTGCATCACGTCTCTCGACGGATTCGGGGCGGCGGAGGGGTGGCCGGGACTGTGGGGGCTGGGCGGACCGGAGTACTTCGAGCTGCTCGAGACCGATCCCCACCGCCACGACACGCTGCTCATGGGTGCCACGACGTACCGCCTGTTCGAGGAGTTCCTCCGGACCGGAGAACCGGGGATCGAGGCGCTCGCGGAGATCCCCAAGGTCGTCTTCTCGAGCACGCTCACCGAGCCGCTCGCATGGGAGCGCACGACGCTCGTCTCCTCGGACGCCACAGAGGCGGTCCGGACGATGAAACGGGAGTCCGACGCGGGTCTGCGGACGCTGGGGAGCCCGACGCTGTGCCGCTCGCTGCTCGAAGCCGGGCTGGTCGACCGGTACCGCGTCGTGGTGTTCCCGGTCGTCAACGGCGCCACAGGTCAGGACCGGATGTACGACGGCTGGCCGGACGTCGCGCTCGACCTGATCGAGTCGCGCACGCTCGACGGGCGGCTGCAGCTCCTCGAGTACGCACCGACGGTCCTCGACGGCCCGCCGGGGACGGACGCGACCGCATGACGGAAGCGTCCTAGGCTCGGGGCGTGGACGTACGTCGGATCGCGATGTGGTCGGGGCCCCGCAACCTCTCGACCGCGCTGCTGCGCAGCTTCGAGAACCGTCCCGACTGCTCGGTCGTCGACGAGCCGCTCTACGCCGTCTACCTGGCAGCGACCGGGCTCGACCACCCGGGACGCGACGACGTCCTCGCGTCGCAGTCGCAGGATCCGGATGCCGTCCTCGCGGAGCTGACGCAGGGGCCGGTGGCGACGCCGCTGCAGTACCAGAAGCACATGACGCACCACCTGCTCCCCGGCATCGCGCGCGAGCCGCTCGCCGTGCTCACCCACGCGTACCTCGTCCGTGACCCCGAGCGGGTGCTCGTCTCGTACGCGAAGGTGCGCGAGGAGCCCACGCTCGACGACCTCGGGCTCCCCCAACAGGTCGAGCTGTACGAGACCTTCGGCGGACCCGTCGTCGACGCCGCCGACGTCCTCGCGGAGCCGCGCGGCACGCTGACAGCACTGTGCGACGCCCTCGGTCTCGCGTTCGACGAGGCGATGCTGTCGTGGCCGGCCGGGCCGCGCGACAGCGACGGCGTCTGGGCGCCGCACTGGTACGCGGGGGTGGCGGCCTCGACCGGGTTCGCGACGGACTCCCCCGGCTCGGGCGACCCCTTGCCGTCCCGCCTCGAGCCGTTGCTCGAGCAGTGCCGCCCGTACTACGACGCCCTCGCGCCGTACCGCCTCTCCCCCGCCGACCCTTCCTCCGCCGACCAATTCTCCGCCGACCAGGAGCCCTGATGCTGCAGACCTACGACCCGCGCAACGACGATCTGCTGATCGGGATCGACGACAGGATCGTGCACCGTGACACCGCCGGTGTGAGCCCGTTCGACTCGGTGGTCCAGGGTGGCGACGCCGTGTGGGAGGGTCTGCGGCTGCACGGTGGGCGGATCTTCAAGCTCACCGAGCACCTCGACCGCCTGCGCCGGTCCGCGCAGGCTCTGGCGTTCGCCGAGATCCCCGGCCACGACGCGATCACGGCACGGATCTGCGCGGTGCTCGCCGCGAACGCAATGACCGACGACGTCCACATCCGACTGACCCTCACCCGTGGCGTCAAGCTCACGTCCGGGATGGATCCACGCCTCAACACGGGTGGGCCGACGCTGATCGTCCTCGCCGAGTTCAAGTCGCCGGTCTACGACGACACGGGGATCACGCTCGTGACGTCGTCGGTGCGGCGCCACCGGCCCGACTCGCTCGACCCCAAGATCCACCACAACAACCTCCTCACGTCGATCCTCGCGAAGATCGAGGCGAACGTCGCCGGCGCCGACGACGCGCTGATGCTCGACGACGACGGGTTCGTGGCCGAGACGAACGCGACCCACGTCTTCCACGTCGGCGGCGGCGTCGTCCGGACGTCGAGCACCCGGGCGTGCCCAGAAGGCATCACGCGCGAGACCGTGCTCGAGATCTGCGAGGCCGAGGCGATCCCGTACGAGGTCGGCGACTTCTCGCTCCCCCAGGTCTATGCCGCGGACGAGGTCTTCGTGACCGGCACGATGGGCGGCGTGACGCCGGTGGTCGCGGTCGACGGGCGCACGATCGGCGACGGCACTGCGGGGCCGGTGCTCGCCCGGATCGCCGAGGCGTACGCCGCGCGGACGGCCGCGGAGGGCACCCCGGTGGTCTGACCTGCGCCACACCGGCGTTGCGGGACCTCCCGCCCTTTCCAATGTATAGCCGACCCCGGGGCTTGAATCAAGCCCCAGTCCTTGACGCACAATCGTCCTTCGTGAGCACCAGCGCCTTCGATCTGCCCGCCCGCCTGGCCGCCAAGACCGACCCCGACCTCATCGCCGACGACGAACGACACTTCGCCGCGATCGCCCGCACGATCGACGCCACGATCGCCGACCTGACCGAGCGTCTCGAGACCGAGCGCAAGCGCCCCGGCGGCACCGGCCAGGAGGTGATGGATCGCGACCTCGAGGTCCACCGCCTCACCTCCCGGCTCCGCACGCTGCGGAGGTTCGGGCTCGACCTGTGCCTCGGGCGGGTGGTCCCCGCCGACACCGGCCGTGACGGCGACACCGACGGCGAGCCGGTGTACGTGGGCCGCCTCGGCCTCACCGACGCCGACGGGCGCAGGCTCCTCGTCGACTGGCGCTCGCCTGCTGCCGAGCCCTTCTTCGGCGCGACCCACGCCGATCCGATGGGACTGGCGAGCCGGCGCCGGTACCGGTGGACCGACGGCCGGATCACCGACTACTGGGACGAGGCGTTCACCGCCGAAGGGCTCGAGCGCGGCATCGCCCTGGACGACGAGTCGGCGTTCGTCGCCAGCCTCGGCAGCAGCCGGTCGCCGCAGATGCGCGACGTGCTCGGGACCATCCAGGCCGACCAGGACGCGATCATCCGCGCCGGGTCGCGTGGTGCCCTCGTGGTCGACGGCGGCCCGGGCACCGGCAAGACCGTCGTCGCCCTGCACCGCACCGCGTACCTGCTCTACGCGGACCCTCGGCTCGGGCACCGGCGCGGTGGGGTGCTGTTCGTCGGCCCGCACCGGCCGTACCTGTCCTACGTCGCCGACGTCCTTCCGAGCCTCGGCGAGGAAGGCGTCCAGACCTGCACGGTGCGCGATCTCGTTCCCGAGGGTGCCGAGGCCGGGCCCGAGCTCGACCCCGAGGTCGCCCGGCTCAAGGCGTCGGTCGACCTCGTCCGGGCGATCGAGCCCGCGGTCGGGCTGTACGAGGAGCCGCCGACCCGCACGCTCGTCGTCGAGACCCCGTGGTCGGAGGCCAGGCTGACTGCGGCCGACTGGGCCGAGGCGTTCGACGCGCCCGATCCCGGGACGCCGCACAACGAGGCACGCGACGACGTGTGGGAGGCGGTGCTCGACATCCTCGTCGACCAGCACCACGCCGCCACGGACGACGAGCGCGAGGACGACCGCGAGGCCGGCGACATGTTCGACGCGTACGGGATCGCCGGTGAGGATCCCGACGCCCAGGTCCGGGAGGCGTTCGCGGCGAGCGACGAGCTCGTCGACGCCTTCGGCCGCGCCTGGCCGCTGATCGAGCCGACGGACCTCGTCGGCGACCTGTGGACGGTGCCCGCGTACCTGCGCCGCTGCGCGCCGTCGCTGGCGCCGGACGAGGTCGGGGCTCTGCAGCGCGACGACCCGAACGCCTGGACCGTCTCCGACCTGCCCCTGCTCGACGCCGCCCGGCAACGGCTCGGAGACCCCGAGGCGTCGCGTCGGCGGCGGCGCCAGGAGGCCGCCGACGCCGCCGAGCGCGCCCGGATGGCCGACGTGATCGGGGACCTGATCGCGTCGGACGACTCCGAGATGCACGTGATGTCGATGCTGCGGGGCCAGGACCTGCGCGCCACCCTGGTCGACGAGGACGCGCTCCCGCCCGCCGACCCGGACCTGCTCGCGGGGCCGTTCGCCCACGTCGTCGTCGACGAGGCCCAGGAGCTGACCGACGCCGAGTGGCAGATGCTGCTGTCCCGCTGCCCGTCGGCCAGCTTCACGATCGTCGGCGACCGCGCCCAGGCGCGGAACGGGTTCACGGAGTCGTGGGAGGAACGGCTGCAGCGGATCGGGCTCGACCGGGTCGAGCGCACCTCGCTCGGCATCAACTACCGCACACCCGCGGCCGTGATGGCTGCGGCCGAGCCGGTGATCCGCTCCGTGCTCCCCGACGCCAACGTGCCGACGTCGATCCGGCGCACCGGCGACGCCGTCGTCCACGGGTCCAGCGCGGACCTCGACGGGCTGCTGGCGGACTGGCTCGCCGAGCACGCCGAGGGCACCGCCTGCGTGGTGGGACACCCGACGTATCCGTCGACCGACGAGCCGACCGGACGGGTCCGGTCGCTCGCGCCGGAGCTCGTGAAGGGCCTCGAGTTCGATCTCGTGGTCCTGGTCGACCCCGACCGGTTCGGCGACGGCTACTCCGGCGCCGTCGACCGCTACGTGGCGATGACCCGGGCGACGCAGCGCCTGGTCATCCTCACGAGCACCCGGTGAGGGTGCGCTCTCAGAGGTGCTTGCGGCGGAGGTCGTAGTGGCGCGAGTGCTCGTCGAAGCGCCGCAGGACCGCCCGCGCCTGCGGCGGGACGACGGAGCCGTGCGGGTCTCCCCCGGTGAAGCGTGCGACGGCGTCCAGGTCGGCGAAGCGCATCGCGGTGAGGAACTCGCGCTCTCCCCGCTCCTCGTCGGCCCGTCTCGTCCACACTTCGAAGCTCTCGAGGCCGCCGAGCCTGCGCGCCACGATGCCGGGGGCCACGTCCTCGTCGAGCACGCGGTCGTAGTCGGCGGCACCCTCGGGGGTGGTCCAGCCGCTCCAGAGCCTGAGAATCATGGGGTCTCCTGATGCCAACATGTTGTCATTCCATCGACCTCATGGTGCCACATATGACAACATGTTGTCATGCCTCATGACCTCCTGGAGCCCTACCGCCTGCTGATCGCCGACGTGTACGAGCTGGCCGGCGCCTCGCGCAGCACGAGCGAGACCCTCGCCCGTGCCGAGCGACGCACGGCTGCCCAGTGGCACGTGCTCAGCGTCCTCCTGGACGGCTCCACGACCGTGCCGCGCATCGCAGCCAGGCTCGGTCTGAGCCGCCAGGCCGTGCAGCGCGTCGTGCACGACCTGCGCGGCGACGCGCAGGTCGACGTCACGCCGAACTCGCGCGACGCGCGATCGCCCCTCGTCGTACTCACGCCGGCCGGACGAGAGACCGTCGATCGGCTCTACGAACGCTCCGCGGCGGACCGCTCGCTCCTGCTCGAGTCTGCGGGCGTCAGCCGTTCCGATCTCGAGCGTGCCCGGGCTACCGTGCAGGCGCTGGTGACGGCGATCCGCTCGGTTCCGCCGGGCGCGGGGGCGGCTCCGGGACGCGGGTCGACCGGTGGTCGCTCGTCGGCGTCCTCCGCGGAGGGCTGAACGGCGGGCGGCACATCAGGTCTGGGTGGGCTCGGCGGTGTCGGAGGCCCGCGCGGCCTCCCACGCGAACCCGTCGGGGTCGCTCAATGCGCCCAGGCTGCCGGCGATCGCGATCCGGTGCGATCCGCTGCCCTCGACCCCGACGCCCGCGTCCTTCGCGGCAGCCTTCCGGCCGTACAACGACAGCTCGATCGTGCTGTCGCCGGTGTCCAGCTCGACGTACTTCTTGCCGAAGCTCTTCTGGATCCCCAGCCCCTGCTCGACGTAGAACTCCTTGCTCGCCGCGACGTCGTCGACGCCCAGCAGGAGCACCAGCGCCTCGTACGTGCGCTCAGCCGGCCGCTTGTTCTTCTTCGACTGGGTCACGACCTTCCAGAGCGTGCCGTCGGGCGCCTGGACGACGCCGCCGTAGCCCCACAGGGACTTCGAGGCGGGCTTGATCGTGGTGGCCCCGGCCGCGACCGCGGCGTCGAGGTACGCGTCGGCGTCGGCGGGCTGCGAGACGATCAGGGAGATCGTGAACCCGCGGAACCCGCTGGTCGCTGCGTCGGACGCACGGACCTGGACGAGGTCGCCGAGGTCGAACGCCTCGGCGTAGAAGCGCTCGGCGGCGCTCGGGTCGGAGGCTTCGAGGATCAGGGAGTCGATGTGGTTCATGTCGTCCACACTAGGAATCCGGGGCCCTCCGGCGCTTCTCGATTCCTGACCGATGCGCGGCCTCGCGCTCCGCAGGACGGGAGTCAGAGACGCCGCACGGTCGCGAGCCAGCCCGGAGCGCCGTCGGGGCCGTGGAAGCGGGTCTCGATCCGTTCCTCGACGATCCGTACGACCTCCCAGCCGGTCGCCGGCGCGAACGCCGCACGCAGCTCGCCCCGGCTGACCGGGTGGGGGCCGACGTCCTCCCCTTCGTCGCCGAGGCACAGCACGTGCAGCGTGCCGCCCCGCTCGGTCGCCACCGCGAGGCTCGCGACGTAGCGGGGCCGTTCGTCGGCGTCGCACGTGTGGAACATGCCGCAGTCGAGCACGGTCGCGAAACGGCGGCCGAGAACGGCCAGGTCGAAGGCGTCGCCGACCTCGAACCGCGCCGTCGCTCCCTGGGCGCCGCTCCCCCGCGCCGCGGCCTTCGTGCGGGCCTCGGCGATGGCCGTCGGCGCCACGTCGACACCGAGGACCTCGACCCCGAGCGACGCGACGTGCAGGGCGTTCTCGCCGGTCCCGCAGCCCGCGTCGAGCACCGGACCGCAGAAGGCGCCGGCCTCGGCCAGGCGTACGATCGCCGGCTGCGGACGGCCGAGGTCCCACGGGGCGGGCCCCTGGGTGTACGAGGCGTCCCACGGCACGCCGGACATCCGCTCGTGGCTCGTGGGCTCGCGACCGTCGAACGGGTCGCGGCCAGAGGGCCCTGCACCGGACGCGTCAGCCACCGACGTACGCCGCCAGGTGCTCGCCGGTCAGGGTGGAGCGCGCCGCGACGAGCTCGGACGGTGTGCCCTCGAACACGACCGTCCCTCCGTCGTGGCCCGCGCCCGGGCCGAGGTCGATGATCCAGTCCGCGTGCGCCATCACGGCCTGGTGGTGCTCGATCACGATCACCGACTTGCCGGACTCGACCAGCCGGTCGAGCAGCCCGAGGAGGTTCTCGACGTCCGCGAGGTGGAGGCCCGTGGTCGGCTCGTCGAGCACGTAGACACCGCCCTTCTCCCCCAGGTGCGTCGCCAGCTTGATCCGCTGGCGCTCGCCGCCGGAGAGCGTGGTGAGCGGCTGGCCGAGCTTGAGGTAGCCGAGCCCGACGTCCGCGAGGCGGTCGAGGATCTTGTGCGCGGCCGGTGTCCGGGCGTCGCCGTCGGCGAAGAACGCCTCCGCCTGGGCCACCGACATCGCGAGGACGTCCGCGATGTTCTGCCCACCGAGCGTGTACTCGAGCACCGCCGCCTGGAAGCGCTTGCCCTCGCACTCCTCGCACGTCGTCTCGACGGTGTCCATGATCCCGAGGTCGGTGTAGATCACCCCGGCGCCCTTGCACGCGGGGCAGGCGCCCTCGGAGTTGGAGCTGAACAGGGCCGGCTTCACGCCGTTGGCCTTCGCGAACGCCTTGCGGATCGGGTCGAGCAGCCCGGTGTAGGTCGCCGGGTTGCTTCGCCGCGACCCACGGATCGCGCCCTGGTCGATCACGACCACGTCGTCGCGATCGGCCAGCTCCCCGTGGATCAACGAGCTCTTGCCGGACCCGGCGACCCCCGTGACGACGCACAGGACCCCGAGCGGGACGTCGACGTCCACGTCGCGGAGGTTGTGGGTCGAGGCGCCGCGGATCTCGAGGGCGTCGGTCGCCTTGCGGACCTCGTCCTTCAACGACGCCCGGTCCTCGAGGTGCCGCCCCGTGATCGTGTCGCTGCCGCGCAGCTCGTCGACGCTGCCCTCGAAGCACACCGTCCCGCCGTCGGAGCCGGCACCCGGCCCGAGGTCGACGACGTGGTCGGCGATCGCGATCGTCTCCGGCTTGTGCTCCACGACCAGCACCGTGTTGCCCTTGTCGCGCAGCTGCACGAGCAGGGCGTTCATCCGCTCGATGTCGTGCGGGTGCAGGCCGATCGTGGGCTCGTCGAACACGTAGGTGACGTCGGTCAGGGAGGACCCGAGGTGGCGGATCATCTTCGTACGCTGTGCCTCGCCGCCCGAGAGCGTCCCGGCCGGACGGTCCAGCGACAGGTAGCCGAGCCCGATCTCGGAGAACGAGTCCAGCAGGTGCTGCAGCCCGCGCAGCAGCGGCGCGACGCTCGGCTCGTCGAGGTCACGGATCCATGCCGCGAGGTCGGTGATCTGCATCGCGCACAGGTCGGCGATGCTGTGGCCCCGGATCTTCGACGAGCGGGCTTCGGGAGCGAGCCGTGTCCCCTCGCACTCCGGGCAGGTCTGGAACGTCACCGCACGCTCGACGAACCGTTGGATGTGGGGCTGCAGCGCGTCGACGTCCTTCGACAGCATCGACTTCTGGATCGACGGGATGAGACCGCTGTAGGTGAGGTTGATGCCGTCGACCTTGATCTTCGTCGGCTCCCGGTAGAGCAGGTCGTGGAGCTCCTTCTTGGTGTACTTCGCGATCGGCTTGTCCGGGTCGAAGTAGCCGGCGCCGCGGAAGATCCGCCCGTACCAGCCGTCCATCGAGTAGCCGGGGATCGTCAGCGCACCCTCGTTCAACGACTTGGAGTCGTCGTAGAGGGCCGTCAGATCGACGTCGCTGACGCTGCCCATCCCCTCGCACCGGGGGCACATGCCGCCGAGGCGGGTGAACGTCGCCTTCTCGGCCTTGGTCTTGCTGCCTCGCTCCACGGTGATCGCGCCGCTGGCCCGCACCGTGGGGATGTTGAACGAGTAGGCGTTCGGGGAGCCGATGTGCGGGTCCCCGAGCCGGCTGAACAGGATCCTCAGCATGGCGTTCGCGTCGGTCGCGGTGCCGACGGTCGAGCGAGGGTTGGACCCCATCCGCTCCTGGTCGACGATGATCGCCGTCGTGAGGCCCTCGAGCAGGTCCACCTCCGGACGCGCCAGGCTCGGCATGAAGCCCTGCACGAACGCCGGGTACGTCTCGTTGATCATGCGCTGCGACTCGGCGGCGATCGTCGCGAATACCAACGAGCTCTTGCCCGAGCCGGACACCCCGGTGAACGCGGTCAGCCGCCGCTTCGGGATCTCGACCGAGACGTCCTTCAGGTTGTGCACCCGCGCGCCCTGGACGCGGATGAGGTCGTGGCTGTCGGCGAGGTGCGGGGGCGTGCTCGCGGCGTCGGACTTCGTCGGCGGGGTCATGCGTCCATTGTCTCCTCGGTCGGGTCCAGCCAGCGGCCGCCGCGCATCAGCGTGCGGCCCTCGATCTCGTTCGCCTCGCGCCACGCCTGCATCCGTACGGGGCGCAGCACGAGGTAGAGGTAGTCGTCGCCGTCGCGCGGATCCCAGTCGGCCTGCGCGGCGTACGCCGCGGCCAGCGCCGGATCGTCGGTCGCCGTGCCGCTGCGGTCGAGCTCGGCGTCGATCATGACGACGTCGCGGGTCGGCCCGACGCCGAGCCGCGCCGTTCCGGAGGTCAGCAGGTTGCGAGCGGTCACCGACCTCGCCTGCACCGCGATCACGGCGCGTTCGCCGACCCAGGCCAGCGACACCGGGACCAGGTGCGGTGCCCCGGCTGCGGAGGCGGTCGCGACCCACACGTCGATCGCCGGGGTGGCGAGCATCACCCGGGCGTCCGCGATGCGGGCCCTGAGCGGACGGGGCGGTGCGGGCGGCACCGTTCAGCCGGCCTGGTCGATCCGGATGAGGTTGCCCGACGGGTCGCGGAACGCGCAGTCGCGCACGCCGTACGGCTGGTCGGTCGGCTCCTGGACCACCTCGCCGTTGCCCGCCTGGACCCGCTCGAAGACGGCGTCGAGATCGGGTGTGGCGAGCGTGAGGGCGCCGTAGCTGCCCTTCGCCATCAGCTCGAGGATCGTCTTCCGTTCCTCGTCGGTGATCCCGGGGTCGGCGGCCGGGGGGTGCAGCACGATCGACGTGCCCGGCTGGTTGGGCGGGCCGACGGTGATCCACCGCATCCCGTCGTAGCCTACGTCGTTGCGGACCTCGAAGCCGAGGGTGTCGCGATAGAACTCCAGGGCGGCATCGGCGTCGGTGTGCGGCAGGAACGCGTATTGAATCGTGATGTCCATGGGCTCACGCTAGATGCCGCGCACGCTCCGGCGCTTCTTCATTCCTGATCGGTCGGGTGACCTGCTTGGCGACGCACGCGGGGATCCCGTCGGTCACCCGCGCCTGGTGGCGGTAGGTGCTCGGCGGCACGCCGACGAGCTCGGTGAACCGCGTGCTGAAGGTCCCCAGCGACGAGCATCCCACCGCGAAGCAGATGTCGGTCACGCTCATGTCGCCGCGGCGCAGCAGGGCCATCGCACGCTCGATCCGGCGGGTCATGAGGTAGGAGTACGGCGACTCGCCGTAGGCCTGGCGGAACCGGCGGCTCAGGTGGCCCGAGGACATGCCGACCCCGCGCGCGAGCGCCTCGACGTCGAGCGGCTGCGCGTACTCCCGGTCGATCCGGTCGCGCACCCGCCGGAGCAGCGCGAGATCGCGCAGCCGCTGCTCGTCGGCCGAGGAGTTCCCCACGTGCCCGATCGTGCCACGCGGCACCGACGGATGCACCCGTACCCGGTTGCGCGCGACCCGGCGGCCGCGCGAGCATCACGGCATGCGGTCCTTCGAGGAGCTGGTCGCGGAGGCGGAGGCCGCTGACGTCGGCGGGTGGGACTTCGGGTGGCTCGACGGCCGCGCGACCGAAGAGCGCCCGCCGTGGGGGTACGCCCGGCGGCTCGCGGGCCGGCTCGCGGAGGTCGGATCTGCGCTGGACCTCGACACCGGTGGCGGCGAGGTGCTCGCCCAGGCACCGATCCTGCCGTCTCGCACCTGCGCGACCGAGTCCTGGCCGCCGAACGCGCAACGGGCCCGAGACCGGCTCGCCCAGCGCGGTGTCGCGGTGGTCGAGACGGCGCCGGGCGAGGCGCTGCCGTTCGCGGACGACGCGTTCGCGCTCGTGTCGTCGCGACACCCGGTCCGGCCGGCGTGGGGCGAGATCGCCCGCGTCCTCGAACCCGGCGGCCGCTACCTCGCGCAGCACGTCGGTCCGGCGTCGGCGTTCGAGCTGATCGAGCACTTCCTCGGTCCCCGCCACCCCCAGGCCGAGGCCTGAGCCTCGCCGCGGTCTCCGCGGCTCCCAGGAACCTCCCAGCCGGCTCCCAGCCGGTGCTGCAGCCTGCGTGGTGATCTGGACTCCGACCGTCACGAAGGAGCTCATGTCCATGTCACTGTCCCTGGCCCACCTGGCCGACCTCGTCGCGATCGCGGTGCTGGTCGGTGCGCTCTTCCTGCCCCGGCACGGGCGGCGCGAGCTCGTCGTCGCGTACCTCGTCGTGAACGTCGGAGTGATGGCCGTCGCGACCGCGCTCGCGTCCAGCACCGTCGGTGCAGGCCTCGGGCTCGGGATCTTCGGTGTCCTCTCGATCATCCGGCTGCGCTCCGAGGAGCTGTCGCAGCCCGAGGTCGCGTACTACTTCGCCGCGCTCGCGCTCGGGCTCCTCGGCGGTCTCGGCTCGGAGTCGTGGCTCACGCCGGCGCTCATGGCCGCCGTCCTCGTCGTCCTGTGGATCGGCGACCACCCCCGGCTGACCCACCGCGCCCGTCGGCAGGAGCTCGTGCTCGACCAGGCGTTCACCGACGAGGACACGCTCCGCCACCACCTCACGCAGCTGCTCGGCGCCGAGCCCACCCGGGTCGACATCCGCAAGACCGACCTCGTCAACGACACGACCGTCGCGACCGTGAGCTATCGGACGTCGGCGACCGCGGTCTCCCGGCCCGCGACCGTCGGAGGCGACCGGTGAACGCCGCCGTCACGACGGCGCCGGCGGACGTGATCCGCGACGGCCTCGCGCACCTCGCCCCGGTCGCCCTCGACGCCCTGGTCGACGTCGCCGGCCTGCTCACCCGGGTCGACCGCAAGTACGTGGTCGAGCTACAGCGGGTCCCGGGGCTCCTCGCCGGACTGCCCGAGGGCGCCCGGGCGCTCGAGATCGACGGCGAGCGCGTGTTCGGATACCGCTCGACGTACCTCGACACGCCGGCGCTCGACGGCTACTTCGCTGCGGGGCAGGGTCGGCGTCGTCGGTTCAAGGTCCGCACCCGCGCGTACCTCGACACCGGGACGTCGTGGCTCGAGGTCAAGACCCGCGGCAGCCGCGGGACCACGGTCAAGCAGCGCATGCCGCACCCGGACGCCGAAACGGTGCCGGTCTCTCCCGACGGTCACACCTTCGTGGACGCTGCGCTCGCGTCCGGACGGATCAACCGGGTGCGGCCACAGGAACTCACCCCGGTCCTGGTGACCGCGTACCGGCGCGCCACCGTGCTGCTGCCCGCGACCGCCAGCCGCGTCACGATCGACGTGGACCTCGGCTGGACGTCGCTGCGCCCGCGGTGCCCGGGCGAGCTGGCCCGGCCCAGCCTCGCGATCGTCGAGACCAAGACCGGGTCCACCCCCTCGGAGGTCGACCGGCTGCTGTGGTCTCACGGCCACCGGCCGGTCCGGATCTCCAAGTACGCGGTCGGCATGGCCGCGCTCGACCCCACGCTGCCGCGGCTCAGGTGGGCGCGCACCCTGCGCCGCGAGCTCGCGATCCCAGCCCCGACCCTCCCCTCGTCCCCCCAGGAGGACCGATGACCCACCGGATCACCCGAACCCCGACCGCTCCGCGCCCGGGCGGGCGCCGGCGACGGCGCACGGCGGCGGCGGCCGCTGTCGGCGCGCTCCTGCTGGTGGCCGCGTGCGGCGGCACGTCCGAGGCGAGCTCGGCCAGCGACGGGACCGGCTCCGACGCCACGGCCGACGCGGTCGCCGCGATGACCGGGGTGACCGGCGCGGAGGCGATGGCGCAGAACGCCGCCCCGCACGCCGACGCCTCCGACGCCGAGAGCGCGGCGGCGTACGACGCGTCGACGGCCGACACGATCGAGCTCGCCGACGGTGCCTCCTCGACCAGCGCGGACAGCGGCGTGGACGTCGACGGCGACACCGTGACGATCACCGAGGCCGGGACCTACGTCCTGAGCGGTTCGCTGAGCGACGGCCAGGTCGTCGTGGACAGCGACGTCGACGGTGCCGTCCGGGTCGTCCTCGACGGCGTCGACATCACGTCGTCCTCGACCTCTCCCCTGGTGGTGTCGCAGGCCGACGAGACGGTCGTGCTCCTCGCCGACGGGTCGACGAACAGCCTGAGCGACGGTACGGCGTCGGCCGACGACGACGACGAGACCGAGGACGCGCCGAACGCCACGCTGTGGTCGGCCGACGACCTCACGATCGTCGGCACCGGGGCGCTGGCGGTGACCTCGCAGGAGGCTGACGGCATCACCAGCAAGGACGGTCTGGTGATCCTCGGCGGCACGATCACGGTCGACGCCGGCGACGACGGGATCCGCGGCAAGGACGATCTCGTGGTCGACGCGGGGACGGTCACCGTCCGGTCCGGCGGCGACGGGCTGAAGTCCGACCAGGACGGCGACGAGACCCAGGGCTACGTGGCCGTGACCGGTGGCACGGTGCGCGTCGACGCGCAGGGCGACGGGATCACCGCCGCCACGGACGTGATCGTCCTCGGGGGCACGGGCGACGTGACCGCGGGCGGCGGGAGCACCGAGGCGGTCGACGAGGACACCTCCACCAAGGGCCTCGAGGGCGGCGTCAGCGTCGTGGTCTCCGGCGGCGACCTGACCGTGGACGCGTCCGACGACGCCGTGCACTCCGACGGCGCGGTCTCGATCACCGACGGGACGCTCGAGCTCGCGACCGGGGACGACGGGATCCACGGCGACGTCGACGCGACGATCGCCGGCGGCTCGGTGGCCGTCACCGGATCCGAGGAGGCCCTGGAGGCACAGACGATCACGATCTCCGGTGGCGCCGTCGACCTGACGGCGTCCGACGACGGGGTCAACGCCTCGAGCGGGTCGAGCAGCAGCTCCGGCACCGACGGCGGCGGGCCGGGTGCGATGCCCGACGGCGGGCAGCCGCCCGCCGACGGCGGCGGCATGCCCCAGGGCGGCGGCACGGGCGGCGGCGGCATGGGCGGCGGCGGCATGGGCGGCGGCATGGGCCAGGCCGAGGACGGTGTCTCCCTGACCATCAGTGGCGGGACCGTGACCGTCGACGCCGGCGGCGACGGGCTCGACTCCAACGGCACCACGACGATCACCGGGGGCGAGATCACGGTGGACGGGCCGACCAACGACGGCAACGGCGCCCTCGACAGCGCCGGCGGGCTCGTGATGGACGGCGGCACCCTGGTCGCGCTCGGCAGCGGCGGGATGGCCGAGTCCCCCGACGCCGACTCCGAGCAGGGTTGGCTCCAGGCGGACCTCGGCTCCGCGTCGGCCGGCGACACCGTCACGGTCGTCTCGGACGACGGGGACGCGATCCTCTCGTACCGGCTCTCGAAGGAGGCCGCCAACCTCGTCCTCGCCTCCGACGACGTCGAGGCCGGCGCGACGTACACCGTCCAGGTCGACGGCCAGGACGCGGCGACCGTCACGGCCGGCGAGTCGACTGCGGGCGGGATGGGCGGGACGGGCGGCACGGGCGGCTGACAGGCCCAGCTCCCGGCGATGCCGCACCCTCGACCGGTTCCTGCGACGACGTCCACGCCGTCGGGATCGCGGACCGGTAGGGTCACCGCCATGGCGAGGCGCCGCAGACCACGGGGGGCCCGGTGGACGCGTCCCTGGTGACGGCGATCGCGGGCCTCGTGCTCGCCTGGTCGCTGCTGTCCGGGGCGCTGTCGCAGCGCGAGGTGACCGGGCCGATCGTGTTCGTCCTCGCCGGCTACCTGCTCGGCAACCCGGCCTGGGGCCCGTTCCCGGTCGACATCGAGACGGGCGCGGTGCACACCCTCGCCGAGGTCACCCTCGCTCTCGTGCTGTTCTCGGACGCGTCACGCGTCGACCTGCGGCGCCTGAGGCGCCAGGTCGCGCTCCCGGCGCGGCTGCTCGGGATCGGGCTCCCGCTGACCCTGCTGCTCGGCGCGGCCGCCGCGTACGTCCTGCTGGACGACCCGGCGTGGTCGCTCGCCCTGTTCGTCGGAGCCGCCCTCGCGCCCACGGACGCGGCCCTGAGCGCGCAGGTGATCGGCGACGAGCGGGTCCCCCGTCGCCTGCGTCTCGCGGTCAACGTGGAGAGCGGTCTCAACGATGGCATCGCCACCCCGGTCGTCGCCGTCGCCCTGGCGCTCGCGGTCTCCGACCTGGGTCTCGGGCCGGGTGCGGACCACCCGTCGGTCGGCGAGGCGCTTGCCGCCATCGTGGTCGCGTGCGTGATCGGCGTCGCCCTCGGCGTGCTCGGGGCCGTCGGGGTGAACGTCGCGGGCGCACGCGGCTCCGCACTGCCGGGAGGCCGCCAGCTCGCTGCGCTGGCCGTCGCGGTCGGCGGCTTCGCCCTCGCCGTCGCGATCGACGGCAACGGGTTCATCGCCGCCTTCGTCGCCGGCCTCGCGTTCGGGCACGTGGTCGATCGTTCGCAGACCGAGGACGACGCGGACGGGGACGTCACGGTCCTTCCGGAGCTCGGCGGAGAGCTGCTCGCTCTCGTGGTGTGGTTCCTGTTCGGCGCGGCGCTCGTGCCGCTCGCGATCGAGGACGGTGGCCCGCTGGCCTGGGTGTACGCGCTCCTCAGCCTGACCCTGCTGCGGATGGTGCCGGTCGCGGTGGCGCTGGCCGGTGCCGGGCTCCGGCCCCGCGAGGTCCTGTTCCTGGGCTGGTTCGGTCCGCGGGGGTTGGCGTCGGTGGTCTTCGCGCTGCTGGCGCTGGAGCAGCTCGGCGAGTCCGACCGGGTCGGGTCCGTCGTCGCCGTCGTGGCCACCACGGTGCTGCTCAGCGTGGTGCTGCACGGGGTCTCCGCGGGACCGGCCGCTCGCCGGTTCGGCGTGGCGGGCGAGCCGACCCCGACCCGCTCGGGCGAGCGACCCCGGCGGAGCTGGGCGCAGCGGACGCGCCACTGAGCTGCGACGCCTGGGCGCTCTCGGTCTGCGGCGGCCGACATGAGTCTCGACATTGACGTGAGCCTCGACATCGCCGCTGTTCGGGCAACGGGATTGTCGAGAATCGCGTGATCTCGCCGGGGACGGCCGACGTGAGTCTCGACATGGCCGTTGCTCGGGCCACCGCTTTGTCGAGATGCCGGTCCGCAGCGCGGAGATGTCGAGACGCGTGTCGCTGATCGCTGTGGGCCGGTCCCCGCGGCACACCCCGACCCGGCTGCACTCGGCCACCACGCTGCTGGACGAGCGCCCGTGTGGGTGAAGACCGCCGAACGACGTCAGGCGTGCGGGATGCCGTGGCCGCCCTTGCCGCGCTGGTACGTGGCGGACAGCCGCGCGTACTCCTCGCCGATCCGCTCGACCCGCGCCCAGAGATCCGGGTCGCCGCTCCCGCGGACCTCGGCGGCGAGGTCCGAGCTCGTGAAGTACGCGTTCTGCCGGTTGTACAGGTCGCGGTGCGGGTCCGGTGCGGCGCGATCGGGGTCCGCGACCGCGTAGACGCCCCGCAGGATCGCGATGTCGTACGGGATGGCGAAGCTGTCCGCCGAGTCGGCGTGGCTGAAGAGGTAGGTGAACAAGGGGAAGCCGCTCCACGCGATCCCGCTGAGGCACAGCGAGCACGGCTCGTGCGTCGTCAGGAACAGGCAGTCGGCCGGCGCCGGGCGCGCGCCGCCCGGCAGCTCGTAGAACCGCTTGATCGCATGGATCTCCCCGTGCCACAGCGGGTTCTCGACCTCGTTGTTGGTCTCGGCGACCACGAGCGACAGGTCGTCGGCGCGCAGGATCGCGGCGCCGAAGACCTTGTTGCCGTGCTCCACCCCGACCCGGGTGCGCGGTGCGATGTCGTGCTCGATCACGTCGAGGAGGCGGGCGAGACGCTCGTGCGGCATGGACGGAGACTACGCGAGCGGTGCCTGCGCGCCTCAGCAGTAGCCGTACGGGTCGCCCACCCCGGTCGTGTCTGGCTCGAGCCCCTGCCCGTCGGTGAACCAGTAGACCGGCGTGTCCTCGGGGACCGCCGTCACGACGAACGGGCCGCCCGGCCCCTGGACCGGGAGCGTCCCGGTGCCCTCGGTCGTCTCGTAGGCGAGCACGACCTCCCACTGCACGGCCTCCGATCGGCTCGAGCCCTGAACGGTGACCGCTTCCGGCTCGTCGCGGGAGACTCGCAGGACGAGCGCGTCGCCGGGCGGATCGCCTTCACCGGTCTCGTAGCTGATCGACACCGGGTCGGTCTCGAAGTCGGCGAGGGCCGTGCGGACCGGCATCACGCCGCAGCCGTAGGGCACCTTGACGGCGTAGCTGCCCGGCTCGACCAGGCGGCGCTCGACGACGCGGGGCGTGATCGACGTGACCACGACCGGGTCGGCCAGGTCGGTGCGGACGACGAGGGTCGCCGCCTCCGCGCCCGCCGCGACCCCGCCGTGCTGACGGGCGAAATCCTCGGGGTCCTCGAGGCGGCGCGGCCACTCCTCCGGCACGATCGCACCCGGCGGCATCAGGAAGGTGGCGCCGGCGCCCGGGAACCCGCCGAAGCTCTGGGTCACGCTCACGCTCAGGACGTCGTCCTCGGCGCTCCAGGCCGTCGCGGACGCCGCTGCCGTGACCGGAGCGGTCGAGGGCGGTGCCGACGCGATCGTGGTGGCCGGGGTCGGGTCCGGTCGGTCGCCGCCTCCGGTGGTCCACACCGTGACGAGCACGCCGACCAGCCCGACGACGGCCGTGGCGAGCGTGATCAGCTGGCCGGTGCTGCTGGCCTCCCAGAACCGCCAGAACGGGTGCTCCCCCGTGCGCTCCCCCATGCCTCAGGGTACGGCGGCCTCGGGTCGCCGGCGTGAGACCGCGTCTCCCGGCGTAGGAACGTCCGCGACCCACCGGCGCCGGTAGGGTGCGCCACATGGCGATCGATCCCCGTGGAGCCGACCTGAAGCGCTACCTGGGTGAGGATCCCGGCGGTCCCGTCGTGATGCTCAACCTGCTGCGCTTCGCCGAGGGCGGCCGCGCGACGTACCAGCAGTACGCCGACGCGCTGAACGCGACGTTCCTGCCCCGCTACGGCGGCGAGGTCCTCTTCGCCGGCGAGGGCTCCACCGCGCTGGTCGCCGAGGACGGGCAGTCCTGGGACGCCGTCGTCCTCGTCCGCTACCCCTCGCGTGAGGCCTTCAGCCGGATGGTGGCGGACCCCGAGTACCAGCAGGTCACCCACCTGCGGACCGAAGCCCTGAGCGAGGCCGTGCTCCAGGCCACATCGGGTTGGACTCCCGCCTGAGGCGGGCCTAGACTCGTCGCGGCCCCGAGCCGGGCCCGCGAGCGCAGGAGCCACGACCGCAGGAGGTGTCGCCATGTCGAGCGAACCTCCCAGTCGTCCCTCGGTGGATGACCCCGCGATCCCCCAACCGTCCTGACGCCGCCCGGCACGCTGACCCCCCGGAGCGACCCAGGCGGCCCGTCCGCCCGCGCTCCTTGGAGGCCGTCGTGTCCCAGCACACCCTGCTGCCGTTCTTCTCCCGCCGCCGCTCCACACCCGTCGGCGCCCCTGCGCCCGACGACGCCGGCACCGAGCAGGCGCTCGCCGAGGCCGAGCGGGCCGCCCGCTCGAGCGTGGTCGACGCCGGCGTCTACGCCGACGGCGTCCGCGTCGCCTCGCCCCGCACCCTCGCCGCGACGTACCGCGAGCTGCGCGAACGACCGGGCGCGATGGCGTGGATCGGCCTGTACCGCCCCCGCGAGTCCGAGCTGACGTCGCTCGCGGTCCACTTCGACCTGCACGAGCTCGCGGTCGAGGACGCGATCGCGGCGCACCAGCGTCCGAAGATCGAGCGGTACGGCGACACGCGGTTCGTGGTCCTGCGCGCCGCCCGCTACGTCGACGCCGACGAGAAGGTCGAGTTCGGCGAGCTGCACCTGTTCGTCGGCCCGGACTTCGTGATCAGCGTCCGGCACAGCGAGGCGCCCGACCTGACCGAGGTCCGGCGGCGGGTCGAGTCCGACCCGGACCTGCTGCGCGGCGGCCCGAACGCCGTGCTGCACGCGATCGTCGATGCGGTCGTCGACGGGTACGGCCCGGTCGTGTCCGGTCTCGAGATCGACATCGACGAGATCGAGTCGGAGGTGTTCGGCGGCGACCCGTACGTCTCCCGCCGGATCTACGAGCTGTCGCGCGAGGTGATGGAGTTCCAGCGCGCCGTCCGTCCGCTCGACGGTCTGCTCGCGTCCCTGGCCTCGGGCCTGGGGGTCGGCAGCGCGGCCGAGGAGCTGCGGCGCGGGCTGCGGGACGTGCGCGACCACGTCGTCGAGACCGAGGAGCAGGTCCGCGGGTTCCGCAGCGCGTTGCGCGACATCCTCACGGTGAACGCCACACTGGTGGCTCAACGCCAGAACGAGGAGATGAAGGCGCTCAGCGAGGCGAGCAACGAGCAGAACGAAGAGGTGAAGAAGATCTCCGCCTGGGCGGCCATCCTGTTCGCCCCGACGCTCGTCGGCACCGTCTACGGGATGAACTTCGACGCCATGCCCGAGCTGCACTGGCAGCTCGGCTACCCGTTCGCGGTGGCCCTGATGGCCGGCGTGAGCGTCGCGCTGTTCCTCGTCTTCAAGAGCCGGCGCTGGATCTGAGCGGACGCCCCGTCCGCTCAGGCGCTGCGTGGGGCGTACATGATCAGGCCCACGCCGACCAGGCACACCAGCGCGCCGCTGACGTCCCAGCGGTCCGGTCGGAAGCCGTCGACGACCATCCCCCACAGCAGCGAGCCGGCGACGAACACGCCGCCGTACGCGGCGAGGATCCGCCCGAAGTGGGCGTCGGGCTGGAGCGTGGCGACGAAACCGTACGCGCCGAGCGCCAGCACCCCCGCCCCGACCCAGACCCAGCCGCGGTGCTCCCGCACGCCCTGCCAGACCAGCCAGGCTCCGCCGATCTCGAGCAGTGCGGCGAGGCCGAACAGCACGATCGAGCGTGACAGCGTCATGCGGGGAGCCTACCGACGTGCTGAGGGTGCGGCAGCGGCGGTTTACTGGGGCCCATGAGGATCACCCGCTTCGGACACGCAGCCCTGCTCGTCGAGACCGACCGGACCCGGGTGCTGATCGACCCGGGCACGTTCAGCCTCGACGCGGCCTTCGACCTGACGGACCTCGACGCCGTCGTCGTCACCCACCAGCACCCGGACCACGTCGACCCGACCCGGGTCGGGCGTCTGGTCGGCGCGAACTCCTCGGCCCGCCTGCTGGCCGAGCCGCAGACGGTCGCGTCGCTGCGCGGCTTCGGCGTGTGGGAGGCGACGGCTGCCGAGGTCACCTACGAGGTCGGCGACGTCACGCTGACCGGGGTGGGCTTCCTGCACGCGGTGATCCACCCCGACATCCCGACGATCGGCAACGTGGGCGTGCTGGTCGAGCACGACGGCACCCGCCTGCTGCACCCGGGCGACAGCTACGCCAGCGCGCCCCTCGAGGTCGACGCGCTCGCGGTGCCGCTGAGTGCGCCGTGGGCGAAGGTGAGCGAGACCGTCGACTTCGTGCGCGCGGTCTCCCCGCGCGTGGTGTTCCCGATCCACGACAGCCTGCTCACCGAGAGCGCGCACGCGATGTACTGGGCCCGGGTGTCGGAGATGTCCGGCGTCGCGGACGCCCGCGCGGTGGCGGCCGACGGCAGCCTGGAGGTCTGAGCCGATGACGCAGCCGGCGCCGCATCCCGGCGAGCCGCACGACGCCGGGACCTCGGGGCGGCTGAACCAGCTGCGCGCCGGTGTGCTCGGCGCCAATGACGGGATCGTCTCGACGGCCGGCATCGTGGTGGGCATGGCGGCGGCGACCACGTCGGGGCCGGTGATCCTGTCGGCCGGTCTGGCCGGCGTGGCCGCGGGCGCGCTGTCGATGGCCGCCGGGGAGTACGTGTCGGTGAGCACCCAGCGCGACACCGAGAAGGCGATGCTCGCCACCGAGCGGATCGAGCTCCGGGAGGACCCGGAGGCCGAGCTGGACGAGCTCGCCGGGCTCTACGAGGCGAAGGGGCTCACGCCGGACCTGGCGCACGAGGTCGCGGTCGCACTGACCGAGAAGGACGCGCTGCGGGCGCACGCGGAGGTGGAGCTGCACATCGACCCGGACGAGCTGACCAGCCCCTGGCAGGCCGCGGTGGCGTCGATCGTCGCGTTCACGATCGGCGGCGCCCTCCCGCTGCTCGCCGTCCTGCTGGTGCCGACGACGGCCAGGATCCCGGTGACGTTCGTCGCCGTGGTGCTGGCTCTCGCGCTGACCGGCTCGGTCAGCGCCCGGCTCGGCCAGGCGCCACCGGGTCGTGCGACGGTGCGCACCGTGATCGGCGGCGCACTGGCGATGGGGGTCACGTACGCGCTCGGGTCCGCGTTCGACGTGTCGGGGATGTAGCGAGCCGTGCACGGCTGTTCGGGCCGCCGCGCGGGACCTACCGTGGAACCACGGAGGTGAGGTCCATGCACGCACAGCCCGGCGAGAAGGTCACGATCCACGGCGGGAAGGTCGGGACTCCGGACCGGCACGGGGAGGTCGTCGAGGTGCACGGCGAGGACGGCGGCCCGCCGTTCCTGGTGCGCTTCGACGACGGCAGCGAGACGCTGCTCTTCCCCGGACCGGACTGCACGATCGAGCACGCCGGCGGCTGAGCCGACGCTCTCGCGCTCGTCACGACGTCAGCAGCTGGTCGGCGACGACCTGGTCGATCTCGGTGTGGACGGCGCGCCGGACCTCGGCGGAGGCGAAGGACGCGTCGACGGCCGCGCGGGCGACGTCGGCGAGCTCGGCGAGGGTGAGCCCCCAGCGGTCGTGTGCGAGGAGGTACTCCCTCTCGAGCGTCGTGTCGAACATCCCCGGGTCGTCGGAGTTCAGCGTGACGATCACGCCGGCGTCTCGCAGCGCGAGGAACGGGTGGTGGTCGAGCGAGTCGACGGCCCGGGTCCGCAGGTTGGACGTCGGCGCGACCTCGAGCGGGATCCGCCGCTCGACCAGCTCGGCGACCAGCGCCGGGTCGTCGACGGCACGGATCCCGTGCCCGACCCGGACGGCGCCGAGGTGCTCGAGCGCGTCACGCACGGTCTGGGGGCCGGTCGTCTCGCCGGCGTGCGGGACGCTCGCGAGCCCGAGCGCGCGCGCCCGGGCGAACACGTCGGCGAACTGGGGGCGCTCGACCCCGATCTCCGGACCGCCGAGCCCGAAGCCGACCGTGCCCTCGGGGGCGTGCCGCTCGACCCAGTCGATGGTCCGTTCCCCCGAGACCAGCCCGAGCTCGCCGGGGATGTCGAAGACCCACGCGAGCTCGACGCCGGTCGCGCGCGCACGGCGCCGTCCCTCGGTCAGGGCCTCGGCCAGCGCCTCGGGTGCGATCCCCATCAGGAGCTGGCTGTCCGGCGTGACGGTGAGCTCGGCGTACCGGACGGTCTGGGCCGCCATGTCCTCGGCCACACCGGCGACGAGGTCCGCTACGTCGTCGGGCGTCGTCACCAGCTGGTTCGTGCGGATGTAGACCTCGATGAAGTGTGCGAAGTCGCGGAACTCGTAGAAGTCGCGCAGCGCGGCCTCGTCGGTCGGGACACCCACCTCGGGGTGCCGCCGGGCCAGTCCGAGCACGGTCTCGACCGAGGCGGCCCCGAGCAGGTGGACGTGGATCTCGGCCTTCGGGAGCGCGTGGACGAACGCAGCAGCCGGCGACACGGGCGCTGGGGATGTCATCGAGACATTGAACCACCGCGTACCGTGGGGCGGGTGCGCGGACTCGGGCCCGCGCGGCGCAGCGGCGACACGCCGTACGCATCCAACGTCCCGACGATTTATCTCAGATATGAGATACGGTGGAGTGCATGACCGACGACTACCTGACCCGGATCGGCAACCTGATCCGCGACGCGCGCAAGCACCGAGGCCTCACCCAGGCCAAGCTCGCCGACCTGCTGAAGACCAGCCAGAGCGCGATCAACCGGATCGAGCAGGGTCAGCAGAACCTCTCCCTCGAGATGCTCGCCCGGATCGGCGAGGCGCTCGACTCCGAGTTCGTCTCCCTCGGCACCTCCGGTCCCAGCCACCTCCGCGTGGTCGGCGAGACCACGCTGTCGGGCTCCATCGACGTCAAGTCGTCGAAGAACGCCGGCGTCGCGCTGCTGTGCGCCGCCCTCCTGAACGAGGGCCGCACCACGCTGCGCAAGGTCGCCCGGATCGAGGAGGTCAACCGGCTCCTCGAGGTGCTCGGCTCCATCGGCTTCAAGACCCGCTGGATCGGCGACGAGGGTGACCTCGAGCTGGTGCCCCCGGCCGAGCTCGACCTGGACGCGATCGACGTCGAGGCCGCCAAGCGCACCCGCAGCATCATCATGTTCCTCGGCCCGCTGATGCACCGCGCGGCGACCTTCGAGATCCCCTACGCCGGCGGCTGCTCGCTCGGCACCCGGACCGTCGAGCCGCACATGACCGCGCTGCGGCCGTTCGGCCTCGAGGTCAAGGCGACGGAGGGCAGCTACCACGCCACCGTCGACGCCGAGGTCCGTCCGGTGCGCCCGATCGTGCTCACCGAGCGCGGCGACACGGTGACCGAGAACGCCCTGCTCGCCGCCGCGCGGCACGACGGCGTCACCGTGATCCGCAACGCCAGCCCGAACTACATGGTCCAGGACCTGTGCTTCTTCCTCACCGAGCTCGGGGTCGAGATCGACGGCATCGGCACGACCACGCTGCGCGTCACGGGGAAGCCGCGGATCGACGTCGACGTCGAGTACGCCCCCAGCGAGGACCCGATCGAGGCCATGAGCCTGATCACCGCCGCGATCGTCACGGAGTCGAGCATCACGGTGCGGCGCGTGCCGATCGAGTTCATGGAGATCGAGCTCGCGCTGCTCGAGGAGATGGGCTTCAAGTACGACCGCAGCGAGGAGTACCTCGCCGCGAACGGTCACACCCGGCTGGTCGACATCACCACCTACCCGTCGGTGCTGCACGCCCCGATCGACAAGATCCACCCGATGCCGTTCCCGGGTCTCAACATCGACAACCTGCCCTTCTTCGCCGTGATCGCGGCGACCGCGTCGGGCGCGACGCTCCTGCACGACTGGGTCTACGAGAACCGCGCGATCTACCTCACCGACCTCACCAAGCTCGGCGCCGACGTGAAGCTCCTCGACCCGCACCGCGTGCTGATCGAAGGGCCGACCCGCTGGCGCGCGACCGAGATCGTCTGCCCGCCCGCGCTGCGACCGGCCGTGGTCATCCTGATCGCGATGCTCGCCGCGAAGGGCACCTCGGTGCTGCGCAGCGTGTACGTCATCAACCGCGGGTACGAGGACCTGGCCGAGCGGCTCAACGCACTCGGCGCGCAGATCGAGACGTTCCGGGACATCTGAGCGCCATACTGAGCGGGTGAGACGCCCGAACACCTTCCTCGACTCCCCCGTTCCCCTGGCGTTCGCCCACCGCGGCGGCGTGGCCTACCCGCCCAACGCGGGGATCGAGAACTCGCTCGCAGCGTTCGGGAACGCCGTCGACCTCGGGTACCGCTACGTCGAGACCGACGCCCGCGCCAGTGCGGACGGGGTCGTCTACGCGTTCCACGACGCGCGGCTCGACCGCGTCACCGACAGGACCGGCGCGCTCGCCGAGCTCCGAGCCGAGCAGATCGACGAGGCTCGGATCGGCGGGCGGGAGCCGATCCCCCGGCTGAGCGAGCTGCTCGCTCGATTCGAGGACCTCCGGGTGAACATCGACGTCAAGGACATGGCCTCGATCGAACCCACCGTCGCGGCGATCCGCCGGGCCGGAGCCGAGGACCGGGTCTGCCTGGCGTCGTTCTCGCACCGCCGCCTCCGGGAGGTCCGCAGGCTGGCGCCGCGGCTCGCGACCTCGGCGTCGCCGCCCGAGGTCGCGCGCGTCGTCGCCCACCCGTGGCACGTGCTGCGTCGGGTCCGGGGCCTCGGCGCGTGCTGCGTCCAGGTGCCGGTACGGTCGGGTCCGCTGCGCGTCGTCACCCGCCGCTTCGTCGACTCCGCCCACGACCTGGGTCTCCAGGTCCACGTGTGGACCGTCGACGATCCGGAGGAGATCGGTCACCTGCTCGACCTCGGGGTCGATGGGATCATGACGGACCGGATCGACGTCCTGCGCGACGTGCTCGTCGACCGTGACCAGTGGACCGGAAGGACGCAGGGATGACCGCAGAGCCCCTCACCGACGCGAGGCGCGCCGAGCAACGCTCGTGGTACTGGTACGACTGGGCGAACTCCGCGTACATCACGAGCGTCGGCACCGTCCTGATCGGCCCGTACCTCACGTCGGTCGCCGAGCGGGACGCGTGCGGGACGGCCGAGGGCACGTGCACGACCGACCTGTCCGTCCTGGGCGTGGCGATCTCGCCCGGGTCGCTCGTGTTCTACGTCATCACCTTCGCGACCCTCCTGTCGGCCCTGGTGCTGCCGGTCGTCGGCGCGGTCGCGGACCGCGTCGACTCCAAGCGGACGCTGATGGCGCGGTTCGCCTGGGCGGGCGCAGCGGCGGCGTGCGGGCTGTTCTTCGTCGCCGGCACGAACTGGCAGCTCGGGGCGCTCCTGCTCGTGGTCGCGAACCTCTGCATGGCGGCGTCGTTGACGGTCTACGACGCGATCCTCGTCGACGTCGCCGAGCCCGACGACCGCGACCGCGTCTCCTCGCGGGGATGGGCGTTCGGGTACCTCGGCGGCGGCACGCTGCTCGTCGTCAACCTCGGGATCGTGCTCGGCGGCCCCGCCCTCGGGATCGGGACGGAGATGGCGGTCCGGATCAGCCTGCTGTCGGCCGGCCTGTGGTGGGGCGGATTCACGATCCGGGCCTTCCGCGGACTGCGCGACCACCCGCCGACGGTGCTGCCCGAGCAGGACGGCCGGACGCTGATGAGCCGCAGCTTCGGGCAGCTGTGGGCCACGCTGCGCGAGCTGCGCCGCTACCCGCAGACGATGCTCTTCCTGATCGCCTACCTCTTCTACAACGACGGCATCCAGACCGTCATCTACTCCTCGTCGGTCTACGGGCAGGAGGAGCTCGGCTTCGCCGAGGAGGTCCTGATCGTCACGATCCTGCTGGTTCAGTTCGTCGCGATCGGCGGGGCCCTGTCGTTCGGGAGGGCCGCGGCACGCTACGGCGCCCGCCGTACGATCATGGTCGGCCTGCTGGGCTGGATGGTGATCGTGACCGTCGGCTTCGTGCTCCCCGCCGGCCGGATCGTGCCGTTCCTGCTGCTCGCCGCCGGGATCGGCCTGGTGATGGGGGGAACTCAGGCGCTGTCCCGGTCGTTCTACTCCCAGATGATCCCGCGTGGCCGGGAGGCCGAGTACTTCAGCCTCTACCAGGCCGTCGAGCGTGGGACCAGCTGGTTCGGGACACTGGTGTTCGGGCTCGTGCACCAGTTCACGGACTCCTACCGGTACGCGATCGTGGCACTGATCGTGTTCTTCGCCCTCGGGCTCCTCCTGCTGACCAGGCTGGACGCACCACGGGCGATCCGGGAGGCCGGGAACGTCGTACCCAGACGGGTCTGAACCAGCCGTAACGTGTCCGAAGTCTCCCTCTCAGGGGAATCTCACTCGGGCCCGTTACGTTGGATATTACGTACGGAAACGGACGTGTGACGACATCGGGAGGCAGACATGGCGGAACGCGCACTCAGGGGGGCGCGCCTCGGGACGCAGAGCTTCGAGGACGAGCGCGGAGTCGAGATGGCACCCCGCCAGGACGTGACGTACGTCCTGCCCGACGGCAAGGCCTTCACGGTCACCATGGCCGACGACGCCGAGGTCCCCACCGAGTGGGAGGATCCGCGCACCGGCAAGATCGGGCGCCTCGCCGACGGCGCCGAGCCCGAGACGAAGGACGTGAAGGCTCCGCGGACGCACTGGGACATGCTCCTGGAGCGCCGCTCCATCCCGGAGCTCGAGGAGATCCTCACCGAGCGGCTGCAGATGCTCCGCGCCGGTGAGATCGGGCCGGCGCACCTGCACCGCCCCGCGAAGACGAAGGCCAAGACGAAGTCGACGACGAAGGCGAAGTCCAGCAAGCGGACCGCCTGAGTCCCCCCGCCCCAGCGGGCCTCTGCCGCCTGGGCCGCATCTCTCCCCCCGTGGTGCGGCTCAGGCTTTCGTCTGTCCGGGGACGGACCCTAGGCCTGGCCGGGTGAACGGGGGTCGACGATCTCGCCCTCGACCACCGGGCCGTTGCCGCCCGCCTCGTCCACGACCTCACCCGGGACCACGGTCGAGTCGGAGCCGTCCGGACGCCCCGCCCGGGAGGCGAAGCGCTCCGAGGCCGCGAACGCGCCCGAGCTGACCACCCAGGCGCCCGTCCGGTGCCGTGCGAGCGCGCGGACCGGCGGCAGCAGCAGGACCAGCCCGACCAGGGCGGTCAGGAACCCCGGGAGCACCAGGAGGAGTCCGGACAGCGCCAGCAGGCCCCGGTCGCCCGTGCGGGAGCCGACGCCGGGTGCCGTCCCTGCGGGCGCCCGTGCGGCCTCGCGCAGCTCGCGCCACGCTCGCCGGCTCACGGTGCGCAGGACGACGACCCCGAGCACGGACAGGCCGACGAGAGCGAGCAGCGTCAGGCCGCCCCCGATCAGGCGCGCCACGGCGAGAGCGACCGCGATCTCGACCACCGGCAGCAGGATCAGACCTGCCGCGACAGCTCGGCGCATGCTGGTGCTCCTCTCCGGGCCTCAGACCTCGCGGGTCCGCTCACGGTTCGAGACTACGCCGCGCAGCCAACGGGTCCGGTCGCGCGCACCCCACACGGCGACCCGCCAGACCGCCTCGCGCACGATGTCGCCGGTCATCTTCGAGACCCCGGCCTCGCGCTCGACGAACGTGATCGGGACCTCCCGGACGTCGAGCCCGGCGCGCACCGTCCGGCGCGCCAGGTCGATCTGGAAGGTGTAGCCGCGCGACGCCACCTCCTCGAGGTCGATCCGCCGCAGCGTCTCGGCGCGGAACGCGCGGTAGCCGGCGGTGGCGTCCCGCAGGTGCAGACCGAGCGCCATCCGGACGTACAGGTTGCCGCCGCGCGACAGCAGCTGACGGCGCAGGGGCCAGTTGCGGACCGCGCCGCCGTCGACCCAGCGCGCACCCAGCACGAGGTCCGCGCCGTCGCCGACGGCCTCGAGCAGCCGCCCGAGCTCCTCCGGCTGGTGCGATCCGTCGGCGTCCATCTCGACCAGCACGTCGTAGTCGCGCTGCAGACCCCACGCGAACCCCGCGAGGTACGCGGCGCCGAGCCCGTTCTTGGCGAGCCGGTGCAGGACGTGCACCCGCGCGTCCTCGACGCTCATCGCGTCCGCGAGCGCGCCCGTACCGTCCGGCGAGCCGTCGTCGACGACGAGGACGTCGGCCGACGGCACCGACGCGAGGATGCGCTGGACCACCCCCGGCAGCGTCTCGGCCTCGTTGTAGGTCGGCGTCACCACCAGCGTCCTCATCGGGTGTGCCCCGGACGACGCACGAGCAGGACGACCGCGGCCACCGTCACCAGCAGAGCCACGAGCTCCAGCCACACCCCGAATCGCGTCCCGGTCGTCACCGAGGTCGCCGCCCGAACCTCCTGGGCCAGCCAGGCCGGCTCCTGGGTCGGCGCGACCTGGTCCACCGCGCCGTCCGGGGCGATGAAGCCCGAGATCCCGTTCGTCGACGGCACGGCGACGTAGCGCCCCGACTCGATTGCGCGCATCCGCGCTACCTCCCACTGCTGGTCCGGCTGTGCGGTGCCGGTGAACGTCGCGTTGTTGGTCTGGACGACGAGCATCTCCGCCCCGCCGATCACCGCCGAGCGGGCCAGCCGGTCGAAGACCACGTCGAAGCACATCATCGTGCCGACGACGCCGCCGTCGATCCGCAGCTCGCCGGACTCCTCACCGGGCAGGATGTCCCGGGGGATCTCGTCGGCCAGCCGCGGGACCAGCCACTCGGAGAACGACCGCAGAGGCACGTACTCGCCCCACGGCACCAGGTGCTGCTTCACGTACTGCTCCCCCGGTCCGGAGACCGGGTCCCACACGATGCCCGCGTTGTAGGCGGTGCCGTCGTCCGGGCCGTCCAGGATCGCCCCGACGAGGATCGGCGCGTCGACGTCCTGGGCCGCGGCACTGATCATGGCGTTCGCGGTGGCATCGGTCAAGGGGTCGATGTCGGAGGCGTTCTCGGGCCAGAGCACGACATCCGGCTGCGGGCTCTCGCCGGTGCGGACGGCCGAGGCGTACGCCTGGGTCTCACGGACGTGGTTCTCGAGCACCTCGCGCTGCTCGCCGAGGAACTGGGCCCCCGTGCCCGGGACGTCGCCCTGCACGACGGCGACCTGGATGCTGCGTCCCGACCCCGCCAGGCCGACCGGGAGCACGGCCGCGATCGTGAAGGTCGCGGCGAGGACGACCGCGGCGGTCGCGAGCCGGCGCCGGCGCCCCACCGCTCCCCGCTGGAACGCCCACACGGCGAGCGCGGCCGTGCCGAAGACCACCCCGCTCAGCACCGCGACCCCCAGCCAGCGCGCCACGGACGCGAGCGGGGTGTCGACCGCGGCGAAGGCGAGACGTCCCCAGACGAACCCACCGAACGGGACGAGGCTGCGCAGCATCTCGGTCGCCATCCACGCGCACGCGCCGAGCAGCGGCCACCACCGGCTGCGGCTCAGCACGGCGAACACGGCGCCGAAGCCCGCGTAGAACGCCCCTTCGACGAGTGCGAGGGCGACGTAGGCGCCGGGGACGTCGAAGACCAGGACCCAGCGCAGCAGGACCAGCAGGAAGGCCGACCCGAAGATCCAGCCGATCCACGCCGCGTCCCGCACGCGCGCACCGAGCAGCGCCACCACGAGCAGCACCAGGCCGGGCCACATCAGCGCGGCGACCCCCACCGGAGGGAACGCGCAGGCCAGCAGGACGCCGCCGACCGCGGCAGCAGCGGCACGCGCCAGCGCGGTCACGAGAGACGTCCGCGACCGCGGCACTGCAGAGACGAGAGGCACGCACCCACGCTACCGGTCCCCGGATTCAGAAAGGCCAGGAGCCTGGCACCCATCGGCCCAGCGTTGACGCTGTTATCTAGCGGGTGCCAGTGCCCCTGGCAGAGAGCCTCTCCCCGTGATGTCTCGCCGGCATCCGAGAGGCGAACAGATACGACAGTGCCGAACCTCGCGGCTGCTGTCAACCGCTGGCGTCAATCGCTCGGCGTGTCGTGCACGACGCGCCCGGAGACGACCGTACGGACGCAGCGCGCACCGCCGGCGAGCGCCGCCGCAGCCGCGTCGCCGTCGGCGTCGGGGGTCTCCCACAGCGCCAGGTGGGCCGGCGCGCCGGTCCGGAGCCTGCCGGCGGAGGGGTGTCCGCACGCGGCCCAGCCTCCGACCGTCGCGGCGGCGACGGCGACGTCGAGCGGGACCCGACGGCCCTGTGCTGCCCCCGTCGCCGCCGCCAGAGCGCCCCACGGGTCGGGCCTGGTGACCGGGGCGTCGGAGCCGAACGCCATCCGCACCCCGATCGTGGCCATCGTCGCGAACGGGTTCGTGGCCCGGGCCCGCGGCCGGCCGAGCCGCTCGGCGTACATCCCGTCGTCGCCGCCCCAGGTCGCCTCGAACACCGGCTGCACGCTCGCGGTGACGCCGAGCTGCGCCAGCAGCTCGAGATCGGCCGGCGCCGGCATCTCGAGGTGCTCCAGCCGGTGCCGTGCCGCGCGCACGCGGCTCGTCCCGAGCTCGTCGCGAGCGCGCCGCAGACCCTCGACCGCGACCGACGCGGCCCGGTCGCCGATCACGTGGAAACCGGCCTGCACGCCGGCGCGCGTACAGCCGATCACGTGCTCGGCGACGGCCCCGGCGTCGAGGTACAGGTGCCCGCACGTGCCGGGCGCGTCGTCGTACGGCTCGTGCAGGGCCGCGGTCCGCGACCCGAGCGAGCCGTCGACGTTCAGGTCGCCCGCGAGCCCGTCCAGCCCCAGCTCCTGGGCGAGCTCGTAGGCCCCGGGCTCGCCCCAGTACGTCGCCACGTGCGGACGCGGCGACTCGGCTCGGACCTCGCGGATCAGCGAGAAGTCGTCGAGCGGCGACAGCGACGGCGCGCCCATCTCGTGGACGCTGACGACACCCTGCGCGGCGAAGGCGTCGAGGGCGGTCCGGATCGCCTCCGTGCGCTGCGCCGGCGAACGGTGCTGGTGGAGCAGGTCCCGAACCCGGTGGTGGGCCGCCCGCTCGACCCGGCCGTCGGCCGACCAGCCGTCGCACCGCTCGATCCGGTCGATCCGGTCGGCCAGCGCCGACGAGACCACGGCCGAGTGCGCGTCGACCCGCGCCAGGTACACCGCGCGCGACCCGGCGACGCGGTCCAGCGCCGTGCGGGTCGGCGGGCCGTCGGGCCACGCGGTGTCGTCCCAGCCGTAGCCGTGCACGACGTCGTCGTCGCTGGACGCGAGGTGGGCCCGCAGCCGCTCCAGCGCCTCGGCCAGGCTGGCCGCGCCGGTCAGGTCGAGCGTGCGCAGCGCCTGGCCCGTCATCGCCAGATGGACGTGCGCGTCGACGAAGCCCGGGGTCAGCAGCGCACCCCGGGCGTGCACCGTCTCGTCGGCGTCGTCCAGCCACGACGGGGCGTCGTGCTGGGCGCCGATCCACCCGAGGGTCTCGCCGTTCGTCGCGACGACCGCCGGGGTGTCGCTGCCGAGCAGCCGGACGTCGCGGTAGACGGTGCGGGTGGTCCGGGCGATCAACGGACCTCGGAGGCCCCCGGCCCCGTCGGGGTGTCGCCGTGCAGCGTCAGGTCGTGCTCGTCGGGACGCAGGTCGAGCCAGAAGTACACGTTGTCCCAGCGCTGGTCGCCGATCGCGACGAAGTCGGGGATGCGGCCGTACTCGCGGAACCCGAGGCGCTCGTACAGCGCCATCGCGGCGTGGTTGTTGCCCCGCACGTCGAGCGTGAGGTACTCGATCCCGGCCTTGCGGGCGTACGAGGTCAGCTCGTTGACCAGCCGCTTGCCGAGCCCGCCGCCGCGAGACCAGGAGGCCACGGCCACCCGGGGGACGTCGGCGTGCGGCTGCTCGGTCTCGCCCTCGCGGCGGACCCAGTACGCGAAGCCGGCGATCTCACCGGCAGCGTTCTGCGCGATCGCGAGGCAGGCATCGTCCAGGTCGCTCTCCTGGACCAGGTCCCCGAGCAGGTCGCCGACCTCCGAGCGACTCGGTGGGTCGACCCAGCCGAGGGCCGCGCCCTCCTTGACGAGCACGGTGATCAGGTGGTGGAGAGAGTCCAGGAGCTCCGGCTCCGGCTCGGTGACACGGCGTACGGTGTAGTCGGCCTGCTCGGCCATGAAGGGTCAGCCTCCGATCGGGCGGTTCTCGTAAGGGGTGGAGAGCACGATGGTCGTGCGGGTCGAGACGTTGGCGGCCGCCCGGATCTCCGCGAGCAGCGTCTCGAGCGATTGAGGGTCCTTCACCCGGACCTGGAGCAGGTAGCTCTCCTCGCCGGCGACCGAGTAGCAGGACTCGATCGCGCTGAGGTGCCTGAGCCGTTCCGGCGAGTCGTCGGGCTGGCTCGGGTCGATGGCCCGGATGGCGATGAACGCGGTCAGCGGGAGGCCGACCTCCTCGTGGTCGACCAACGCTTGGTACCGCCGGATCACGCCCCGTGTCTCCAGCCGCTTCACGCGCTGGTGCACCGCACTGGTGGACAGTCCGGTGGCGCGCCCCAGCTCGGTGAAGGACATCCGGCCGTCTCCTGAGAGCAGCCGGATGATCTGCGCGTCGGTGTCTTCCACGGGAGCCAGAATATCGGCACCCGCCCCGCCGCCGGGAAGGTGTCCGGCGAGGAAGACGACGCGCGTCGACCGGTGGAGGCCGTTCAGCCCAGGACGACCAGACCGCGGTCGGTGCGGTTCAGGCGTTCCAGACCGTCCTCGGTCGTCACCACGATGTCCTCGATGCGCGCGCCGTGACGACCCTCCAGATAGATCCCGGGCTCGATCGAGAACGCCATGCCCGGCTCGAGCACGAGGTCGTTGCCGGCCACGATGTACGGAGCCTCGTGGGTCTCCAGGCCGATCCCGTGCCCCGTGCGGTGGAGGAACGCCTCGCCGTACCCGGCGTCCGCGATCACCTGCCGGCCGACGGCGTCCACGGACTCCGCGGTGACTCCGGGGCGCGCATGGGCGCACTGGGCCTGCTGAGCAGCCAGGAGGACCTCGTAGTACGCCGCGAAGTCCGCCGGCGCCTCTCCCCCGGCGACGTACGTCCGGGTCGAGTCCGAGCAGTAGCCCGACGGCATCGTGCCGCCGATGTCGACCACGACCGGCTCACCTGCCTCGATCCGCCGGTCGCTGACCTCGGCGTGCGGCGAGGCGCCGTTCGGACCCGAACCGACGATCACGAAGTCGACCGTCGCGTGGCCCTCCGCGAGGATCGCCTCGGCGACGTCGCGCGCCACCTCCCGCTCCGTACGGCCCGGGCGCAGCCACTCCCCCATCCGGGCGTGCACGCGGTCGATCGTCGCGCCCGCCTCCCGCAGGGACGCGACCTCCTGCGGGGTCTTGCGCATCCGCAGCCCACGCAGGATCGGGCCCGCCAGCACCTGCTCGGCGCCGGAGAAGGCCTCCGCGAAGGCGAACACGCGCTCGGCCCACATCTGGTCGTCCACCGCGACGCGCCGTGCGCTTCGGTGGCCGTCGACGGCCACCGCGTACGGGTCGTCGGTCTCGTCCCAGGCACGGATCACGATGCCGTGGTTCGGGACGCCCGCCTCCAGGGCCATCGCGAGCTCCATCCGCGGGACCACCAGCACGGGGTCACCGTCGACGGGGAGCACGAGGCACGTCAGTCGCTCCAGGGGCATCGCGGCGAAGCCGGTGAGGTAGCGCAGGTCGGCGCCGGGGGTGACGAGGAGGGCGTCCACGCCGGCATCGGCGGCGGCGGCACGGGCCCTCGTCAGGCGGTCGGGGACGTCGGTCGGGACGGAGGTGCTGTGATCGCTCATCGTCGCCCAGACTACGCCGCAGAGGCCCTCGGGCCGTCGCTGCGGTCAGGACGTCGCAGCCGCGAGGGCGGACACCGCCCGCTCGACCGAGCTGCCGAGGCCCCAGCGGCTCCCCAGCTCGGCCAGGGTGCGGACCTGCTCCTCCGACAACGGTCGCAGGAGGGGGTCGTGCTCGGGCAGGGCGAGGTCCCGCACGACCTCGACGACGCGCGGAGCGACGTCCAGGTACGCGGCGCACTCCAGCAGGCTGCCCCGCGCGCGGGGCGCCATCCCGACCGTACGGTCCGCTGCGGCCGCACGGATCCCGGCGAGGTCACCGTGGCTGCGCAGCAGCGACGCGGCGGTCTTCTCGCCGATCCCGGGGACCCCGGGGAGCCCGTCCGACGGGTCGCCCCGCAGCGCGGCGAAGTCGGCGTACTGGCGCGGCTCGATCGCGTACTTCGCGTGCACCCACGCACCGTCCACGGACTCCAGCCGGCTCATCCCGCGGGCCGGGTAGAGCACACGGACCCCACGGTCGTCGTCGACGAGCTGGAACAGGTCACGGTCCCCTGTCACCACGTCGACCGGTCCGTCGGCCCAGCGGGTCGCGAGCGTGCCGATCACGTCGTCCGCCTCGTACCCCGCCTTGCCCACGACCGGGATGCCCAGCGCCGTCAGGCACTCCGCGATGACGGGGACCTGCGGGTCCAGCAGGTCCGGCGTCTCCTCGACGTCGGAGCCGTCGGGGACCGTCTGCTCGACGCGGTGGGCCTTGTACGACGGGATCAGGTCGACGCGCCACTGCGGGCGCCAGTCGAAGTCCCACGCGGCGACGACCGCGTCCGGCTCGTGGTCGGAGACGAGCCGCGCGACGAAGTCGAGCATCCCGCGGACGGCGTTGACGACGGTGCCGTCGGGTGCCTTGAGCGAGTCCGGCATCCCGTAGAACGCCCGGAAGTAGAGCGAGGCCGAGTCCAGCAGCATGAGGCGCGCCATGCCCGCACCCTATCCACCGCGAGTCATGTGTGGCGGGCTCGCGAGTCGCGTGTGGCGTGCTCGCGAGTCGCGTGTGGCGGGGTCGCGAGTCGCGTGTGGCGGGGTCGCGAGTCGCGTGTGGCGGGCTCGCGAGTCAGTCCCGGTCGAGGAGCTCGTCGATCCGCTGCACCTTGCCGTGCAGCATGCCGGTGTGGCCGTACCGGATGTCGGCCTTGAGCACCAACGAGACCCGGGGGGACACCGCCGCGACGGCTTCGACCGCTTCGCGGATCACGGTCATCACCTCGTCCCACTCCCCCTCGATGTTCGTGAACATCGCGTTGGTCTCGTACGGCAGCCCGCTCGCGCGTACGACGCTGACCGCGCGAGCGACCGCCTCGGCGACGCCGCCGTCCGCGCCGGCCGTGGCGGGGCTGATGCTGAACGCTGCGAGCATGCCGCCAGCCTACGCCGTACGCACGGGACGACTCGCGGCCCCGCCACGCGCGACTCGCGAGGCTATTCGGTGAGGGAGGAGTAGTCGACGACGCCGCGGCGCAGGAGGTCGGCGGCCTGGCGGGCCTTCCTGCGGAGCTCGGGCTGCGTCGCGGCGACGGCGACCTGCTCGATCAGGTCGAGCAGCTGCTTGACCGTCCGGACGAAGTCGCCGGCGGCGAGGCCGTTCGTCTCGAGCACGACATCGAGGTCCATCCCGGAGGCCCACTGCCAGGTGGGCCAGGCGAACCCGAAGTCCGGTCGGCGCAGGAACGACAGCCGGTGCGCGCGCTCGACCGACTCCAGCTCGGCCCAGATCCGGCTCATCTCCTCGGCGGTCTGCGCCGAGCGCCCGCGGGGGAACCGCGGCGGTCCGGCCTCCTCCGGGTTGCGCGACTCGTACGTCAGGCCGCTGAGGACGCACGCCAGGTCCACGGGGTCGAGATCGTCCCAGGTGTCGCGCCGCAGGCACTCTCCGGCCAGCAGGTCCAGCTCGGAGTACAGCCGCTGCAGCCGGCGCCCGTCGACCGTCACGTCGTCGCCGTCGAGGTAGCCCAGCTCGTCGAGCACCTCGCAGACCCGGTCGAACTGCCGCGCGACCGTGTTGGTGCGCTGCTCGATCCTGCGGCGCTGGTTGCCGGTGTCCCGATCGAGTCGGAGGTAGCGCTCGGCCCAACGGGCGTGCTCCTCGCGGTCCGGGCACGCGTGGCAGGGATGCTCCTGCAGCGCGTTCCGCAGGCGGTCGATCTCGGGATCGTGGACGACCCCGCCGCGCTGGCGCCGTGCCGACGGGAGATCGAGGTGCTGGGTCTTGGTCCGCACGGCCGACGCCAGGTCGCGGCGTGCCTGGGCGTTGCGGGAGTGGAAGCCCTTCGGGATCCGCAGCCGCCCGACCGGCTCGACGATCCCCGGGAAGTCGACCAGCCCCAGCCGACGCGCGTGCCGGTCCTCGGTGACCACGAGCGGCCGGGGCGCGCCGCGGTCGGGCTGCGCGCCCGGGTCGATCACCACGGCCCAGCCCGCCCACCGGCCCGCCGGGACGGCGATCAGGTCACCCGGACGCAGCTTCGCCAGCGACGCGGCCACGTCGTCGGCGTGCGCGGAACGGCGCTTCTTGGACGCGGACTTCTCCCGGTCCTTGATCTCGCGTCGCAGCGCGGCGTACTCCAGGAAGTCGCCACGGTCGCAGGTCGCCGCCTCGGCGTAGCCCGCGAGGGCCTCCTCCGCCTTGTGCACCTGCCGGGCGAGCCCGACCACCTGACGGTCGGCCTGGAACTGCGCGAACGACTGCTCGAGCATCTCGCGTGCCGTCGCGCGCCCCACCTGGTCGACCAGATTGACGGCCATGTTGTACGAGGGGTGGAACGACGAGCGCAGAGGGTAGGTCCGGGTGGAGGCCAGGCCCGCGACGTGCTTCGGGTCGAGCCCAGGCTGCCACAGCACCACCCCGTGGCCCTCGACGTCGATCCCGCGACGTCCGGCGCGGCCCGTGAGCTGGGTGTACTCGCCCGGCGTGATCTCGGCGTGCGTCTCGCCGTTCCACTTCGTCAGCCGCTCGATGACCACCGACCGGGCCGGCATGTTGATCCCCAGGGCCAGCGTCTCGGTCGCGAACACCGCCTTCACCAGACCCTCGCTGAACAAGTGCTCCACGACCTCCTTGAAGGTCGGCAGCATGCCCGCGTGGTGCGCGGCGACGCCCCGGGCCAGGCCGTCGGCGAAGTCGCGGTAGCCCAGTGCCTCCAGGTCGGCGTCCGGCAGCGCCCGCGTCGCGTCCTCGACGTACGCGCGGATCTCGCGGGCCTCCTCCGGCGTGGTGAGCCGGAGGTTGGACGCGAGGCACTGCTCGACCGCGGCCGTGCAGCCGGCGCGGCTGAAGATGAAGGTGATCGCCGGGAGGAGGCCCGCGGCATCCAGCCGGTCGAGGACCTCGACGCGGTTCGGGGTGAAGAACCGCGAGCGGTGGCGGTGCGCGCCGTAGGACTGGCCGCGCTTGTTGCGCCGCCCGGGGCCGCCGCCCGCCCGACCGACCTGACGCATCCGCCACTCGTCGCGCGCGATCCGCTCCAGCTCGGCGTTGACCCGGCCCTCACCACGGGAGTCGAACAGGTCGTACATGCGGCGGCCGGCCAGCACGTGCTGGTAGAGCGGGACGGGGCGGCGCTCGGAGACCACGGTCACCACCTCGCCGCGGACCTCGCTCAACCAGTCCCCGAACTCCTCGGCGTTCGAGACCGTCGCCGACAGCGCCACCACCTGCACCGACTCCGGGAGGTGGATGATCACCTCTTCCCAGACCGCACCGCGGAACCGGTCGGCGAGGTAGTGCACCTCGTCCATCACGACGTAGCCGAGACCGGTCAGCGTCCGCGACCCGGCGTACAGCATGTTGCGGAGCACCTCGGTCGTCATCACGATGATCGGGGCCTCGCCGTTGACGGAGTTGTCGCCGGTCAGCAGGCCGACGCGCTCCGCGCCGTAGCGCTCGACGAGGTCGTGGAACTTCTGGTTGCTCAGCGCCTTGATCGGTGTGGTGTAGAAGCACTTGCGGCCCTCGGCGAGCGCGAGGTGCACCGCGAACTCGCCGACCAAGGTCTTGCCGGACCCCGTCGGGGCGGCGACGAGCACGCCCTGGCCGGCCTCGAGAGCGCGACACGCGTCGACCTGGAAGTCGTCCGGCTCGAAGGCGTAGAGACTGGTGAACTCGGTCAGAGCAGGGCTCGCCTGGCCCGCCCGGAACTGGGCGTAGCGCTGCGCCGGGGAGGTCATGCCTCCAGCGTACGGGCAGAGGCCGACGCGTGGCCCGCGGTGACGCGGGCCACGCGTCCGCCCGTCCGGGCGCCCGGGGCTGCGGGTCAGTCGTCGTCGAGCCGGCTCGGCCGCTCGTCCTCCGGGTCGCGCTCGATCGTGATCTCGGACATCTCGTCGTCGTCGTACCGGCCGAACTCGCTCGCCGCCCGGTCCCGGGCGCGTCGTCGGTCGACGAGCCAGGCGATTCCTTCGGCGATCCCGAACAGCACCGTCATCGGCACCGCGAGGAACAGCATCGTGATCGGGTCGGTCGACGGGGTGGCCATCGCGGCGAAGATGAACGTCGCGATGACGATCCAGGCCCGCGCACCCGCGAGCTGCTTGGCGGAGACCGCACCCATCGCGTTGAGGAGGATCACGAACAGCGGGATCTCGAACGCGACGCCGAACACCAGCAGGATCCGCAGGACGAAGCTGAGGTAGTCCGGGAGCGTGTTGAAGTTCGAGACGCCGTCGGGGGTGAAGGAGATCAGGATCTCGATCGCCTTCGGCAGCACGTAGTAGCCGGTGACGAAGCCGATGATGAACAGCGGGCCCGCGATCGCGCTGAACAGCAGGGTCCACTTGCGCTCGTTGCGGTGCAGCGCCGGCACCACGAACGACCAGATCTGGTACAGCCAGATCGGGCTGGAGGCCACGATCCCTGCCACCAGCGAGATCTTGATCGCGAACGTGAACGGGTCGGCGATGCCGGAGAAGGTCAGCTTGGCGTCGACCTCGTGCCCAGCCGCCTGCAGCCGCTCGACGGCGTCGAGGTACGGGCCGGTGAGCAGGTCGAGGAGCTGGTCGTAGAAGAACGCGGCGACGATGGTCGCCAGAACGATCGCGAGGACGGCTCGCAGCAGCCGGTCCCGCAGCTCACGAAGGTGCTCTGCGAGCGGCATCGAGCCGTCCGGGGAGACGGCCGGACGGGGCCGTTTTCCCCGGAACAGGAGCGCCACCTGCCCGTCAGGAGGGCTCGGAGCGGTACTCGTCCTTGCGCTGCGACTGCACGGCGTCGGACGACGGCAGCACCGTCGCCTCGCCCTGCGTCACCTGGCGCGGGCGGGATGCCTCGGACTTGTCGTCGTCCTCGTCCTTGTCCTCGTCCATCAGACCTTTGGTCTCGGACTTGAAGATCCGCAGCGCACGGCCGCTGCCCCGGGCCAGGTCGGGCAGCTTCTTGGCACCGAACAGCAGCACCAGCACAGCCAGGATGAGGATGATCTCCATCGGGCCGATCTGTCGGAACATAGGGTGACCTCACGATCTCGAAGGGGCGGCCGCCTCTTGGTCATCATCGTACGCTGCCAACGCGTCCCGGGTCTTGCGGGCCACGCGCTCGGCCAGCCAGCCGGGCTCCACGACCCGCACGACACCGTCCGCTCGGAGGACGAACCGGGTCAGCCAGTCCGCGTCGCCGGCCTGCACCCGCAGCAGGGCCCAGCCGCGCTCGTCGGCGCCGATCTCCTCGTGCTGGAGGTACTCGCGCACCCACGACGCGCGCGGGTCCAGCGCCACGACCGCCGACTGCGCGTCGTCGCCCGGGTGGAAGATCCGCGGCCCGTACTCGCGCCGCTCCACCCCCGGGTGCGGCTCCGCGGGCTCGTCGAGGACCCGCACGTGCTCGATCCGGTCCAGACGGAACAGCCGCAGCCCCTCGGCCGCGAGGCACCAGCCCTCGAGGTACAGGCGCCCCTCGGCGGTGATCAGGCGCAGCGGGTCGACGTCGCGCTCGGTGCGCTCGTCGCGCGAGGGCACGACGTACGAGAGGTGCAGGCGTCGTCCGTCGCGCAGCGCGCGGGCGATCTGCTCACGGACCGGGGTCTCGTCGTCCTCGACCATGACCTCGACGACGTTGGCGACCGAGGCGTCTGCTCCGAGCGCCGCGGTCAGCTTCGCCGTCGCCGACTCCAGCGCCCGGCGGTCCTCCTCCGCGACCGACTCGCGCAGCGTCCGCAGGGCGGTCACCAGCGACGCAGCCTCGTACGCGTTGAAGCGCAGAGGGCGCGGGAGGAAGTCGGCGTTGTCGATGAAGACGACGCCCTCGGACTCGAGCGCATCCATGTCGATGTCGATCATCTCGCCCGTGACGGCCTCGGGGAGCCCGCAGAACCACAGGACGTTCAGGTCACCGACGATCTTCGCGGGCGAGACGCCGAACAGGCGCGCCACCTGCTCGACCGGGATGCCCTCGTTCGACTGGAGGTACGGGACGAGCGCCAGCATCCGCTCGATCTGCTCCCCCGAGGTGCTCATCGGGTGCTCACCTCCAGCACGGCGCGCAGCCGCTCCCTCACGGTCGCCCGCAGGTCGTCGGGCGAGACGGCCACGGCGTCGGGGCCGTACGACGCGATCTCCGCGGCGAGCTCGTTCAGGGAGGCGTACGGCAGCGTCAGCTCGTCCCACCCCTGCCCCAGCGGCTGCTCCTCGCTGGCGCGCCGCCGCAGGCCGAGGCCGCGGCCCGCACGCACCCGGACCCGGGCCTGGGCGCTCGGAGGTGCGGGGAACAGCGCAGCAGCCAGCTCGCGCACGTCGGCCTCGTCGGGCACGTCGGCCTCCCCCGGCGCGCCGGCGTCCTCGACCTCGCCGATCACTCGGCTCAGCCGGAACAGCCGCGGCGCCTCCCGGTCACGGTCCAGCCCCACGAGATACCAGCGGCCGTGCCACGACAGCAGCCGCCAGGGCTCGACGTGGCGCTGGGACTGGGCGCCGTCCGCGCGCCGGTAGTCGAAGCGGACGGGCGTGCGGGTGAGCGCGGCCTCCCAGAACCGGTCGAACGACGGCTCCGTCACCGCGACCCTCGGCTCGATCCCGGACAGCGACTCGGGGTCGATGGGGATCCCGACGGCGGTGAGCTTGCGCAGCGCGTGGGCGGTGTCGGCGGCCAGCCGGGCGTCCTGCCAGACCCGCGCGGCCACGCCGATGACGGCGGCCTCGTCGGCCTCGAAGGTGATCGGCGGCAGCTCGAAGTCGTCACGTCGGATCCGGTAGCCGGTCTCGGGTCCCCCGAACGTGTTGGTACTGCCGACCTCGATCCGTACGCCGATCTGCCGCAACTCGTCCTTGTCGCGCTCGAACATGCGCTCGAAGGCGGCGTCGCTCTGCTCGCGATAGGGCTCGATGACCTCGCGGATCCGTGACTTGGTGAGGTACGTCGGTGTCACCAGCAGGGCGATGAGCAGATTCATCAGCCGCTCGGTCTTGCGAGGTGCCACCTCGTGATCTCCTCAGGCGTTCGGCGCGTGCAGGGCTAACCTACACGCGCCGAACGACCTGCGGGCGTACGTCAGCCGTTGCCCTTGGCCGGCTTCACCAGGTCCACGACGAACACCAGGCTGTCGCCGGCCTGGATGCCGGCCCCGGCGCTGCCGCCGGTCCCGTAGCCGTCGGTGTAGGGCATCGAGATCAGGACGCGGCTGCCGATGGTCTGGCCGACCAGGCCCTCGACGAAGCCCGGGATCATCTGTCCCGAGGTGATCGGGAAGTCGGTGGTGTCGCCGTCCTCGCCGCCCCACGAGGTGTCGAACTCCTTGCCGTCGCGGCCGTTGACGCCGAGATAGCGCACCGTCACGGTGTCGCCGTCCTTGACCTTCGCGCCCTTGCCCTTGACGAGGACCTTCGACTGGGTGTCCTTGACGACCAGCGGCTTCTCGGACAGCGTGATCGTCGGCTTCTTCTTCAGCGGACCGTCGGAGACCTTCACGTCGGCGATCGTGCCGGTGACCTTCGGCGGCTCCCAGGCGGAGACGAGGTCGGCGACGACGAGCAGGGTGTCGTCGGCTGCCTCGCCGGCCTCCTGGCCCGCGATGTCCGACGTACGCAGGCCGATGAGGACGCGGGTGCCGATCTTCTGACCGACGAGGTTCGCGGCCAGGACGGGGTCGGTCTCGGAGTCGAGCGTGGTGGTCGTCCCGCTCTCCTGGCCGAAGGTGCTGCCCATCTCGGTGTCGTCCTTCGCCTGGATCAGGACGTAGCGGATGTCGACGGTGTCGCCGTCGGCGACCTCCTCGCCGTCGCCCTCGACCAGGACCTTCGTGGTGATCTCGTCGACGGTGACGCCCTCGGCGCCCTCGATGGTGGGCTTCTTCCCGACGTCACCGGACACCGTGACGTCGTCGAACGAACCGCCCGAGGCGGAGTCGTCGTTCGAGTCCTCGCCGCCGCAGGCAGCGAGGAAGAGCAGCGGGACGAGCAGGAGCGCGAGCAGACGGCGCACGGCGGGAGCCACCAATCGGATCGAGGATCGGACCAACGTCGGACACCGTAGCCGAGGAACCGTAGAAAACCCTGAGGGCCCCTGCGGCGGCGACGGTCACATCCCGTCGATGAGCTTCTGCACCCGCTCGTCGTGGGAGCGGAACGGGTCCTTGCAGAGCACGGTCCGCTGCGCCTGGTCGTTGAGCTTCAGGTGGACCCAGTCCACCGTGAAGTCGCGACGTCGTTCCTGGGCCTTCTTGATGAACTCGCCACGGAGCCGCGCGCGAGTCGTCTGGGGCGGCGTCGCCTTGGCCTCGAAGATGCTCGGGTCGTCGGTCACCCGCGCCACCGCGCCCTGCCGCTCCAGCAGGTAGTACAGGCCTCGCTCCCGGTGGATGTCGTGGTACGCGAGGTCCATCTGCGCGATCCGGGGGTGGCTCCAGGTGAGGTTGTGCTTGGCGCGGTAGCGCTCGAGCAGGGTGTACTTGATCACCCAGTCGATCTCGCGCTCGACCAGCGAGAGGTCCTCGGACTCGACTGCCTTGAGCGTGCGCTCCCACAGCTCGAGCGCGCGCTGGCTGGTGGGGTCGTCGGGTGCGTGGCGGTCCACGAAGCCGCGGGCCTTGGTGAGGTACTCGGACTGGATCTCGAGCGCGGACAGCTCGCGGCCGTTCGCGAGTGCGACCTTGCGCCGGCCCGTCATGTCGTGCGAGATCTCCCGGATCGCCCGGATCGGGTTGTCGAGGGTCATGTCGCGCATGGCCACGCCGGTCTCGATCATCTGGAGGACGAGGTGGGTGCTCGCCACCTTGAGCAGGGCCGTGGTCTCGCTCATGTTCGAGTCGCCGACGATCACGTGGAGGCGGCGGTAGCGCTCCGCGTCGGCGTGCGGCTCGTCGCGGGTGTTGATGATCGGCCGCGAGCGGGTCGTGGCGCTGGACACGCCCTCCCAGATGTGCTCGGCACGCTGGCTGACCGAGAACATCGCGCCGCGCGGGGTGTGCTGGACCTTGCCGGCACCGCAGATGATCTGCCGCGAGACCAGGAACGGGATGAGGACGTCGGCGATCCGGTTGAACTCGCCGTCGCGGCTGACCAGGTAGTTCTCGTGGCACCCGTAGGAGTTGCCGGCCGAGTCGGTGTTGTTCTTGAAGAGGTAGATGTCGCCGAGGATCCCGTCCTCGCGCAGCCGCTGCTGGGCATCGACCAGCAGGCCCTCGAGGACCCGCTCCCCCGCCTTGTCGTGCGTGACGAGCTCCACGACGTCGTCGCACTCCGGGGTGGCGTACTCGGGGTGGCTGCCCACGTCGAGGTACAACCGTGCGCCGTTGCGCAGGAAGACGTTGCTGCTGCGCCCCCACGACACGACCCGCCGGAACAGGTAGCGCGCGACCTCGTCCGGGGACAGGCGCCGCTGCCCACGGAACGTGCACGTGACGCCGTACTCGTTCTCGATGCCGAAGATCCGTCGCTCCACGTCCCCACCCTATGCCGGAAGTGGGGCCGTCACCCGCTCTCCGAACGCCACCGATGAGTATTTCGCTCGAATCCTGTCACCCCTGCGTGACACGATCCAGAAGAAGAGTCCGAGACGGTGTGCGAGAGCCTGGGGAGGCACCATGCTGACGAGCGCGGGTCCCGCGATCGAGACCGAGGGTCTGGTGAAGACCTTCGGCGACAAACGTGCGGTCGACGGGATCGACCTGGTGGTGCCGCAGGGCGGTGTGTACGGGTTCCTGGGCCCCAACGGCGCCGGGAAGACGACCACGATCCAGATGCTGGCCACGCTCCTGCGGCCCGACGGCGGCAGCGCCCGCGTCCTCGGCCACGACGTGGAGAGCGATCCCGACGGCGTCCGCAGCGTCGTCAGCCTGACGGGACAGTACTCCTCGGTCGACGAGGACCTGACGGGCCGCGAGAACCTCCTGCTCCTCGGGCGTGTCCTCGGGTTCTCCCGGGCACAGGCGCGGCAGCGGTGCGACGACCTGCTGGAGGCGTTCGACCTGACCGACGCCGCCAACAAGCAGGTGAAGCGCTACTCGGGCGGGATGCGCAGACGGCTCGACATCGCCGCGAGCATCGTCGTCACGCCCCAGCTGCTCTTCCTCGACGAGCCCACGACCGGCCTCGATCCTCGCAGCCGCAACCAGGTCTGGGAGATCGTCCGTGCGCTGACCGCGCGCGGGACGACCGTGCTGCTGACGACGCAGTACCTCGACGAGGCCGACCAGCTGGCGGAGCGGATCGCGGTGATCGACTCGGGGCGGGTGATCGCCGAGGGCACGAGCAGCCAGCTCAAGGCCTCCGTGGGGTCCGGGTCGTTGCACGTCCATCTGCACGACCCCGGCGACCAGGCCCGTGCGATCGACGTTCTGACCCGCGCGTTCGGCGAGGAGGTCTTCGCCGGGTCCGACCCGGCCGACGTGGTCGCCCGGGTGGACGACCGGACGAAGGTTCCACCGGCGCTCGCGACGCTGTCGGCCGACGGCGTCGAGCTGGCCGGCTTCAGCTACGGACAGCCCACCCTCGACGAGGTGTTCCTCTCCCTGACCGGACGGTCGGCCGAGGACGCCGCCGAGGAGCCGGAAGCGGAGCACGAAGGAGTGCGAGCATGACCACCACAGCGACACCGCAGACGACGGCGGACAAGCTCGACTCGGTCCTCGCGGCCGGTCCGCGACCCAGCAGGCCCGGCGGCGTCACCACCTCGCTCGCGTTCGGGTGGCGGGCGATCCTGCGGATCAAGCACGTGCCGGAGCAGCTGTTCGACGTCACGCTGTTCCCGGTGATGTCCGTCCTGCTGTTCACCTACCTGTTCGGCGGCGCGATCGCCGGCTCCACCGACGCGTACCTCCAGTACGTGCTGCCCGGGATCCTCGTGCAGACGATCGTGATGATCACGATGTACACCGGCGTCGCCTTGAACACCGACATCGAGAAGGGCGTGTACGACCGCATCCGGACGCTGCCGGTGTGGCGTCCGTCGGCGCTGGTCGGTGCGCTGCTCGGAGACGCGGTTCGCTACACGCTGGCGTCGGTCTTCGTGGTCGTGCTCGGTCTCGTGCTCGGCTACCGACCGGACGGTGGCCTGCCGGGCGTCGTGGCCGGCGTCGCGCTGCTCATGGTGTTCTGCTTCGGGTTCTCGTGGATCTGGACGTTCCTCGGTCTGCTCGCCCGCAGTCCGCAGTCCGTGATGGGGATCAGCATGATGATCCTCTTCCCGGCGGCCTTCCTCAGCCCGGTCTTCGTGGACCCCGAGACGATGCCGGGGTGGCTGCAGGTGTTCGTCGAGATCAACCCGATCTCCCACGTCGTCTATGCCGTGCGCGGTCTGATGGCCGGCGACGCGGTCGGCGACGAGGTGATGTGGACGCTGGTCGCCGCCGCCGTGATCACAGCGATCTTCGCGCCGCTGACCATGAGCCGGTTCGGCAAGCGTCGCTGAGGCCGGACGTACGGGCGAGGCCGACCTCAGGCTGCGAGCGCGTCGCGCACGCGGCCTGAGGTCAGGCGCTTGAACTTGCGCGGCAGCGCGCGCGTCCGGTCGAGGACCGCCACCTCGAGCGCGTCCGCATCGATCGTCCGCGGGGTGGTCTCGTCGTGGCCGAGGGCCTTCGCCGCCAGGGCGATCGCCGCGTCCAGGCCGAGACCGGTTTCGAAGTGCTCCGAGAGGTAGGCCTCCGTCGCCTCCGCCTGGCCACCCATCACCGCGTGACCCTGGATGTCGGCGACCGAGCCGTCGTAGGTCAATCGATAGATCTGGTCCGCGTCTGCGGTCGCGCCGACCTCGGCGACGAAGATCTCGACCTCGTACGGCTTCTCCGCGCCCGACGAGAAGATCGTCCCGAGCGTCTGGGCGTACGCGTTGGCGAGGCCGCGGCCGGTGACGTCGCTGCGGTCGTAGGAGTAGCCACGCAGGTCCGCGAGCCGCACACCGGCGATCCGCAGGTTCTCGAACTCGTTGTACCGGCCGACGGCGGCGAAGGCGATCCGGTCGTAGATCTCGCTGATCTTGTGCAGTGCCTGCGACTGGTTCTCGGCGACGAACAGGATCCCGTCGGCGTACTGGACGACCACGACGCTGCGGCCGCGGGCGATCCCCTTCCGCGCGAAGTCCGCGCGGTCCTTCATCAGCTGCTCGGGCGAGACGTAGAACCCTGCGCTCAACGTCGATCCTCTCCTCGGCGGAACTGGTCGGGGTGCTGCACGTGCCGGGCTACTCGACCGGCGCGGACGGCCCGTCGGGTCGGGTCATCCGGCCACCGATGACCCGGTCGGCGATCGCCGCAGTGGCGTCGTCGGAGTAGGCACGGTAGCCGTCGCCGGTGATCACGGCGACCATCGGGAAGATCCGGCGCGTCAGGTCCGGGCCGCCCGTGGCCGAGTCGTCGTCCGCCGCGTCGTAGAGGGCCTGGATGCAGGCGGTGACCGTGTCGTCCTCGGAGAGGTCGTCGCGGTAGAGCTTCTTCAGCGAGCCGCGCGCGAACGTCGAGCCCGATCCGACCGAGTGGAACGACCGCTCCTCGTTGCGGTTGCCGGTCACGTCGAAGACGAAGATCCGGCCCGCGCCGGCCTCGGTGTCGTACGCCGCGAACAGCGGGACGACCGCCAGTCCCTGCATCGCCATCGCGAGGTTGCCGCGGATCAGGGTCGCCAGGCGGTTGGCCTTGCCGTCGGTCGAGAGCGGGGTGCCCTCGATCTTCTCGTAGTGCTCCAGCTCGAGCTGGAACAACCGCGTCAGCTCGACTGCGATCCCGGCGGTGCCGGCGATGCCGACGGCCGAGAACTCGTCGGCGGGGAACACCTTCTGGATGTCGCGCTGGGCGATCACGTTGCCCATTGTCGCCCGGCGGTCACCGGCCATGACGACGCCGCCGGGAAACGTGGCCGCGACGATCGTCGTCGCATGCGCGACGTGGTCCGACAGCACGCCGTCGGCGAGCCGCGAGGACGGGAGCAGCTCCGGCTGGTGCCGGGCGAGGAACTCGGTGAACGAGGACGATCCTGCCGTCAGGAAGGCCTCTGGGAGCATCACTGCCCGCCCTTCTGCACGAAGCTGCGCACGAACTCCTCGGCGTTCTCCTCGAGGACGTCGTCGATCTCGTCGAGGATCGAGTCGATGTCGTCGTCGAGCTTCTCCTTGCGCTCGGCGACCGATTCGTCGGGCTCGACCGCCGTCTCGTCGTCGGTCTCGCTGCTCTTGCGGGTGGTCTTGTGCTGCTGTCCGCCGTCGCGTGCCATCACAACCTCCTCGGTCGGACCCCCGGTGCTCCCGAGCGGGCGGGGGCCGTGGACCCGACCCTATACCGACGAGCCCGTCCGGCCACGCACGATGACGCGCCGTCACGAGTCGTTACGGCGCCGTAACCCGGGCGGCGCCCATCGGCCTCGTGCTGGTGCGGTCGGGGCTGATCCGGCCGGTAGAGCCCGCTCGGCGGCGTCCAAGGCCATCGACGCCGAGGCGGAGCGCTGCTCGAGCCCCAGCTCGTCGACGTCGCACGCCACCGCCCTCGCGTCCAGGAGGTGGAACGGGACCTCGCACGCCGTCAACGACCGGTCAGCGCGTCGAACAGACTCTGCGCGGAGTCGTGCTGGTCGAACAGCGACCCGACGTGCTCGCGCGTCCCGCGCAGCGGCTCCATCGTCGGGATCCGCTGGAGCGACTCGCGGCCCGGCAGGTCGAAGATCACGGAGTCCCAGGAGGCCGCGGCGACGGAGTCCGGGAAGTGCGCCAGGCACTGGCCGCGGAAGTACGCGCGCGTGTCCTCGGGCGGCTGCGTGACGGCCCGCTCGATCTCGGTGTCGCTCAGCAGCCGCTTCATCCGACCCGAGCGGACGAGCCGGTGGTAGAGCCCTCGCTCCGGGCGCAGGTCCGCGTACTGGAGGTCGACCAGATGCAGCTTGGCGTCGTCCCAGTCGAGGCCGTCGCGCTGGCGGTACGACTCCAGCAGCGACAGCTTCGCCACCCAGTCCAGCTCGTCGCGCAGGCTCATCGGGTCGTCGCCGAGCCTGGTGAGCACCGACTCCCAGCGGTCGAGCACGTCCTTGGTCTGCCCTGCGGTGAGGTCCTCACCGTCGTGCCCCGCCTCGATGAACGCCTGCGCGCGCTCGAGGTACGCCCACTGCAGGTCCAGACCGCTGAACCGCCGCCCGTCGGCCAGCTCCACCAGCGTGGCCAACGACGGGTCGTGCGAGATCGCGTGCAGCGCGCGGACCGGCTGCGCGAGCTCGAGGCCGGACTCCAGGAACCCGGCCTCGATCATCGCGAGCACGAGCGAGGTCGTCCCGAGCTTGAGGTACGCAGCGATCTCCGACATCGACGCGTCGCCGATGATCACGTGCAGACGGCGGTACTTCGACGGGTCGGCGTGCGGCTCGTCGCGGGTGTTGATGATCGGCCGCTTGAGCGTCGTCTCCAGCCCGACGCCGACCTCGAAGTAGTCGGCGCGCTGGCTGATCTGGAAGCCGTGCTCCGACCCGTCCTGCTGGCGACCGACCCGGCCGGCGCCGCACACGACTTGCCGGGAGACGAAGAAGGGCGTGAGGTGCTCGACGATCGCACCGAACGGCACGTCGCGTCGCATCAGGTAGTTCTCGTGGGCGCCGTACGACGCGCCCTTGTTGTCGACGTTGTTCTTGTAGAGCAGCAGGCCCGGAGCCCCCGGGATCTGGCTCGCGAGGTCGGCGCCGCGCTGCATCACGAGCTCGCCCGCCTTCTCCCACAGCACGACGTCGCGCGGGTTCGTGCACTCCGGCGTCGAGAACTCCGGGTGGGCGTGGTCGACGTAGAGCCGGGCGCCGTTCGTCAGGATGACGTTCGCGAGACCGAGGTCCTCGTCGGTCAGCTGCGTGGGATCGGCCCGGTCGCGGCTCAGGTCGAACCCGCGCGCGTCGCGCAGAGGGTTCTCCTCCTCGAAGTCCCAGCGGGCTCGGCGGGTCAGGCCGTTCGCGCTCGCGTACGCGTTGACGACCTGCGTGGACGCGACCATCTGGTTGGCCGTCGGCTGTCCCTTGACGGAGATGCCGTACTCGACCTCGGACCCCATCACCCGTCGTACCGTCATGGGTTCACCCTAGCCAGTGCGCCCGACGCTCCCCTGGCACGATGATCGGCGTGGACGAGATCGTGGCGCTGTACGGGCCGGACGGCCGCCCTGCCGGGGAGGCTCCGCGCTCGCGGGTGCGGGCCGAGAACCTGCACCACGGCGCGACCGCGATCGTCGTGACGGACCCGGCCGGACGGGTCTACGTCCACCGCCGGTCGGACACGAAGGACGTCTTCCCCGGGATGTACGACGTCTGCGCCGGCGGCGTCCTGCTCGCGGGCGAGGACCCAGGCGACGGCGCCGCGCGCGAGGTGGCCGAGGAGCTCGGCGTGATCGGCGCGGAGCTCGTGCCGGTCTTCACCAGCCGCTACACCGACGCCCACACGTCGTACGAGGCGTTCGGGTATCTCGTCGAGGGGTGGGACGGGCCGATCCGCTGGCAGCCGGAGGAGGTCGCGTGGGGCGACTGGATGCCGCTCGAGCGGGTCGTCGCGCTGCTCGACGACCCGCAGTGGCCGTGCGTGCCAGACTCCCGCGCGATCGCCGGCCCCTGGCTGCGGGAGCGCCTCGTCGGTCGCTGAGTTCAGCGCAGGCGCCTGCCGGGGAAGACGGGGGCGGGTGAGTCGGCGTAGTAGCTGAACGAGCGAGCTGGGAACGGCGGGTCGCGCATACCGCAACCACGGCTCGCCGTGATCCCGGGTGCTACCCACCGATCGATATCGCCGACTTGCCAGGTGCCCACGCAGTCGCTAATTTCTGTGACGCGCACCACATCTGGCGATTGGCCAGACTGTGGGCGGCCACCGACTTGCTTCGTTCGGATCGAGCGGATTCGGCAGGCGGGCACTCCGTCGAGAGGATGGAATAGCCGTCCTCTCTTGGAGATGAGGATCGAAGGAGTCAGATGGTGGAAGGTCGACGGATCGTCCTTGCAAGCAGTCTGTTGCGTCGCGCTGGTTGGTACCACTGCGGTGTCCCCAGCGTTGGCTGATTCGGGTTCCACACCCGGCTTCCCGAACGGGCATACCGACAAGGAATGGGCAGAACCGGCCACACTGCACGTCGAGTCGAGTGCGCCGACCGAGTCGGACACCATCTCGAGTGACGAGCCGGCGTACGACCCAGCGGAGGACGTCGTGCTGCCGGGCAGTTTCCAGAGGCCTGGTCTGCGTTCGTATGTCGAGAGCGGCGGCACCCCTGTGTACTTCGAGGCTCCGATCACCTACAGCCCACGGTCGAACGGCGGCGGCACGATGACCACAGCTGCCGCATCGGGCACGTGGTGGGACGGCGTCTGCACAAGTGGAGAGAGCCGCTACAGCGTGGTCAAGGACTATCCGCGAGCAAAGGCACACTCTCGTATGGAGCGCACCTACGCCCGCATGTACTGCGGCAAGAAGGATCGCGAGAGCATGAACCCCGTGTCGGAAGCCGCCTTCGGCATCCGGCATATCCGTGCGTACCACAAGTCCCAGTTCGCGAAGCTGGCGTCGTGGCAAGGATCGACGTGGGGTCATTGGATGCACTGGGCCATTCGGTGGGTGATGTCCGAACCCGGGAAGCGAACGGTGCAGAATGCCAATAGGTTCTGCTATCAGAAGCAGTTCACGTTCGTTGACCTGTCGGGGAACACCGTCAAGCGGCGCGTGATCGTCATCCTCGGAAAGACGGGCGTCCGGATTATGACGTCGTTCCCCCGGAAGAGCGCCTACTGCTCGGGCGACGCGTTTTGAGCGACTCGGGATCTGAGGGCGAACTGGCTGACCCGGATCGGTCGGTCGCACCAGCTGACGTGTTGTGGCAGGAGTTGCTGGCCGAGGTGCGTCGCTACGGCGTTGTGGACGCGATCGACGCCAACGGGTTCGATTTTCGCCAACCCGCGGAGAGCACCGGACGACGATTCCAGATGTCTCCCGAACTCTTGCGGGATGGCTTCGTGAACGACATCGTGCGGACAGGCTCTGGAGCTGAGGTGCCTCACCTGCCGCAGTGGTTTCTCGACGAGGTCGTCGAATTCATCGGGTCAAACGAGGAACCGTACGACCATCGCTACGTGGTCCTGGCTGGAACCCGGCTCGTCCCCTCGCAGGATGGCCAGCACCCAGACTTCGGTTCGAGCGCGGCGCCGCCGTCGCGCTAGCCGCGACGGCGGCGTCTACTTGTTGCGAGCCACCCTCGGGAGTACTGGGCGTAGCTAGAGGTACTGACCCGTGTTGGCGACCGTGTCGATCGACCGACCGGGCTCCGAGCCCTGCTTGCCGGAGACGAGCGTGCGGATGAACACGATCCGCTCGCCCTTCTTGCCGGAGATCCGGGCCCAGTCGTCCGGGTTCGTGGTGTTCGGGAGGTCCTCGTTCTCCTTGAACTCGTCCAGGCACGCCTGGAGCAGGTGCTGCACCCGCAGGCCGCGCTGCTGGGCGTCGAGGAAGTCCTTGATCGCCATCTTCTTCGCCCGGTCGACGATGTTCTGGATCATGGCGCCGGAGTTGAAGTCCTTGAAGTACAGGACCTCCTTGTCGCCGTTGGCGTACGTGACCTCGAGGAAGCGGTTGTCCTCGGACTCGGCGTACATCCGCTCGACGGTCCGCTGGATCATCGCCGCCACGCAGGCGTCCTTGTCGCCGTTGAACTCCGACAGGTCGTCGGCGTGCAGCGGCAGGTTGGCCGTCAGGTACTTGCTGAAGATGTCCCGGGCGCCCTCGGCGTCGGGCCGCTCGATCTTGATCTTCACGTCCAGGCGGCCCGGGCGCAGGATCGCCGGGTCGATCATGTCCTCGCGGTTGGAGGCGCCGATCACCAGGACGTTCTCCAGGCCCTCCACGCCGTCGATCTCGCTCAGCAGCTGCGGGACGATGGTGTTCTCGACGTCGGACGACACGCCGGAGCCGCGGGTGCGGAACAGCGAGTCCATCTCGTCGAAGAACACGATCACCGGCGTGCCCTCGCTGGCCTTCTCCCGCGCCCGCTGGAACACCAGGCGGATGTGCCGCTCGGTCTCGCCGACGTACTTGTTCAGGAGCTCGGGGCCCTTGATGTTGAGGAAGTACGAGCGGCCCTCCTCCCCCGTCTTGTCCGAGACCTTCTTCGCCAGCGAGCTCGCGACGGCCTTCGCGATCAGGGTCTTGCCGCAGCCCGGCGGGCCGTACAGGAGGACGCCCTTCGGGGGCTTGAGCTCGTGCTCGATGAAGATCTCCGGGTAGAGGTACGGGAGCTCGACCGCGTCGCGGATCGACTCGATCTGGCCCTGGAGACCACCGATGCTCAGGTAGTCGATGTCCGGGACCTCTTCGAGGATCAGCTCCTCGACCTCGCTCTTGGGCACCCGCTCGTACACGTAGCCGGCACGGGAGTCGAGCAGCAGCGAGTCGCCGGCCCGGATCTTCGTGTCGCGCAGCGAGTCGGCGATCCGGGCGATCCGCTCCTCGTCGGCGTTGCCGATCACGAGCACGCGGTCGCCGTCGGCCAGCACCTCCTTGAGCATCACGACCTCGCCGACCTGCTCGTACTCCAGGGCGGCGACGACGTTGAGGGCCTCGTTGAGGATCACCTCCTGGCCGCGCTGGAGATCCTCGACCTCGACCGTCGGGCTGACGTTGACCCGCAGCTTGCGGCCGCCGGTGAAGATGTCGACCGTGTCGTCGTCGTTGTGCTGGATGAAGGTGCCGAATCCCGTCGGCGGCTGCGCCAGCCGGTCGACCTCTTCCTTGAGGGAGACGATCTGGTCACGGGCCTCGCGGAGGGTGTCACCGAGCCGGGCGTTCTGGGCGCTGACGGCGGCGAGCCGCGACTCGGTCTCGGCGAGCCGGCGGTCGACCTCGGAGTCGGCGCCGGCGCCGGCCGTGCGACGGCGGAGGTGCTCGACCTCCGCGCGCAGGTAGTCGATCTCGGCCTGCTGCTGAAGGACGGTCTGCTCGGTCTCAGGCGGACGCCGGTCGGTCTGGTCGAAGTCGCTCATGTCGCACCTCCCGCGAAGGCCACCACACCCCTCGCCCGGTTGCCGACCGGTCTCGTGGTGCGGCGGCGTGTTGGCTCCTCATCAGTGACCCTACCCGGACGGGGCGTCAGGTTGCCGGTGTCGCGGCGGGGTTATCGGAATGAGACCAGATCCACGGCTCCGCCGCCGTGATCGCGCTCACTCCGTGAGATCGGCGGGGCGCGGTCCGGCGTAGTCCGGGCCGTACGCGCCGGGTGCCGGGCGACGCTTCTTGGCCAACGCGCGCTGGCCCGGCGCCATCCTGCGGGCGGTCACGAGGAAGGCCGTGTGGGCGTTCATCGAGTGCTCCGGACGGACTGCCAGACCCTCGAGGTGCCAGCCGCGCTGCATGGTCTCCCACGCCGCCGGCTCGGCGAACTCGCCGTGCGCCCGCAGCGTCTCGACCACGCGCGACATCTGCGTCGTGGTCGCCACGTAGACGCACAGGATGCCGCCGGGGGCGAGCAGGCGCCCGGCCAGGTCGACGTGGACCCACGGGTCGACCATGTCGAGGACCATCCGGTCGACCTCCTCGTCCACGACCGCCTCGCCGAGCTCGCCGACGGTGAGCCGCCACGCCGGGTGCGGGCCGGAGAAGAACTGGTGCACGTTGCGCTCGGCGATCGCCGCGAAGTCCTCGCGCTGCTCGTAGGACGAGACGAGACCGCTCTCGCCGACCGCGCGCAGGAGGTACGTGGTGAGCGCACCCGACCCGGCACCGGCCTCCAGCACCCGCGCGCCCGGGAAGATGTCCGCGAAGGTCAGGATCTGAGCGGCGTCCTTGGGATAGATCACCGCGGCGCCGCGCGGCATCGACGAGGTGTACTCGAACATGAGCGGGCGGAACACCTGGTACTGCCCGCCGAGCGAGGACTCCACCACGATGCCCTCGGGGCTCCCGATCAGCTCGTCGTGGGCGATCTCCCCGAGCTTGGTGAAGAACTTCTTGCCCGGCTCCAGGCAGATGTTGTGCCGCCGGCCCTTGGCATCGGTCAGCCGGACCCAGTCGCCGGCCGCCATCGGCCCGCGGCGCACGCCGGACAGCCGCTCGTCCATCTCTTGCCCTTCAGCTCGGTTCGGTACGGGTGCTCGTGCCGCAGGCGCCTCGTGTCGTACCCGGTCTCGTTCAACGTGTGGCCGCGAAGGCACGGTCGACGTCAGCGGTGACCAGCACGCCGTACGTGCGGTCGCCGTCGACGACGAGGTACTGCGGTGCCGGCGCGGCCTGCAGCGCCCGGATCAGGGCTTCCCCGCTGAGGTCGACCGGCAGCACCATCTGCGGTGTCAGGCTACGGGCCAGGCTGCCGATCGGCACCCACGGGCGTCGTTCCTCCGGCGTGGCGAGGACGGCACGCTCGTCGACCAGGCCGTCGACGCCGGTGCGGCCGATCACCGCGATGGCGCCGGCGCCGGCGAGCCGGGCCTCGTCGACCGCCCGCGCGACCGGTGTGTCGCGGGCCACCTCGACGACCCGGCGGGCCAGCCCGCGGGCGGTGAGCGCGGGCAGCCGGCGCCGGATCCGCGCCGCCATGATCGACTGCGACGCCCCGGTCCACAGGAACATCGCGACCACGAACGCGATCAGGTAGTCGAGGATGCTGATCTGCCAGCCGAGGAGCTCGCGGGCGATGAACGGGAACGCGAGGGCGAGCAGCGCGATCACCCGGCCGCCGAGCCCGGCGGCGAGGCTCCCCGTGTGCTCGTTGCCGGTGATCTTCCAGACGATCGCGCGGAAGACACGACCGCCGTCGAGCGGAAGGCCCGGGAGGAGGTTGAGGACGCCCACCACGCCGTTCGCGACGGCGAGCGCGACGAACGCGAAGAGCAGCAGCCCGTCGGGCATCACGAGCGAGGCCAGCCAGGCGGCCCCGCCGACGGCGAGCGAGGTGAGCGGCCCGACGATCGCGATCCAGAACTCCCGGCCGGGCGTGTCGGGCTCGCCGGCGATCTCGGTGACGCCGCCCAGGAAGTTCAGGGTGACCGAGCGCACGTCGTACCCGAACCGCTTCGCGGCGAGCGCGTGGGAGATCTCGTGCAGCAGCACCGAGAGGTAGAGGAGGATCGCGAAGGCGAGCCCGGCGACGTACGTGAGGATGCCCAGGCCGGGGGCGATCGTCTCGATCGTCGGGCCGAGCACGAAGGCGATCAGCACCGCCACGAGCAGCCACGACGACCGCACGAGGACGTCGACGCCCCCGACCTCGCCGATCCGGAAGGTGCCGGGCGGGCGGGAGGGACGCGGCGGGGGCTCGGAGGCGCTCACGACGTCCACGCTATCGGGTCGCGTGCAACGGAATCGTCGGTGTCGGCCCCTAGGGTGGTGTGCCATGAGGACGGAGCAGATCGAGCGGACCGAGGTCGACGGCGTCGACGTGGTGGGTGCGCTGTCGCCGAGCAGGGCCGGCGACTTCATGACCTGCCCGCTGCTCTACCGCTTCCGCGTGATCGACCGGATCCCGGAGGAGCCGAGTCCCGCCGCGGTCCGAGGCACCCTGGTGCACGCCGTCCTCGAGGACCTGTACGACGTCCCGGCGGCGGAGCGGACGGTGGAGCGCGCCCGGGCGATGCTCGGCCCCGCGTGGGAGGACCTGCTCGTGTCCGAGCCGGAGCTGGCGGCGCTCTTCACCGGTGACGAGGCGCTGGCGGAGTGGTTGAGCAGCGCCGAGGGCCTCCTGGCGTCGTACTTCGCGCTCGAGGATCCGCGCCGGCTCGAGCCGGCCGAGCGCGAGCTGTACGTCGAGACCGTGCTGGACGGCGGTCTCCTGCTGCGCGGCTTCGTGGACCGGGTCGACGTGGCTCCGGACGGTCGTGTCCGGGTCGTGGACTACAAGACCGGTCGTGCGCCGCGGGAGGTGTTCGAGGCCAAGGCGCTCTTCCAGATGAAGTTCTACGCGCTCGTGCTCTGGCGCACCCGCGGGGTGCTCCCGTCCCTCCTCCAGCTGATGTATCTCGGCAACGAGGAGATCCTCCGCTACGAGCCGGACGAAGCCGATCTGCGGGCGACGGAGCGCAAGCTGCGTGCCTTGTGGGATGCGATCGCTCGTGCGGCCGAGACGGGCACGTGGCGGGCCTCGAAGGGGCCGCTCTGCGGTTGGTGCGACCATCAGGCGCGGTGTCCCGAGTGGGGCGGGACTCCCCCGCCGCTGCCCGAGGGCGCGGTCGGGCTGCCGATCGCGCCGGCGCCGGCGTCACCGGCGGAGAGCACGACCGACGTCGACTGACCCTCGGCGTGAAGTCTTTGCAAAGGTTTCTTTGCAAAGGTTTCTTTGCAAAGAAGCCTTTGCAGTCGTACGGTGGCGGCATGAGCATGACGCCGATCGTTCTCGACGCCCGCACTCTCAAGGCCCTCGCGCACCCCCTGCGCGTCCAGGTCGTCGGCACGCTGCGACGGTTCGGGCCCTCGACCGCGACCCAGCTCGCCGAGCGCCTGGGCGTCAGCTCCGCCGCCGTCAGCTACCACGTCCGCCAGCTGGCCGCCGCCGGCCTCGTCGTGGACGTACCCGAGCGGGGCAACGCCCGTGAACGCTGGTGGAAGGCCGCGCACGACGTCACCGTCGCCGACACCCGCACCTTGGACGAGGACGACCCCGACGCGCTCGACGCGTACCTCCGGTCGATCGCCACCGCCATCACGCTGCGGATCCAGCAGGTCCTCGGCGCCCGCTCGGCGATGCCGCCCGAGTGGCGCAGCGTGACCGACCTCAGCGACTTCCGCGCCCGCCTGACGCCGGCGCAGACCGAGGAGCTCACCGAGCGGCTGCACGCCGTCGCCGAGGAGTACGTGCGCCAGCACCCCGAGTCCGAGGCCGGACCGGACGCCGAGATGGTCTCGTTCGACCTCCAGGTCCTCCCCGACCTCGACGTGGGTGATCGGTCGTGAGCGAGCGGGTCGCTGCGCGGGCCGGCGCACCCCCGGGCCAGCACCGGCTGCCGATGGTCGGGCTGCTGGTCGCGATGGCGGTCGCCCACACCGGCACGCGTGTGTCGGCGGTCGCACTCCCCTGGTTCGTCCTCAGCACGACGGGCAGCCCGACGAAGACCGGGCTGGTCGCGCTGTTCGAGCTGACGCCGTACGTCCTGGTCAAGGCGCTCGGCGGTCCCGTGATCGACCGGATCGGTGGTCGCCGGGTGTCCTGGACCACCGACCTCGTCAGCGCGCTCGCGGCGGCGGCGATCCCCGTGCTGCACGTCGCCGGCGGGCTGTCGTTCGGGCTGTTCCTGGGTCTCGTCGCCGTGGTCGGTGCCGCTCGGGGACCGGGCGACCTCGCCAAGGAGGTGATGGTCCCGGAGTCGGCCGACCGGGCCCACGTCCCGTTGGAGCGGGCGACCGGTCTGTCGGGCACGGTGGAGCGGCTCGCGAGCACTGTCGGTCCCGCGGTCGGCGGCGCCTTCATCGGCCTGTTCGGGCCGCTGGCCGGCCTGGGCGTCACCGCAGGCATGTTCGTGCTCGGCTCCGCGGTCGTCGCGCTCGCGCTCCCGAAGGGCATGGGCGGCCCGCAGCGGGGCGACGCCGAGGCCGCGGACCTCGCTCGTGCCGAGGCGGGATACCTGCGCCAGCTCGCCGAAGGCTTCGCCTTCCTGCGCAGCGACCGGCTCATCCTGGTGGTCGCCGCGCTCATCACGGTCACGAACCTCCTGGACGTCGGGTGGACCTCGGTGATCCTCCCCGTCTGGGCGTCCGACACGGGCGGCGGCGCGGCCGCCGTCGGTGCCGCGCTCACGACCATGGGCGCCGCTGCGGTCGTCGGCAGCATCCTGGCGGCGACGTTCGCCCATCGGATGCCGCGGCGCGAGGTGTTCCTGGTCGGGTTCCTGGTCGCCGGAGCGCCGCGGATCGTCGTCCTGGCGTTCGACGTGCCGTTCGGCGTCGTGCTGGCGGTGATGGCGCTCGCCGGGTTCGGCGCCGGGTTCGTGAACCCGATCCTCTCGGCCGTGCTGTTCGAGCGCGTCCCCCGCCGGCTGTACGGCCGGGTCGGTGCGCTCGTGGACGCCTTGGCCTGGGCGGGCATGCCGGTCGGCGGCCTGGCAGCCGGGCTGGCGATCAGCGGCGTCGGGTTCGTCCCGACGGTGCTCGTGGCCGGCGGGGTGTACGCCGTGGCCACCCTGCTCGCCGGACTGAGGCCCGAGTGGCGGGAGATGGATCGCGCCCGTGCGAAGGCGCGGGCGAACGGGCCGACCTCCAGCGCCCGGGCCTAGCCGGAATCAGTCCAGCGGGGGCGCGTCGGTCAGCCGGAGCAGGTCGTCGGGCGCGAGCCCGGCGAGCGTGTCGGTGAACGAGATCCGATCTCCCGGGGCGATCTCGACGTGGTTCGGCACGGCGAGCACCGCGCACCCCGCCGCAGCGGCGGAGCGCGTGCCGGTCGTGGAGTCCTCGATCGCCACGCAGGCCGTCGGGTCCACCCCGAGGGCACGCGCGGCGGCGAGGTACGGCTCCGGGTGCGGCTTGCCGTGGCTGACCTCGTCGCCGGTGATGACGGCGTCGAACGTGCCCGCGGGGAGCCGGTCGACGAGCCCGTCGGCGATCGAGCGGTACGACATCGTGACGAGGCACTGCGGGACGCCGGCCTCGTGCAGTGCGGCGAGCAGCTCCGGTGCGCCCGGCCGCCAGGTGAGGCTTCCGCTGCGCATGTGCTCGGCGAGCTCCGCGACCAGCAGCACGACGATCTCCTCGGGCGACAGCTCCAGGCCCATCACCTGCTTGATCGCGCGCCCGGACTCGAGCAGGTCGTTGCCGACCAGGGCGTACCCGTCCTCGTCCGTCCAGGTCGCGCCGTACCGGGCGGCCAGGGCGTGCTCGCTGGCCAGCCACACCGGCTCGGTGTCCACGATCGTCCCGTCGAGGTCCCACAGGACGGCCGCAGGCAGCCCACCCGCGACGGACGATGCATCCGGACCCGGTGCGGGTCGAGAGGCATCATCGTGCGTCGTAGGGGTGGGCGTGGAGGTGCAGGTCACGTCGTCCTCGCTCACGTCGCGTTGAAGTAGAAGGCCTCGGGGTGGTGCAGGATGATCGCGTCGGTCGACTGCTCCGGGTGGAGCTGGAGCTCCTCCGACAGCGACACGCCGATCCGCTCCGGTCGCAGGAGCCTCACCAGCGTCGCGCGGTCCTCGAGGTTCGGGCAGGCCGGGTAGCCGAAGGAGTACCGCTCGCCGTGGTACTTCTGCTTGAGGATCCCCGACAGCTCCGGGGCGTCGTCCCCGTCGATGCGGAGCTCACGGCGGACCCGGTGGTGCCAGTACTCGGCCAGCGCCTCGGTCAGCTGGACCGACAGCCCGTGCAGCTCGAGGTAGTCGCGGTAGGCGTTCTTCTCGAACAGCTCCCCGGTGACCTCGGAGACGTGCGCGCCCATCGTGACCAGGTGGAACCCGACCACGTCGAGCTGCCCGGAGTCCTTCGGCCGGAAGAAGTCCGACAGGCACAGGAACCGGTCGCGCCGCTGTCGCGGGAAGCTGAAGCGCGCCACCTCGCCGGACTGCGTCTCGGGATCCAGCACGACCAGGTCGTCGCCCTCGGAGTACGCCGGCCAGTAGCCGTAGACCACCGCGGGCTCCATGATCTGCTCCGTCTGGATCCGGTCGAGCCACATCCGTAGCCGCGGTCGGCCCTCGGTCTCCACCAGCTCCTCGTACGACGCGCCGCCCTCGCCGCGGCTCGCCTTGAGACCCCACTGGCCCATGAACGTCGCGCGCTCGTCGAGCCAGGCGGAGAAGTCGGCGAGCTGGATCCCCTTCACGATGCGGTCGCCCCAGAAGGGCGGCGTCGGGACCGGCACGTCGGTCGCCACGTCGGAGCGCTCGGGCAGGTCCTCCGGGGCCACCAGCGTCGGCCGGGCCGTGCTCGTCACGCGCCGCTTGCGCAGCTCGGGAAGCGTCGCCCCCGGCACGCCGCGCTTGACCGCCATCACGGCGTCCATCAGCCGCAGGCCCTCGAACGCGTCGCGGGCGTAGCGCACCTCGCCGGCGTAGATCTCGGCGAGGTCCTCCTCGACGTACGCGCGGGTGAGCGCGGCGCCGCCGAGCAGCACGGGCCACTGCGCGGCCACGCCGCGGTCGTTGAGCTCGGTCAGGTTGTCCTTCATCACGACCGTGCTCTTGACGAGCAGGCCCGACATGCCGATCACGTCGGCGCGGTGCTCGCTCGCCGCTTCGACGATCGCGGAGATCGGCTGCTTGATGCCGATGTTGACCACGTCGTAGCCGTTGTTGCTGAGGATGATGTCGACGAGGTTCTTGCCGATGTCGTGGACGTCGCCCTTGACGGTGGCGAGCACGATCGTGCCCTTGCCGTCCTCGTCGGTCTTCTCGATGTACGGCTCGAGGTAGGCCACCGCGGCCTTCATCACCTCCGCCGACTGCAGCACGAACGGCAGCTGCATCTGGCCCGAGCCGAACAGCTCGCCGACGACCTTCATCCCCTCGAGCAGGTCCTCGTTGATCACCGCCAGGGCGGTCCGACCCTCGTCGAGCGCCTCCTGCAGGTCGGCGTCGAGGCCGTTGCGCTCGCCGTCGATGATGCGCGCGCGCAGCCGGTCCGACAGCGGCATCGCGGCGAGCTCGGCGGCCCGGTCGGCCCTCGCGTCGGCGGCCTTGACGTCGGCGAACATGTCCAGCATCGCCGCCAGCGGGTCGTAGTCGTCGCGTCGGCGGTCGTAGATCAGGTCGAGCGCGACCTGGACCTGCTCGTCGGGGATCCGGGCGAGCGGCAGGATCTTCGCGGCGTGCACGATCGCCGAGTCGAGCCCCGCCTCCACGCACTCGTGCAGGAACACGGAGTTCAGGACGATCCGGGCAGCCGGGTTGAGGCCGAAGGAGATGTTCGACAGCCCGAGGGTGGTCTGCACCTCGGGGTAGCGCTGCTTGATCTGGCGGATCGCCTCGATCGTCTCCAGCCCGTCGCGCCGGGTCTCCTCCTGGCCGGTGCCGACCGGGAAGGTGAGCGTGTCGATCAGGATGTCGCCGAGCTGCATGCCCCAGTTCTGGGTCAGGTCCTCGATCAGGCGGGTCGCGACCCGGACCTTCCACTCGGCCGTGCGAGCCTGGCCCTCCTCGTCGATCGTCAGCGCGACGACCGCGGAGCCGTGCTCGGCGACGAGCTGCATGATCCGGGTGAACCGCGAGTCCGGCCCGTCGCCGTCCTCGTAGTTGACCGAGTTGATCACCGAGCGGCCTGCCAGACGCTCCAGCCCGGCCTGCAGCACGGCGGGCTCCGTGGAGTCCAGCACGATCGGCAGCGTCGCCGCGGTGGCGAGCCGGAAGGCGATCTCGCTCATGTCCTGAGCGCCGTCGCGCCCGACGTAGTCCACGCAGAGGTCGAGGACGTGCGCCCCGTCGCGGATCTGCGCACGGGCGATCTCCACGCAGTCGTCCAGGTTGCCCGCGAGCATCGCCTCGCGGAACGCCTTCGAGCCGTTCGCGTTGGTGCGCTCGCCGATCGAGAGGTAGGAGGTGTCCTGCCGCAGCGGGACAGCCTGGTAGAGCGACGCCACGCTCGACTCCGGCTGGGGGGCGCGCTCGGCTGCCTCGCGCCCGCGTACCCGCTCGACGACCTGGCGCAGGTGCTCCGGGGTGGTGCCGCAGCACCCGCCGACGAGCGTGAGCCCGAACTCGGCGGTGAACGTGTCGTGCGCGTCGGCGAGCTCGGCCGGCGTGAGCGGGTAGTGGGCGCCGTCGGCGGTCAGCACCGGCAGGCCGGCGTTGGGCATGCAGCCGATCGCGACCCGCGAGGTCTGCGCCAGCGTCCGCAGGTGCTCGCTCATCTCGGCCGGTCCGGTCGCGCAGTTCAGGCCGATCACGTCGATCCCGAGCGGCTCGAGCGCGGTGAGCGCCGCTCCGATCTCCGACCCGAGCAGCATCGTCCCGGTGGTCTCGACGGTGACGTTGACGATCAGCGGCAGGGCGCTGCCACGCTCCGCCTGGGCGCGCTTGGTCCCGAGGACGGCGGCCTTCGCCTGGAGCAGGTCCTGCGCGGTCTCGACGAGCAGAGCGTCGGCGCCGCCGTCGATCAGCCCGAGGGCCTCCTGCTGGTACGCGTCGCGCAGCGCCGCGTACGTCGTGTGACCGAGCGTCGGCAGCTTGGTCCCCGGGCCGATCGACCCGAGGACCCAGCGCGGCCGCTCCGGCGTGGCATACCCGTCGGCCGCCTCGCGCGCGACGGCGGCGCCGGCCCGGGCGAGCTCGTAGATCCGGTCGGCGATGTCGTACTCGGCGAGGTTCGCGAGGTTGGCGCCGAACGTGTTCGTCCCGACGCAGTCCACGCCCACCTCGAGGTAGGCCTCGTGGATCGCCTTGACGACGTCCGGGCGGGTGACGTTGAGGATCTCGTTGCAGCCCTCGTGGCCCTCGAAGTCGTCGAGCCCCAGGTCGTAGGCCTGGAGCATCGTCCCCATCGCCCCGTCCGCGACGACGACGCGTTCGGACAGCGCGGTGCGCAGGGACTGGACTCGGTCGGACATGAGGCTCCTGGACGCCAGAGAAGGCGGGGACGACGGCGGTCTGCGGGACGCGACGAGTCTACGCGAGCGGACCCCCGGGACGCTCACGTCGTGAGACGACCAACCGCATCGTGAGACATGGCGCACACGCGTCCGCGAGCAGGGCGGGGCGTCACGCGTCGTTGTCGCGCGAGCGCCGCTTCAGGTAGCGCTCGAACTCCCGCGCGATCGCGTCGCCGGACGCCTCCGGGAGCTCGGTGGTGTCACGCGCCTGCTCCAGCGACTCGACGTACGCCGCGATGTCGGCGTCGGACCCGGCCAGCTCCTCGACCCCGCGCTCCCAGGCCTGAGCGAGCTCCTGCAGGTCCCCCATCGGCAGGCTGGACTCGAGGACGTCCTCGAGGTAGCCGAGCAGTGCGAGCGTGGCCTTCGGGTTCGGCGGCTGCGCGACGTAGTGCGGCACCGCGGCCCACAGCGAGACGGTCGGGATGTCGGCGTGCCGGCAGACCTGCGCGAACACGCCGTTGATGCCGGTCGGCCCCTCGTACTGCGACTCCTCGAGATCGAGCCGCGTCTGGATCGTCGGGTCGTTGGTGGTCCCGGTGACCGGCACCGGCCGCGTGTGGGGCGTGTCGGCGAGCAGCGCGCCGAGCGTGACCACGACCTGGACGTCGAACGACTCCGTGATCGCCAGCAGCTCGGCACAGAACCGCTTCCACTGCATGTTGGGCTCGAGACCCTGCACGATCACGACGTCGCGGTCCGAGCCGACGGGTCGCGCGACCCACACGCGGGTGGTCGGCCACGTGATGCTCCGCTCGCCGGAGTCCTCGAGCGCGATGATCGGACGGTTCACCTGGAAGTCGTAGTAGTCGTCGGGGTCGAGCTCGACGACCAGCTCCGCGTCCCACCACTCGATCAGGTGGTCCACGACGTCCGAGGCGGCCTCGGCAGCGTCGTTCCAGCCCTCGAAGGCGACGATCATCCAGGGGTCGACCAGCTGCGGCATGTCGAAGTCGGCGCTCACGCCTCTCACTCTAGGCGCCGCCGAAGCCCGGGTCAGCCAGGTGGGGGCCGTGGTCTCAGACGATGCCGAGCAGCGCGTCGACCGCCGTCGCCGCCTGCGCTCCCCCGTCGGGGTCGCCGGGTCCGCCCAGTGCCCGCTCGGACCAGGCGTCCACCGCGGCGAGGGCGCGCGGGGTGTCGAGGTCGTCGGTGAGGGACGTCCGCACCTCGTCGACGAGCGGACGTGCGGGAGCTCCGTGGGCGAACGCGTCCCGCCACCGGCCGAGCCGCTCGGTCGCGTCCTTGATGTCGCCGGCCTGCCACTCCCAGCCCACGTCGTAGCGGTGGTCGAGCACGGCGAGCCGGATCGCCATCGGGTCGTGGCCGTCGGCGCGGAGCTTCGAGACCAACACCAGGTTGCCGAGCGACTTCGACATCTTCTCGCCCTCGTAGGCCACCATCGCCTGGTGGACGTACGCCCGGGCGAACGGCTCCTCGGTCGCCACCTGCGCCTGGGACGCGGACATCTCGTGGTGCGGGAAGACCAGGTCGGTCCCCCCTCCCTGGACGTCGAAGTCGTGCCCGAGGGTCTCGAGCGCGATCGACGAGCACTCCACGTGCCAGCCCGGACGACCCCGGCCGTACGGGCTCTCCCACGACGGCTCGCCGTCACGCTCCGCGCGCCACAGCAGCGCGTCCAGCGGGTGCCGCTTGCCGGCGCGCTCCGGGTCGCCGCCGCGCTCGGCGAACAGCGGCCTCATCTCGTCGGTGCTGAGCCGGGAGACGTCACCGAAGGCGCGATCGCAGGTCACGTCGAAGTACAGGTCGTCGTCGACGCGGTAGACCGCGCCCGCCGCGTCGAGCCGCCCGATCAGAGCCGTCGCCAGATCGACCGACTCGACCGCACCGACGTAGTCGGTGGGCGCCAGCACCCGCAGCGCCGCCATGTCCTCCCGGAACAGCTCGATCTCACGCTCGGCCAGGTCCGTCCACTCAACCCCCGTCTCCGCCGCGCGCTCGAGCAGCGGGTCGTCGACGTCGGTGATGTTCTGGGTGTAGCGCACCTCCAGCCCGCGGTCGCGCCAGACGCGGTTGAGGACGTCGAAGGTGAGGTACGTCGCCGCGTGCCCCAGGTGCGTCGCGTCGTACGGCGTGATCCCGCAGACGTACATCCGCGCGCGACCGTCAGGGTCGACGACCTGCAGGCGACCGGTGCGGGTGTCGCGGACCTGGACCGGCGACCCGGTTCCGAGGCCGAGTCCGGCGAGGTCGGGGACGTCGGGTGAGGGCCAGGCGCGCATGCGTCGAGTCTAGGCGGGCCCTCTCACAGGGGTGGCCAGGGGATGGCGGGGCGCATCGGGTCCGGCAGCGGCATCGAGCCCGTCGTGAGGAGGCGGTCGAGGCGCCTGCGCAGCGCCGTGAGCTCGTCGGGCGCCAGCAGGGGGTCGAGCTCCGCGCGGAGGGTGCCGTCGAGCGCGGCGTGCAGCCGTTGCAGGCGATCGAGGTCGTCCGTGCCGAGCGGCTCACCCGCCCAGCCCCACAGGACGGTCCGCAGCTTGGGCTCGGTGTGGAAGGTCAGGCCGTGGTCGCACCCGAGCACGGCGTACGGGTGGTCGCCGACCGGGAGGAGGTGAGCGCCCTTGCGGTCCGCGTTGTTCACCACCACGTCGAACACCGCGACGGACCGCAGGGCCGCGCTGTCGCGGTGGGCGAGCACGACCGGGTTGTCCTCGGCGTCCAGGGCGTCCAGCACGGGCATCCATCCCGGCACCTCGGTGTCGGCCGGGAGGACCGCGACCGGCGCCGCGGGCTCGGTCACCTCGACCCAGGCCTGGAGCATCCCCGCGCCGAGCGGGCCGTCTCCGAGCGTCGTCGGGGGCACCACGTGCCAGCCGCCCGCCTCGGAGACGAGGTACGAGGCGACCTCCCGGGCAGCCAGGGTGCCGTCCGGGAAGTCCCACAAGGGCCGCTCTCCCCGGACCGGCTTGTAGACGCAGGTCAGAGGAGCGGCGTCCCCGGCGCCCGGGATCTGCGCGACGAACGACGCGTTCGAGGCGTCCAGCAGGCGACCCGTCACCTCGAGGGTGCCGGAGCCCAGCCGGGCGAGGACGACCGACGGGTCGAGGGGCCGCGATCCCTCGGCGGCGGCGCCCGCCGGGTCGTCGGCGACCGGCTCAGTCACGGGCGACCCGACGGAAGCCGTTCGCGCGGGGGCACAGGTGCCCGTCCGGCTCGACGACGCCGCCGCAGAACGGGCAGGACGGGCGGCCGGCCGCCACCACGCTGCGGGCACGCTCGGTGAACTCGTGAGCGATCTCGGGGGGCAGCGTGACCACGAGGACGTCGCTGGCCTCGGTGTCCTCGTCGTCGGTCGCCGCGAACGCCTCCACGACCACCTCGCCGCGGTCCGGCTCCCAGGCCAGCGTCATCGCGCCGACGCGGAACTCCTCCTCGATCGGCTGCTCCAGCGGCTCGAGGTCCACCGACCGCTCGACGGGCGCCCCGAGACCCGGACCCCCCTGGACCTCGACGAGCAGCGCTTCGAGCCGGTCCGCGAGGACGGCGACCTGCTCCTTCTCCAGCGCGACCGAGGTGACCCGCGAGCCGTCGGCGGCCTGCAGGAAGAAAGTCCGGTCCCCCGGCTCGCCGACCGTGCCGGCGACGAACCGGCGTGGCCGCTCGTAGCGATGGATGAGCATGGCTCGAGCCTAGACAGCCCGGCGGCGCCGGGCGACCCCACCACCGGCCGCGGCCGTCACGCCCCGCCGCCGACCGGTGCGTCGCCGCTGCGCGGACCGTCGGTCCCGCTCGCGTCGGCGCGGCGACCGAACGGCGCCAGGTCCGAGCCGGAGTCGTTCATCAGCAGCACGGTCGGACGTCGCAGGCCGTAGGCGACCACCGACACCGACCCCGGTGCGACGGCGATCCGCTGGAACGCGTCCAGGTGCATCCCCAGCGCGTCGGCGAGCACGGCCTTGATGACGTCGCCGTGGCTGACCGCGGCCCACAGGGCGTCGTCGCCGTGCCGCCGGGTCAGGGCGCGATCGGTGCGGCGTACGGTCTCGACCGCCCGGGCGGCCATCGCCGGCATCGACTCGCCGCCGGGGAAGGTCACCGCGCTCGGCTGCTCCTGGACCTGGCTCCACAGCGGCTCCTTCGCCAGGTCGGTCAGCTTGCGACCGGTCCAGCGGCCGTAGCCGCACTCCACGAGGCCCGGCTCCCGGCGCAGCGTGGGATCGCCCTTCTGCGCCGCCACGACCGCGCGGGCCGTCTGCATGGTGCGCTGCAGCGGGCTCGCGGCGACCAGCGCGAGGTCGACCGCGGCGAGGCGGGTGGCGGCCTGCTGCGCCTGGCGCTCACCGGTCGGGTCGAGCCCGACGCCGCGGCTGCGGCCCGCGAGCACGCCCGCCGTGTTCGCCGCGGTCCGGCCGTGTCGGACGAGGAACAAGGTCGGCACGCACTCGAGGGTAGTCGGACGATCCCGTTCGCGCGGGCCACAATGGGGTGCGTGATCGTCGAGAGCGCCGCGTACGTCGAGGGTTCGGCCGTGGCGACCACCCGCGAGGTGGCCGAGGTCCCCGCGCTGCTGGAGCATCTGCGGCACCGCGGCGACTTCGTCTGGGTCGGGCTCCAGGACCCGACGTTCGAGGAGTTCCAGGTCCTCCAGGATGCGTTCGGCCTGCACCCGCTCGCGGTCGAGGACGCGGTCGTCGCCCATCAGCGACCGAAGGTCGACCGCTACGGCGACGCGGCCTTCCTCGTTCTCAAGGCTCTGCGGTACGACGACCCGACCAGCCAGGTCGAGACCAGCGAGGTCTCCGCCTTCGTCGGACCGCGCTACCTCATCACCGTGCGCCACGGCACGTGGCCGTCGCTCACGGGCGTCCGCGACCGCGCGCACGAGACGCCCGAGATGCTGCGGCACGGCCCGCTCGGCGCCGTCTACCACCTGGTCGACGCCGTGGTCGACCAGTACCAGTCCATCGCCGACGAGCTCGTGATCGACGTCGACCAGGTGGAGGCGTCGGTGTTCTCCGAGGAGCGCACCTCCGACTCGGGCCCGATCTACTTCCTCAAGCGTGAGCTCCAGGAGATGCGACGGGCGGTGGTCCCGATCCAGAACCCGATCTCCGACGTCATGCACGGCAGCCGCGGCTACCGCCTCCCGGAGGAGCTGCGCCCGTACTACCGCGACGTCGCCGACCATCTCGTCCACGTCGCCGGCATCGTCGGAGACCTGGACCACCTGCTCGACAACGTGCTCCAGGCCCACGCCACCCAGATCTCGATGCAGCAGAACGACGACATGCGCAAGCTCGCGGCGTACGCGGCGATGTTCGCCGGACCGACCCTGATCGCCGGCATCTACGGGATGAACTTCCGCGACATGCCCGAGCTGCACTGGGCGCTGGGCTACCCGCTCGCCCTGCTCGTGATGGCAGGCGTCGTGCTCGTGCTGTGGCGCGCGTTCAAGCGCTCCGGCTGGCTCTGACGGGGTTCGTGGGCGCGAGGGACCATCCCCGCTGGTCGAGGCGCGAGCGGAGCCCTTCCCCGCTGGTCGAGGCGCGAGCGGAGCGAGCGATCGAGACCCCGACCCCGCGGCAGCCCTCACCGCGGAACAACACGGCGGTAGGCGCCTGCACACGGACCACGTCCGGTCACGTGCCTGCGGTCTGACTCGGGGGTGGTGCGGAACGCAGGCACATGCGTGTGCGCGAGGGACCTCGGGACCGAAATGCCTGCGGTACGACCGCGAGGTGGTACGGAGCGCAGGCACGTCGGTGGTGTCGCGGGCGCGGTGGCGGGTCTCGATCACTCGCTCCGCTCGCGCCTCGACCAGCGGCAGGTCGGTCGGCGGGTCTCGATCACTCGCTCCGCTCGCGCCTCGACCAGCGGCAGGTCGGTCGGCGGGTCTCGATCACTCGCTCCGCTCGCGCCTCGACCAGCGGTGCGCTGCTACGCCGCGATGACGCCGGTGGCGAGCAGCGCCAGCGTGAGACCGCCGAGCGCGATCCGGTAGATCACGAACGGCGCGAACGAGTGCTTCGAGACGTAGCCGAGCAGCCAGTGGATCACGGCGATCCCCACGACGAAGCTGACGACGGTCGCGAGGATCGTCGGACCCACGCCATACGGGTTGTCGCCGCCCGGGATCTCCTTCAGCTCGTACAGCCCCGCGCCCACGACGGCCGGGATCGCCAGCAGGAAGGCGTACCGGGTGGCCGCCGCCCGCTCGTAGCCGAGGAGCCGCCCCATGCTGATCGTGGCGCCCGAACGCGACACACCGGGGATCAGCGCCGCGGCCTGCGCCAGGCCGTAGAGCACGGCATGGGTCCAGGTGAGGTTCTCGATCGTGCGCTCCTGGCGACCGATCCGATCGGCGACACCGAGGACCACACCGACCACCACGAGCATGGTCGCGATCACCCACAGGTTGCGGAAGTCGTTCTCGATCACCTCCTTCAGGGAGATGCCGAGGATCACGATCGGCAGCGACCCGATGATGATGAACCAGCCCATCCGCCACTCGTGCTCCTCGCGGGCCTCCGCGGAGAACAACCCGCGGACCCAGCCCGAGCCGATCGTCCAGATGTCGCGCCAGAAGTAGAGCACCACCGCGAGCTCGGTGCCGATCTGGATCACCGCGGTGAACGCGGCGCCGGGATCCTCCCAGCCGAAGAACGCCGGGTAGATCGCCAGGTGACCCGACGACGAGATCGGGAGGAACTCCGTCAGGCCCTGGATCAGCCCGAGGACGATCGCATGGAAGGTGTCCTGCATCAGTCACCGAGCCCGGACGCGTCCAGGGCGTCGGCCACGGTGCTGAGGACGTCGGCGCGCTCGGCGTGGGTGGTCCCGAACGTCGACACGGCGAGCGTCGTCACGCCGGCGTCGGCGTAGGCGTGCAGGCGCTCGGCGATCCGCTCCTTCGGGCCGATCAGCGCGGTCTGGTCGACCAGCTCGAACGGCACCGCCGCGGCCGCCTCGGCCTGCTTCTTGTCCAGGTACAGGTCCTGGATCTCCTTCGCGGCGTCCTCGAACCCCATCCGGACGGCGAGGTTGTTGTAGAAGTTCTGCTTGCGGCTGCCCATGCCCCCGACGTACAGCGCCGTGTAGGCGCGGACCATGTTCGCGCACTGCTCGAGGTCGTCACCGACCACCACGGGCACCGTGGGGACCACGTCGAAACCGTCCATGCTCTTGCCGGCCTTCTCCCGCCCCGCCCGGATCGGGTCGGTCGAGACCGCTGCCTGCTCGGGGTTGAAGAAGATCGCGAGCCAGCCGTCGGCGACCTCGCCGGCGAGCTCGAGGTTCTTCGGGCCCACAGCCGCGAGGTAGATCGGGATGTCGGGACGGTACGGGTGCAGCATGATCTTCAGGGGCTTGCCCGGTCCGTCGGGCAGCGGAAGGGTGAAGTGGTCGCCGGAGAAGTTCAGCGGCTCCTCGCGGGCCAGGATCGTGCGGACGATCTCGACGTACTCACGGGTGCGCGCCAGCGGCTTGTCGAACTTCACGCCGTGCCAGCCCTCGGACACCTGCGGCCCCGACACGCCCAGCCCGAGGCGGACCCGGCCCTCGGACAGCCGGTCCAGCGTCGCGGCCGTCATCGCCGTCATCGCGGGCGTGCGGCCCGGGATCTGCAGGATCGCGGTGCCCAGGTCCAGCTTCGTCGTCCGGGCACCGATCCACGACAGCAGCGTCGGCACGTCCGATCCGTACGCCTCCGCCGCCCACGCCGAGGAGAACCCGATCGACTCCGCGTACACCGCGGTCTCGACCCGCTCCGCGACGTCCGGTCCCGCGACGTACCCGACATTGACTCCCAGCCGCATGGCTCGCTCCTCGTCCGATCGGTCGGCGTGCTCGCCGCGCTCGTGCGCAGGCGTGCGGGTGAGCCTAGCGCCCCTCGGTGGCGCGACTCGACTAGCCTTCTGGATCAACGACGCGGCACGAGGAGCAGGATGCGAGAACGGTTCGTGGGGCGCAGCGGGCTGGCGGTCTCCGCCCTGGGCCTCGGCACGGCCTCGTGGGGCCGGGACGTCGACGAGCACGAGGCCCGCGACCTGCTCACGACCTTCCTCGACGCCGGGGGGACCCTGCTCGACACCGGCGCGTCGTACGGAGCCGGGACGGCGGAGTCCGTTCTCGGTGCCGTCCTCGCTGATATCCCCCGCGATGACGTGATCCTGGTCACGAAGGCCGGCGCGCCGACCCGCACGGGGCGGCCCGGGACCTCGCGCGGGGCCCTGCTCGGCACGCTGGACGCGTCGCTCGGGCGCCTCGGGGTCGACACCGTCGACCTGTGGCTCGTGCAGCGCTGGGACCCGCAGGTCCCGTCCGAGGAGACGCTCGCGGCGATGGAGCACGCCGTCACGACCGGTCGGACCCGCTACGTCGGTGTCGCGAACCACAACGGCTGGCAGACCGCCTACGTCCACACCCGGCAGGCGATGCGGGAGACCGGGGCGCCGATCGTGGCCGACCAGGTCGAGTACTCGCTGGTCAACCGCACCGCCGAGGCCGAGGTCCTTCCAGCGGCCGATGCGCTCGGGTTCGGGGTGATCGCCTGGTCGGCGCTCGGCCGCGGCGTGCTCACCGGCAAGTACCGCCACGGCGTCGTGCCGTCCGACTCCCGCGCCGCCTCCGACCACCTGGCCGGTTTCGTCGAGCCGTACCTCCAAGGGTCGGCACCGTCGGTCGTCGAAGGGGTGTGCCGGGCCGCCGACGGGCTCGGGCTCAGCCCCGCGGAGGTCGCTCTGGCCTGGATCCGCGACCGGCCGGCCGTCGCGAGCGCCCTCGTCGGCCCCCGGACCGCTGCCCAGCTCAAGGGCCTGCTGACGGTCGAGGACGTGGTGCTGCCGGACGAGATCGTCTCGGCACTCGACGACGTGTCGGCGGAGGCGGGGTGAGCACGACGAGCGCAGAGTACGAGTTCCAGAGGTTCTGGCTTCCACGCACGGAGTCGCGCCAGTCCGTACGACGGCTGCTGACCGACGCCGCGGAGTACGAGGGCTGGGAGCTGGCGCGGCTGCGGTTGTTCCCCGACGGCAGGCGCCGGATCACCCTGCGCCGCCGGATCATCCGGGTCCGCCGCACGCTGTAGCGGTGCTCGCCGGGAGGGTCTCCCCAGCCGGCTGGGGAAACCTCCACCCGGCGACGACGGTTTCCGCAGCCAGGTGGTGCTCTGCGTTGCCAGGTGGACGGCCGAGGGCGGCGGACAGGCGTGACCGGAGACGGACGGGCTCGACCGGCGGCGCTCAGGCCAGGTCGAGGAAGCGGTGCAGCACCCGCGCGCCGAACTCCAGCGCGTCGGTCGGGACCCGCTCGTCGATCCCGTGGAACAGCGCGGTGAAGTCCAGGTCCGACGGGAGCCGCAGCGGCGCGAAGCCGTACGACCGGATCCCGAGCCGGTCCCACGCCTTGGCGTCCGTGCCGCCCGACATGAGGTACGGCGCGACGGCCGCCTCGGGGTCCTCGGTGTGCAGCGACACGGTCATCGCGTCGACGAGGTCGCCCGCGAACGGGTACTCCAGGGCCGGCTGGACCGTGATCGGCTCGACCGTCACCCGCTCGCCGACGATCCGCTGCACCTCGGCGACGAAGGTCTCCTGCTGTCCCGGCAGGTACCGACCGTCGACGGCGGCGCTCGCCTCCCCTGGCACGACGTTCACCTTGTAGCCCGCGTCGAGCATCGTCGGGTTGGTGATGTTGCGCAGACCCGCGCCGATCATCCGCGCCGCCGGGCCGATGTGTGCGAGCGTCGCGTCGTCGTCCGCGCCCGTATCCCCGGACAGCTCGCGGATCGTGTCGAGCAGCGTCCGCATCGACGGACCCGGGTCGGTCGGCCAGTCGTACGCCCCGATGGCCCGGACGGCCTCGGCGATCGCGGTGACCGGGTTGTCGGGCTGGATCATCGACCCGTGCCCGGCGGTGCCGACCGCGTGCAGCCGCATCCACGCGAGGCCCTTCTCCCCGGACTCGATCAGGTAGAGCCGACGGTCCCCCACGTACGTCGAGAACCCGCCGACCTCGCCCACCGCCTCCGTGACGCCCTCGAGCAGGTCGGGCCGCTCGGAGACGATCTGGTGCGCGCCGTGCAGGCTGCCGGCCTCCTCGTCGGCGGTGAACGCCAGCACGACCGTGCGCCGCGGGCGCATCCCGGCCCGCTGACGTGCCCGGACGACCGACAGCATCATCGCGTCGAAGTCCTTCATGTCGACCGCGCCGCGGCCGTGCAGGTAGCCGCCGTCGATCTCGCCGGAGAACGGGTCGTACCGCCAGTCCGACGCCTGCGCCGGCACCACGTCGAGGTGACCGTGCAGGAGCAGCGGCGGCAGCGACGGATCGGTGCCCTCCCACCGCGCCACCAGGTTCGTACGGCCCGGCGTGATCTCGACGATCTCGGTCGCGATCCCGACCTCCTCGAGCAGCTCCGCGACGTACTCCGCCGCCTTGCGCTCCCCCGGGCCGGTGTCGTCGCCGACGTTCGTGGTGTCGATCCGGATGAGGTTCCGGCAGATCTCGACGACCTCGGCCGCGACGTCGACCGGCTCCCCTCGGACGGAGGGGTTTCCGGTGGGCTCGTCGGCTGCGGTGTCACGGCTCATGTCCCCCATCCTGCCTGCCGCGCGACCGAAGGTCACCCGCTCCGCGTCGTGCGGGGTCGGCGTGGAGGCGCTCACCGGGGGTTTGCTAGAGTTCTTCTGCACGGTGAACGTGCCGCGAGGCACGCCATCGAGACCCTGTCCGGGTGGCGGAATAGGTAGACGCGCTAGCTTGAGGTGCTAGTGCCCGTATTAGGGCATGGGGGTTCAAGTCCCCCCTCGGACACGCACAGAACCCCAGGGCGACCTGGGGTTTCTTGTTTCCTGCGGCACTCGGGATGCATGTGCGCGTCGGCTCCGCCAGCATGAGGCGAGGACACCGCCTCTCGGGGCAGGAGCTGCCATGAGCACGGAGACGGACCCGGCGCCGCGCACGGTCGCGAGGATGTCGCTCCCGACGCTGACCGCGATGGTCGTCGGCGGGATGGTGGGCGCGGGCGTGTTCTCGCTGCCCGCGCGCTTCGGTGTGGCGACGGGCATCCTCGGCTCCCTGATCGCCTGGGCGATCGCCGGCACCGGCATGCTGATGCTCGCGTTCGTCTTCCAGAACCTCGCGATCCGCAAGCCGGACCTCGACTCCGGGGTCTACATCTACGCGAAGGCCGGATTCGGGGACTACGCCGGCTTCAACTCGGCGATCGGCTTCTGGGCGAGCTCGATCGCCGGCAACACGTTCTACTGGGTCTTCATCACCGCGACGCTGGGCACGTTCTTCGACGGGTTCGGTGACGGCGACACGGTGCTCGCGGTGGCGCTGTCGACGGCGGGGGTCTGGGCCTTCCACACGATGATCGCCCGCGGCATCCGCGACGCCGCGATCATCAACCGGATCGTGACGGTCTTCAAGATCATCCCCATCCTCGTGTTCATCGTCGTGCTGTTCGTGAACTTCGACGCGGAGGTGTTCGCCGACAACTGGACGGCCTACGACTACGGGGACCTGGGAGGTCTGAACGAGCAGGTCCGCAACACGATGCTGATCACGACGTTCGTGTTCATCGGGATCGAGGGCGCGAGCGTCTACTCCCGCTACGCGAAGCGGCGCAAGGACGTCGGTCGCGCGACGGTCCTGGGCTTCCTGAGCGTGCTGTCGATCTTCGCCCTGGTGACCCTGTCGAGCTACTCGGTGGTCCCCCAGCCGGAGCTGGCGGACACGCGGCAGCCCTCGATGATCGGGGTCTTCGAGTCGGTGGTCGGAGAGTGGGGCGAGGTCTTCATCAGCGTCGCGGTGATCGTCTCGGTCCTGGGCGCGTACCTCGCGTGGACGCTGATGGCCGCCGAGGTGATGTACGTCCCGGCGCGCAGCGACGACTTCCCGGCGTTCCTGGGCCGCGAGAACGCCCACGGCACGCCGATCACCGCACTCGTCGTCACGTCGCTGGCCGTCCAGGGGCTGCTCGCAGCCACGCTGCTGCTGACCGATGCGTTGAACTTCATGCTCGACCTGAGCACGAGCCTGGCCCTCCTCCCGTACTTCCTGGCCGCTGCGTACGCGCTCAAGCTCGGGCTGACCGGGGAGGCGTACGACGGCGTCCCCGCCGCGGTGCGTCGCCGCGAGACGATCGTCGGCGGTGCCGCCACCGCCTACACGCTGTTCTTGTTCGACGCGGCCGGCCTGAAGTTCGTCCTGCTGATGACCGTGATCCTGGCGCCCGCGACGCTGCTCTACGTGAAGGCCCGCAGCGAGCGCGGGCAGCGGCTCTTCACCCCGACCGAGGTCGCCGTGTGCGCCGTGGTGGTGCTCGGCGGGCTGATCGGGGCGATCGGCCTGTGGACGGGCCGCATCACGATCTGACCGCCGTGACCGCTCCCCCGTGCTCCGCAGAAGGAAGGATGACCCCATGACCGTCTCTTCGACGTACGGCGTGCACTCCGAGGTGGGCCGGCTGCGCAAGGTCCTGGTCTGCCGTCCCGGTCTCGCGCACCGGCGGCTGACCCCCACGAACGCCGACGACCTCTTGTTCGACGACGTGATGTGGGTCGAGAACGCCCAGCGCGACCACGCCGACTTCGTGAACAAGCTGACGTCGCGGGGCGTCGAGGTGGTCGAGCTCCACGACCTGCTGGCCCGCACGGTGGCGGACCCGGCGGCGCGCGACTGGCTGCTCGACCGCAAGATCGTCGCCAACGAGGTCGGGTGGGGGCTGATGGACGGCACCCGGGCGTACCTCGAGTCGCTGGAGCCGACCCAGCTCGCGGATCTGCTGATCGGCGGGATGGCGACGACCGACCTCCCAGAGGACTTCCGCACCGACTTCCTGAGCATGGCCCGGGACTCGCCGGGCGTGCGCGAGTACCTGATGCCGCCGTTGCCGAACACGCTGTACACCCGCGACACGACCTGCTGGCTGTACGGCGGGCTGACGATGAATCCGCTGTTCTGGCCGGCGCGGCACGACGAGACGCTGCTGATGAAGGCGATCTACACGTTCCACCCCGACTTCACGGGTTCGACGATCTGGTGGGGCGACCCGGAGCAGGAGTGGGGGCAGGCGACGTTCGAGGGCGGCGACATCATGCCGGTCGGCAACGGCGTGGTGCTGATGGGGATGAGCGAGCGGACGTCGCGGCAGGCGATCACGCAGGTCGCGAAGGCGCTGTTCGACCAGGGCGCCGCCGAGCAGGTGATCGTCGCCGGCATGCCGAAGCTGCGCGCCGCCATGCATCTCGACACCGTGTTCACCTTCGCCGACCGCGACGTCGTCACGCTCTACCCGCGGATCATGGACGCCGTCCGCACGTTCACCCTGCGACCCTCGGACACCGATCCCGGGATCGCCGTGACCGACGAGGAGGGCGAGCCCTTCACCGACGTGGTCGCCCGAGGACTGGGACTGGACAGCCTCCGGGTGATCGAGACCGGCGGTGACGTGTACGCGTCGGAACGCCAGCAGTGGGACTCCGGCAACAACGCCGTCGCGCTCGAGCCCGGGGTCGTGTTCACCTACGACCGCAACACGACGACCAACACCCTGCTGCGCAAGGCCGGCATCGAGGTCATCACGATCGTCGGGGCCGAGCTCGGTCGCGGCCGTGGCGGCGGTCACTGCATGACGTGCCCGATCGTGCGGGAGCCGGTCGCGTTCTGACGGCGCCGCTAGGGTCGCCGGATGAGCACGACCGAGGCCCCGAACGGCGCTCGACGGCCGCTGCGGGCCCTGGAGCGGTTCTGGGGGATGCATCCACGCCTGTCGATGGCGATCAAGGGGGCCGTGGCTGCCGCGCTGGCCTGGTTCGTCGCGCACCTCCTCCCCGCACCGCTGTCCGACTACGCCTACTACGCACCGCTCGGCGCGGTGGTCGCGACGGCCTACACCGTCGTCGCGTCCGTCCGGGACTCGGTGCGCACCGTCGCCGCGATCGCCGTCGGAGCCGCGATCGCGCAGCTCGTCGAGGTCGCCGGTCTGCCGAGCGTGGTCGGCGTCGCCGTCGTGGTCGTCCTCGCGATCCTGGCCGCGGGGTGGCCGTGGTTCGCCGACGCGCGCGCCTGGGTGGTGACGTCCGCGCTGTTCGTCCTGATCCTGGGCCGCGCCGACGCCATCGGGTACGCGGGCTCGTACACCGCGCTCGTCGCTCTCGGAGCCGCGATCGGGACCGCGGTGAACGCGGTGCTGCCGCCGCTCATGCTGCTCCCGACCAGCGCCGAGCTCGACCGGCTCCGGGACACCCTCGTCGACCAGCTCGACGACCTGAGGGACGGCCTCAGCGCCGACGAGGCACCGTCCCCGGACGAGTGGCGCGCACGCGAGCGCGAGATCCGTCCGGTCGCCGCGCGGGCCCGCCAGGCCGTCGACTGGAGCCGCGACGCCGCCCGGGCGAACCCGCGGGCGCGACGCAACGCCCGCTGGGTCTCCTCGGTGACCGGTCGCGCCGACGCGCTGGAGACGTCGGCCGAGGTCGTGGACGACCTGACCCGCATGGTGGTCCGCTGGGAGAGCCGGGACCGGCACGACCTGGCGTTCGGGCAGGCGCTGCGCCCGCTGGTCGCGGACGCCTTGGACGCCTACGCGTCGGCCCTGCGCACGACCGACGACGCTACGGCGGACCCAGGCGCGCTCGACCGGCTGCAGGAGGCGACCGACGCCCTGCACCGCGCCGTGCGGGCCCGCCGCTCCGAGGTCGGTGCGGACACCTTCGTCGCCGGGACGGTCGTCCTCGCCCTCGGGCGCGCCGGGGCCGCCCTCGGGCGGCACGAACCCGCCCCGTGACGCCGCGGGCTACTCCCCCGGCCCGCGCGGGGTGGGCACCGGTCGTACGGGCTGGCGCAGGATCGTGCGTCGCTTCTCGACGGAGACCCTGCGGAAGTCGCTGAGGTAGATCTCGTGGTGCTTGCCGGTCATCGCGAGACCCTCACCGGGGATGAACTCGTCGTGCATCCGGGCGAGCACGGCGCCCTCGTCGTCGAACGCCCCGACGTGCAGGGTCTGCACGCAGGTCCCCTCGTCCAGCGATTCCAGACGGACGTCGTCCAGCCGCGCCGCCGGACCCTTCGTCCGGGCGCGCTCCACCGCACCGGCGACCATGGCCGGACCGAGCCAGCCGGGAACCATGATCATCAGCGTCCAGTCCCAGCGGGACTTGTCCCGCGCCGTGGTGAAGGCAGCGGGGTCGTCGGCCCTCCACAGGCCCTCCAGCGGAGGGACGACATAGTCGCGTCCGAGGTCGTCCTTGCTCGCGAACTTCAGGGCGTACGCCACCGGGTAGAGCGCCTCGACCGCCGCGACGAACGCCGGAGTGTTCGGGTCTCCGTGGCCGTCGATCGCGAGGTACGTCTGAGGAGGGACGTCGAGGACCACGAACCGTCCGCGGGGGGCCCGACAGGAGTCGAGAGATCGCTTGAAGTCGACCTTGTCCGCCATCGGGCCCCTCGCTGGACGTCGCTCTACCTGCGCTTCACCGCCATCGTGAACCGGTCCATCTTGAACGTCCGGGTCACGCCGCCGGTGGACACGATCTCGAAACCGTACCCGACCTGGCCGACGGTGACGCGCGGCGACAGCAGTCCCCGCCGCTTGGCGTCGCGGATCGTCGCGAGGACCTTCGTGGTGCCCTTCCTGTAGTTGCGCTTCGGCACGTACGCGATGTAGCTCGAGTCTCGCCGGCTGGTCGCCCAGACCGTCCAGGACCGTCCACCGATCTTCACGTTGCGCGCGCGGACCGAGCCCGCGGGACGCTGCCGACGGTTGTGGGTCCAGATCATCAGCTCGTGCTCGCCCGGGACGCCGTTGAGCCAGACGTCGTACGCGGCGTTGTAGATGCCGGCCTTCGGGGCACGGTGCTGGTGACGCGCCCGGATCCTGGTGAACGTCTTGAGCCGGGGCTCGCGGCCGGTCGACCAGTTGTGCCAGTCGCGGTGCACGTTCGGGTACGTCTTGACGGCGCCGTCACCGCGCCGGTTGTCCATCCGCGCGCGGACCTTCCAGTTGCCCTTGCTGCAGACGAAGATCTTCTGACGGACGTTGTAGCCGCCGGCGTTCCAGCCGTTGTTGGCCACGACGTACTTCCCGCGGAACCACATCGCGCTGAGATCGGTGGTGGTCCACTTCGCGTTCGCGCCGCAGGTGCTCGCGGCCGCGGACGACGTCGTCGCTGCGACCAGTAGGGGGGCTGCCAGCGTGACGGCTGCCAGCCAGGCCAGGACTCGCTTCATGTGAAAGATCAACTACCTTCCCGGTGTCGTGAGGGACGACGGTCACCCGGGGGGTTGTGACACGACGATCGACTCCGGCGAGAGTACGTCGAAGATGCCGCTGTGGCGAGCCCCTCGGACCTGCAGCCCACGGGCGCCTGCCGAGGCCCGGCACGCGCACTACAGTCGCAACCGTGAAGGCATGGCGTCGGTTCACCGTCCGTCCGCAGTTGCCCGAAGCACTCGGGGCGCTCGCGGAGCTGTCCACCAATCTGCGCTGGTCCTGGGACGCCCGCACCCAGGCCCTGTTCGCGCGGATCGACCCCGAGGCGTGGGAGCGCACGGGGCACGACCCGGTCGGTCTGCTCGGCGAGGTCGGGGCAGATCGGCTGGCCGAGCTCGAGCACGACGGCGACTTCCGTGCCGAGCTGGACGCGACGGCCGACGACCTCCGCAACTACCTCGCCAAGCCCCGGTGGTTCCAGCACCAGGAGGACGCCGGCGCTGCGCTGCCCGATCTGGTCGCCTACTTCTCGATGGAGTTCGGCGTCACCGAGGTCCTCCCGATCTACTCGGGCGGCCTCGGGATCCTCGCCGGCGACCACCTCAAGGCCGCCTCGGACCTCGGCGTCCCCCTGATCGGCGTGGGCCTGCTGTACCGCTCGGGCTACTTCCGCCAGTCCCTGGACCGCTCGGGCTGGCAGGTCGAGCGCTACCCGGCCCTCGACCCCCAGGGTCTCCCCCTGCGGCTGCTCGCCGACGACGACGGGCCGGTCCACGTCGACGTCGCGATGCCGGGTGACCGCACCCTCACGGCCCGGGTCTGGGTCGCGCAGGTCGGCCGCGTCCCGTTGCTGCTGCTCGACTCGGACATGCCGCAGAACGACGCCGAGCTGCGCGCGGTCACCGACCGGTTGTACGGAGGGGGCCAGGACCAGCGGATCCGGCAGGAGATCCTCGCGGGGATCGGCGGTGTCCGAGCCGTCCGCGCCTACACCCGCATCCTCGGGACCGGCGATCCGACCGTGTTCCACATGAACGAGGGACACGCCGGCTTCCTCGGTCTCGAGCGGGTCCGCGAGCTGCTGTCCGACCCGGCGGTCGACGTCGACCTCGACACCGCCCTGGCCGCGGTCCGCGCCAGCACGGTGTTCACGACCCACACGCCGGTCGACGCCGGCATCGACCGGTTCCCGGTCGACCTGGTCCGGCACTACTTCGGCGGCCCGGAGGGCGCCTCGACGCTGCTCGGGGGGATCCCGCTCGAGCGGATCCTGGCGCTCGGCGCGGAGGACGACCCCGGCGTGTTCAACATGGCGCACATGGGCCTGCGCCTGGGCGAGCGCTCCAACGGTGTCTCCCGGCTGCACGGCCACGTCAGCCGGGCGATGTTCAACGGGCTGTGGCCCGGCTTCGACGCCGAGGAGGTGCCGATCGGCTCGATCACGAACGGCGTGCACGCGCCGACGTGGGCGGCCCGACCGTGGTTCGAGCTCGCCGAGCGGATCGTGGAGCCTGAGCAGCTCGAGGAGGCTCGCGGCTGGGAGCGGATCCAGGACGTCGACGTCGCCGAGCTGTGGCAGATCCGCAACGACCTGCGCGCCACGCTCGTCGAGGACGTCCGCGCCCGCGTCCGCCGGTCGTGGCTCGAGCGCGGGTCCAGCGAGGCCGAGCTGACGTGGGTCGAGGACGCGTTCGACCCCGGTGCTCTCACGATCGGCTTCGCGCGGCGCGTCCCGACGTACAAGCGACTGACGCTGATGCTGCGCGATCCCGAGCGTCTGCGCGCGATCCTGCTCGACGAGCAGCGACCGGTCCAGCTGATCGTCGCGGGCAAGGCGCACCCGAACGACCAGGGGGGCAAGGAGCTGATCCAGCAGATGGTGCACTTCGCCGACGAGGCCGACGTCCGGCACCGGATCGTGTTCCTGCCGGACTACGACATGTCGATGGCGCGCGAGCTCTACGCCGGCTGCGACGTCTGGCTGAACAACCCGCAGCGCCCCCTGGAGGCCTGCGGCACGTCCGGAATGAAGTCGGCCCTGAACGGCGGGCTCAACCTGTCGATCATGGACGGCTGGTGGGACGAGTGGTACGACGGCGTGAACGGCTGGGCGATCCCCACGGCCGACGGCGTCGCCGACGACGACCGGCGTGACGATCTCGAGGCGTCCGCGCTGTACGACATCCTCGAGCGCGACGTCGTCCCGACGTTCTACGACCGCGACGCCGCCGGTGTCCCCCAGGCCTGGATGGCGCGGGTGCGGCACACCCTCGAGACCCTCGGTCCGAAGGTGCTGGCCTCGCGGATGGTGCACGACTACGTCACGACGCTCTACGCTCCCGCCGCGGCGGCCGGAGCGACGGTGCGGGCGGACGACTTCGCCGGCGCTCGCGCCCTGGCGGACCACCGTACGAAGGTGCGCGACGCGTGGCCGTCGGTGCGGGTCCTGAACGTCGATGCGTCCGGGCTGCCGGACACGCCCGTGCTCGGTGCGCAGGTGACGGTGTCCGCCCAGGTGGATCTCGACGGGCTCGACCCGGCCGAGGTCGTCGTCCAGTGCGTCGTGGGGCGGGCCGACTCCGACGACGTGCTGCACGACCCGGCGGCCGTGTCGATGGATCGCACCGGCTCCGACGGCGCGCGCCACACCTACACCGTCGACGTGGAGCTCCCGATGGCCGGATCGATCGGCTACACCGTGCGGGTCCTCCCCCACCATGCGCTCCTCGCCACCGACGCCGACGAGGGCCTGGTCAGCTACCCCGCGCGGTGACGCCGGGCTCTCCGAACACCCGCGGCAGGTAGCGCAGGACGAGCACCGACCACGCCAGGTGCGTGAGCGCGGGGGCTTGGATGCCGCCCGTGGCGCGCCGCTGGAGCGCGAACAGCGTGCCCATCGCGGCTCCCGCCAGCGTCAGGGCCGGATTGCGGGTCGACGCGGTCGCCGCGGTGTAGGCGACGGTCGACCACAGCACCGGGCGGTTCTGCGCGACCGCCTCGTACAGCGCCCCGCGGAAGAACACCTCCTCGGCGACCCCGTTCGCCAGGGTCGTCAGCGTGACCAGTCCCGCATCGCCCTCGTCGGCGAACCGCAGGACCCTCCGCACGGCGGCGTCGAGCACCGGGATCCGGCGGGCGACCACGGCGGCGCCCATCAGACCACCGAACGCCGCGGCGCCGGTGAGCACCGGGACGACGACGGGCCGCCGGCGGTGCCCGGCGAGGGACTCGATCCACCCCTGGTGCAGAGGCCCCGACAGCAGGGCGCCGACCGTCCACACCCCCGCCGTGGTCAGGGTGAGCGTGTAGAACTGCGGGGATCCGGGACGGGTGGACAACGACGTCCCGAGCGTGGCGGCGCCCACCACCCCGACCAGGGTCACCCGGCGGCGGCGGCGTCGGATCACGTCGTCGGACTCGGGCACGCGGCCCGGCACCTCGTACGCGAGGCTGCGCGGGAGCCAGCCCTTCAGGCGCGATCCCAGGGTCATCGCGGCGGCCCGCCGTCGACGTCGGCGGGACGGCCCCGGTCGGCGTCGCGCTCGGCCAGCGCCCGGCGGACCGCGTCGTCGTAGCCCATCGGCTCGAACGGGATCACCGTCCGCACCGTGTCGTCGCGCACGACCACCTCGTTGACCATCGAGTCGACCAGGGACCGTCCGGTCGCGGTGTCCACGTCGGTGACCAGGGCGAGCCAGCGCGAGGACAGGCCCGGGCTCAGCAGCGGCACCGGAACGATCGGGAGCGGCCGGCCCTCGATCCTGGCGACCCGGCGCATCATGTCGGCGTACGCGAGGACGTCCGGGCCGCCGATCTCGTACGCACGGTCCGATCCTTCCGGGAGCGTGAGAGCGGCGACGAGGTAGCGGATCACGTCCTGGACCGCGATCGGCTGGGTCCGCGTCATCACCCAGCGCGGGGTCACCATCGCCGGCAGGTGCTCGACCAGCTGGCGGGTGATCTCCCAGGAGATCCCGCCGTGCCCGATCACGATTCCCGCGCGCAGCGTCGTGACGGGCACCCCGCCCGAGCCCAGAAGACCCTCGACCTGCCGGCGGCTGCGCAGGTGGTCGGACAGGTCGTCGTCGTCGTTCCCGAGACCGCCGAGGTAGACGATCCGCCGCAGACTGTGGGCGCCCGCTGCGACCCCGAACTCGGTCGCCGCCTCCGCGTCCCGGCGCACGAAGTCGTCCGAGCCCAGAGAGTGGACGAGGTAGTAGGCGGCCTCGACACCCTGGAGCGCACCGGCGAGCGACGCGGGGTCGGCGACGTCGCCGTGGACGGGCTCACCGGCTCCGGCGTAGGTCTCCGGGTGCCGGGTCATCGCGACGACCTCGTGTCCCTGCTCGACCAGAGCCGGGGCGAGCCGACGGCCGATGAAACCGGTCGCGCCGGTGACGAGCACACGCATCGGGCCTCCTCCTTCGTCCTGATCACGATGATCCGGGTCCGCGTGCGATCGCGCAGGCCGCCGCGGCGGGTCGGTGTGAGAGGTTGGACGCATGCGGTCCGCCCTCCTCGCCACACTCGCCGCGTCGGCGCTCGTCCTGACCGCCTGCGGGTCCGAGGGTGGCGACACGGCGGACCCGTCGACCTCGCCGCCGCGGTCGGCCGCCACGTCCGCGTCGGACACGGCCGAGCCCGAGACGGCGACCGAGCCCTCGTCCTCGCCGGACCTGCCGGACTCCCCCGCCACCGCTCGTCCCCCGGACTCCGACCCCGGGACGGTGATCACCACCGGCGGCAGCGAGTTCGGGCCGATGCTGTTCGACGAGAACGACCAGGCGATCTACATGTGGGAGCGCGAGCCGACCTCGAAGCCGACCTGCTACGGCGACTGCGCGGACGCGTGGCCGCCCGTCCTCACCGATGGCGAGCCGGTCGCAGCCGGCAAGGTGAAGCCTCGGCTGCTCGGCACCACGAAGCGACGCGGCGGCCAGATCCAGGTCACCTACGGCGGCCACCCGCTGTACTACTACGTCGATGAGGGGCCCGGCGAGGTCCTGTGCCACAACGTCGCGACGCACGGCGGCCTGTGGTGGGTGGTGCAGCCGGACGGCGATCCGGCCCCCTGACCCCGAGACGCCCGCCCGACGGGCCGAGTCAGCGCGAGCGGGTCGCCACCAGCACCCCGATCTTGTCGATCCGGTGCTCAGGGTTGCCGAACCGGTCCGACCACAGGTTGCCCGCCGCTCGGTCCTCCGGGGTCGCGCAGGTCGACAGCGTGATGAAAGCGCGCCGCGGCTCGGCGCCGGGCCTGCCGGGCACGGCTGCACGCTGCGCGGCCAGGGACGCCGGTGAACGGAACGACGTCGACCGCGTCCGCACGATCTCGTACGTCCACCGGGTGCCGCCGGCGCGGACGTGCACGCGGTCCCCCCGCCGGAGCTCGGGAAGATCGAGGAACGCCTGGCTGGACGACAGGCGGTGGGCGGTCACCTGGTAGTTCCCCAGGCCACCGGGCCCGGCTCCGCCGCGCGGACCGTGCGGGCTCGCGGCGTCGCCGCCGTCCTGGATCCGCGTCCCGGCGGCGTCGTCGGTCCGACCGCGGTAGGCGATCACCGCCAGCCCGCTGACGCCGATGGCAGGGATCGAGACGCGCGCGTCGCGCGGCGGTCGCCGCACCGCCACCGGCTCGGTCGCCACCGGCTCGGTCGCGGCCCCCTCCTCGGGCTCCTCGCTGGGCTGCGGGGTGGAACCCACGGCCGGCGGAGCGCCGGTGGCCGGCGTCCTCCGAGGAGCCGGCGGCTCGGAGCCGGCGTGCGGCGAGCCGGTCCCGGCCTCGCGGGGAGCAACCGACTCGGTCTCGGCGCGCGTCAGACCGGCGCAGCCGGAGAGTGCGAGCACCAGCGCGGCTGCTGCGACGGCGCCTCTGCCGACCTTCAGCATGCTCCGACTGTAGGTCGGACGAGCGGAGCAGCCCAGCAGCCGCGTCAGCACAGCGTCAGCGCCGGGCCGGCACAGCGTCAGCGCCGGGCCGGCACCGCGTCAGCGCCGGGCCGGCACCGCGTCAGCGCGGGCCGAGCACCTCGTCCATCACGCGCAGGACGTTGCCTCCCATCACCGCGGCGATCTCGGCCTCCGTGTAGCCGCGGTCGGCGAGCTCCTGGGTGACGACCGCGATCTGCGACGCGTCCCAGCGCGTGGTCACCGAACCGTCGAAGTCGCTCCCGAGCCCGACGTGCTCGATCCCCACGAGGTCGCGGACGTGCGTGATCGCGTCGACGACGGCCTCGGCGCTCGTGTCGCAGATCGCGCCGTCCCAGTAGCCGATCCCGACCACGCCGCCGGTCGCGGCGATCCCGCGGATCTCGGCGTCACCGAGGTTGCGGTTCACGTCGCAGGTGGCCTGGACCCCGCCGTGGCTCGAGACCACCGGCGCCGTCGCCGACGCGAGGATCTCGGCGACCGCCGTGTGGCTGGAGTGGGCGACGTCGACGATCATCCCGAGCCGCTCCATCTCCGCGAGCACGTCGCGGCCGAGGTCGGTCAGGCCGCCCTTGTCCTCGCCGTGCATGGACCCGCCGACCTCGTTGTCGAAGAAGTGCGTGAAGCCGGCCATCCGGTATCCCGCCTCGTACAGCGTCTCCAGGTTGCCGAGGTCGCCCTCGAGCGGCTGGAGGCCCTCGAGCGCCAGCATCCCGCCCGTGACGTCGTCCCCGGAGGCGCGGGCGTCCAGCAGCTCGGTCAGGTCCGTGGCCGAGCGGACCACGCGCAGCCGCCCCTCCGACCGCTCGGCCGCGTCGTCGAGCTTGTCGGCGTGGTACAGGGCACGCTCCAGCAGCGACGTCCACGTCCGCGGCGGCTGCAGCTGGACGACCGTGAGAAGGGTGATGTTGTCGGTGTCGGCGCTGTTGGAGTCGTAGTTCTGGTCCTTCGGGGACTTCGTCACCGACGAGAACACCTGGAGGGCGACGTTGCCGTCGTTGAGCCGGGGAAGGTCGACGTGCCCACGGTCGGAGCGGTCGAGCAGGTCGCGGTCCCACAGCAGCGTGTCGGAGTGCATGTCCACGACCGACAGCGAGTCGTGCAGCGCCTGCGTCTCGTCGCTCACCTCGGGGACAGGCCCCGGGGTGACCTCGTTCATGCTGCGCTCCACGATGCCGGGGGCGAGCGCGAAGAACGCGATGGTCGCGACGACGAGAAGCCCGAGGATCACGAGGGCGGCGCGCCTCAGGATGCGACGCGAGCGGCGCGAGCGGGGCGGGGCGGGCGTGGACGACAACGAACTACCTCCTGGTCGACCGCCCAACAGTAGCCTGCGTCAATCTGAGGAAGGCGCCCAGATCGAGCATCGCCTCCGGGGAGGCCGGGAGGTAGGCCGTGAGGTTCGGCGACCGGACGACGACGGCACGCCACTGCGCACGGGAGATTGCGACGTTGATCCGGTGGCGGTCCATCAGGAACGCCGCTCCCCGCGGGACGTCGCCTGCGGTGGACGCCGTCATCGACACGATCACCACGGCTGCCTCCAGGCCCTGGAACCGGTCGACCGTGCCGACGCGCACCGACCCCAGCCCTGCGGCGGCCAACGTCCTGCGGAGGAGGTTGACCTGGGCGTTGTACGGGGCGACCACGAGCACGTCGCCCGTGTCCAGCGGACGGGGATCGTCCTCAGGTCCCGCGACCCACTCCCGGCCGAGCAGGCGCTCGACCTGAGCGACGATCGCCGCCGCCTCCTCCAGCGACGCGACCCGGTTGCCGGAGTGGGGAACCTGCACCGTGACGATGCCGGGCTCGACGCCGTCGAGCCGCCGGGCAAGGGTCTGCTCGGCGGCGTGGAGGCGGCCGGCGTACGCGAGCTCCGAGATGCCGTCGCAGACCCGCGGATGCAGGCGGTAGGACGTGGACAGCAGATAGCCGAGGTGCTCCGGCAGCGTGGCGGCACCGTCCATCACCCAGGACAACGCCGAGGAGTCCACCGGCTCGGCGTGGGTCCCCTGGCTGACCTGTGGGAGCTGGCGTGGGTCCCCGATCAGGAGCAGGCGGGTCGTGGCGACCGCGACGCCGATCGTCGGGGCGAGAGCGAACTGGCCGGCCTCCTCCACGACGACGAGATCGAGGCACGCGCGCGCGACACGGGTCTCGTTCGTCAAGGTCCAGGCGGTCGCGCCGAGGACCGCGCCGTCGTGCTCGGCGAGGAAGTCGGCCACCGCGCCGCCCGTGGTGGGAAGGGTGCGCCACGGCCGCTCCTCGGGCCCGGGGCGATCGGGCCCGGGGCGATCGGGCCCGGGGCGCTGCTCGGCCTTGCCGATCAGCTGCGGATCGAGCCCGGCCGAGCAGAGCGCGGCCAGGACGTTGTCGATCGCGGCGTGGGACTGGGCCACCACGCCCACCTGCCACCCGTCCTCCTCGACCAGGCGCTTGATCACGCGCGCGGCGGTATAGGTCTTGCCCGTCCCGGGCGGGCCCTGGACCGGGAGGTAGGAGTGGTCGAGCCTGCGCAGCGCGGACACGAGGTCGGCGACCGTGTCACCGGTGGCGGGCAACGCGCCGGACCCGCTGAGCCGCGGAGGCCGCCGTGAGAGCAGGTCGAGCGCCGGACCGGCACCGATGGCGCCGGCCTCCACCGCCGCCGACGCACTCGCGCGGATGGCACGGTCGATGCTCTCGGCTCGGGGCGGCGGGGCAGGCGTGAGCGCTGCCGGCAGCACGTCCGCGGGCGCCGCGGCCGACGCCGCACGCTCGACCACCCGGACCGTGTCCGGCGGCGTCGCACCGCCCTGCTGCGCGAGGGCGGGATCCTGCTCCGCACCGACCGTGAGGCGGTCGAGGCCGCTGCTCCAGGCACGGATCCCGTCGGTCGAACGGTGCGTGCCCTCCGGCGCCGGCTCGTCGTACAGCAGGTAGGCCTCCGACGTGTCGGCGACGGTGCTGCCGGGACCCCACGCGCCGCGGAGCCGGACGGTCCGCCTCGGCGTCCGCTGCCGGCCGACCGTGGCCCACGGCTCCTCGACGACGCCGTCGTCGACCACGAAGACGTCGCGGGTCCCGGCCCACTCGTCCAGCGGCGCGCGCAGCCGGTCGAAGTGCGACCACCAGAACGGAAGCGCCTCACGGCGGTAGTAGCCCACCGCTGCTGCGAGCATCGCCCACGTCTGCTCGTCCGCCGTGCGCCTGGTCCGGTCGGGCGGGCCCGAGCGCGCCGCCAGGGCCTCCAGGAGCGGCTGGTCCGGGTCCGCGTCCGCGTCGTGCTCGGGCGACTCGCTCCCGACGACGCCGTCGGTCCCCGCGGCTCCCCTCGCTCCGGTGCTGCCCACGACGACCCCCGCCTCCGCGGCACGCCCGAGCAGCCAGTCGCGCAGCCGCAGCGTCGACAGACAGTCGTACCGGTTGTAGTCGGCGAGCTCGCGCAGCGCGCGATCGGCCTCCGCGTGCCGTCCGGCGTCGCGGAGCGCCCGGAACCGGTGGTACTCGACGATCGACTGGTCTCCGGCCGTCACGTCGCTCTCACGGAGCTCGTCGGCGTGCATGTACAAGGGCTCGAGCTTCTTGATCGAGTAGGACGGCTGGGACACCCGCACCGACCCCCGCACCACCTGGTAGAGGTCGACGAAGACGCCGTCGCGCAGCAGGGAGTCGAGCTCGGCCTCGCGGCTCCCGAAACGGGCCGCCATGCGCTTCAGAGCCGCCGTCTCGTACGGCGCGTAGTGGTAGACGTGCAGACCCGGGTGCGCACGCCGCCGCTGCACGAGGTCGTCCACGAACTGCTCGAACGCCTGCCGCTCCTCGGCGCGGGAGTGCGCCCACGTCGGGGTGAAACGACCGTGCCGAGCCCCCGGCGCAGGCGCCTCCATCGAACCCCAGAGGTACTCGAGACCCCACTCCGTGAGATCCGACTCGACGTAGAGGGGGTCGCCCTCGAAGTCGAAGAACAGGTCGCCCGGCGACGGCGACGGCAGGGTCACGAGGTGGTCCGTGCCGACCAGCTCGTAGCGGACCTGGGGACGACCGTCGGGTCCGGGGCCGGCGTCGGCCTGGGCCGCCTGGAGCCGAGCCTGCGCCCGCAGCGACTCGAAGGTCCGTGCGGGCATGCCGGCCGGCGCCGAGGAGGCCCCCGCGAGGTCGGCGATCGTCAGGATGTCGGCATCACGCAGCCGCCGCCGCTGGTCGACCCGCAGCCCGGCGACGCCGAGCAGGTCGTCGCGCGCGGACAGGGCCGCAGCGCACGCGTCACAGCGGCCGCAGGCGACGAACCGCGGGTCGTCGACGTCGACGACGCCCCCCTCCGCGTCGTGGCGGCTCAGGATCGTCCGGAGCCGGTCGCGCCGCTCGACGAAGACCGGCATCAGCTCGGCGGCGGCGAACGACTCGCGACGGCCGTCGCCCAGGAGCAGCGTCGCCTCCGGTGCGACCTTCAGTCCGGCCTGCGCCAGCTGGTCGGCGTACGCAGCGAGCTGGAGCAGCGCCTTCGTCCGCACCTGCCGGGCCAGCTTGGCGTCGCAGACCGCCCAGCCCTGGTCGGTCCGCTCGAGGAAGTCGGCGTAGCCGTGGAACTCGCCGTCGAAGAACCCGGCCTGGCAGATCACGTCCGCGTCCGACGCGAGCACCTCGAGGGTGTGTTCGTGCAAGGCTCGCAGCGCGTCCGGGTCACCGGTGCCGACCCGCTCGACGCGCCGCAGCCGATCGCCGTGCAGCACGCTCAGGCGCTCCAGCTCTCGGCGCTCGTGCTCGTCGCCCAGCCACGCGACGTGCGTGAGCATCGGGTCGTCGGGCACGTCCAACCGCTCGGATCGTCCGCGGAGCACGTCGAGGCGCCGGAGCACGGCGTACTCGCACTCGGCCGCCGCGGTCAGGTCCGAGGCGCTCCAGCAGACACGACCCTCGAGCACGAACACGACCCGCTCCTCCCGCCGACGACCGGCACGCCGACGACGTTAGGGCATGCCACCGACACTAGCCCGGTGGCGGCCCCGCGGCGGCCGACGCGGCCAGGGCCGACACCTCGCGCTCCAGCACCAGCGCCTGGTGATGGCCGCCGAGCGCCCCCAGTGCTGCGGCGAGCGGTCCGTCCTGGGTGTACGTGGCCGTGAGCACCGAGCCGCTCCCGTCGGCCGCCACGACGTACTCGACGACCGTCCGCGCACCGAGGACGCGGGCCTCCCACCTGAGCAGCCGACCTGGGTCGAGCGCGGTGACGGTCCAGGTCATCGCGCGGGTGCTCGGTCGGCGCAGGCGGTAGCGAGCACCGACCGTCGGCCTGTCCTCGTCGCGCGCGACGAGCACGTCGACCGTGTCGGTGCGCTCCGGCCACGTCGTCGGCGCCGCGACGACCGCCCAGACCGCCTCCGCGGCGGCCGGCGTCTCGGCCCGTGCCTGCGCGTGCACCGTGCTCCTCACACCGGCAGGAGCCGGCCCACGAGCCCCGACAGCTGCTCGATCGTCCGGCACTCGTGCATCTCGACCACGCGGGCGTACTCCGGTGCCGCCGAGTCGCCGAGCCCCCACCGGCTCGCGTGCTCCGGGTTCAGCCAGAACGACCGCCGCGCGCGGGCGGCGATCGTCCCCAGCGCCGGCAGGCCGGGATCGCCGTAGTTGTTCCGGGCGTCCCCGAGCACGATCACGCTCGTCCGGGGGCCGATCACCGACGCGTACGACGACACGAAGGACGCGAACGCACGCCCGTAGTCCGACGACGGGTGCCACGGCGCGACGTTCGCGTGGGCCAGGATCCGCGCGGCGAGGGCGGCCGGATCCGTCCCCCCGGCGGTGATCAGCTCGGTCACCTCGTCGGTGTGGTTCACGAACGCGAAGACCCGGACCTTGCTGAACTGGTCGCGCAGCGCCTGGACCAGCAGCATCGTGAAGCCGGCGAATCCGGCCACCGATCCCGACACGTCGCAGAGCAGGACCAGCTCCGGCCGCGCCTTGTGCCGGTGCTCGAAGGCGGGGCGCAGCGGAACTCCCCCGGTCGTCAGCGAGCGCCTCAAGGTGCGACGGACGTCGATCTGGCCGCGGTTCGCGTGGCGGCGTCGGGCGGAGAGACGGGTCGCGAGCCGGCGCGCGAGCGGCTGCACCCGCCTGCGCATCTCCAGCAGCTGCGCGCGGTCAGCCGAGAGGAACTCGACCGCCTCCGCGTCCGGCCGCACCGCGTAGCGTGCGACGCGCTCGCGGCCACGGCCCTCGGCCGTGCGGCGGTTCGCCTCGGTCTGGACCAGCGCACGGAACGCCTCCACGTCGCGCCGGACCTCCTCGCGGTCGAGCCGGGCGAGGAAGCCCGGGCTGCTCGCCCGCGCGGCCTGCGCGGCCGCGATCGTGGTCTGCGGTCGGAGCATCTCCAGGGTCTGGCGAGCGGAGTAGCCGGGAGCGGTGCCGCCCGGGCCGCTGCCGGGCACGGCCCCCAGGCCGTCCACGGCTGCCGCCGCGACCGCGTCCATCGCGCCGCGGCTCCCGCTCGCGAGCGCCTCGACCAACGCCTCACGGAGCCGACGCACGACGTCCTGCGGTGAGTCTCCGTCACCGGACGGTCTCCGGTCCCCGTCGTCCGCTCGACGGTCGCCGGAGCGGCCGACGTCGGAGGAGGTACGGACGGCCTCGCGCGCCCCGACTCCGAGCGGGAAGTACACGTCGAAGACGGAGTCGAAGACCCGACGCTGGCCGGACCGTCGCAGCAGGGCGGCCGCGAGCCCCTCGCGGAGCAGAGCGCGGTCCGCGAGCCCGAGCACCTCACCGGCCCGTGCCGCGTCGACGGTCTCGCTCGTGCCGACGACGAGCCCGTGCCCGCGCAGCGCCTCGACCATCGCGACGACCCGGGCGGTGGGCGTCGCCACCGTCGGCGCGACCGCGTCCTCGGCCGGCTCGCGCGGGCTCACGACCGCTCGGCCCCGCTCAGCTCGAGGTGGGTGCGTGCCCGCGCGACGTCGTCGGTGTGCTTGAGGAGCACCCCGAGGGTCTCCTCGACCACGTGCTCGTCCAGCGTGTCCGCACCGAGGGCGAGGAGCGTACGGGCCCAGTCGATGGACTCCGAGACCGCCGGGGCCTTGCGCAGGTCGATGCGGCGCAGCGCGTTCACCACCCGGACGAGGGACCGTGCGGCCTCCTCGTCGAGCCCCGGGACGCGGGTCCGGACGATCCGCTCCTCGAGGTCGGGCTCGGGGAAGTCGATGTGCAGGAACAGGCACCGCCGCCGCAGCGCCTCGCTGAGCTCGCGCGTGGCGTTCGAGGTGAGCACGGTGAAGGGCGGGTGGTGCGCCTCCAGCGTGCCCAGCTCGGGGACCGTGATCGCGTAGTCGCTGAGCACCTCCAGCAGCAGCCCCTCGATCTCCTGGTCGGCCTTGTCGACCTCGTCGATCAGCAGCGTCGTCGGCGCGTCCGAGCGGATCGCGCGCAGCAGGGGCCGGGCCAGCAGGAACTCGTCGGTGAAGATGTCGTCGCGGGTCTCGTCCCAGGTCTCGCCGCGGCCCGCCGTGATCCGCAGCAGCTGCTTCGCGTGGTTCCACTCGTACAGCGCACGCGCCTCGTCCACGCCTTCGTAGCACTGGAGCCGGACGAGCTCGGTGCGCGTGACCGCGGCGACGGCGCGTGCGAGCTCGGTCTTGCCCACGCCGGCGGGGCCCTCGACGAGCAGCGGCTTGTCCAGCCGGTCGGCGAGGTAGACGGTGGTGGCGACCGACGGCGACGCGAGATACCCGACCTCCGAGAGGCGGGCGGTGACGTCGTCGACCGAACTGAAGCGCTCGCTCATCGCCCCAGTATGGCCGACGGCATTCCGCCGACTGCCGCGATCCCCAGCACCGACCGAGGCTCGTAGCCGACCCGCCACAGTCCGCCGTGCGCGGCGGTGTCGCTGAACAGCTCCTCGGGGTGCGCGCGGGTGACCGCGTCCCGGTGCAGGTCGTGGACGAGCAGGGCGGCCATGAGCGTCCGGGAGGTGTCCGGTGCGAAGATCTCCACCCCGAAGCGCGGCGCCCCGGCGTACGCGGCCGCGAGGAGGCGGTTCTTCGTGACCGAGCGGGTCAGCGTCGCGGGCGCGACGTTGAACGAGACCCGCCGTCCCTGAGCCTCCGACGCGACACCACGCCAGCGCTGGAGCCGCTTGGCCATCGCGTAGCTCGGACCCTGCTGCGGGACGAGCACGTCCGCGACCGCGTCGGCGTCCTCGGGATAGTGCGGAGCGAACAGCGCGCCCCGGCTCGCCGCGCGCAACGGCGCCTGCAGGTGACGGACGAGGCCGCGCGACGCCCACGCGCGGCGGCTGTGGGCCACCACGTCCGTTCCGACGAGGAATGCGTCGGTCGGTGTCGCGAGGTAGGCCAGCGCGGTGGCGGGGTCGTCGTCGAGCAGCGCGGTGGCGATCAGGTCGAAGGCCGCAGTGACCTGGACGTGGGCACCTCCGTCCGCGTAGGCGTACATCCCCAGGACCGTCGGCAGACCCTCGGACGAGCGCCGCAGCCACTCCAGCAGTGCGGCGGTATGGCGGACCAGGTCGGCGCCGGCCACACCGTTCGGTGCGAGCGGGTAGCGGGTGGTGCCGGCACCCTCCCGGGCCAGCCGGTGCAACCGCTCGGAGACCGCCGGCACGGGGACGTCGACCGCCAGCACGTCGGCACCCCACGCGGTCAGCGGGCCGAGGGGACTCATCTCTGCGCCGGCGCCGAGCAGAGCCAGGCGTCGGCCCGGCACCGCCAGCCACTCCGGGTGCTCGACCACGGCTTCGATGGCGTCACGGAACCCGGGCTCCGCCAGGCCGCTGTCGACCCACCGGTCGACCTGCACGAGCAGCGTGTCGCCGGCCAGCTCGCGGCCGCGGTAGGGGACGCGCAGCTCGGGCACCGCGCGGGCGGCGCCGTCGACGGTCTCGGTGTGCAGGACCGGAGGGGATCCCAGCCCGGCGTCGGCGATCGGGACGTCGCCCTGCGGCCCGGCCAGCACCATCTGCGAACGCATCGACTCCAGGCCGGCGCGCGCGATCGCGACCGCGTGGCCGGCCGGCCCGGCGGAGGCCGCCGTCGCCCGGTGCACGAGGTCCACGTAGTCCTTGCGCCACGACGAGCAGCGCGTGATCTCGGCGGCCAGCGCCGGATCGACGACCGCGACGGCGTCGGCCAGCACCGAGCGCGTCACCGGAGTCGAGCCGCGTCGGCCGTCGACCTCGGGGAACGTCACCTCGGTCTCGGTCGTCGCGGAGGCGTTCATCGGGTCCTCGGGCTGGGCGTCGGGGGCGTCCACGCGGCCCAGGATGCCAAACGAGGTGTGCTCGCGGACCACCCGTAGGACCAAACGCGAGGGTCACCTCACGTGACTCTGCCAGTGACGCACCGATCGCGGGTCGGGACTCGACGGGTCGTCAGAGCAGCGAGGAGAACGCGTGGATCGTGACGCCGGCGAGCGCCCCGACGACGGTGCCGTTGATCCGGATGAACTGGAGGTCGCGCCCGACGTGCAGCTCGATCCGCCGCGACGCCTCCCGGCCGTCCCAGCGGTTGACGGTCTCGGAGATCACCGTCGCGATCTCCGAGCCGTAGTTGCTCACCACGAAGGCGGCGGTGTCGCCGAGCAGACCGTCCAGACGCCGTTGAGCCGCAGGCTCGTCGGCGATCCGCCGCGCGGAGTCCTGCACGATCTCGATCACCCGGGTCCGCAGCATCCCCTCCGCGTCCTCGAGCGACTCCAGCAGCGCCAGCCGCAGACCGCTCCACAGAGCGACCGCGACGTCGACCACCCGCGGCTGGTCCAGGACACGCGTCTTCAGCGCCTCGGCGCGCGCACGGGTGGCCGGGTCGTGCTGGAGGTCCTCCGCCAGCGCCGCCAGGAACTCGTCGAGCGACGCGCGGACGCGGTGCTCGGGGTCCGAGCGCACGTCGGCCACCCAGTCCAGCGCCTCCTTGTAGAGGCGACCGGAGATCTTGTCGTCGACCCACTGCGGCGTCCACCACGGAGCACGGTCCACGACGATCTGCTCGACCGTGCCCTGGTTCTCCAGCAGCCAGCGGTGCAGCTCGTCCAGCCCGATGTCGACCAGGCCGTGGTGCGCGCCGTCGGCGACCACCTGCGCCAGCGCCTGGCCGGCCGCCGGGCTGAGCTCCTCGGCCTGCAGCCGCGGGACGATCACCTCGCGCACGACGGCAGCCACGTCGTCGTCGCCGATCCGCGCGAGACCGTCGCGTGCGACCCGGGAGCCGATCTCCACGACCCGCTCGGCGTGCGCGGGCTCGGACAGCCACCGCGAGACCCGCAGGCTCACGCGGGCCGCGTCGACGCGTTCGCGCACGACGTCCTCGCGCAGGAAGTTCTCCGCGACGAACTCCTCGAGGGAGGCGCCGAGCGACTCCTTGCGCTTCGGGATCAGCGCGGTGTGCGGGATCGGCAGACCCAGCGGGTGCTTGAACAGCGCCGTCACCGCGAACCAGTCGGCCAGAGCCCCGATCATCGCCGCCTCCGCGCCGGCGTTGACGTAGCCGAGGAACCCCTCGTCGCCGTGGGTCAGGCCGTAGGTCACCGCCGCGAGGACCAGCAGGGAGGTCGCGACCGTCCGCATCCGCCGCAGGCCGCGCCGCCGCTCGGCGTCGGACCCCCCGAAGGATTCCGGGACGGTGAATCCGAGGGTCGCCGGCACATCGCTCACCCGGTGAACTGTAGCCGCGTCGGGCCCGTTCACGCGGTGACCGCCGCCACCCTGCGGCCGGGTGGTCCCCCGGGTCCTCCGACGCGGACCCACCCCGGCGCGTACCGCGTCAGCAGCGGCCCGGCGATCGCGAGGATCAGGACGTACGCCGCGACGAACGCGCCCAGCCGACCGTCGGACAACCCGACAAGGCCGACGATCACCAGCGAGAACTCCCCGTGCGCCACCAGAGCCGTCCCGGCCCTGACCCGACCGCGCCGTGCCGCGCCCTCGCGCCCGGCGGCGTACCACCCGCTCGCCACCTTCGTCACCACCGAGACGGCCGCGAGGGCGAGCGCGGGCCCGAGCAGCGGCACGAGGGACTCGGGCTCGACGAAGAACCCGACCGCGATGAAGAAGATCGCCGCGAACAGGTCCCGCAGCGGCGACAGGACCTCACGCGCTCGCTGCGCAGCCTCCCCGCTCAGCGCAAGGCCGACGAGGAAGGCACCGACGGCCGCGGACACGTGCACCGCCTCCGCGAGCGCGGCCACGACGAGCGTCACGCCGAGCACCCGCAGCAGCAGCGGCTCGTCGTCGGGGTGCGTGAGGACGCGGCCCAGCTGGTGGCCCCACCGGTTGGACAGCACCAGCGCCAGCACGACGGCGCCGACCGCCAGCACCACCCCGAGCACCGCCTGCGCCCAGTCGCCGCCGGCCGCGACGACTGCCAGCAATGGCAGGAATCCTGCCATCGCGAAGTCCTCCAGGACGAGCACCGACAGCACGGCGGGCGTCTCGCGGTTGCCCAGCCTGCGCAGGTCCGTCAGCAGCCTCGCGACGATCCCGGACGAGGAGATGTAGGTGACGCCGGCGAGCGCCAGCACGCCGGACGCGTCCAGCCCCAGCATCCAGCCGGCGAGCGCCCCGGGAGCGGCGTTCAGCACCAGGTCCACCCACGCGGACGGCAGGTGCCGCCGCAGGCTCGCGGAGAACTCCGAGATCGTGAACTCCAGGCCGAGCACGAGCAGCAGGAGCACCATCCCGATCGTCGCCCCGGTCTCGACGAACTCGGCAGCCTCCGGCAGCTCGGCCACCCCGCCCTCCCCCACGGCGAGGCCCGCGAGCAGGTAGAGCGGGACCGGCGAGAGGGCGAACCGGCGGGCGAGAGCGCCGAGGACGCTCAGCACGACCAGGACGACGCCCAGCTCGAGCAGGAACCCGACGGAGACGTGCACGCCGCTCAGCCCGCCACGAGACGCTCGACCGCCGCGATCCCGTCCGCCGTCCCGATCACCACGAGCACGTCGCCGGCGGCCAGGACGGTCTCCGGGCCGGGTGACGGGATCACCTCCTCGCCACGCACGATCGCCACGATCGAAGCACCCGTGAGCGTCCGGGCCCGGGTCTGGCCGAGCGGGCGGCCCCCGTACGGGCCCTCGGGGACCTCGACCTGCCCGGCCTGCAGACCCGGGACCTCGCGGGTCAGGTCCGCGAAGCGCTCGGCGATCCGCGGCGCACCGAGGATGCCGGCCAGCGCATCGGCCTCGTCCCGGCGCAGACGCAGCAGCGGACGTGGCTCGTCGGGGTCGTCGTCGGCCAGCATCAGCTCGAACTCGCCGTCACGCCGCGCCACCACACCGAGCAGTCCACCGTCCGCGACCGGGATCTCGTAGCGGAGCCCGACACCGGGGAGCAGCACCTCGTTCACGTCCATGCGTCCCATCATGGCGCCTAGACTCGCCCGCATGACGTCCCGCGCCGCCGTGCCGCCTCCGGACGCGCGGGAGCGGCGCCTGCTCGGCGTCGAGATCTGGATCGTCCTGCTGCTCTCCCTGCTCCAGTCCGGCGCGTACGCGCTGGTCTCCCTCGTCGCGAAGCTCACCCGCGGCCCGCTGGCGGACCAGACCGCGACCCTCAACGCCTCCCGCAGCGACCGCGCGTGGCTCGACCTCACGTACCAGCTGCTCGGGATCGGCTTCGCCCTCGTCCCCGTCCTCCTCGTCCTCTACCTGCTGGTGCGCTCGGGCGACTCCCCACGTGGGGTGCTCGGCCTCGGCCGTGGGAGCCGCTGGGGCGACGCGGGGTGGGGCATCGGCCTGGCCGCGCTGATCGGGCTCCCGGGTCTCGCGTTCTACTTCGCAGGTCGCGCGGTGGGGATCACCGCCACCATCGTCCCCAGCGCACTGGACGAGCACTGGTGGACGGTCCCGGTCCTGGTGCTGTCGGCCGTGGAGAACGCGGTGCTCGAGGAGGTGGTCGTGGTCGGCTACCTGATGTATCGGCTCACGCGCCTCGGCTGGGGTCCGTGGACCGTGCTCGCGACCAGCGCAGCGGTCCGCGCCTCGTACCACCTCTACCAGGGGATCGGGCCCGCGATCGGCAACGCGGTCATGGGTATCGTGTTCGGGTACTTCTACCAGCGGACCGGGCGCGTGGTCCCGCTGATCGTCGCGCACACGATCCTCGACGTCGTGGCGTTCGTCGGCTACGCGCTGCTCAAGGACCCGCTCGGCCTCCCGTGAGCCCGACCCGACCCGTACCGCAGCGAGACCAGACCGTGAGGGACCCTGCATGACCGTCGCCGACCTGAGGGCCCGGCTGCGCGACGTGACCCTGCGCGACGAGCGGAGGCTGCGGCGCCGCCTCGACCGGGCCGCCTCCCAGCGCGACCGCGGCCGCCGGGAGCGCGACCTCGCCGACGTCGAGCGCCAGATCGGCTCGGCCGAGCAACGACTGTCACGGCGCGCCGCATCCGTCCCCACCCTCGAGTACCCGGCCGAGCTGCCGGTCACGGACCGTCGCGAGGACATCGCCACGGCGGTCGCCGACCACCAGGTCGTCGTGGTCGCGGGCGAGACCGGCTCGGGCAAGACGACCCAGATCCCGAAGATCCTGCTGGGACTCGGCTACGGCGTGCGCGGCACGATCGGGCACACCCAGCCGCGCCGGATCGCCGCCCGCAGCGTCGCTGCCCGGATCGCGGAGGAGACGAAGGCGACGCTCGGCGCCGCGGTCGGGTACGCGGTCCGCTTCGACGAGGTCGCGAGCGCCGACACGCTGGTCCGCGTGATGACCGACGGGATCCTGCTCGCCGAGATCCACGACGACCCACTGCTGCTGCGCTACGACGCGATCGTGATCGACGAGGCGCACGAGCGGTCCCTGACGATCGACTTCCTGCTGGGCTACCTGCGCCGGCTGCTGCCGCGGCGTCCGGACCTGAAGGTCGTGATCACCTCGGCGACGATCGATCCGGAGCGCTTCGCCGAGCACTTCGCGGGACCCGACGGCACCCCGGCGCCGATCGTCGAGGTGAGCGGACGCACGTACCCGGTCGAGGTCCGCTACCGGCCGGTCGCCGAGCGTGACGACGGTGACGTGCTGGCGGCGATCTCCGACGCGGTCGACGAGCTCGCCCGCGAGCCCGAGGGCGACGTCCTGGTGTTCCTGTCCGGCGAGCGCGAGATCCGCGACGCCGCCGACCTGCTGCGCGAGCGCACGCTGCGCCGCACCGAGATCCTCCCGCTGTACGGCCGGCTGTCCGCCGCCGAGCAGCACAAGGTCTTCGAGCCGCACACCGGCCGGCGGATCGTGCTCGCGACCAACGTCGCCGAGACCTCGCTGACCGTGCCCGGCATCCGCTACGTGATCGACCCCGGCACGGCCCGGATCTCGCGCTACAGCCAGCGGCTCAAGGTCCAGCGGCTGCCGATCGAGCCGGTCTCCCAGGCCAGCGCGCAGCAGCGCGCGGGACGCTGCGGCCGGGTCGCGGACGGGATCTGCATCCGGCTGTATGCCGAGGAGGACTTCGAGGGCAGGCCCGCGTTCACCGACCCCGAGATCCTGCGGACCAACCTCGCCTCGGTGCTGCTGCAGATGGCCTCGCTCGACCTCGGCCCGGTCACCGAGTTCCCGTTCCTGGACGCGCCCGACACCCGGGCCGTACGCGACGGTGTCGCGCTCCTCACCGAGCTCGGCGCGCTCACCGATGATGCTTCGGGCCGGCGCAGCTCGCTGACCCAGGTCGGGCGCCGGATCTCGTCCCTGCCGCTCGACCCGCGGCTCGCGCGCATGCTGCTCGCGGCCTCGGACTACGGGTGCCTGCGCGAGATGCTCATCATCGTGTCCGGGCTGTCGATCCAGGACCCGCGCGAGCGTCCGCTCGAGCACCAGCAGGCCGCCGACGCCAAGCACGCGCGCTTCGCCGACCCCACGTCGGACTTCCTCGCCTACCTCAACCTCTGGAACCACCTGCGGGAGCGTCGCCGGGAGCTGTCCGGCAACGCGTACCGCCGCGAGGTCCGCGAGGACTTCCTGCACTTCCTGCGGATCCGCGAGTGGCAGGACGTGCACGCGCTGCTGCGCACCCAGGCCAAGGAGCTCGGGCTCGACCTCAACGACTCCCCCGGCGACGCCGACCGGATCCACCAGGCCGTGCTCGCCGGGATGCTGTCGCACGTCGGCCTGCGCGACGGCGAGACCCGCGAGTTCCTCGGCGCCCGCAACGCCCGGTTCATGGTCTTCCCCGGGTCGGCGCTCGCGAAGAAGCCGCCGCGCTGGCTGGTCGCGTCCGAGCTGGTGGAGACGTCACGCCTGTGGGCGCGCACCGTCGCCCGGGTGGAGCCGGAGTGGATCGAGCGTGAGGGCGCGCACCTCCTCAAGCGCACGTACTCCGAGCCGCACTGGTCGCGGCGCCGTGGCGCGCCGATGGCCCACGAGCGGGTCACCCTGTACGGCATCCCGGTGGTCGCGGACCGGCTCGTGCCGTACGGCCGGGTCGACGCCGAGGTGTCGCGCGAGCTGTTCATCCGGCACGCGCTCGTGCAGGGCGAGTGGAGCACGCACCACGCGTTCGCCCGCCACAACGCCGAGGTGCTCGCGGAGGTGGAGGGTCTCGAGGACAGGGCGCGCCGCCGTGACATCCGGGTCGACGACGAGACGCTCTTCGCGTTCTACGACGCACGCGTCGGCTCGGGCGTCGTCTCGGTCCGGCACTTCGACTCGTGGTGGAAGAAGACCCGGCGCAAGCAGCCCGACCTGCTCGACCTCACCCCGGACGACCTGGTTCGTGACGACGCGTCGGACGTGAGCGAGCACGCGTACCCGACCACCTGGCAGTCCGAGGGGTACGACCTGCCGCTGTCGTACACGTTCGAGCCGACCAGCGAGATCGACGGCGTCACCGTGGACGTCCCGGTCGAGCGCCTCGGCGACCTCGACGCGACGTCGTTCATGTGGAGCGTGCCCGGCTACCGCGCCGAGCTCGTCACCGCGCTGATCCGCGCCCTGCCCAAGCAGCAGCGACGTCTCTTCGTCCCTGCACCCGACGTGGCACGACGGCTGCTCGAGGCGGGTCTGGACACCTCGGCGCCCGTCGGCGAGGCGATGGCGGACGGTCTGCGCCGGCTGACCGGCGAGCACGTCCGACCGGAGGCGTTCGACCCCGCCGCGGTGCCCGCCCACCTGCGCGCGACGTTCCGGGTGCTCGACGGTGAGACCGTGCTCGAGCAGGGCAAGGACCTGGACGACCTGCGTGAGCGTCTGCGCCCGCGGCTGCGCAGCACGCTCGCCCGCGCCTCGAGCGAGATCGAGCGCGACGGGATCACCAGCTGGGACTTCGGGACGCTGCCGCAGCAGGTCACCGCGAGCAGCCGAGGCCACGACGTGACGGCGTTCCCGGCCCTGATCGACCGGGCCGACACCGTCGACATCCGGGTGCTGACCACACGGGCCGAGCAGCAGGCGGCGATGCGCACCGGAATCCGACGCCTCCTCGCACTCGCCATCAGCTCCCCGGCCGCCCAGGTCGCACGCGACCTGTCGACGCGCAGCAAGCTGACGCTCGCCGGAGCCCCGTACCCGTCGACGTCCGCGCTGATCGCCGACTGCGTGCTGGCGGGCATCGACGCAGCGAGCGGGCGCGCGGTCGTCTACGACGCCGACGCGTTCGCCCTGCTGCGCGAGCAGGTCCGGTCCGAGCTGTACGAGCAGACCCGCGCCGCTGCCGCCGAGACCGAGCGGGTCGTGTCCGAGGTGGCGACGCTGCGCACCACGCTCGATCGCGTGCGGACGGCCAAGCCCGAGATCGTCCGCGACGTGGAGGTCCAGCTCTCGTGGCTGGTCTACGACGGGTTCGTCGCGGAGACGGGGCTGGACCAGCTCCGGCACGTTCCCCGATACGTACGGGCGGCCGTCCACCGGCTCGAGCACGCCGACGAGGGCGCCGAGACCGACAAGCGGCTGACGGTGCAGGACCTCGAGGCGCGCTTCTACGAGATCGTCGAGCGGTCCGACGGGGCCACCCGTGCGTCCGACGCCGTACGGGAGGCCCGGTGGGCGCTCGAGGAGCTGCGGGTCAGCCTCTTCGCCCAGCGGCTGCGCACGGCCACGACGGTGTCGGCGAAGCGGGTCGGCAAGCTTCTCGACGCGATCTGACCGGCCGCGCGGTCCAGCCGCTCACTCGCCGATCGGCAGCGACGCCTCCGAGAGCTCCGACACGACCGGCTGGAGCGAGCCGAGCGCCCCGTCGAGCGGCACGACCGTGGTCGCGTCGACCGCCGGCTCCGCGTCGCACCCGGCCGCTGCGCCCACGACCAGCGTGACCTGCGCCTCCGAGGACGTCCGGGTGACCGCGTAGCCGGCGAGACCCGAGCATGCCGGGTCGCCGCCGTCGTAGGTCACGTCGAGCGTCCTGCGGCCCGGCCCGCCGTCGACGCCCGTGACCACGGCCGTGCGGTAGGTCTCCCACTCCGTGTCGATCATCGTCAGGTCCGGCACCTCGCCGAGGCTGCCGAGCGTGACCTCGTCAGACACGGGGTCCGGCGCGGGCTGCTCCGTGCAGCCGGCGAGCGCGAACGGCACCGCGGCGGCCGCCAGCGCAGCGCATCCGCGGCGACGGCCCGAGCCTCGTCGCATGCTCACACCGCCGACGGTACCGGCGCACCCCGACGTTCCCCAGCGGGTCCCGTGCGTCGGACGCCGGACCTCAGCCGACGGCGAGCAGATCGATGACGAAGATCAGCGGCTCGCCGGACAGCGGGTGGCCGCCGCCGGCCGGGCCGTACGCCTTCGCCGGGGGGATCGTCAGCTGGCGCCGGCCGCCGACCTTCATGCCCGGAATGCCTTCCTGCCAGCCCTGGATCAGGCCGCGCAGCGGGAAGCGGATCGACTCTCCGCGGTTCCACGACGCGTCGAACTCGGCTCCGTCCCGGAACTTCACGCCCACGTAGTGAACGGTCACGTAGTCGCCGGGCTTCGCCTCGTCGCCCGTGCCGGCAACGATGTCCAGGATGTCGAGGTCGTCGGGCTCGGGGCCCTCGGGGAACTCGACGACAGGCTTCTCGAGGTTGCTCATGGCTCCACCCTCCCACGGCTCACGCCGAGCCGTGCGCCCAGGCACGACGCCCCGGTGACCCGCCGGTCGGCCCCTGGGTCGACTCAGGCGGTGGGTGCGACCTCCTCCAGCGCGTCGTTCAGCCGGTCGAGCAGCCGCGCGAGCGCGTCGAGGTCCTCCTCGTCCCAGTCCGCGATCGCCTCGGCGAGGCGCGCGCGCCGGGCCGCCCGCACCGACGCCAGCCGGCTCGCAGCGGTCTCGGTCACCCGCACCAGGCGGGCGCGTCCGTCGCTGGGGTCGATCTCCCGCTCGACCAGTCCCAGGCGGTGCAGCTGCGACAGACCGCGACTGACCGTGGACTTGTGCACCCCGACCGCGTCGGCCAGCTCGGTCCCCCGAACACCGTCGCGCCCCTCGTTCGCGTCGTTGACCGCGAGCAGCAGCAGGTAGGCCGCGAAGTCGAGCTCCGGGTGGACCTGGCCGATGCTCTCCATGCCCCGCATCCGCGAGCGTCGCAGCAGGCGGGCGATCTGGTACTCGACGTCGTGGTCGACGCCGGTGGTCGAGGTCATAGCGAGAACTCCGGTCTGGTGCGAGAGTCGGGCCAGGTCCGCTGCGCGCGCGGCGATCGCGGTCAGGATCAGACTATCGGCGATGCAGACCACGCGGACCGCAATGTCGTTCGCGCGTTCCGCGGCGCGACGGTGACGCAGCACCGGCGCCGCTCGTCCGCACGTACCGCGGCCCGCGTCACCGGGGGTGGATGACGCGGGCCGCGGCCCGGTGGGGGCGAACCGGTCTCAGCGCAGCTCCGCCGACGTCAGCCCGAGCACGCGCCGGGCGACGATGAGCTGCTGGATCTGCTGGGTCCCCTCGAAGATGTCGAGGATCTTCGAGTCGCGGGCCCACTTCTCGAGGAGCTCGTCCTCGCCGTACCCGAGCGTGCCGGCGAGCTCCACGCAGCGCAGCGTGACGTCGTTGCAGGTCCGACCCGCCTTCGCCTTGGCCATCGACGCCTCGAGCGAGTTCGGCTGCCGGTTGTCCGCCATCCACGCCGCGCTGAGCGTGAGCAGCCGGGCCGCCTCCCAGTCGGACTCCAGCTGGAGGTACGTCGCGGCAGCCGCCGACTGCGCGAGCGCGGGACGGTCGTAGTCGATCTCGACCCCGGCGCTCTCGAGGATCTCGCGGGTGCGCTCGAGCGCGGCGCGCGCGCAGCCGATCGCCATCGCGGCCACCAGCGGACGGGTGTTGTCGAACGTCTGCATGACGCCGGCGAAGCCCTTGTCGACGTTCACCTCGGGGTCACCGAGCAGGTTCTCGGCCGGCACCCGGCAGTCGTCCAGCACGATCGTGGCGGTGTCGGACGCCTTGATCCCGAGCTTGTGCTCGAGCCGCTCGACCCGGATGCCGGGCAGGGACTTCGGGACCACGAACGACTTGATCGCCGCCCGGCCGAGGTTCTTGTCCAGCGTCGCCCACACGACGACCGCGTCGGATCGCTCGCCGGAGGTGACGAAGATCTTCTCGCCGTTGAGGACGTACTCGTCGCCGTCCTTCACCGCCGTCGTCGTGATCGCGGCCGAGTCCGAGCCGCAGTCCGGCTCGGTGATCGCCATCGACGCCCACATGCCGTCGAAGCGGGCGAGCTGCTCGTCGGTGGCGACCGAGGCGATCGCGGAGTTGCCGAGCCCCTGGCGAGGCATCGACAACGTGAGGCCGACGTCCCCCCAGCAGGTCTCGGCGACCGACAGGACCGAGGCCATGTTGGAGCCGTTGCGGACGCCGCCGTCGCCGTCGTCGCTGCGCCGCACGCCGGTCGCGCCGGCGCCCTGCCCCTCTCCCGAGTCGGCGAGGCCGTCGATCAGCGAGGCGAGGAGGTCCAGCTCCTTGGGGTAGGCGTGCTCGGCGAGGTCGTACTTGCGGGAGTTCGCACGGAGGAACTCGGTGGCCACGCGGTTCGCCTGCTCGACGAAGGCGCGGAACTTCTTGGGTGTCTCGAGGTTGATCATCGTCTGCTTCCTTCCGGGCCCCTCAGACGAGGAGGCCACCCTCCATCACGCCGACCGACCGCAGGTCGCGGTACCACCGCTCCACCGGGTGCTCCTTGGTGAACCCGTGGCCGCCGAGCAGCTGGACCCCGTCGGTCCCGGCCTTCATGCCGTACCGAGCGACGAGCTGGCGAGCGATCGCGGCCTCGCGCGCGAAGTCCTTGCCGAGATCGGCGCGCGAGGCCGCACGCAGGGTCGCGAGCCGCGCGCCCTCGAGCTCGATCGCGATGTCGGCCACCATGAACGCGACGGACTGCCGGTGCGCCACCGGCTCGCCGAACGCCTTGCGGTCCTTCACGTACGGCGTGACGTAGTCCAGCACGGCCTGCTGGGCGCCGAGGGCCAGGGCGCTCCAGCCCAGGCGCGAGAACCGCACCGCGTCCGCGTAGCCCTCGATGCTGTCGGCCAGCATCGCGGTGTCGGGCAGCATGACGTCCTCGAGCACCAGGCGCGAGAGCCCGGCGGCGCGCAGACCCATCGACGGGTCGGTCTCGATCGCGATCCGCGGCGTGCTGGACTCGATCACGAACAGCGCGGGCCGGCCGCTCTCCAGTGCGGCCGCGACCACGAACAGCTCCGCCGACGCGCCGCGGATCACGCCCGACTTCACGCCGTTGAGGACGTACCCGCCAGGCGTACGGCGCGCGGTGGTCTTGAGGCGGAACGGGTCGAACAGCGCACGCGGCTCGGCGATCGCCAGAGCGGCGGCGGGCACGTCGGACCCGGTGAACGCCGGGAGGTACGTCGCCTGCTGGTCGGCGCTCCCCCACAGCCCGATCGCGGTGGCCACCGCGCCCGGTGCGAGGAGCGCGGCCCCGATCCCCATGTCGCCGCGGCCGAGCGCCTCGGCGACCAGGACGCCCGTGGTCGCCGACCGCTCGGCGTTCAGGCCGCCGAGGTCCTCGGGCAGGCCCATCAGAGCCAGTCCGAGCTCGCTCGCCGCCGCCATGATGTCCGTCGGCGTGTCGAGCGACTCCTCGGCCTTCTCGACCGCCGGCCGGACGACCTCGGCGGCGAACTCGCCGACCAGGTCGACCATCATCCGCTGGTCCTCGGTCGGGGTCAGGTCGAAGACCCCGGCCGACGAGACCGCCGCCGGACGCGTCGGCGCGCCCCGCCCCTGCGCCTTCGTGAACGTCCGGCTGACCGCGGCCGCGGTCCGGAACCCCGTACGGGTGCCGTGGTAGACGATGCGCTCCGAGGGGCCGCGGAGGTTGAACCGGTCGAGGACCGGCAGCCCGGCGATCCGGTTGAGGACGGCGAGACCCCGGCTCATCGGGTCGCGGCGTGAGTGCGCTGCCACAGCGCCTCCTGATCATGGGTACAGCACGGATGGGACACCCGTACTGTAACTGAGAGTTTCACGCGGATGCACCCACCTCGGATGATTTCTTCGTGAAATCGCCTCCGTTCCATCGTCGCTCGCGACCCGCTCGGACGCACGACGATCGACCGGCCCCGCGCGATGCGGCCCGGCGCACCCGGTCGGATACGCTGGAGGCGCTGGGATCCGAGGCCCTCTGGGCCGCGCCGAAGGAGAACCGTTGACCGTCTCGCTGCCCACCGGAGGCACCGTCCGTCCGATCACCCGGTGGGGTGAGCCGGTCATGCACCGCAGGCTCACGCCCGTGACCGACTACGACGCGGACCTCGAGCAGCTGGTCGCCGACATGTTCGCCACCATGTACGCCGCCGACGGGGCGGGCCTGGCCGCGAACCAGATCGGCGTCGACCTCCAGGTGTTCGTGTTCGACTGCACCGACGGTGACCACCGACGGCAGGCCGGTGTCGTGTGCAACCCGGTGCTCACCCTGCCGGAGGGCGCAGACCGGAACCTCGACGACAGCGAGGAGGGCTGCCTGTCCCTCCCCGGCGCTTACACGTACTGCGCACGACCGGACTGGTCCCGCGTGGAAGGGACCGACCACACCGGGGCGCCCGTCACCTACGTCGGCGAGGGCGGGACCCTGGCGCGCTGCCTCCAGCACGAGACCGACCACCTGATGGGCACCGTCTTCGGCGACCGGGTCCCGGCCCGCGCCCGCAAGAAGCTCTACAAGCAGGCCGAGTCGATCGCCGACGACTACCCGAAGGACTGGCCGGCCGCGCCGCGGACGAGCAGCGCACACGATCTCTGAGTCCGACTCCCTGCCCGGCCCGGTCGATCAGGCCCCGCCGAGCGCCCAGCAGGCAACCGCCGTCGCCGACGCGACATTCAGCGAGTCGATCGACGCCGCCAACGGGATCGTGACCCGGAGGTCCGCGGCCTTGGTCCACCGCGCCGAGAGCCCGTGGCCCTCGCCACCCACCATGAGCGCGAGACGGGAGTCCGTCCCACGATGCTGCGCCGCAACCTCACGGAGGTCGACCGCGTCCGGCGCGAGCGTCATCGCGAGGCTGGTGAACCCGTGCTCGCGCAGCAGGTCGGGGAACGCGTACCAGTCGGCCACCCGGGCGTACGGGAGCCAGAACACCGACCCCATCGAGACCTTGATCGCCCGTCGGTAGAGCGGGTCCGCGCACCGTGGCGACAGCACGACCGCGTCGAACCCCAGCGCCGCGGCCGCGCGGAACACGCTCCCGATGTTGGCGTGGTCCATCAGGTCCTCGGCGACCACGACCCGCCGCGCGCCGGCGAGCACCTCCGCGACGTCGGGCAACGGCGCCCGCTCGAGACTGGCGAGGGCGCCGCGGTGCACGTGGAACCCGGTCAGCCGCTCGACGGCGTCGTCCGCCATCACGTAGACCGGCGCGTCCGTGGTGTCGAGCAGGTCCGCGAGCGGGTCGAGCCAGCGCGGCGACATCAGGAACGACCGTGCGCGGTGCCCGGACTCCAGCGCCCGTCGAACCACCTTCTCCCCCTCGGCGATGAAGAGACCGCGCTCGGTCTCCAGCAGCTTGCGGAGCTGGACGTCGCGGAGGTCGACGTAGTCGCGCAGGCGCACGTCCGCGGGGTCACCGACCTCGATCAGCTCAGCCATCGGACGGCTCAGCCCTCGTCCGGTCGGTGCTCCGGCTCCAGCTGGGACATCGCCCCCATCAGACGGTCCCGGGTCAGGGCCGAGTGCCGGGGATCGCGGTTGGACAGCACCGCGACGGTGGTCTCGCCCCAGCGCCCGGTCGCCGGGGTCCACGCGGTGCCGAGCGGGGCGTCGTCCGCGCGGACGCAGAAGATCTGCCGGAGGGACGCCTCCTCGGCGATCGCCGCATTCACCGCCGGACGGTCCGTCGCGGCCATCGCGTACCACGCCCCTGCGAGGTCTCCCGACTCGTAGCCGCGCTCGAGCCACGCCACCTCACCGGCGGCGACCCGCTCGGCGATCCGGGCGTCGAGGGCGGGCGCCACGACCGTGACCGCGGCCCCGGCGTCCAGCAGCGTCGGGAGACGCCGTGCGGTGACCCGCCCGCCGCCCACGACGACGACGCGCCGCCCGGCCAGGATCAGACCGGCGACGTAGGGCGGATGGGACAGACCGGGACCGTGCTCGCTCACACCCCGATGCTAGCGAGGCACGCGCGCGGTAGCGTCCGGGTCACCGACCCCGAACGAGCGGAGGAGAACCGATGACCCTCGACCGTCCCGTCGCCCCCGACCCGTACGACCTGCTGCCCGACGTCGGCACGTTCGACGTCACCAGCACCGACCTCACCGACGGCGACGCGTGCCCGGCGCTGCTGCTGCACGCCGGGGACAACACCTCGCCCCAGCTGTCCTGGTCGGGCTTCCCCGCCGAGACCAAGAGCTTCGTCGTCACGTGCTTCGACCCGGACGCGCCCACGCCGTCCGGGTTCTGGCACTGGGTGCTCGTCGACGTCCCGGCCGACGTGACCGCCCTGCCGACCGGTGCGGGTGCCGGCGACGCCGACCTGCCCGGCGGAGCCTTCCACGTCCGCAACGACATGGGCCATGCGCAGTACGACGGCTGCGCGCCGCCTCCCGGCGACATGCCGCACCGCTACTACTTCGTGGTGCACGCCGTGACCGAGGACAGCCTCGGCGTGGACGCCGACGCCACGCCGGCCGTGGTCTCGTTCAACCTCGCGTTCAAGACGTCGGCACGCGCGACGCTGGTCGGGACGTACCAGCACTGATCAGGCGCTCGCAGTCGTCGATGGCGTCGTTCAGCATGCCGCGGAGCACCCGGTCGGAGTCCGTGGAGACCGACCGTACGACGCCGTCGACGCTGTTGAGCACGATCCGCGGCGCCGCGCGGCGCGCGAAGTGCTTCGGGTGCGTGGTCAACCCTCGCCGGAACCCGCGCGCCCACTGCTCGGCGCTCGGCGCCTGCGCGAACGCGTTGCCGATCAGGTCCTCCATCCCGGGCGGGACGTCCGTGCCCGTGTCGTCGAACCAGCGCTCGCAGGCGAGCAGGCCGACGGCCAGCGCCCGCTGGTGCGCTCGCGGCGACAGCGGCAGCGCGGTGGTCGCCGTCCGGATGCAGACCGCCGGGTAGATCCTCGGGTCCGGGTCGTTCAGGCCGACGACGCGCGGCACCATCTCGACCATCGTGGAGCGCGTGTCGTCGCCGACGTTGTCGTTGACCAGCCGAGCGAGCCCGGCGAGGAGCGGATGGGTGCAGCGGGGCTGATCGCTCCACTTCTCGCCCGCGAGGTACGAGGCGAACTCCATGAAGCACGCGCCCTTGCGCGCGTTGCGGTGCTTGCCCGGCGAGAGGACGGGGATCAGGTCGGGGACGGTGCTCTGCCGCATGGCGTACCTCCTGAGGAGGGCTGGACGTGTCAGACCTTGATCTCAGTGTGCTCCCGATGCGCCCGTCCCGCTACCCGTGTGGTCCGCCGGGTGCGCGATCCGCCTCAGACCGGCGGTGCGGGCGGGCGTCCCTGGTCGTCCTCGCCCGGCTGGGCGGGCAGGTCGTCTGCGGTGTCCTCGAGGTCCGAGCGGTCCACGGGGGTCTCTGCGGCCGCGGTGTCCGCGCCGGTCGCGTCCTCGCCCAGCACCCGCGCCAGGCCACCCCCGGCGCCGCTGGACTGCGCGGACGCCTCCCGCGCCGCCGCGAGCGCCTCGCTGACCGCGTCGTGCGCGGCCGACAGGTCGGCCTGCGTCTCGCGCAGCTCCTCGGAGTCGTCGCCGTAGGACACCCGCGTGCGCGGCCCGTCGACCTCGGTCGGGATCTGGCCCTGGAACTGACCGACGGCGGCACCGAGACCCTTCATCGCCTCGCCGATCTCGCTCGGCACGATCCAGAGCTTGTTCGCGGAGCCCTCGGCGATCTTCGGGAGCATCTGGAGGTACTGGTAGGACAGCAGCGACTGGTCCGGACGGCCGTCGTGGATCGACTGGAAGACGGTCTGGATGGCCTGCGCCTCCCCCTGCGCCTTGAGGATGGAGGCCTCCCGGTCGGCCTGCGCCCGCAGGATCTGCGCCTCGCGCTGACCCTCGGCCGACAGGATCGCGGACTGCTTCTCGCCCTCGGCGGTCAGGATGGCGGACTGCCGGCTGCCCTCCGCCTGGAGGATCGCCGCGCGCTTGTCACGGTCGGCGCGCATCTGCTTCTCCATCGAGTCCTTGATCGAGGGGGGCGGGTCGATGCCCTTGAGCTCGACCCGGTTGACCCGGATCCCCCACTTGCCGGTCGCCTCGTCGAGCACGCCACGCAGCGCCGTGTTGATCCGCTCGCGGCTCGTCAGCGCCTCCTCGAGCGTCATCCCGCCGATGATGTTGCGCAGCGTGGTCATCGTCAGCTGCTCGAGCGCCTGGATGTAGTTCGAGATGCCGTACGACGCGGCGACCGGGTTGGTGACCTGGAAGTAGATCACCGTGTCGATCGAGACCACCAGGTTGTCCTCGGTGATCACCGGCTGCGGCGGGAACGACACGACCTGCTCGCGCAGGTCGATCTTGTAGCTGACCTTGTCGATGAACGGCGTGATGACGTTCAGTCCGGCGTTCAGGGTGGCGCGGTACTTCCCGAACCGCTCCACGATCCCGGCTCGCGCCTGCGGCACGATCTGGATGGACTTCGCGAGCGCCACCACGGCGAAGACCGCGACGAGCGCCAGGATGATCAGCAGGGGGGCCATCAGCAGGGGTCCTCGTTCCTCAGGAGTGTCGACGTGGCCGAGAGCCTAGCGTGTGCCCGGGGCCGGTCGTCCGGTCGTCGGGCAGTCAGTCCTCCGAGACGATCAGTCCTCGGGGAACACGACCGCGGTGGCTCCGTCGATCTCCAGGACCGACACACGTGCGCCGGAGGCGATCGGCCGGTGCGGATCGAAGGAGCGTGCGCTCCAGATCTCGCCGTCGAGCTTCACCTGCCCGTGGTCGCGGTCGATCGCCTCGACCACCACGGCGCTCTGCCCGACCAGCGCGGCGACCCCGGAGCGCAGGTCGGGGCCCGAGTGCAGCCGCCGGAGCATCGACGGGCGGGCCAGCCACAGCATCCCGAACGCGACCACCACGGCGACCAGCACGCTGAGCACCAGGCCGCCCCCGACGGCCGAGGTGACGCCGCCGGCGAACGCGCCGAACGCCAGCATCAGGAAGACCAGGTCGAGGCTGAGCATCTCGACGACCAGGAGGAAGAGGCCGAGCGCCGTCCACGCCGCCCAGGCGTTCTCGGCGAACCAATCCCAGATCCCGCTCATGCCTCGATCCTAGGTGATCGAGGGGGCCGCGGTCCGGCGATCAGGTGGTCGAGCGCCGGGCGGCGTACCGGCCGTCGCGCTTCTCCAGGATGAGCGGCATCTGGAAGGTGATCGCGAGGTTCTGGGCCGTCAGCGTGGACTCGATCGGCCCCTGCGCGGTCACGGTGCCGCCGCGGAGCATGAGCACGTGGGTGAAGCCCGGAGGGATCTCCTCGACGTGGTGCGAGACCAGCACGAGCACCGGCGCGTCGGGGTCGCGGGCGAGCTTGCCGAGGTTGCCGACGAGATCCTCGCGTCCCCCCAGGTCGAGACCGGCCGCCGGCTCGTCCAGCAGCAGCAGCTCGGGGTCGGTCATCAGCGCACGCGCGATCAGCACCCGCTTGCGCTCGCCCTCGCTCAACGTCCCGAAGGTGCGATCGCGCAGACCGTCCGCGCCCATCAGCTGCAGCAGGAGGTCGGCGCGCGACTCGTCGAACTCCTCGTACTCCTCGCGCCAGCGCCCCACCACGCCGTAGGAAGCGGTGAGCACGACGTCGAGGACACGCTCGCCCCGGGGGACCCGGTCGGCCACGGCGGCGCTGGTGTAGCCGATCCGGTGCCGCAGCTCGAACACGTCGACCGCGCCGAGCACCTCCTCGAGCACGGTGGCCGTGCCGGAGGTGGGGTGCATCTGGGTCGCGGCGATCTGGAGCATCGTCGTCTTGCCGGCTCCGTTCGGTCCGAGGACGACCCAGCGCTGGCCTTCCTCGACCGTCCAGCCGACCTCGTCGAGCAGCACGTTGGTGCCACGCCGGACGGTGACGTCGGCGAGCTCGAGCACGGGCGCCATGCACTTCTCCTGCGGCATCGGTTCGGGGCGCCCCTAAACCTACGACACCCGCGGCACGGGTGCCCGCTCCGGTCCCCCGCTGACGGCAGCCGCCCGCGGGCACGCGACTAGGCTGCTCCCGTGCAGTCACTCGACCGGTCGGCGCGCCACGCGTGCTGGTTCAACGCCTGGATGGCCGGCGCCGCGCCCCTGGAGACCGCGATCGACGCGGTGGTCGGCTCCGACGCGGCCCACCACGTCGTCACCGACGGCGCGGCCTCACGGCTGGGGCTCGGGAACGACGGCTCCGTGACGCTGCTTCTCGCCTGGGGTGCGCTGCGTCGTGCCGGCGCGACCGGCGCGACCCCGGCGCTGCCCACACCCGGCGACCCGTACGGCCTCGCGGGACCACCGGAGTTCACGGCCGCCGCGACCGACGCCGGCGAAGCCGTGGTGCTGCACGGCTGCGGGCTCGGCCTCGTGCCCGAGGAGGTCGGGGGCGGCGTGTTCTGGCGGGCCTACGACGCGCACGAGCCGCACCTGACGGAGTCCGTCGGCGACGCCAGCCGGGCGTTGCGCACGGCCCTGGCCGAGACCACGCGCGCCCTGCTCGACCTCGATCTCGCGCGCTGGCAGCCGGAGGTCCGAGCCGTGCTGTCCGAGGTGCGCGACGCGCACGACCCGCTGCTCGCACCCGGCTACGCCCCCCGGGCCGAGCAGCTCGCGGCGACCGCCTCGCGGTGTCTCGCGATCACCCGGCTCGCGGCCACCACCGACTCCGCTGCCGTCAGCGCGTGGGAGGTCGACACACGGTCCGGCCACCTGCACGGCCTCGCCCGGGCGGCGCGCCACGGACTGGTCGCCGCCTGCGACGACGGGCGCCCCCGATAGCCTCGGGTTCGATGAACGCGCCCGTCCCCACCCCGTCCGCACCGCTCGACGCCCCGACCGTGTCGGTGAGCCTGATCGGTCGCGACCACGCCGGCGTCACCAGCCGCCTGTTCGAGGTCGTCGCACCGTTCGAGGTCGAGGTGATCGACGTCGAGCAGCTCGTCGTGCGCGGCCGCCTCGTGCTCGCGGTGCTGCTCACGGCACCGGCGGAGCGTGCAGACTTCGAACGCACGATCGCCGAGGTCGCGCGCGACCTCGGGATGGACCACGACGTCACCTACGGCACCGGCGACAACCGTCCGCGGCGTCGTGGCCGCAGCCACGTCACCGTCCTGGGGTCACCGCTCGGCCCCGCCGCGTTCGCTGCGGTGACCGCGCGGATCGCCGAGGCCGGCGGCAACATCGACCGGATCGTCCGGATGGCGCGCTACCCCGTCACGGCGATCGACCTCGACGTCTCGGGAGCCGACCCGGAGCCGCTGCGCCGGGAGCTGTCGTTGGAGGCCGCACGCCAGGGCATCGACGTCGCGGTCCAGCCGCTCGGCATCCACCAGCACGCCCAGCGGCTCGTCGTGATGGACGTGGACTCGACCCTGATCCAGGGCGAGGTGATCGAGATGATCGCCGCCCACGCCGGGTGCGAGGCCGAGGTCGCCGAGGTCACCGCGGCGGCGATGCGCGGGGAGCTCGACTTCACCGAGTCGCTGGTCGAGCGCGTCGCGCTGCTGCGCGGTGTGCCTGCGAGCGCGCTGGACGCCGTCTACGACAGCGTCGTCCTCGCGCCCGGTGCGCGGACGATGATCCGGACCCTCAAACGGCTGGGATACCGCTTCGCGCTGGTCAGCGGCGGTTTCACCCAGATCATCGACCGCCTCGCCGCCAGTCTCGGGATCGACTACGCCGACGCCAACACGCTGGAGGTCGTCGACGGTCAGCTGACCGGACGGATCACCGGCCCGGTCGTCGACCGTGCGGGCAAGGCATCGGCGCTGCGCCGGTTCGCGGCGCAGGCCGGGATCTCCGAGGCCAACACCGTGGCGATCGGTGACGGCGCGAACGATCTCGACATGCTGGAGGCCGCCGGTCTGGGGATCGCCTTCAACGCCAAGCCGGCCGTACGTGACGCGGCCGACACGTCGCTGTCGGTCCCCTACCTGGACGCGATCGTCTTCCTGCTCGGCATCACCCGCGAGGAGATCGAGGCCGCGGACGAGGCCGAGCGAGCTCAGTGACGCGGCGGAGGAGCCAGGAAGTCCTCCAGCCGCATGGTGCGCGGGTCGACGTCGAACCAGTCCCCGTCATAGGTCAGCACCGCTGCCGCCGAGGTCGGGAAGCCACGGTCGCCGTACGCCGTCCACGCCGCGTTGTGGGTGCCGTCGTGCAGCATCCACACGAGGTCGGCCATCGACGGGTTGTGGCCCACGACGATCACGGTGGCGGGGTCCGTCTCGACGGTGCGGATCTCGTGCAGCACCCGCTGGGCGGAGGCCAGGTAGAGCGAGTCGAGGACCTCGACGTGGGCGTCGTCGAGCCCCAGCGCCTCGTTCAGGTCCGCGAACGTCTCCTGGGTGCGGGCAGCAGCCGAGACCAGGGCGTACGCCTCACCCGTCACGAAGTCGCTCAGCTCGTGACCGCGTCGCCGCGCGTCGACGTGACCGCGCTCCGCGAGCCGGCGACCGCGATCATCGACCCGGTGCGGCTCGGCCTTCGCGTGCCGCACGACCACGAGCTGCTTCACGTCGGCTCCTACTCGTCGTCCTCGAGGCGGAAGCCGATCTTCATCGTCACCTGGTAGTGCGAGATGCCCTCGCTCCCGACGTGGCCGCGGATCCCCTCGACCTCGAACCAGTCCAGGTGGCGCAGGGTCTTCGAGGCCCGCTCGACGCCGTTGGTGATGGCCTCCGACACGCTCTCGGTCGAGGTCCCGACGATCTCGGTGATGCTGTACGTACGGTTCGTCATGCGCCCATCATGCCCGCCCGCGGGCGCGGGGTACCGTGGAGGGATGGACGATCGAGCAGCGGCGCCGGTGCGGATCACCAGCGTGGCGGAGGGACGCAGCGAGGAGCTGCGACGCCGACGGCAGCGCTACCTGGTCTCGATGCTGATCCGGACCGTGTGCTTCGTGCTCGCGGTCGTCACGACGGGGCCGGCCCGGTGGCTGTTCATCCTCGGCGCGCTGGTGCTCCCGTACGTCGCGGTCGTGTTCGCCAACACCGCCCGTCGCAAGCCGGAGAACGACTCCGACGTCCTGCACCCGGAGCCGATCGGCGCCCTCCCCCCGCCTCCGCCCGGTGAGTCGTCGCCGCCCTCGGCGCGCGACGATGATTGAAGGGTGGACAACCTTGCAGGGGCGTGGAAACATTGCGAGCGACGTCCCGTGACCCCCGTGGGGACGTCCGACGATGCCGAGCAGCGTACCCCCGTGGCTGCTCGGCATCGCTCGTTCCCGGGCCGGCGAGAACCCGTTCGACCTGACCGATCCGTACGACCCTGACCGATCCGTACGACCAGGAGCACGATGGAGACCTTGATCTGCTCGTCCAAGGGCTGCGACGCGCCCGCGGAGTTCCAGGTGCGGTGGAACAACCCGAAGATCCACACCCCCGAGCGACGGAAGGTCTGGCTGGCGTGCTCCGAGCACGAGCCGACGCTGAGGAGCTTCCTCGACGCGCGCGGGTTCTACCGTGACACCACGGGGCTGGACGACGACGCAGCGGACGGGACCGCCGAGGCCTGAGCCTCAGCCGCCGATCGCGGACATCGGACGGACCGGCTGGAGGAAGCCGGCGTCGTCGATGCCGTGGCCCGGCAGCTTCGTGATCATCGCAGCCTGCCACCGCTCGGCGATCTCGGCGTCGTCGGCGCCGGCGCGCATCGCGGTCCGCAGATCGGACTCCTCGCGGGCGAACAGACAGTTGCGCACCTGACCGTCGGCCGTGAGCCGGACGCGGTCGCAGTCACCGCAGAACGGACGCGTGACCGACGCGATGATCCCGACGGTCTGCGGCCCGCCGTCGACCAGGAACTCCTCCGCCGGTGCGGAGCCCCGCGAGCGGTCGGCGGGAGCCAGGTCGTAGGCCGGCGCGAGCCGCTCGAAGATCTCGTCGGCGGTGATCATCGCCTCGCGGTCCCACCCGTGCTGGGCGTCGAGCGGCATCTGCTCGATGAACCGGAGCTGGTAGCCGCGCTCCAGGCACCAGCCGAGCAGCTCCGGCGCCTCGTCGTCGTTGATCCCGCGCATCAGCACGGCGTTGACCTTCACCGGGGCCAGCCCGGCCGCCTGCGCGGCGGCGAGCCCGTCGATCACGTCGTGCAGGCGGTCACGGCGTGTGATCTCGCGGAACGACTCCGGCCGGACGGTGTCGAGGCTGATGTTGACCCGGTCGAGCCCGGCCTCGGCCAGCGCGCCCGCGGTCCGCTTCAGACCCATGCCGTTGGAGGTCAGCGACACCGTCGGCGACCCGGAGAGTGCCTTCGTCGCCGCGACGATGCCCGGCAGGCCACGGCGCAGCAGGGGCTCTCCCCCGGTGAACCGAACGTCGGTGACCCCCAGGCGCTCGACCGCGATCGAGACCAGGCGGACGACCTCGTCGTCGGTCAGGGTCTGCTCGGTCGGCATCCAGTCCAGGCCCTCCGCGGGCATGCAGTACTGGCAGCGCAGGTTGCACCGGTCGGTCAGCGAGACCCGCAGGTCGGTGGCGACGCGGCCGTGGGTGTCCGCGAGGGCGCCTGCCACGGGCGTCGGGAGCGTCTCGGCGGTGTCGAGGGACATGTCGACCAGTCTAGGTGCGAGGGACGACGTCTTTCACGCGTCCGGCACCCGAGGCCCCGTACGCGGCCGGGCGCCAGCCCTGCGCGGCCGCGTGCGTGGACCGGTTGGATACCGTCGTGGCGTGTACCGGTTCCTGCTGACGCGCCGTTGGCTCGCGTTCGCACTCTTCGTGGTGGCGCTGGCCGCGGTGTGCCTGCGGCTCGGCGCCTGGCAGTTCGACCGGCTCGACGAGCGGCAGGCTCGCAACGAGGTGACGCGCCACAACCTGTCGGCCGATCCCGTCGACCTCACCGACGTCGCCGCGGCTCCGGGCAGCACCGCCACGTCCGACCCCGACGACGAGTGGCGCCAGGTGGAGGTGCGCGGGACCTACGACCCGGACCACCAGATCGTGGTGAAGTACCAGACCCGCGAGAACCACGGGCCGGGCGTGGAGATCGTGACCCCGCTCGTGACCGCTGACGGCACGGCGGTGCTGGTCGACCGCGGCTGGGTCGCCTCGGCCAACACCGCGGCCAGCCCGGACGACGTCCCGGAGCCCGTCGGCGGCGAGGTCGAGGTGGTCGGCTGGTGGCGGGCGGACTCGACGGCGGAGACCAGCGCCGTGGTGCCCGACGACGGGCAGGTCCGAGCGATCTCGAGCGCCGGGATCGCCGAGAGCCTCCCGTACGCCGTGTACGCAGGCGGATACCTGGCGCTGGAGTCCCAGCGACCCGGCGACGACGCGCTGCTGACGCCGACCGTCCCGGACCTCGGCCAGGGACCGCACTTCTTCTACGGCTTGCAGTGGTGGTTCTTCGCGCTGCTCGCCCTGGTGGGCTTCGTCTGGTTCGCCTGGTCCGAGGCACACCCCCGACCCGGCCGTACGACCGCCCGTGGTCCGCGCCCGAGCGCAGGCCCGCCGGCGACGTCAGAGCGCGCGGGTGGCTCCCCCGTCGACCGGGAGCATCACGCCGGTGAGGTACGAAGCGGCGGGTGACAGCAGGAACGCCGCTGCCTGTCCGAACTCCTCGGGACGGCCGTATCGACCCATCGGGATCTTGGCCTCGGCCGCGGCACGCGCCTCGTCCGGCTGCCCGCCGAGTGCATCGAGGTGGCGGACCCGTTCGGTGTCGATGCGCGCCGGCAGGAGGGCGTTGACCCGCACCCCACGCGGACCGAGCTCGTCGGCGAGGTCCTTGGCGACCATCGCGAGGCCCGGTCGCAACCCGTTGCTGACGCCGAGGCCGGCGATCGGCGCACGGACCGAGTTCGACAGCACCAGAGCGATCGAGCCGCCGTCACCGAGCTCCGCCGCCACTTCGCGGGTGATCCGGACGGCCCCGAGGAAGACGCTCTCGAACGACTCCCGCCAGGCCTCGTCGGCGATCTCGGTGATCCGGCCGGCCGCCGGCCCTCCCACGCTGACCAGCAGCCCGTCGACCCGGCCGAACCGCTCGCGAGCGGCCGCGATCAGCACGTGGGGCGTCCGCGGGTCGGCGTTGTCGGCGACGACGCCCTCGGCCTGCTCCGCGCCGAGCGCCGAGACGGCGTCCGCGACCCGTTCGGCGTCCCGTCCGCTGATCACCACCCGGGCACCGTGCGCGACCAGCACCTCGGCGGTCGCGAACCCGAGCCCACCGGTGGCGCCGGTGAGCAGGTACACGCGTTCGTCGTGTCCGTTCGTCATGGCCCTACCCTCTCATCGAGGCGAGGCGGGTGCGTCAGGCGAGGCTGACGAGCTCGGAGTAGTCCGCCGACCAGAGGTCCTCGTCGCCGTCGGGCAGCAGCAGGACCCGGTCGGGCTGGAGCGCCTCGACCGCGCCCTCGTCGTGCGTGACGAGGACGATCGCGCCCTGGTAGGACCGGATCGCTGCCAGGACCTCCTCGCGTGAGGCGGGGTCCAGGTTGTTCGTCGGCTCGTCGAGCAGCAGCACGTTCGCGGCCGAGACGATCAGCGTCGCCAGCGCCAGCCGGGTCTTCTCCCCGCCCGACAGCACCGCAGTCGGCTTGTGCGCGTCGTCGCCGCTGAACAGGAAGGCACCGAGCACGCTGCGGGCCTGGGTGTCGGTCAGCGACGGCGCCGACGCCTGCATGTTCTCCAGCACCGTGCGCCCGAGATCCAGCGTCTCGTGCTCCTGGGCGTAGTAGCCGACCTTGAGACCGTGCCCCGGGACGACCGCACCGGTGTCGGGCTGGTCGATCCCGCCGAGGATCCGCAGCAGGGTGGTCTTGCCCGCGCCGTTGAGCCCGAGCACCACGACCCGGCTCCCGCGGTCGATCGCCAGGTCGACGTCGGTGAAGATCTCCAGCGAGCCGTAGGACTTGGACAGCCCTTCTGCCATCAGCGGGGTCTTGCCGGCTGCGGCCGGGGTGGGGAAGTCGATCCGGGCGACCTTGTCGACGCTGCGCTCCCCCTCGACGCCGGCGAGCATCCGCTCCGCACGTCGCGCCATGTTCTGGGCCGCGACGGCCTTGGTCGCCTTCGCCCGCATCTTGTCCGCCTGGGCGAGCAGGGCCGACGCCTTGCGCTCGGCGTTCTGCCGCTCGCGCCGGCGCCGCCGCTCGTCGGTCTCGCGCTGCTGGAGGTAGCGGTTCCAGCCCATGTTGTAGACGTCGACCTCGGCGCGGTTCGCGTCCAGGTGCAGCACCTTGGTCACGACGTCCTCGAGCAGCAGCACGTCGTGGCTGATGATGACGACTCCGCCCTTGTACGACTGGAGGAACGAGCGCAGCCACACGATCGAGTCCGCGTCCAGGTGGTTGGTGGGCTCGTCGAGCAGCAGCGTGTCGGCACCGAGGAACAGGATCCGGGCCAGCTCGATCCGCCGGCGCTGACCGCCCGAGAGCGTCCCGAGCTCCTGGTCGAGCACCCGGTCGGGCAGGCCGAGGCTCGCGGCGATCGTCGCCGCCTCGGACGCGGCCGCGTAACCGCCCCCGGCGTGCAGCTCGGCGTCGGCGCGGGCGTACCGCTTCATCGCGCGGTCGCGGACCGTGTCGTCGTCCGATCCCATCTCGATCTCGGCGGTCCGCAGCGTCGCGTACACCCGGTCGAGCTCGCGCGCCGACAGGATGCGGTCGCGCGCCGCCATCGCGGGATCGCCGCTGCGCGGGTCCTGCGGGAGGTAGCCGACGGTGCCGCGGCGCTGGATCGTGCCGGCGGTCGGGTCACCGCCCTCGCCGGCCAGCAGCTTGGTGAGGGTGGTCTTGCCCGCGCCGTTGCGCCCGACGAGACCGACCTTGTCGCCGTCAGCGACCTGGAAGGACGCCCCGGACATCAGGACGCGGGCACCGACGCGGAGCTCGAGGTCGGAGACGGTGATCATACGAGGACCCAGTGTACGGGCGGGTCAGCCGCCGACCTCCACGGACTCGATCACGACCGGCTCGGCCGGCCGGTCCCCCTCGCCGGTCGGAGCCTCGGCGATCGCGTCGACGACCGCCTGGCCCTCCGGGTCGGTGACCTCGCCGAAGATCGTGTAGCCGCCGTCGAGGTGCGGCGTCTCGGCGACCGTGATGAAGAACTGCGAGCCCCCGGTGTCCGGTCCGGCGTTCGCCATCGCCAGGACGTACGGGTGGTCGAAGGTCAGGTCCGGGTCGATCTCGTCGTCGATGGCGTAGCCCGGGCCGCCGGTGCCGTCCCCGAGCGGGTCGCCGCCCTGGATCATGAACCCGGCGATCACCCGGTGGAACGTCGTGCCGTCGTAGAACGGCTCGTCGGTCATCGTGTCGCCGGTCTCGGGGTCGGTCCACTCCTTCTCCCCCGTCGCCAGCCCGACGAAGTTCGCGACCGTCTCCGGCGCCGCAGCGGCATCCAGCTCGAGCGGGATGTCACCGGCGCTCGTGTGCAGCACCGCGGTCTCGGCGCTGGTCCCACCACCGCCGTCGTCCCCGCCGTCGTCGCCGCATGCCGCGAGCACCATCAGGGCCGGCACGAGCAGCAGCCCGGCGATCCGCCGCCTCATCACGTTCGTCTCCTTCGTCGTCCGCACACACGTCAGCGGGCTCTCCTCGATGTCGGGAGAGCCCGCTGGGTGAAGGCTGTGATCAGCCCTTGAGCGCGCTGGCCAGCTGCTCGTCGGTGTCCGACAGAGCCTGGGCGGCCTTCGTGAGGTAGTCGCTCATCCCGGTCAGACCCTCCACGGTCTTCTTCACGCCGGTGTTGAACTCCTCGTACGACTCGTTGAACGCCTTCGAGGACTTGTCAGTGACGTAGCCGTTCGAGACGAGCTGGTCGATCAGGGACTTGAGCTTCTCGAGCGTCGACTCGATCTCTCCCTGGCCGGACTTCAGCTGCGACGCCGCGCCGCGCATCTCCTCGTACGTGACGTTCATGTTCGCCATGGTGCGTCCCTTTCGGTTGACGGCTCCGGAGGTCTCAGGCGAGCCCGGAGGACTCGGTGGTCGGACCCACGCTAACGGATCCGGGCTGGAAAGGCGTGCTGCCCGCATGCTAGTGAGCGGTGTCTGGCCTTACGGGCGGGATACAGCTGAAAGGTCGCAAGACAAGTCCTCGTGCCATCTTCAGCGGGGGCGGGCATTCTCGTCGGCCGCCTATGCAGGGGCGCATCCCAACGATGAGCCTTCCACTACGCTCGCGGATACAGCAGTGCCCTGCTCAAGGCCCCAAGCCGTACGATCCGAGGCACCCGACTTCGACGCCGTCACACCTACGGCCTTGCCAACAATATCGTCGGCGCGCATCGGAACTGCGATCACACCTGCAGCATTCCAAAGCGCACCCACAAGCTCCCGAGCCACTCCACAGTTCGTAAACACATACCGCAAAGTGCCATCAATTCTTGCGGGCAATGTTCCTGTTTGCTCGACGTCCTCGACTTCACCATTGCTTCCGAGGGTGTACATCATGACATTCCCATTGCCGTCGATGTCGCCGTCGAAGGTGGGAAGGCTTGAGGGCGGCATGCGTGTGACTGGCACGTAACTCATACCACCACCCCCGACATCCTCCGAGGCCGGATCAAATCTCACAGCGATTCCCTTACAGTTCGCTGGGAACTGTACCGTATCGTTCACGGCGAGAGTCGGCGGAGTGACGCCTACGATGTAGGCACTTGGACTTAGTGGCACCGTCCGGGTCACATTCGAAGTCAGGTCAACCGAAAAGGGCCCCGGCCCGCTGCATAGCGTCGCAGCCCAGCGATAGACGACATCCACATCTCCACTAATCGGATACCCATCCAGTCCAAAAACCGGACGGTTCACGAAGAACGCAGTCGAGTCGATGCTCGTCCGCCCTTCGGGGACATATAGCACTTTCGGACGATTTCCCGGAACTAGATCGCTATAGCTTACGCCTCCGTATAAGCCACCGAATAGGAACCCGCTGGAATAGATGGCCGGGTTCGACTCGGCGGCCGTTGCACTCGACGTGCCACCTGTCGTTGAACTGACTCCGATGATCGCAAGTGTTGCAAGCAGAACAATCCGACGCAGCAATGAGGTCACGGCCACGTACTCCCTCCAGGCTAGACGAGAATCCAATCGAGGCTAATCCCGTGATTAGTGTTGCGATCAGCCCTTGAGCGCGCTGGCCAGCTGCTCGTCGGTGTCCGACAGAGCCTGGGCGGCCTTCGTGAGGTAGTCGCTCATCCCGGTCAGACCCTCCACGGTCTTCTTCACGCCGGTGTTGAACTCCTCGTACGACTCGTTGAACGCCTTCGAGGACTTGTCGGTGACGTAGCCGTTCGAGACGAGCTGGTCGATCAGGGACTTGAGCTTCTCGAGCGTCGACTCGATCTCTCCCTGGCCGGACTTCAGCTGCGACGCCGCGCCGCGCATCTCCTCGTACGTGACGTTCATGTTCGCCATGGTGCGTCCCTTTCGGTTGACGGCTCCGGAGGTCTCAGGCGAGCCCGGAGGACTCGGTGGTCGGACCCACGCTAACGGACGGCGGGTTCAGATGGGAGTCCCGGCGGTGAACATCGCGCCACCGGGGACGGACCACCGTCGGCGTGAGCGTCCGTCGCGCCTATCCTGTCGACCATGCGTGTCGAGGTGACCCTGGCCCACCCCCGGACCGGTGCGTGGCGGGACGTCGTGGTCGACGCCGACGACCACGCCTCGACGAGGGAGGTGGTCGCCACCCTGCTCGAGCGGTCCTCGGGCGTCGCGGCGCACTCCGGCCTCGACCAGCCCGGTGTGATCTCCCTCGACGCGCACCGGGACCACCGCGCACGCGCCGCCGCCGGTCCCGCGCTCCCGGCGGTCTACCTGAACGGCACACCGCTGGACCTCGACGCAGCCTTCGCGGACTCCGGGGTCAAGCACGGAGCGCTGCTCACGGTCGACGACCCCACCGCATCCATCCTCGACGAACCGCACGGGCTCGTCGAGGTCAGGGTCGTCACCGGCGCTGCTGCCGGATCGGTGCACCGGCTCGGCATCGGTGCGGCCTCGATCGGCTCCGACGCGGGGTGCACGATCCGCGTCGACGACGCACGGGTGCCGCCGCTCGCCGCCACCGTGGACGTCTCGGTCGCCGGCGTCGTCACGGTCCGTCCCGCCGACGGCGCCGCGGAGGTCCTCGCCGAGACCGCCCCGCGCGCCGAGCACCCGATCGCACTCGACCGGCAGCCGGTCGACGGCGAGGCCGACTGGCCGATCGGCGCCCAGCTGGCGCTCGGGGAGCTCCTGCTGGAGCTCGAGAGCGTGACGACACCGGACGCCGCGGTCGAGGACAGCCCGGAGGCCGGCTGGCTGGACTACAACCGCCCCCCGCGCCTGCTCCCGCCGGAGCGCCCGACGAAGTTCCGGCTGCCCTCACCCCCGTCGGACGAGAACCGCCAGGGACTCCCGTGGCTCGTGATGCTGACGCCGGTCGTGCTCGCCGTCGGGCTCGCGGTCGCGATGCAGCGCTGGTACCTGCTCACGATGGCGGTGTTCTCGCCGATGATGATGCTGGCGTCGTACATGCAGAGCCGCAAGCAGGGCAAGCAGACCTACCGCCAGCGGCTCGCCGACTACCGCGAGCGCAAGGCGGCCACCGAGGACGACGTCGAGCAGGCGGTGGTCGACGAGAGGCTCGCCCGGCGCGCGGCGGCACCGGACCCGGCTCTGGCCCTCCTGATCGCCTCGGGGCCGCGCTCACGCCTGTGGGAGCGACGTCGGACCGACCCGGACTACCTGTCGATCAGGCTGGGGATCGGCGACCTCGAGTCGGAGGTCACCGTCGAGGATCCCGAGCAGCTCGAGCACCGCCGTACGACCGTCCGCACCGCCTACGACGTGCCCGTCACCGTGTCGCTCGCCGAGCGGGGAGTGATCGGCGTCGCCGGCTCCACCGAGGTGACGCGACGACTCGCGTGCTGGGCCATCACTCAGCTGGCGGTGCTGCAGAGCCCGCGCGACACCCAGGTGTACGTCCTCACCGACGGCGACGGTGCGGCCGACTGGGACTGGCTGCGCTGGCTCCCGCACGCGCGCCCGCAGCTCGGCCAGGACGCCACCACCACGATCGGGATCGACGCCGAGACCTGCGCACGGCGGGTCGCCGAGCTCTCGGGGCTCCTGGCGGCACGGCAGTCCGCAGCCGCCAAGCGCGACGGTCGACACGGTGACCACCCGGACGTCGTGCTCGTGCTCGACGGCGCTCGACGGCTGCGGAGCCTGCCCGGCGTCGTCGCCCTCCTCAAGCAGGGTCCCGCCCACGGGATCCGCGCGATCTGCCTCGACACCGACGAACGGCTGCTCCCCGAGGAGGCCGCGGCCGTCGTCCTCGAGACCGCGACCGGCGACGTGACCCTGCGTCAGCAACGGGTCACCGTCGTCGACGCCATCACCCCGGACCTCGTCTCCGACGCCTGGCTGTCGCGGACGGCCCGAGCGCTGGCCCCGATCCGCGACATCTCGGGCGGCGACGACGACTCGGTCCTCCCGGCGGCCTGCCGCCTCACCGAGGTGATGGGGATCGAGCCGCCCACCCCGGAGGTCATCCGGGGCCGGTGGGCGGTCAGCCCACGCTCGACCGAGGCCGTCGTCGGGATCTCGTTGGACGGGCCGTTCGCGATCGACATGCGCCGCGACGGCCCGCACGGTCTGATCGCGGGCACCACCGGCGCCGGCAAGTCGGAGCTCCTCCAGTCCGTCGTCGCCTCCCTCGCGGTCGCGAACCGCCCGGACGGGATGACCTTCGTCCTCGTCGACTACAAGGGCGGTGCGGCGTTCAAGGACTGCGTCGACCTCCCCCACACCGTGGGCATGGTCACCGATCTCGACACGCACCTGGTCGAACGGGCGCTGGTCTCGCTGGGCGCCGAGCTCACCCGCCGCGAGCACATCCTCGCCGAGGCCGGCGCGAAGGACATCGAGGACTACACCGACCTGCAGGCCAAACGCCCCGAGCTGGCCGCGATGCCGCGCCTGCTGATCGTGATCGACGAGTTCGCGTCGATGGCGCGCGAGCTGCCCGACTTCGTGACGGGCCTCGTGAACATCGCCCAGCGCGGCCGGTCGCTGGGCATCCACCTGATCCTCGCGACCCAGCGCCCCTCCGGCGTCGTCTCGCCGGAGATCCGCGCCAACACGAACCTCCGGATCGCGCTCCGTGTCACCGACGGCTCCGAGAGCACCGACGTGATCGACGCACCGGACGCCGGGCAGATCTCCAAGTCGACGCCCGGCCGGGCGTACGTCCGGCTCGGCGCCAGCTCGCTCGTGCCGTTCCAGTCCGGGCGCGTGGGTGGTCGCCGCCCCGGCGTGGTCTCGACCACGAGCGAACCGTGGGTTACCGGGATCGACACCCGCCGGCTGCCGCAGCCCGTCCCCCTCCGCCCGAAGGTCGACGCGGTCGACGACGCCGAGGTGACCGACCTGACCGTCCTCGTCGAGGCGATCCGCGGCGCCAACGAAGCCCTGGGCCTCCCGCCCCAGCACAGTCCGTGGCTGCCTGCCCTGCCGGACGCCGTGCTGCTCGACGCGCTGCTGGCCGACGCCCCAGCCTCCCGCGGCGGTCACCTCCTGGCTCCCGTGCCGTACGCGGTCGAGGACCTGCCCGCACAGCAGGCCCGACGGCACGCCGTGGTCGACTTCGCCACCTTCTCGCACCTCGCCGTCGCCGGTGGTCCCCGCAGCGGGCGGTCCCAGCTGCTGAGGACGTTCGCGGGCTCCGCCGCCCAGCTGGTCTCGGCCGCCGACCTCCACCTCTACGGCCTGGACTGCGGCAACGGTGCGCTCCTGCCGATCGCCGACCTGCCTCACTGCGGCGCGATCGTCCAGCGCACCCAGACCGACCGTGCGACCCGCCTGCTCAGCCGGCTGACGGCCGAGATGGCGCGGCGGCAGGAGCTGATGGGCGCTGGTGGGTACGCCGACCTGGGCGAGTTCCGCGCGGCTGTCGCACCCGACGAACGACTCCCCCACATCGTGCTGATGATCGACCGGTGGGAGGGGTTCCTCGGCGGCCTCGCCGAGACCGACAGCGGCACGCCGATGGAGCAGGTTCAGGCGATGCTGCGCGAGGGCGCCTCCGTCGGCCTCCACCTGATCATCACGGGCGACCGCCAGGTCGTGAACGCCCGGATGTCCACCCTGATCGAGGACAAGATCGGCCTGCGGCTCCCGGACCGCGGCGACTTCAGCCTGCTCGGCCTGCAGCCTCGCTCGATGCCCGAGGAGATCGCCGAGGGCCGCGGGTTCCGTTCGGAGTCCGGCATCGAGCTCCAGATCGCGCTGCTCGCCGAGGACCGTAGCGGCCAGGCCCAGGCGGCAGCCCTGCGAGCGGTCGCCGAGGCCGCCCGGGAGCGCGCGTCCGACCTCCCCCGCGCGCGTCGCCCGTTCCGGGTCGACGTGCTCCCGGGTCGGATCGGCTTCGACGAGGCCTGGGCGATGCGCCCGCCCGAGCTGCCCGCCGCGTGGGGTCTGGTCGGTGTGGGCGGCGACGACCTGACCGCCCTCGGGCTCGATCTCGTCCGGACCCCGGTGGCGCTCGTCGGCGGCCCGCCGCGCTCCGGACGGTCGACCGTGCTCCTCGCGATGGCGGAGTCGCTCCTGCAGCGCGGGGCCGAGCTCGTGCTCGCAGCTCCCAGGCCGTCTCCCCTGCGCGACCTCGCGGGCCGCGACGGCGTACGTGCGGTGCTCACCGGCACCGATCTGGCGGAGGACGAGCTGGCCGCGCTGGTCGACGCAGGCGAGGGTCCGGTCGTGCTGATCGTCGACGACGGCGAGCTGCTCAAGGACGTCGACGCCAAGGGCTACCTGAAGGACCTGCAGCGCACCGGTGCTGACCGGGGCCGGGCGGTGGTCGTCGGAGGCGACGTCGACGGGATCGGGAGCGGGTTCAGCGGCTGGCAGGTCGACATGAAGGGCCGCCAGGGTGTCCTGCTCTCCCCTCAGAGCACGACGGACGGTGAGCTGATCGGCGTCCGGATCCCGCGCAGCGCCCTCGGGAACGCCCCGGCCGGACGCGCGCTGGCGAACGTCGGCGACGGCACGCTCCGTACGATCCAGGTCCCCACCCCCTGACCGGCGAGTCGTCCGTGGCGGGGTCCCGAGTCATCCATGGCGGGGTCCCGAGAACGCGTCCGGCCTGAGGCGCCCGCCGTGACTCGCGAGCACGCCACGTGCGACTCGCGAGCCCGCCGTGCGTGACTCGCGAGCCGACGGGGCGGCGACGCCGCGGTTCAGCCGCCCGCGGCGATCGGGCCCGTGGGCATCAGCTCGTCGAGCAGCGCCTCGGTCTCCGCCTCCAGGGTGGCACCGTCGAGCGCGTCACCCATCGACTCCAGCGATCCCTGGACGCCGGCGATGCCGTCGGTCGCGTAGGCGGCCCGGATCACGGCGCGCCACAGGTGCTGGTCTGCCGGTCGCGCCCGCAGACCGGCCTCGGCTGCCGCACGCGCTCCGTCGGGATCGCCGGTCGCCATCAGCTCGGCGAGGCGCCGGGCTCCGTCCACGACGACCTCCGTCATCTCCCGGGGAAGCGCGTCGCGTGCCACCCAACCGAACCGCCCCTGCGGGACGTCGGCGAACGGCTCGGCACGGACGAGCTGGAGGCCCCGGCGGAGCAGCTCGGCCTCCTCTCCCGGGGCAGCGGCCGAGCGCGCCCGCAGGAACAGCGTCCGCAGTGCGTCCCAGTCGCAGACGACCGAGTCGGACAGGCTCAGCCGGCCCGACTGGTCCTCGCGCAGGACGTGGCTCCCGTCCGCGTCCGACCCGAGCCACTCGCGTACCCGCTCGACGGTCGCGTCCCGGACGTCGACGGTGACTCCCCGCGGCCAGATCGCCCCGCCCAGCACGGTCGGGTGGACGCCGTCGGGGTGGAGCGCGAGGTAGGCGACCATCTCGGTCGCGGCGTCGGAACGCTCGGGCGCGATGTCGCCGGCGCCCTGCACGGCCACCCGACCGAGCACCCCCACCCGGCGCGGTGCTGTCGTCCACGCTGCGTCGTCGTGCGGGACCGCCGGTTCGGAGATCGCGACGCGGTCCGCGGCCTGGTCGGTCTCGGCGCGGCCGGCCTGGAACAGCTCGGCGACGGCAGCGACCTCGCGCGCCGTCACACGGTTCGCGGACAGGGTGAGCCCGAGCTGGGGCGCACTCATCGTGCCGTGCTCGTCGACCTGGAGGCGCCACCGGGCATCACGATGCTCGCCGGCGACCAGGACCGAGAACGCGCGCCGCCGACCCCCGGCCACCAGCGCACCCAGACGTTCGGCGAGCATCTCGTCCGGTGCGTGCCCGCAGACGATCAGGTGGGAGAGGAGCCCGCGGCGCGACATCCGACCGCTGAGCACGTCGTCGTCGAGGTCGCCGAAGACCGCCTCGATCCGGTCGATCTCGGTGCCGAGGTCGGCGACCCGGAGCCGGTGGTCGACGATGCCCGCGACGTCGCCGGGGAGATCGGTCGTCGTGACACGCACCGCGTCCGACCAGGGCGCGGTCGCGGCGCCCACCGCGATCGCCGCTGCGACCTGGGCTCCGACCGTCGCGTCACCGGCCAGGCTCACGACCCCGCCCGCGACCTCCATGTCGATCAGGACGTCGCGCCCGTCCTCGTCGGTGCCGAGCCCGACGAGGGCCGGGTACGGGGCGGACTCCCCCGTGACGGGCGACGGGGTCGCCGTCGTCCGCCAGCGGGCGCCGTCCTCGAGCGCTTCCCACCCGGCGACGGCGTCCGGAGCCGGCGGCGCCAGGAGCAGCTCGACCGCGTCGTCGTCGACCAGAGCCGCGTACGCCGAGGGCGGGGTCGTCCCGGCCTCGCGACAGCGCGCCGTCAGGTCCCGCAAGGTCACGTCCAGCCGGTGCACCCGATCACCCGTCGCTGCGACCCGGAGCTCGGCCTCGACCTCGCGTGCGGACGCGTCGGGCGCACGCCCGGGGCCGCCTCGCCGCAGGCGCGCCAGCGCGCCCAGCACCGACGCGGCGAGCATCCCGGCGCCGATCCACCAGGCATCGCTGCTCTGGGCCTGGCCCGCCTCCTCCAGCCGGTCGACGTCACCGGTCGCCGCGGCGGCAGCACCGTCGGTCTGGGCGCTCCCCGCGCTCGACGACCCGCTCGGCGCAGGTGTCGCGGGCGCCTTCGGCTCGGGCGCGCGGACCCGGTCGACGTTCACCGCGTCCTCGGGCATCACGAGCTGCCAGCCCGGCTGGATCAGCCGGGCGAGCTCGAGCCGGCCTCCGTCGGACTGCACACGGTCGTGGTTGAGGTGGTAGATCTCGTGGTAGCGACGGCCGTCGCCGAGGTGCTTCTCGGCGATGTCCCAGAGGTTGTCGTGGTAGCCGTGCTTCGGCGCCGCGACCACGTAGACCTTCTTGCCGACGAGTCCGTCACGGTGGTCGGCCTGGTCGTCTCTGGCCTGCCGGTCGCCGGCGTCGAGTGAGGCCGCCTCGGCGGAGTCGGCCACGAAGGAGGCCTGGGGCGCCTCGACCACCCGTGTCACCGAGTCGGAGTGCGACGGCGCGGGGGCGGTCACGGCCTGCGCCGGCCCGGCGACGACGCCGGTCAGAACGACGAGGCCGACGAGGACACGGGCGAGGTTCTGGAGCGGCCCGGCCAGGGGGATGCGGCCCGCGAGTCCGCCCCGCCGCGCGGCCACGACCTCCACGACGACACAGACCACGAACCACAGCCACACCAGCCAGACCACGCCCACCAGCACCGTGAGCAGATCCTCGATGCTGAGCTGGTCGGCCAGTCCGTCCAACGAGCCGAAGCTCGTCGGGATCGGCGGCGGTCCGGCGAGCAGCACGAGCGCGACCGGGAGGCCGACGAGCAACAACCCGAGTGCGAGCACGCCGCCGACCACCTCCGCGGGGCTGCGGCGTACGGGCTGGCGTGCCGGGGCACGGTCGGCGAAGCGCTGCGGTCCGTGCGCGTCCGGCGGACGCTGCGTCGTCCGGGTCATCTCGTTCCCCCTGCTGGGCTGGGTCGTTGGTCGGGGTTCGCTCCCACTCTTCTACGGGTGGGTGGGCGGGCGGTCAAGGGTCGCGGCGTCAGTCGGGACCCGTGGCGGGCTCCGCGGACGCGGCGGCCCGCACGTCGAACGTGTCGATGTTCACCAGTCCGAGCAGCGCGGTGTCGGTCGTGTCCTCCACGCTGACCTCGACCTCCGCGCCGGCCGGCGCGACGGAGACCGCGTACTGGCCGGGTGCGTACCCGCGCTGGGTGAGGTACGAGGCAGCGCGCTGCCTCGCGAGGCCGACGTCGATCACGATCGTGCCGTCCGCGCGCAGCCGGTCGATGTCGAGCGAGTCCGCACCGACCCGCGCCGCCTGCTCGGCGTCGTCGGCGACTCGCATCCGAGCGTTCAGGGCCAGTCCTCCGTCGATCGCGAGCCCGGCCGCGACGAGGAGGACGATGGACATCCCGACCACGAAGACCGCCGCCGACCCGCGCTCGGACTCCCCGCGCGCGGCGAGGCGTACGCGCAGGGCGCTCGGGCTCGCGCGCAGGCTCCTGCCGAGAGGCACGATCATCCGAACCTCCGGTAGGTGTCGATCGGGGCGCTCCCGGTCGCGGTCAGGGTCTGGGTGCCCGACAGCCCGATCAGCCCGAGGCCGTCGTTCGGGACCGCGCACCGCAGGGTGACGTCGACGACGCCGCCCTCGGTGAAGGATCCGGAGATCTGGTCGACGTCGCACGACGCGAACCCGTCGAGCGCCTGGGTCGCGACCGTGCTCGCCCGGGCCCGTGCGCTCGGCACGTCCCGCGCGAACGACGCCGCCCGGGCCGCGTCGCGGGCTGCGGCCTCCATGTCGCCCTTGACGGACACGTAGCGACCGCCCGCGACGACGAGGAGCGTGAACATGAAGAGCACCGGGATGAAGATCACCACCTCGACGGCCATCGAGCCCCGCTCGCGGCCCGCGGCACGGTCGCGCCACCACCGGGTCACGGCGCGTCCTCCTGGAACTGCTCGATCGGGCCCTGGACCTCTTCGCTCAGGTCGGTGACGCCGAGGAACGGCAGCAGGCGTACGGCGTGGGCCGTCACGGTCGCACGCATCTCGTCGTCGCCGACCTGGACGACCTGGACGTCGATGTCGTCGATCAGACCGCCACCGACCGTGCTGGCGTACGACGCGCCGCGGGCCTCGGCCGCGACCGTGTCGCCGGTCACCCGGGCCGTACGGCCCGCTTCACGAGCCGCGGCCGAGACGGCCTGGTTGCCGAGGTAGACGAGGGCGAACTGGACGGTCAGCAGGATCGCGATCATGAGCAGCGGCATGTAGAGCACCAGCTCGATGGCGCTGGTGCCCCGTTCGTCGCGTCGCCGCTGCTGTGTCACGGAGGTGCGCTACTGGCTCTCGATCTTGTTGCCGATCTCCTTGGCCTCACCCTCGAGCGCGTCGCGCAGGAAGCCGGCGACGAGGATGCAGATGCCGACGACGATAGCCGCGATGACGACCCACTCGACGGCCGAGGCGCCCTCCTCCGACCGGGTGCGCCGGATGCGCACGTCGAGCATGGTGAGCAGATAGCCCAGCGGGCTCAGCGGGTTGAACATGATGTCTCCGTTTCGGGTGGCTCGGTGCTAGGGATTCGGTGCGGTCAGAGGCCGACGACCTCGGCGACGGCCGGATAGATGAGGAACAGCAGGAAACCGACGCACAGCAGGAGCTGGGCGACGAGCATCGACTGCGAACGCTCTGCGGCCCGTCCCTCGATGTCGGACAGTTCGCGCTGGCGCATGGAGGCGGCGCGGGCGGCCAGCGACTGGCGCACCTGCGCGCCGTCCTCGGCGACGAGCGCGAGCGCTGCTGCGAGATCGCGGAGCTCCTCGACCGCCATCTCCTCGCCGAGATCCCCGAGCGCGGCCCACGGGGTCACGCCCTGGAGCCGGGCGGACTCGATCGTGTCGCGGATCCGCACCATCGCCCAGCCGTCGCTCAGGGCGGCCGCGGCCGACAGCGACTCGGGCACACCGCGCCCACCCGCGAGGTTCATCGAGACCAGGTCGAGGAAGGCGCTGACCACGTGCTTGAAGTCGCGGCGTCGATCGGCCGCCTCGCTCGCGAGCTGGAGCGTGACGAGCGCGGCACCGACCAGGGCGCCGAGCCCGGCGAGCCAGATCGGCAGGTTGAAGCCCACACCGAAGAAGAGCACGGCCGGGATGAGCGCGATGCCCGGGGCGAACAGCCCGGCCAGGGCCCCCATCACGGTCATGCCGAGGTGCGCCTCGACCGAGCGCCCCATCACCGCCAGGTCGGCCCGGACACCGGCCGGCAGGCGCCAGCCCCGCAACTCGAGGAGGGTCGCGATCCGCGACCCGAGGCGGCGGACCCGGAGCGACTCGTCCTGGTGGCGACGGTCGGCGGTCAGGCTGAGGTGGGTCGACGAGCGGCGACGGGCCGCGTCGAGCCGGGCCAGCTCCGAGGCTGCGGTGCCGGTGCCGTGGTCGAACTGAAGCACGAGCGTGAGCACCCCGAGCCCGCACAGCGCCCCGGCCAGCATGACGAGCATCATCGGCGGCCTCCGTCGGCCGTCGTGAAGAGGAAGCGCTGCGGCAGCTCGAAGACCGCGAGCCGACGCATCCACAGGAAGCCCAGCGCGAACAGCCCGAGGATGAGCAGCAGCACGAGCTGGCCGGCCGGTGTGGAGTACGGGGCGAGGTAGTCGCGGTTGAACACGATCAGACCGCCGACGAACACGACCGTGATGCCGACGACGATCTGCACGCTCCGGCGGGTGCTCGCGCGTCCGGCGTTGACACGACGCCGCATCTCGAGCTCCTCGCGGGCCGAGTCCGCCAGCGAGGACAGCACGTCACGCAGGCCGGGTCCCCGCAGGCGGGCGTTGAGCATCAGGGTCGCGATCACGAGGTCGGCGCTGGGGTCGTCGAGATCGTCGGCGAACTGCTGCAGCGCCGTCGGGAGGGGCGTACGCATCCGAAGCCGGTCCGACAGCGCGATCAGCTGCGGCTGGATCGCGGGCGAGGCGGCGTACGCGGTCGCGGGGATCGCCTGCTCCAGCCCGACCGCACCGGCGATCGTGTCGCGCAGCGACTCGGTCCACGCGGCCAGGCCCTCGAGGCGTGCCATGGCCTGCTTCTCGTGGGCCGCGCCTCCCATCAGCATCGGCGCGAAGAAGACGAGAGCGCCGAGCGCGATCGCGAGCACCGGCCACCGGGTGAAGAGCAGCACCGCGAGGCCCACGCCGACAGCGATCGGCAGGCGCGTCCCCAGGGTCCGCATCCCGTCGACCAGGCCGCTGCTCGCGGCGACCTCGCGGTCCGGCTCCCGCGCGGTCATCGCCCAGATCAGCATCAGCACGCCACCGCCGATCAGGGCGCCGGTGAGGGCGAGCAGCAGGATCTGGGCGGACATCAGTGCACGCCCTGGTGGAACGACGCCGGCTGGTAGCCGACCCGCACGAGCTCGTCGAGGCAGCTGATCGCCGCGGCCGGGACGGCACCGTCGTGGCCCTCGGCGAACACCTCGCTGGACAGCACGCGCCCGTCCACGCCGTTGACCTCGCGCACGGAGGTCACCATCCGGCGCAGGGTCCCGCCGTCGGCGTAGTCGTTGCGGCGCTGGACGAAGACGACGAAGTCGATCGCACCGGCGATCAGCATCATCGTCGCGTCGGCCGGCAGCCGCTCCGCCGACTGGATCGCGTACGTGCAGATGCGGTTGAAGACCTCGAGCGAGGAGTTCGCGTGGATCGTCGACAGCGACCCGTCGTTGCCCTGGCTCATGGCGTTGAGCATCGTGACGATCTCGTCGCCGAGCACCTCGCCCACGATGACCCGGCTCGGGTTCATGCGCAGCGACCGGCGGACCAGGTCGGCCATCCCGATGTAGCCGCGACCCTCGGAGTTCGGGAGGCGCTCCTCGAACGCGACGACGTTCGGGTGGAGGTCCGCGAACTCGCCGAGCCCGAGCTCGAGCGCCCGCTCGACGGTGATGAGGCGCTCGTGCGGCTCGATCTCGTTCGCGAGCGCCCGCAGGAGCGTCGTCTTCCCGGCGTTGGTGGCGCCGGCGATCATGATGTTCTTGCGGGCGCGCACGGCCGCGGACAGGAACGCTGCCAGGTCCGGCGACAGCGTGCCGTTGTCGACCAGCAGGTCGAGACTGACCCGCGACAACCGGGCCCGCCGGATCGAGAGCGACGGCCGCTGGGTCACCCCCATCACGGCCGACAGCCGGCTCCCGTCGGGCAGCCGCAGGTCGAGCTGAGGGTTCGCGGTGTCGAACGGCCGGCTGGTCAGGCCGGAGTGCGCGGCCAGCACCTGCACGAGCTCGATCAGCTCGTCGTCGCTGTCCGCGATCGGCGGCAGCTTGCGCTCCTCACCGTCGGCGTACCCCACGAAGACGTCGTCGCAGCCGTTGATGTCGATGTTCTCGACCTCGGGGTCGTCCAGCAGCGGCTGGAGGCGGCCCACGCCGTACAGGGCGGCGTGGATGCCGTCGGCGAGCTCGGACTCCTCGAGGGTGTCCGGCGGCGTGCGCCCCGCCGAGATCTCCGCCCGGGCGTGAGCCTCGATCACGCGGGCGATGACGGCGCGGGCGTACTGACGCTCGTCCTCGCTCGACATCGGCGGCAGACCCGAGTCCGCGTCCTCGCGGCGCTGACGCGAGACCGCGTCCGCGACCTCGCTGCGCAGCCGGCGCAGCAGCATCTGATCCATCAGACGACCTGCCTCTCGTCGTAGCCACCGGCACGCGCGCCCGCCAGCTCGCGGATCCGGGAGGTGACGTCGACCAGGGACCGGAACAGCAGGGATCGCCGCTGCGCCCGCGGCGAGGCGGTACGCAGAGCCCGCACCGCCTTCGGGTCGTACGCGACGGTGCCGAACACAGGCACCGGGACGCCGGCCGAGGCCAGGAGCCGCTCGAGGTCCTCGCGGCTGCGCCGGTCGCCCGGATCACCCACCAGGACGACGCCGACACCTACGGAGCCGATCGAGGAGATCCGCAGCGGCTCCCGCAGTCCGAGGAGTCGCTCGCGCAGGTGCGCCAGCGACTCGACCTCCGAGCGCGCGACGAGCACGAGCGCGTCGGCCGCCTCGATCACCGGTCCGACCGGTGTGCCCGGCACGATCCGGCCGCAGTCGGCGAGCACGTCGCGCGGATCGGCGGCCAGGCCGCGGGCGACGCTCGGCCAGGCCATGCCGAGCCCCTGCACCTGCGCCGGGCTGCGGACGCCGGCGAGCACCGGGGTCCCGTCGTCGAGGAGCTGGAGGTGGTCGTCGAGCGCCGCGTCGCGCCCGCCCCGCAGCGCCACCGCGTACGACAGCAGTCCGCGCTCGGTCTCGAGGGGCGTCCCGTCAGGGGCCGTCGACCGCAGCGCGACGTCGCCGCCGACCGGGTCGAGATCGGCGACCACCGGATCGGTCGGCCAGGACGCGGCCAGGGCCGTCACGGTCTGCGTGACGCCGGGCGATCCCTTAGCCGAGGCGAAGGCGATCAGGCTCATCAGCCGTCCCCGAGGGCGCGCAGGTCGGCGTCGTCGATCGCCACGCCGCGGCGGACCAGCGCGATGCCGAGGAGGTTGCTCCCCGCGGCGTCCACGACGGCGTCCGCGGAGTCGGCGTCGACCAGCACGGTCGCCGATCCGTCGCCGCCCTCGCCGCCGGTCAGGCCGCCGCCTTCCTCGGCCGACGTGCTGAGGACCAGTCCGATGGCGAGCGGCGTCACCTGGTCGCCGGCCGACGTGCCGGTCCGGACCAGCCTGACCTCGTCGCCGGAGCGCAGGCCCGGCGGTACGAGACCCGCCGTCATCGGGACGCCGACCTGGGCGCGGCCCTCCCCCATCGGCTCGGCGGTGGTCAGCATCGTGACGTCGAGCAGCTGTCCCTGGCTCACCGGCACCCGTGTGTAGGTCCCGAGCACCTCGGCGGCCTGGTCCTCGGGCACGAGCTGGAGTCCTTCGCTGGCGACCGGGGTCGTCCGCAGCAGGTCGGTGGTGATCTCGGTGCCGGCCGGCACGTCCTGCGCCAGCACGAGCACCGGCTCGCGCGAGTCGAGGTTGAGCGCCAGGAGGCCCGCGATCGCGGCCCCACCGATGATCAGGAGGATGCTGAGGGCAACCATCGCGGGGCGGCGTCGGCGCGGCGGCGACGGTCGGTCGTTGCGGAGGGCGGCCATCGCATCGCGCGTCCGGACGCCCCGCTCGGCACGGTCGCGCTGCCGGTCGTGGACCGACGTACCCGACGCGCGCGTGGACTCGGTGGACATGAGGGGGATCCTTCGGGGGTCGTACGCGGTCACGGACACGCCCCGGTGCGCGAGAACGACGGTGGTCCCGAGACCGATGACGCGGACGTCCGCAGTCTAAGGTATGGAGGCGTCAGCACCGAATCTCCTCGGGTGAGCCGCAGGGCTGCTAACGTCCTGCGCGTGTCCGACCTCTCCATCGACGGCGCCATGCTGGTCCGCGTCCGCTCCACGATGAAGCAGATCGAGGACCTCCTCTCGGCGCCCGCCAAGCGGATGAAGGACGTCGACGCCGCCGACCTGGGCCCGTCGGAGCTCGTCGAGCGGGTCAACGCCTTCGGCGACGAGTGGTCGTACGGGATCGAGCAGCTCGGCGAGTTCTCCGGCTCGATGGTCGAGGCCCTGGACGCGATCCAGGAGGCGTTCGACGCGGCCGACACCGATCTCGCGAACGCGCTCAACGACGCGGAGAAGGAGTAGCGCCCGGTGGCCCCCACGAGCGCAGCGGACTATCCGACCCTGGGATTCGACCCGGCACCCGGCGACGTCGTCGCCGTCGACGGTCTCGTCCTCACCCTGAAGAACGTCTCCGGGGCCCTGGACGAGGTCGCGAACGTGCTCCACGGGTCGGCCGACGGCCGGTGGCGCGGGAAGGCCGCCGAAGCCTTCCGCGACCTGCTCGACGACGAGCTCCGACCGAAGGTCGACGACGCCCACCAGGCGTTCGGCGACGCGCACCGCCACCTCGGCTCCTGGGCCACGAGCCTCGAGAGCTACCAGAGGCGTGCGGAGCGGCTGGAGAGCGACGCGGCCGCCGCACAGCAGCGTGCCGACGCGGCGCAGGCGACCCTCGACGGGCTCCCGGCGGCCCCCACGCCCGGCGCTGCGCCTCCCGACGACCCCGAGGAGGCCCGCCGGCAGCGCGAGCAGCAGACCCGGAGGACCGGAGCCCGGACCGACCTCGGCAACGCCGACGCCGACGTCGCGAGCGCCCGCGAACGCGCCCGGACGCTGCACGGGGAGTACGAGCAGCGCGGTCGCGACCTCGCCCGCCTCCTCGAGGGTGCGGTCGACATCGCTCCGTCCGAGCCCGGCTGGCTGGACAGGATCGGTGACGCGATCGGCGACTTCTTCGAGGCGATCGACGACTTCCTCGCCGACATCGGCGACGCGCTGATCGAGCTGCTCGCGGAGTTCGCCCCGCTGCTCGCCCTGATCGGCGACATCGCCGGGCTGCTGAGCACCGTGCTGGGCCTCCTGGCCCTCATCCCCGGTCTCCAGTTCCTCGCCGTGCCCGCACTGATCCTCGGCGGCGTGGCCCTGCTGAGCCACTACCTCGCGGCGGTCGGCGAGACCGGCAGCTTCCTGGAGGCGCTCAAGGACCCGGCCGTGATCATGGACGCGGTCGCCCTCGCGCTCGGGGGTGGCGCCTTCGCCCTCGGCGCGAAGCTCACCGGCGTCGCCCGGGCGTCGGGCAACACCCGGATGGTGCCGCAGCTGATCGGCGGCGCACGCGAGGTCCCGTACGGCTTCTTCAACATCGCCCGCGGCACCGTCACCTCGATGGAGATGCCCGAGCTCGTCGTCCGCACGATCAACCTGCACGTCAGCTGGGGCTCGTTCGGCGCCGTCGGCGCGGGCGCCCAGGGCAACGCGAACCTCCTGGGACGGCTGTTCAGCGGTGACGTCGGACCGATGCGCGACACCTCCCCGGTGGCGTCGTGACGGCACTGCGCGGCACCCTCGACCTGAGCGTCCCCGAGGACCTCTTCGACGTGATGGTCCCGGAGGATCCCGAGGAGGCCCGGGCCGTGTTCCGCGACCTGTTCTCGCGGATGTTCCCGCGCGCCGGTGCCCACGATCTCGGCGTGCTGACCGACGGGCTGCTCGCGTGGCGCCGGCGTCTGCGCGACTCTGGCGTCGTCCTGCACGGGATCGTGGCGCTGCCGGCGAGCGAGACCGGTGCGACCCCGGCCCACTGGCACTTCTTCGCCGGGGTGGTCGACGTGCCCGAGGCCGGGGAGCTCGACGCCGGGGTGGTGGCGGCGCGCTACCTCGGGGACCAGCTCGAGCCCGACCGTGCCTACACGGAGGCCTACGAGACCGACATGGGCTGGGGTGTCGGTGTGATCACCGAGGTGCCGCTCCAGCCCGGGGACCTCCCGCCCGACCTGCGTGCGGCCGCCGGCGCCGGCGAGCCGACCGCGTTGCCACCGGTCCTCGGTCTCGCTGCGGCGATCGCGGCGGCTCCCGACAGTCGGCACGGCCTCCTGGTCGTCGGGCTCTGCCTCGACGTCGAGCGCACGCTCGAGATGGCCGCCGTCGTCGCGAGCGTCGCCGGGACGTCTGTGGTCCACGTCGAGGAGTCGGGCGCGGTCGACGGGACGCCATGAGCGGCCCGATCACGCTTCCGGACGGACAGCCCCTTCCTTCCACGCGCGCCGAGCTGCTCGAGGCCCGGCACGCCGCCCTCGCGGGACTGAGCCCGCGGGTCGCGTCGGTCCGTGCCGGGCTCGCCCAGCTCGGGTGGTCCCTGCTCGGCGCCGCGGCCGCCGGCCTACTCGCTGCGGGTCTCGGGGACGGCGCCAGCGCCTGGGTACGGATCCTGCTGGTCGGTGCGGCGGTCGCCCTCGGTGCGATCGCGTCCGGCGGCCTCGTCACCGTCCTGCGCGGTCGGGCGCAGGACCGTCGGGCGGCCCGCGCCTGGAGCGTGGCCGACCGCACCGAGCCCGCTCGTGCCCTCGCACCCGGCCCGATCGACACCGAGCTGAGGACGCCGTACGACGCTCGCGACGACCCCGACCTCGACCGCGTCGCGTCCGGCGCCGCGACGGCGGCCCACGCCGGCCTGTACCGCTTCTCGGTCCTCGAGCTCACCCTGCTCGTCCCCGCCGGTCTGGTGCTGGGCCTCGTGGCAGCCCTCGCAGCGCTGTCCGGGGTGGACTCCCCCGCCACGAGCGCGGCGGCTGCGGCGGCTGCCGCGTTCCTGCTCGTGCCGGCGGCCGTCACCGGTGTGCTCCTCACCCGTGAGGCCGGCATGCGTCAGCGCCTCGCGACCCTCGTCTCCCTGGAGAACCAGGTGCTGCGAGCGCGTCGCGCCGTGATCACCGCTGCGGAGCCCCCGTCACCGGTGCGTCCCGTTCTGCCCGGGGCGTTCGTGGTGGTCGTGGTCGTCCTGGGACTCGCCGTGCTCGCGATCCGCATCGCGAGCTCGAGCCCTCCGGCACTCGTCGTCACGCTGGCGGTCCTCGCCGCGCTGGGGCTGCTGGCCGCCGTGCGGCTCGTGCGTGCGCGCCGGTTGCACCTCGTCCCGCTGCTCAGCGGCGACGGGCGCACGATTCCGCCGGCCCGAGGCCCGGCCGTGTCGGTCGCGCAGGACGGCGGCCCCGTGATCGTGCGCACGCGCGACGGACGCGTGCTCCTGGAGCTCCCCCCTGGTGCGGCCACCGACGCGGTCGTCCTCGGCCGCACCCGCGGACCGTTCGTGGGCGTCGTGGCGCTCGGCACCGTGGACGAGCCGGTGGTGCTCGCCGGCTCCGGTGTGGAGCGCCACCCCGTCCTCAGCGCGCTCGTGCAGCCTCGTTGAGGACGACCGCGTACGAGCGCACGTCGCGCACCGCACGCTCGAGACTCGCGAGCCGCGGCTCCTTCACCTCCAGCCACCGAAGTCCGGGATCGAGCGTGCGGTCCGCCGCCGTGAGCACCTGAGCCACCAGGGCACGGTCTCCCCCGCCGGCGATGCGCAGATCACCCGGCACCAGCCGTACGACGTGGTCCGCGGCCGACCCGGCCAGCGCGTCCGCCTGGTTCGCTCGGCGCCGGGCGTAGCGCTGCTGGCTCCACCCGCCGGCCTTCGTCCGGCCCTGCACGTAGCGCGTCCCGGTCTTGTGGGCGACGAGCCGCCCGTCCTCGACCCGACCGACCGCGTACCCGCCGCGGCGGACCAGGACGATCCCGAAGTCCTCGAGGGGCGGCTCGTCCTCGTACGTCGCGATCGCGCCGTCCGGGGACGTCCACGTCACCCGTGTCCCCGACCGCGTCACGATCGCCTGTCCGTGACGCGCCGAAAAGCGCTCGGTCCACCCGTGCAGCCGGTCGTACGGGACGAGGACGGCGGTCTCGACAGGCTCGCCCGGCGATACGGGCGAGTCGACCGACGGGTCTCGATCGCTCGCTCCGCTCGCGCCTCGACCACCGGTGGCGCCGCCTCGACCGCCGGTGGCTGCGCCTCGACCTCCGGCGGAAGCAGCAGGAGGCTCCGCGACCATCGGGATGGGATCAGACGTTGAAGCCGAGGGCGCGCAGCATCTCGCGGCCGTCCTCGGTGATCTTGTCCGGGCCCCACGGCGGCATCCAGACCCAGTTGATCCGGAACTCGTTCACGATGCCCTCGAGGGCGCTGCGGGTCTGGTCCTCGATCACGTCGGTCAGCGGGCACGCCGCCGACGTCAGGGTCATGTCGATGGTGGCGTTGTTCGAGCCCTCCATCTCGACGCCGTAGACGAGGCCGAGGTCGACGACGTTGATCCCCAGCTCGGGGTCGACGACGTCCTTCATCGCCTCGGTGACGTCCTCGGCGGTCGTGGTGCTTGTCCCGGCCGGTGACAGGTCGACCTCCGGGAGGTCGCTCGCAGCCTCGGTCGCCGGCGACTGGTCGGTGTGGGTCTCGCTCATCGTTCCTCCTCGCTCGTCGACCCGGCCGCCTGCGCGGTCGCGTCCTTGAATGCCATCCACCCCAGCAGCGCGCACTTCACGCGCGCGGGGAACTGTGCGACGCCGGCGAACGCGATGCCGTCCTCGAGCGTCTCCTCGTCGGGCTCGACCTTGCCACGACCCTGCATCAGGGTCTGGAACTCCTCGAGCAGCACCATCGCCTCGGTGACCGGCTTGCCGGACACGAGGTCGTACATCACCGAGGTCGCCGCCTGGCTGATCGAGCAGCCCTCGGCGTCGTACGAGACGTCGGCGACCCTGCCGCCCTCGAGGTGCACCCGCAGGGTCACCTCGTCGCCGCAGGTCGGGTTCACGTGGTGGACCTCGGCCTCGTACGGCTCGCGCAGGCCGGCGCCGTGCGGCTTCTTGTAGTGGTCGAGGATGATCTCCTGGTACAGCGTGTCCACGTCCATCGTCACATCACCTTGAAGTACTTCTGCGTGTGGACGATTCCCTCGGCGAGCGCGTCGATCTCCTCCAGCGTCGTGTAGAGGTAGAACGACGCCCGCGTGGTGGACTGCACGCCGAAGCGCCGGTGGGCGGGCTTCGCGCAGTGGTGCCCCGCGCGGATCGCGATCCCCTGGGAGTCCAGGATCTGCGCCACGTCGTGCGGGTGGACCCCGTCCAGGGTGAAGCTGATCGCTCCCCCGCGCTCGACGGGCTCGCTCGGACCGACGATCGTCACGCCGTCGATCGACTGCAGCCGCTTCAGGGCGTACGCGGTGATCTCCCGCTCGTGCGCGGCGATGGCGTCCATCCCGATCGCGGACAGGTAGTCGACCGCCGCGCCCAGACCCACGGCCTGCGCGATCGGCGGTGTCCCGGCCTCGAACTTCGCCGGTGGCGGGGCGTACGTCGAGCGCTCCATCGTGACGGTCTCGATCATCTCGCCGCCGCCGAGGAACGGCGGCAGGGCCTCGAGGACCGTACGGCGGCCCCAGAGCACGCCGATGCCCGTCGGGCCGACCATCTTGTGGCCGGTGAAGGCCACGAGGTCCGCTCCGAGGGCGGTGAGGTCCACCGGCAGCTGCGGGACGGCCTGCGACGCGTCGACCATCACCAGCGCACCGACCGCGTGGGCCCGCGCGATGATCGTCTCCAGCGGCGTCACCGTGCCGAGCATGTTCGAGACCCAGGCGACGGAGACGATCTTCGTCCGCTCGTTGACCAGCGTGTCGAGGTCGTCCAGGTCGAGCCGGCCCTCGTCGGTCAGCCGGAACCACCGCAGCGTCGCGCCGGTGCGCTCGCAGAGGAGCTGCCACGGGACGATGTTCGAGTGGTGCTCCAGCTCGGAGATCACGATCTCGTCGCCGGGCCCGACCGCGAGGTCGCCGGTGGCGTTGCGCAGGGCGTTCGCGACCAGGTTGAGCGCCTCGGAGGCGTTGCGGGTGAACACGATCTCGTCGCGCGAGGGCGCGTTCACGAACGCCGCGACCTTGTCCCGCGCCCCCTCGAACGCCTCCGTCGCCTCGGCGCCCAGCTGGTGCATCGCGCGGGCGACGTTCGCGTTGTGCTGCAGGTAGTGCTCGGCCATCGCGTCGACCACCTGCTGCGGCTTCTGCGAGGTGTTCGCCGAGTCGAGATACACCAGCGGGCGGTCACCGGCCAGGCGACGGCGCAGGATCGGGAAGTCCTCCCGAACCCGCGCGACGTCGTAGAAGCCGGTGCCCGTCATCAGACCGCTGCCTTGGTGTACTTGTCGTAGCCGTTCGCCTCGAGCTCCTCGGCCAGGTCCGCGCCGCCCGACTCGGCGACCTTGCCGTTGACGAAGACGTGCACGAAGTCCGGCTTGATGTAGCGCAGGATCCGCGTGTAGTGCGTGATCAGCAGCACGCCGCGGTCGCCCTGGCCGGTGTAGCGGTTCACGCCGTCGGAGACGATCCGCAGGGCGTCGATGTCGAGGCCCGAGTCGGTCTCGTCGAGGATCGCGAACTTCGGGTTCAGCAGCTCGAGCTGGGCGATCTCGTGGCGCTTCTTCTCTCCGCCCGAGAAGCCCTCGTTGACCGAGCGCTGCGAGAACGACTTGTCGAGGGTCATCCGCTCCATCGCGCCGTTGACGTCCTTGACCCACGTCCGCAGCGACGGCGCCTCGCCGTCGATCGCGGTCTTGGAGGCACGCAGGAAGTTCGCGACCGAGACGCCCGGGATCTCCACCGGGTACTGCATCGCGAGGAACAGGCCGGCGCGGGCGCGCTCGTCGACGGTCATGCCGAGCACGTCGATGCCGTCCAGCGTGACGGTGCCGGAGGTGATCTCGTACTTCGGGTGGCCCGCGACCGAGTAGGCCAGCGTGGACTTGCCCGAGCCGTTCGGGCCCATGATGGCGTGGGTCTCACCGGAGGTGACGGTCAGGTCGACGCCCTTGAGGATCTCCTTGGGGCCGTCCTCGGTGTCGACCGAGACGTGCAGGTCGCGGATCTCGAGAGTGGACATGTGTGGTGACTCCGTACGTGGTTCGAGTAGATCAGAGTTCGGGTGGTCGGAGCCGCGGTCGCGCGCGGCTCCGCGGAGGATCAGATGCTGGGGCTGGACACGTCGACGAGGACGCCTCCGTCCTCGGTGACCTTGGCGGGGTAGACGGGGACGGGCTCGGTCGCCGGGAGGTTCAGGACCTCCCCGGTCCGGGCGTCGAAGCGCGAGCCGTGCAGCCAGCACTCGAGGGTGCAGTCCTCGACGTCGCCCTCGGACAGCGGGACCGCGGCGTGCGAGCACTCGTCGCGCACCGCGAAGACCTCCTCGCCGCAGCGGGTCAGGGCGATCTCCACGCCCTCGACCTCCACGGCGACCACGCCGCCGTCGGGGACGTCGGCGAGGTCGGTCGCGTAGCTGAACCCGTCCATCGCGCTCACCGCTGCTCGGCGGCCACGGACTCGGCGACGCCGACGTGCTTGGCGAGCTCGCGCTCGACCGTCTCCAGCAGGCGGTCCTGGATCTCGGACACGCCGATCCGCCGGATGATGTCGTTGAAGAAGCCGTGCACGACGAGACGACGCGCCTCGACCTCCGGGATGCCCCGGCTCTGCAGGTAGAACAGGTGCATGTCGTCGAAGCGGCCGGTCGTCGACGCGTGGCCCGCGCCCTCGATCTCACCGGTCTCGATCTCGAGGTTCGGGACCGAGTCGGCGCGAGCGCCGTCCGTGAGCACGAGGTTGTCGTTGCTCTCGTACGTCTCGATCCCGACGCCCTCCTTGCGGATCAGCACGTCGCCGATCCACACGGTGTGCGCGGACTCGCCCTGCAGCGCGCCCTTGTAGTCGACCTTGCTGCGCCCCTTGGGGTTGTTGTGGTCGACGAAGAGGCGGTGCTCGAGGTGCTGGCCCGCGTCGGCGAAGTAGAGGCCGAGCATGTCGACCTCGCCGCCGGTGCCGGCGTACTCGACCGAGGAGTTGATCCGCACCAGGTCGCCACCGAAGGTGACGACGACGTGCTTGAGGTGCGCGTCGCGGCCGACCAGCGCGTGGTGGTGCGCGACGTGGACGGCGTCGTCGTCCCAGTCCTGCACGGCGACGACGGTGAGCTGCGCTCCGTCACCGAGGACGATCTCGACGTTCTCCGCCCAGGTGGCGGAGCCGACGTAGTCGACGACCACGGTGGCCTGCGAGAACGGCTCTGCCTCGATCACCAGGTGACCGGCGCCCGCAGACTCGGTGCCGGTGCCGTGCAGCGTGATCGTGGTCGGCGTCGACGCGACGACCTCCGCCGGCACGACGACCTTGAGGACCTGGTCAGCCGCTGCCCAGGCACGAGCCGAGACGCGGTCGACCGGCACGTAGTGCGACGAGCCGCGCGACGGGTCGTTGGTCCCGACGGTCTCCGTACGCACCTCCGGCGCCGCGTCGACCTCGACCTTGTGGTCGCGGTTGTCGAGCACGGCGTCGCTGTGCAGGCCCCGCATCCGCTTCAGCGGGGTGAAGCGCCAGATCTCCTCCAGGCCCTTCGGCACCGCGTGGTCGGCCGGGTCGAACGACCCCTCCGGGTGCAGGTGGCTGACGACGCGGGTCTCGATCGCGTCGGCGACGGTGGGTTCAGTGGTGGTCGCAGTCACCCGACGGCACCTTCCATTTGCAGTTCGATCAGACGGTTGAGCTCCAGCGCGTACTCCATCGGGAGCTCGCGGGCGATCGGCTCGACGAAGCCGCGGACGATCATCGCCATCGCCTCGTCCTCCTCCAGCCCACGGCTCATCAGGTAGAAGAGCTGGTCGTCGCTGACCTTCGAGACGGTCGCCTCGTGGCCGAGCGAGACGTCGTCCTCGCGGACGTCGACGTACGGGTAGGTGTCGGAGCGGCTGATGTCGTCGACCAGCAGCGCGTCGCACTTGACCGTGCTGGCCGAGTGCTCCGCACCCTCGGTGACCTGGAGCAAGCCCCGGTAGGACGTACGGCCGCCGCCGCGCGCCACGGACTTGGAGATGATCGAGCTGGACGTGTGCGGGGCCGCGTGGACCATCTTCGCGCCCGAGTCCTGGTGCTGGCCCTCGCCCGCGAACGCGAGCGACAGCGTCTCCCCGCGGGCGTGCTCGCCCATCAGGTAGATCGCCGGGTACTTCATCGTCACCTTCGAGCCGATGTTGCCGTCGACCCACTCCATCGTCGCGCCCTCCTCGCAGACGGCGCGCTTGGTGACGAGGTTGTAGACGTTGTTCGACCAGTTCTGGATGGTCGTGTAGCGGCAGCGGCCGCCCTTCTTGACGACGATCTCGACGACCGCGGAGTGCAGCGAGTCGGTCTTGTAGATCGGCGCGGTGCAGCCCTCGACGTAGTGGACGTACGCGTCCTCGTCGACGATGATCAGCGTCCGCTCGAACTGGCCCATGTTCTCGGTGTTGATCCGGAAGTAGGCCTGCAGCGGGATGTCGACGTGCACACCCGGCGGGACGTAGATGAACGAGCCGCCCGACCACACCGCGGTGTTGAGCGCCGAGAACTTGTTGTCGCCGACCGGGATCACGGTCGCGAAGTACTCCTCGAAGAGCTCCGGGTGCTCCTTGAGCGCCGTGTCGGTGTCGAGGAAGATCACGCCCTGCTCCTCCAGGTCCTCACGGATCTGGTGGTAGACGACCTCCGACTCGTACTGGGCGGCGACACCCGCGACGAGGCGCTGCTTCTCCGCCTCGGGGATGCCGAGCTTGTCGTAGGTGTTCTTGATGTCCTCCGGCAGGTCCTCCCAGCTCTGGGCCTGCTTCTCGGTGGAGCGGACGAAGTACTTGATGTTGTCGAAGTCGATGTCGCCGAGCTCGGCGCCCCAGGTGGGCATCGGCTTGCGGTCGAAGAGCTTCAGGCCCTTCATCCGCTTGTCGAGCATCCACGGGGGCTCGTTCTTCTTGCCCGAGATGTCCGCGACGACCGCGTCGTTCAGGCCGCGCTTCGCGCTGGCGCCCGCGACGTCGGGGTCGGCCCAGCCGAAGTCGTAGCGGCCGAGACCCTCGAGCTCGGGGTTGGCCTGCTCGATGGCGTTCGGCGCGTTGCCCACGCCGGTGTCCGGGGTGGTGGTCATCAAGAGGTCCTCTCGTCGTTGGTGACCGAAGCCTGGGTGTCGGGGACGTACGTCGTGCAGATGCCGTCGCCGTGGGCGATCGTGGCGAGACGCTGCACGTGATGTCCCAACATCCGGGCGAACGCTTCTGTTTCCGCTTCGCACAGCTCGGGGAACTCGGCGGCGACGTGCGCCACCGGGCAGTGGTGCTGGCAGAGCTGCTCGCCGCCCGGCGCCTGACGCACGCTCGCGGCGAACCCGTCCTCGCTCAGCGCGTCCGCCAGCACCTGCGGGCGCTCCTCGGCGCCGGTGCGCTCCAGCAGCGGCAGGTAGCGCCGCTCCAGGTCGCGGCTGCGCTGCCGCGCGAAGGCGGCGACCGCGTCGTCGCCGACCGTCTTCGCCAGGAAGCGCAGGGCGCTGACCGCGAGGTCGTCGTAGTCCTGCTCGAACGCCTCACGTCCGGCGTCGGTGATCCCGAACACCTTCGCGGGACGTCCGCGCCCACGCCGTGACGGGATCCGGCGGGGCTCCTGCTCCTCGACCAGGCCCTCGTCGTCGAGGTTGTCGAGGTGGCGGCGGACCGCGGCCGGCGTCAGGTCGAGACGCTGCGCCAGCTGGGCGGCGGTCGACGGGCCCTCCTCCATGATGCTGCGCACCACGCGCTGACGAGTCGACGACTCGTCAGAGGAGACCCGAGCTGTTTTCACAACATCAGTGTGCCGTTATTAGTGCGGCCCGTTCAACGAAGGCCAGCCTTACCCGATCCCCGGTGTGGCGGGGATCACTCGGTGGCCGTCGACGGCACGACCATGCGCAGGTGGACCTCGCCGACCAGCTCGTCGTCCCACACGACCACCATCGAGCCGCGGCTGCCGGAGCTCCAGGTGAAGGTCACGCGGGCTCGGTCCGCGGCGAGCTCCTCGACGTCGTCGATCAGCATCGCGTCCGTCGGAGGCTGCGCGGTGTACGCGGCGGCGATCTGCTCCCGTCCGCCGAACGGGCCGTACGGGTTGTTCTCGATGTCCATCGCGGCGTCCTCGGCGAAGGTCGCGACGAACGGACCGAAGTCCCCGGACTGCACGCACGCGTTGAACAGGTCGCAGTGACGTTCGACCTTCTCGCGGAGGCTGGGCCCCTCCGCCGGTCCAGGTTGAGGAGTCATCGCTCCAGGCTAGCGAGCCGATGAGTCGTGGCCGCGGCGGCGGTCGTAGGACCACAGGTGTCCCCGACTCCCTCTAGGTTGATCCCATGGCGAGCGACGCGGTCGAGATCGAGGTCGGCGAGCAGGCGGTGCGGGTCAGCAGCCCGGGTCGCGTGATCTACGAGGAGACTCCGTGGTCCGCCGAGGTGACCAAGCTCGACGTCGTCCGCTACTACGTGGCCGTGGGCGACGGCATCCTGCGCGCCCTGCACCGCCGACCGACGACCCTCGAGCGCTGGCCGAAGGGAGTGCGGGAGGGGATGGTGCTGTCGACGCGCCTGGACAACCGCGGCGACGCCTTCTACCAGAAGCGCGTGCCCAAGGGCGCCCCGCCGTACGTCGAGACGGCGAGGATCCGCTTCCCGTCGGGCCGCTTCGCCGACGAGGTCTGCCCGCACGACCTGGCCACCATCGCCTGGGCCGCGCAGATGGGCACGCTGACGTTCCATCCGTGGCCGGTCCGCGCCGACGACGTCGACCACCCCGACGAGCTGCGGATCGACCTCGATCCCCAGCCGGGGACCGACTTCTCCGACGCCGTCCGGGTCGCCGGCGTGGCCCGCACGCTGCTGGCGGAGCTCGGCATGACGGGCTTCCCGAAGACCAGCGGCAACCGCGGCGTCCACATCTACGTCCGGATCGAGCCGCGGTGGTCGTTCACCGACGTCCGGCACGCCGCGATCGCGTTCGGTCGCGAGCTGGGCCGGCGCACGCACGGCGTGACGACGAGCTGGTGGAAGGAGGAGCGCGGCGAGGCGATCTTCGTCGACTACAACCAGAACAGCCGTGACCGCACCATCGCCAGCGCGTACAGCCTCCGCCCCAAGCCGGGAGCTCCGGTTTCCACGCCGCTGACCTGGGACGAGCTCGCCGAGGTGACCGATCCGACGGTGTTCAACCTCCACACCGTGCCGGCACGGATCGCCGAGCACGGCGACCCGCACGCCACGATCGACGGCACGGGCTCGTCGCTGGAGCCCCTGCTCGCGCTGTACGCCGCGGACGAGGAGTCCGGGCTCGGCGAGATGCCGTACCCCCCGGACTACCCCAAGATGCCGGGCGAGCCGCCGCGGGTGCAGCCGAGCAAGAAGGTCGCCGAGCACTGGGACGACGCCGGCAACCGGGTCGAGCCGTGAGCAGCGGCGCAGGAGCCGGGTGCTGAGCCGATGTGGGTGCTGCACGTCGACCTCGACGAGTTCCTCGCAGCCGTCGAGGTGCTACGGCACCCCGAGCTGGCAGGGCGTCCGGTGGTGGTCGGCGGGCGCGGTGACCCGACCGAGCGCGCGGTGGTCTCGACGGCGTCGTACAAGGCCCGTGAGTACGGGATCCGGTCCGGGATGCCCCTGCGGACGGCCGTGAAGCGGTGTCCCGAGGCGGTGTTCCTGCCGGTCGACAAGCCGACGTACGAGGCGGCCTCGGAGGAGGTCATGGAGGTCCTCCGCTCGTTCGACGAGGCGGTCGAGGTGCTCGGGTGGGACGAGGCGTTCGTCGCCGCGGACCGTCATGACCCGCACGACCTCGCTGCGTCGGTACGGTCGCGGGTGCTGGAGCGCACACGCCTGCACTGCTCGGTCGGGATCGGCGACAACAAGATCCGCGCGAAGAACGCCACGGACCACGGCAAGCCCCGCGGCACGTTCACGCTCACCCGGGACAACTGGTGGGCCGTGATGGGCGACCGGCCGGTGGACGCGGTGTGGGGCGTCGGGCGCCGGATCGCCGCCCGCCTCGCGCCGCTCGGCATCGTGACGGTGCGTGACCTCGGCGAGGCCGACGAGACTGCGCTCGTCGCCGAGCTCGGACCGACGATGGGACCCTGGTACCGCCGGCTGGCCCGCGGCGTCGACGCGTCGCCGGTGGACCCCACCCCCTGGGTGCCGCGGTCGCACGGCCACGAGGAGACCTTCCAGACCGACCTGGACGACCCGGGCGAGATCGAGGCGCAGGTCCGGCGCCTCGCCGCCCTGGCGGCGGCGGACGTGGTCGCCGACGGACGGCCGGCGGTCCGGGTGCGCCTGAAGATCCGGTACGTGCCGTTCGACACGCGTACGCGCAGCCACAAGCTGCCCGCACCCACGAGCGACGCGTCCACGATCGCCGACGCCGCGGTGGCGCTGCTGGCGCGGACCGACCGGACCCGCGCGGTGCGACTGCTCGGCGTGACCGCGGAGATGGGTCCCCCGGAGCCATCCGCCGGTCGAGCCTGACGGGACCACGCTTGCGTCAAGGATGGTTCTGTGGTTCATTAGTCGAGTGATGAACCACAGAAGGAAGGCGATCGGATGTTCGACGGCCCCGAACCGATCTATCTCCAGATCGCCGATCAGATCCGCTCCCAGATCCTCAGCGGTGACCTCGCCGAGGGGAGCCAGGTGATGTCGACCACGCAGTACGCCACGACGTTCCGGATCAACCCGGCGACCGCCGCCAAGGCGTTCACGATCCTCGTCGACGAGGACCTGATCGAGAAGCGGCGCGGCCTCGGCATGTTCGTCGCAGCCGGCGCACACGACCGCCTGCGGGCCGAGCGCCGTGCCCGCTACCTCGACGAGGTCTTCCGCCCCGCCGTCGCCCAGGCGGACCTGCTGGGCCTGGATCGCAGCACGCTCTCCGACGTCCTGCGAGAGCAGCCGCTGCCCGCACCGACCCGTACGGAGGACTCCGCATGACCACCACCGGCTTCGACGCCGTCTTCAGCGACGTCCGGGTGACCTTCGGCCGGACCGACGCGCTCGACGGCGCGAGCTTCACCCTCCCGTCCGGCACGATCACCGGCATGCTCGGCCGCAACGGAGCCGGCAAGTCCACGGCGCTCGCGCTCCTGGCCGCCTTCCGCCGCCCCGATGCCGGCACCGTTCTGGTCCAGGGCCACGACCCCTTCGAGAACGCCGCCGTGACCGCGGGCGTCCAGCTGGTCCGCGAGTCCGGGGACGTGCTCGGGGACAGCCCCGTGAAGGAGACCCTGGGCTACTACTCGGACGCCCGGCCGGATTGGGACGGCGAGACCGCGCGCCGGCTGCTCGACCTCTTCGAGGTCCCGCTGGACCGCTCCCCCGACAGCCTGTCGCGCGGCAAGCGCTCGGCACTCGGATGCGTCCTCGGGATCGCGGCCCGCGCGCCGCTGACGATCTTCGACGAGTCCTACCTCGGGATGGACGCACCGAGCCGCTACGCGTTCTACGACGCGCTGCTCGACGACTACACCGCGCACCCGCGCACGATCGTGGTCTCCAGCCACCTGATCGACGAGGTCGAGCGCCTCTTCGAGAACGTCGTCGTGCTGCACCGCGGAGCCGTCCTCACCCAGACCGACGCGGACGACCTGCGCGCCCGCGCCGTCAGCCTCACCGGACCCGCCTCGGCCGTGCGACCGCTCACCGACGGCCACGCCGTCCTCGCCCAGCGCTCGCTCGGGACGACGACCCAGGTCACGCTCAACGGTCCGTTCGACCCCGACCTGCCGCGCAAGGCAGCGCAGGCCGGCGTCGAGGTCGGCCGCGTCTCGCTCCAGGACATCTTCGTCCACCTCACCCAGGAGGCCCGATGACCGCCACCACGCTCCCCTACGACGCCGCGGCCCTCGACCGGCGGACCACCCTGCTGTCCGGCGTGAGCGCCTTCGTCGGCACGTGGCGGGTCGGCCGCTACTTCTGGGCGATCGTCGTGGCGATCACGATCGCCGTGCTGTACCTCACCGATCGCTACGGCGAGGTCGAGGGCACGGTCGCCGACGGGATCCTCGGGTCGGAGAAGATCTTCCTCGGCGTGATGGGCATCATCATCCCCCTCGCCATGCTCTCCCTGCACCTGGCTGCGGGAGGCACCCGGCGGGCGCTGTTCCGCGGGCTGCTCGGCGCGGGGGTCGCGCTGGCGGTGACGTTCGCGATGGCCGGCGCGGCCGGCATGCTCGTCGAGTCCCTCGTCGCCGACGCCGCCGGGTGGCCCGGCTCCGTGCAGGACGCGAGGCTGTACGACGAGGCGGGCGACTTCTTCGCCATCGTGCTGTCCTGGAGCCTGTCGGGGCTCGCGTACTTCCTCGGCGGGGCGACCGTCGGCATCGCGTACAGCCGCTGGGGTCCGTTCCGAGGCACCGTCGTGCTCGTCCCGATGATCGCCGCGGTCGCCGCGGTCGAGGTGATGCTGGGGGGCGGAGCCCTCGGCCCCGTCTTCACCCAGATGGCCGACCAGACCGCCGGTGTCGTCGCGGTGGCGGTGTCCGTGGTGATCATCGCCGTCCTCGCCGTGGTGCTGCACCGCACCATCCGCGACGTCCCGATCAGGACCGGGGCGCCGGGCGACGGGTGATCCCGCGCCCGCGCGGCCGTCTCACCCCAGCACGTCGGCCAGGTCGTACGACGCGACCTCCTCGAGCTGCTCGTACGTGCACGACTGCGGGTCACGGTCCGTGCGCCACCGGCGGAACCGTGCGGTGTGGCGGAAGCGGGTCCCCTCCATGTGCTCGTAGGCCACCTCCGCGACGAGGATCGGATCGATCGGCACGAACGACAGGTCCTTCCCGGCGCTCCAGCGACTCTGAGCGCCGGGAAGGCGGTCCCCTGCGTGCGCCTCGGCCTCGGCCCAGCGGCCCCACGGGTGGTCGCTGAACTCCACACGCAGCCGGTCGAGCTCCGCCGCGAGCTCGACGCGCCGCGAGGCGGTGAACGAGGCGCTCACGCCGACGTGCTGCAACGACCCCCGGTCGTCGTACAGCCCCAGGAGCATCGAGCCCAGCGCCGGCTCCTCGGGTGTCGAGGTCTTGTGCAGCCGGTAGCCCGCGATCACGACGTCGGCCGTGCGCTCGTGCTTGACCTTGAACATCGTCCGGCCGTTCTGCGCGTACGGCGACGACAGCGGTTTTGCGACGACGCCGTCGAGACCCGCTCCCTCGAACTGCTCGAACCACTCCTGCGCCGTGGCGGCGTCGGTGGTCGTCCGCGTCAGGTGGACCGGGGCGCTCGCGTCCGCCAGAGCCGCTGCGAGCGCGTCCCGCCGCTGCGCGAACGGCGCCGCGGTCAGGTCCTCGTCCCCCAGTGCGAGCAGGTCGAACGCGACGTACGAGGCCGGGGTCCGCTCGGCGAGCAAGGAGATCCGGGACGCGGCCGGGTGGATGCGCTCCTGGAGCACCTCGAACTCGAGCCGCCCCCCGACGGCCACCACGATCTCGCCGTCCAGCACGCACCTCTCGGGCAGGTGCTCTCGGAACGCCGTGACGAGCTCGGGGAAGTAGCGCGTCAGGTCACGGGTGTTGCGGCTCGTCATCTCGACCGTGTCGCCGTCGCGGAAGACGATGCAGCGGAACCCGTCCCACTTCGGCTCGTACGACAGGCCGCCGTGAGCGTCGGCGGACGGAACCCCCTTCACCGACTTCGCGAGCATCGGACGGACGGGCGGCATCACGGGCAGGTCCATGGCGCGATTCTTCCCTCCCCCACCGACATCGGACCAGTCGCCGGGCCGGTCGGGCCCGCTTCGTACACTGGACCATCGTGACCCAGCCCGCCGTCGACGTCCGCGGCCTCGTGATGCGTTACGGCGAGACCACCGCCGTCGACGGCCTGACCCTCGCCGTCGAGCCCGGGACCGTCACCGCCGTCCTCGGACCCAACGGCGCCGGGAAGACGACGACGATCGAGACCTGCGAGGGCTACCGCCGCCCGCAGGCGGGCACGGTCCGCGTGCTCGGCCTCGACCCGGTCCGCGACGCGGCGGCGCTGCGTCCGCGCGTCGGCGTGATGCTGCAGGACGGCGGCGCGTGGTCCGCGTCGCGCGCCGGCGAGATGCTCGCGCACATCGCCCGGCTGTACGCCCACCCCCTGGACGTGACGGCGCTCTCGGCCCGCCTCGGGCTGGACACCCTCGGACGCACCCCGTACCGCCGCATGTCCGGAGGTCAGCAGCAGCGTCTGGCCCTCGCCACCGCGATCGTCGGGCGCCCGGAGCTCGTCTTCCTGGACGAGCCCACCGCCGGGCTCGACCCGCAGGCACGCCGCGCCGTCTGGGACCTGATCGACGAGCTGCGCGAGTCCGGGGTCACCGTGGTGCTGACGACGCACTTCATGGACGAGGCCGAGCGGCTCGCCGACTGGGTCCACCTGATCGACCACGGCCGCCTGGTCGCCTCCGGCACGCCGGCCGACCTCACCAGCGACGGCGCCGAGAACACGCTGCGCCTGCGCGGCCCCGCCGGGATGGACGTCGCCGGGCTGGTGACCGCGCTCCCGTCCGGGACCCAGGTCGTCGAGCAGGTGCCCGGCACGTACGTCGTGTCCGGCTGCGTCTCGCCGGCCCTGCTGGCGGCGGTGACCGCGTGGTGCGCAGGGTCCGGCGTCCTGCTCGACGAGGTCGTCGTCCGGCGCCGCTCGCTCGAGGACGTCTTCCTCGACCTCACCGGACGGGAGCTGCGCTCGTGACGCTCGACCTCGCGCCCCGTCCCGGCGCCGCCGGCGTCGGCCGGATGATCGCCGCCCAGGTCGCCATGGAGACACGGCTGCTGCTGCGCAACGGCGAGCAGCTGCTGCTCGCTCTCGTGATCCCGCTGCTCCTGCTCGTCGCCGGCACCGAGTCGTCGCGGATCGTCGACCTCGGCCCCGGACGGCCGATCGACATCATCGCCCCTGGCGTGCTGGCCCTCGCGATCCTGTCGTCGTCGTTCACGTCGCTCGCGATCGCCACCGGCTTCGAGCGGCGCTACGGGGTGATCAAGCGGCTCGGCTCGACGCCGCTCCCCCGCTGGGGCCTGCTCGTCGGCAAGGCGGGCTCGGTCCTGCTCGTCCAGCTCGTCCAGCTGGTGGTGCTCTGCGCGGTCGCGCTCTGGCTCGGGTGGCAACCGCACGGCGGCGCGGCCGCGTACGGCTGGCTGGTCGTCTACACGCTGCTCGGGACCGCGGCGTTCGGTGCGCTCGCCCTGCTCGTCGCCGGGACCCTGCGAGCCGAGGCGACCCTGGCGGTCGCGAACCTCGTCTACGTGCTGCTGCTCGTCGGTGGCGCCGTGCTCGTCCCGCTGGACCGCTACCCCGAGGCAGCGCAGGCCCCGATGACGCTCCTGCCGACCGCGGCCCTGTCCGACGGTCTGCGCACCGTGTTCGCCGGAGACGCACCCCCGACGTCCAGCCTCGTCGTGCTGCTGGTCTGGGCAGGTGTCGCCTCGGTCGCGACGGCGAGGACCTTCAAGTGGGAGTGACGCGGTGAGCAGGACGCGGAAGGCAGCAGAGGGCGGGCCCGACGGCACCGTCGGAGAGGAGACGCGGTGATCGGCCCCTTCCGAGACCCGACGACCCGGTTCGTCCGGGTGTGGGCCTGGACCTCCCTCGTCGCGAACATCGGCATCATCGTCACCGGCGGCGCCGTACGCCTGACCGGCTCCGGGCTCGGCTGTCCGACGTGGCCGAAGTGCACCACCGAGTCCTTCGTCCCTCACGGCGAGCTGGGCTGGCACGGCGCGATCGAGTTCGGCAACCGTCTGCTCACCTGGGTCCTGGTCGTCGTCGCGATCGCCACCTGGGTCGCGGTGAAGCAGTGGCGCCCGCGCCGTACCCGTGCGTTCCGGCTCGCCACCATCATCGCCTTCGGGATCCCGGCGCAGGCGGTCGTGGGCGGGATCACGGTCCTCACGGACCTCAACTCGTGGGCCGTCGGCATCCACCTCGCGATCTCCGGTGTGCTCGTGAGTCTCGCCTCCGCGCTGATCCGCGAGACGTACCATCCGGCCGACGCCGTCCCGGCGCCCCTCGCACCGGCCGCGGTCGGGCTCGCCTGGCTCACCTACGCCGCGATGTGGGTGACGGTGATGATCGGCACCGTCGTGACCGGTGCCGGCCCGCACGCCGGCGACCCGGACACGGCCCGCAACGGCCTCGACCCCGTCGCGATCACGCAGGCGCACGCGGACGCGGTGTTCCTCACGATCGGGCTGTCGGTCGGGCTCCTCCTGCTCTACCGGGCGATCGGCGCCGGCCCCACAGCCGTGACGGCGGCGACGGCGCTGGTCGCGGTCGAGCTGGCGCAAGGCCTGATCGGCTTCGTGCAGTACGCGACCGACCTGCCGGAGATCCTCGTCGGCATGCACCTGCTCGGCGCCGGTGTGCTGATCGCGACCACCACCTGGGCGACCCTCGCCGCGCATCCCCGCACGATCCCCGCCCCCGCCTCCCCTGGTTCGGCCGGCGGTTCGGCGCCCGCGCCGGTTGCCGACGCCTGATACCGGACGGGCCGTCGTCGGGTAGCGCACCGCGATCGGCCCGCGTCACCGGACCGGGCATGCCTGCGTTCGGGCCCCTGCTGAGCTGATGCCTGCGTTTCGTACCGTACGGCGGTTCGTACGCAGGCGTGTGCGTCCGGCTGCCGATCCGGACCGCCCAGCTGCATGCGTTCAGCACATCCTGCGGCACCGAACGCAGGCATGTACGTCGCTGCATGGCCGCGGAGGTTCGTGCGCAGGCACGTGCGTCGGGTTCAGAGCCGCGGCTGGGAGCCTGAGCGCCGGAACAGGCGGACGAGCTGATCGCCGACGACCTCCGGCTCGTGGCGGATCGCGTACGAGCTGAAGATCAGCAGCCTCGGACCTGCGATCACGATCTCGTTCGCACGCATCAGGTCGTTGTCCCACTGCACGATGTCCCGGTGCGGAATCCCGTGGATCTCGCAGGCGATCCCGTCCTCGAGCCACGCGACATCGAGGTAGTACCGGCCGTCGTCACCACGCATCCGGACCTGCCGCGACGGCGGCGGGAGGCCGACTCGGGCGCGGATCTGGTCGAAGTCGCGCTCGGGAAGCGACTGGATTCCGCCAGCGGCATCGAGGACGGACTCGATGATGAGGCCACGGTGCCGACATCGTCCGCGGCGCGAGAGCGCATCCCGCACGTCGGACGCCCGGACGAGCCGTTGTTGGACCGCCGCCAGGACGACGGCGCGTGCATAGCGGGGACGCTCCGACCAGGACGCGAGGTCGACCGTGCTTCGCGCGGGTCGGGTCAGGCTCGGGACTCGCAGCGGATGGACGTCTCGCTCGTCGAGCATCGTCGACTCGTGGATCTGGATTCCGTCGATCGCCGGGTGGCGGCCGCCGTGCGGGATCGCCACGGTCGTGAGATCCGGATCGAACCCACGCAGACCGTCGTGACGAAGCGCGGAGGCGCCGGCCAGGACGGATCCGGGTGGGCATGCCAGGAGCCGCACGAGCTCGCGCTCGACGTCCGCGAGCGGGCCGTTGTGGGTGACGAGCACCCCGCGGTGCGCGCGCTGCCACCGTCGGGCGCGCAGCTCCCCCGCACGACGTTGCGGCCGAACACGCGCTCGGGCCAGTTCGACGAAGGTGCCTGCCTTCCGGGCCGGTAGCCGGAGCAGTTGCAGGCGTGTCGGTCCTGCCCGGGTGGCGGTGGCGACGGGGCGTGGGCGGGCGTCAGCGCAGGAAGGGGTCGACCGCAGCCGCGACGAAGAGGAACGCGAGATAGGCGTTCGACCAGTGGAACAGCCGCATCGGCTTCAGCTCCGCCAGCTCCGAGCTGCGCTGCGCCCGTGCGTGCAGGAGGTGGGCCTCGACCAGGAAGGCGGCTCCGAGCACGGCGGCTGCGGTCGGGTAGAACCACCCGGTCGGCACGACGGGCCAGAGCAGCAGCGACGTCGCGACCATGACGTAGGAGTACGAGAGGATCTTGCGGGCGACCACCGAGGCGGGCGCGACCGCGGGCAGCATAGGCACGTCCGCCGCCGCGTAGTCCTCGCGGTAGCGGATCGCGAGCGCCCAGAAGTGCGGCGGCGTCCAGAAGAACACCACGGCGAACAGCACCACCGGGGCCCACGCGAGCTCGCCGGTGACGGCGGTCCAGCCGATCAGCGCGGGGAAGCAGCCCGCGGCGCCTCCCCACACGATGTTCTGGGTGGTGCGCCGCTTGAGCAGCATCGTGTAGCCGACGACGTAGAAGACGTTGGCGGCGAGCGCGAGACCGGCCGACAGCCAGTTCACGAGCAGACCGAGCCACAGCGTCGAGACGACCGCGAGGGTCAGTCCGAACCACAGCGCCGCGCGGGTCGTGACCGCGTGCCGCGGCAGCGGGCGACGCCGGGTCCGGCGCATCCGCTGGTCGATGTCGGCGTCGAAGACGCAGTTCAGGGCGTTCGCGCTCCCGGCCGACAGCGTCCCGCCGACGAGCGTGGCGATCACCGGCCACAGCGGCGGCACGCCCTGCGCTGCCAGGAACATCACCGGCACCGTGGTCAGCAGCAGCAGCTCGATGATCCGCGGCTTCATCAGACCGACGTACGCGCCGACGACGTCGGCGACGCGGGGACGACCGCCGGAGACCTCGGAGCGAGCCCGCTGGGCAGCGTGGATCTCGGGGTCGGTTGCGGTCACGGGGTGAGTCTAGCCGCCGCGACCCGGCCCGCACGCGCGGGTGCGGGCCGGGTCGCACGGCCGTGACGGGCGCCACGGCGGCCTACGTCCGCCCACCGACCTGTGATCCCCGCGCCCCTGCCCGCACGAGTAGGCTCGGCGGTGAGACCGGAGGTGATCGGGGCGCGCCCGTCGACCGGGTCCGCACCTCGCACCGCTTCGCCAGCCGCACCCACCCTGCAAGAGGAGCAGCCCGACGTGAGCAGCAAGACCCTGGAGTGGACCGACCTCGACCAGAAGGCGGTCGACACCGTCCGTGTCCTCGCGATGGACGCCGTCCAGAAGGTCGGCAACGGCCACCCCGGTACGGCGATGAGCCTGGCGCCCGCTGCGTACCTCCTCTACAACAAGCTGATGCGCCACAACCCGAGCGACCCGCACTGGATGGCGCGCGACCGGTTCGTGCTGTCCTGCGGCCACTCGAGCCTCACCCAGTACATCCAGCTGTACCTCACCGGCTACGGGCTCGAGCTCGACGACCTCGAGTCGCTGCGGACCTGGGGCAGCCGGACCCCCGGCCACCCCGAGTTCCGGCACACCCCGGGCGTGGAGGTCACGACCGGCCCGCTCGGCCAGGGCGTCGGCAACGCCGTCGGCATGGCGATGGCGTCGCGACGGATGCACGGCCTGCTGGATCCGGATGCTCCGCTCGGCGAGAGCCTGTTCGACCACCACGTGTACGCGATCGCGTCCGACGGCGACCTGGAGGAGGGCGTGTCGTCGGAGGCGAGCTCGCTGGCCGGGACGCAGCAGCTCGGCAACCTGACGATGATCTGGGACGACAACCACATCTCGATCGAGGACGACACCGCGATCGCGTTCAACGAGGACGTGCTCAAGCGCTACGAGGCGTACGGCTGGCACGTCCAGATGGTCGACTGGACGCACGGCGGCACCGAGTACGGCGAGGACGTCGAGGGCCTGTGGGCCGCGCTCCAGGAGGCCGAGGACGTCACCGACCGGCCCAGCCTGATCGCATTGCGCACCATCATCGCGTGGCCCTCGCCCGGCGCCCAGAACACCGGCGCAGCCCACGGATCGGCCCTCGGCGCCGACGAGGTCGCGGCGACGAAGGAGGTGCTCGGATTCGATCCCGAGCGCAGCTTCGAGGTCGCCGACGACGTCATCGCGCACACCCGTGAGGCACGCTCCCGCGGCACCGCCGAGCAGGAGGCCTGGCAGGAGCGGTACGAGCAGTGGCGCTCCGCGCAGCCGGAGCGTGCGGCGTTCCTCGACCGGATCACCGCCCGCGAGCTGCCCGAGGGATGGACCGACGGCCTCCCGACGTTCGACGCGGACGAGAAGGGCGTCGCGACGCGCAAGGCGTCGGGCGAGTTCCTGACCGCCGCCGCCGAGCAGCTGCCCGAGCTGTGGGGCGGCTCCGCGGACCTCGCCGGCTCGAACAACACGACCCCGAAGGGCCAGCCGTCCTTCATCCCCGCCGAGCACAGCACCAAGATGTTCGAGGGCAACGAGTACGGCCGGGTCCTGCACTTCGGGATCCGCGAGCACGGCATGGGGGCGATCCTCAACGGCATCGCGCTGCACGGCCCGACGCGCCCGTACGGCGGCACGTTCCTCGTGTTCTCCGACTACATGCGCCCCTCCGTACGGCTGGCCGCGCTGATGCAGCTGCCGGTCACGTACGTGTGGACCCACGACTCGATCGGCCTGGGCGAGGACGGCCCGACCCACCAGCCGATCGAGCATCTCGCCGCGCTGCGGGCGATCCCGGGTCTCGACGTGATCCGCCCGGCCGACGCGAACGAGACCGTCGCGGCGTGGACCAAGGTCGTACAGAGCCCGACCCACCCGGCCGCGCTCGCGCTCAGCCGCCAGAACCTCCCGGTCTTCCCGCGCGAGGCCGACGGGTTCGCCTCGGTCGAGGGCGTCGCGAACGGCGGCTACGTGCTGCTCGACACCGACGGCGATCCCGACGTCGTGCTGGTCGCGACCGGCTCCGAGGTGCAGCTCGCCGTCGCCGCGCGCGAGCAGCTGGCCGCCGACGGCGTCGCCGCGCGGGTCGTGTCGATGCCGTGCCGCGAGTGGTTCGACGCGCAGAGCGCCGACTACCGCGACTCCGTGATCCCCCCGCACGTGCGGGCACGGGTGAGCGTCGAGGCGGGCGTGGCCCAGGGCTGGCGCGAGGTGGTCGGCGACGCCGGCCGCACGGTCAGCCTCGAGCACTACGGTGCCTCGGCGGCGTACGAGACGCTGTACGAGCAGTTCGGCATCACCGCCGACGCCGTGGTCGCGGCCGCCAAGGAGAGCCTCGCGGCCGCCCAGCACACCGGCGGGGTGAGCGTCTTCGCCCGCCCCCAGACCACGGTGCTGCCGCAGACCGACCACTGACGGGCGTCGGCTCGAGTCCGACGCACGAGACCCTAAGGAGACTGCGATGACCGACCGACTCCGAGCACTGAGCGACGCAGGCGTGTCCGTCTGGCTCGACGACCTGTCCCGGGAGCTGACCGAGACCGGCGCGCTGCAGAGCCTGGTCACCGAGGACAGCGTCGTCGGGGTGACCAGCAACCCGACGATCTTCGCCTCCGCCATCAAGGAGGGCGAACGCTACGAGGGCCAGACCGACGAGCTCCTCGCTGCCGACCCGCAGCTCAGCGTCGCCGAGCTGATCCGGGAGCTCACCACGACCGACGTCCGCTCGGCCTGCCGGATCCTCCGCCCGGTCTACGACGCGACCGACGGCAAGGACGGACGGGTCTCGCTGGAGGTCGACCCGACGCTCGCGTACGAGACCGACGCGACCATCGAGCAGGCCAGGACCCTGTGGTCGAAGGTCGGCGAGCCGAACATGTTCATCAAGATCCCCGCGACCCGCGAGGGCCTGCCCGCGATCGCGGCGACGATCGCGGCCGGGATCAGCGTCAACGTCACGCTGCTGTTCTCCCTCGAGCGCTACCGCGAGGTCCTGGACGCCTACGCGTACGGCCTGGAGCAGGCGGCCGCCGACGGCATCGACCTCTCCACGATCCGGTCGGTTGCGTCGATCTTCGTCAGCCGGATCGACTCCGAGGTCGACAAGCGGCTCGACGCGATCGGGTCCGAGCAGGCCGCCGGCCTCAAGGGGCAGGCCGGGATCGCCAACTCGCGGCTCGCCTACGCCGAGTTCGAGGCCTTCACGGCAACCGATCGCTGGCAGGAGCTGGCCGCGAAGGGTGCGAACCCGCAGCGCCCGTTGTGGGCGTCGACCGGGGTGAAGAACCCGGACTACCCCGACACGCTGTACGTCACCGAGCTCGTCGGCCCCGACGTCGTGAACACGATGCCCGGGGCAACGCTGAAGGCCTTCAAGGACCACGGCGAGATCACCGGCGACCATCTCACCGGCAGCGGTGCGCAGGCCCGCCGGACCGTCGACGAGCTCGGCGCGGTCGGCGTCGACTACGACGACGTGATGGCCACGCTGGAGTCGGAGGGCGTGGAGAAGTTCGAGTCGTCGTGGGGCGACCTCGTGCGGACGGTGCAGGACCAGCTGACGGCAGCGCGGGCCCGGACCGCGTGAGCCAGGACGAGAGGGGGACGCCGGTGAGCGACGACGACACGCCGGCCGGGTTCGAGCTCGGCCTGGCCTACCCGGACGCCGAGGCCCTGGAGGCGGCGATCGCGGACCTGGTCGAGGAGCGGGTGGCGAGTCGCATCGCCGCGCACGACGCGACGCTGTGGGGCCCGGACGCCGAGGAGGAGGCCGCGAAGCGGCTCGACTGGGTCGACCTGCACGTGACCTCCGCGTCCCTGGTCCCGCAGATCGAGGAGCTGCGCGCGGAGCTGAACGACCGCGGCGTCCACCACGTCGTGCTGTGCGGCATGGGCGGCTCGTCGTTGGCGCCGGAGGTGATCTGCGCGACCGACCAGGTCGGGCTGACGGTGCTCGACTCCTCGGATCCCGACATGGTCCGGGGTGTCCTCGACGGTGACCTCTCGAGCACGGCGGTGGTCGTCTCGAGCAAGTCCGGCGGGACGGTCGAGACCGACAGCCAGCGACGCGCGTTCGAGGCCGCGTTCCGGGCCGCCGACATCGACCCGTCCGAGCGGATCGTGGTGGTGACCGACCCGGGGTCTCCGCTCGACGACCTGGCGAGCGAGAGCGGCTACCGCGTCTTCCACGCCGACCCCGGCGTCGGCGGTCGCTATTCCGCGCTCACCGCCTTCGGCCTCGTCCCGAGCGGGCTCGCGGGTGCGGACATCGCCGGCCTCCTGGAGGACGCCGGTGACATCGCCGAGGACGTCACGGCCGACGACGACACGAACCCGGCGCTGGTGCTCGGCGCCCTGCTCGGACTCGCCAACGCCGGAGGCGTCGACAAGCTGGTGCTCGCCGAGGCCGGGACCGCGAACCGTGGATTCGCCGACTGGGCCGAGCAGCTCGTGGCGGAGTCGACCGGCAAGACCGGGCACGGCATCCTCCCGGTCGTGGTCGCCTCTCCGGAGTCCCCGAACGCCACCGCCAGCACGTCCGACGAGGTTCTCGGCATGCTCGGTCCGATGCGCGACGACCACCCGGTCGCCGCGTCCGGGTACGGCTTCGCGATCGACGCCCCGCTCGGCGCGCTGTTCCTGCTGTGGGAGGTCGCGACCGCCGTCGCGGGCCGGATGATCGGGATCAACCCCTTCGACCAGCCCGACGTCGAGAGCGCCAAGCAGGCGGCGCGTGACATGCTCTCGGGCGGCAGCGCCGAACCGGACCCGGTCTTCACCGATGACGCGATCACGGTCTTCGACACCTCGGGCTGGCTCCCGGAGGACGTGGTGACGGTCTCCGGCGCGGTGGCCGCACTACTCGACCACCTCGATCCGGAGCACGGGTACGTCGCGGTGCAGGCGTACCTCGACCGCCTCGCTGATCCCGCGCTCGCGGGCGTCCGTGACACGCTCGCGACCCGGACCGGGCGCCCGACCACCTTCGGCTGGGGTCCGCGCTTCCTGCACTCCACCGGCCAGTACCACAAGGGCGGGCCGCCGACCGGCGTGTTCCTCCAGGTCACCAGCGAGCCTGCGCACGACCTGGCGGTGCCGGGACGCGACTTCAGCTTCGGGGAGTTCCTGCTCGCCCAGGCGGTCGGCGACGGGCAGGTGCTCGCCGGACACGGCCGGCCGGTGCTCCGGCTCCACCTGGACGGATCGTCGCGCGCACGCGAGGAGCTGCTGGAGGCGCTCGGGTGAGCTCCCGGCCGTGGGGTCCTCCGCTGGACTCCCCCAACCCCTTGCGTCAGCCCGAGGACCGGCGTCTCCCACGGATCGCGGGTCCGAGCTGCGTGATCATCTTCGGCGTCACGGGGGACCTGTCGCGCAAGAAGCTGATGCCGGCCATCTACGACCTCGCGAACCGCGGTCTGCTCCCGCCGGGCTTCTCGCTGGTCGGCTTCGCACGACGCGAGTGGGAGGACCAGGACTTCGCCCAGGTCGTCGAGGACTCGGTGCGCAAGCACGCACGGACCGAGTTCCGCGAGGAGGTGTGGAAGCAGCTCGCCGAGGGCTTCCGCTTCGTGCCGGGCTCCTTCGACGACGACGAGGCCTTCGAGCAGCTGGTCCAGGTCGTGACCGACCTCGACCGGGAGCGCGGCACGGGCGGCAACTACGCTTTCTACCTGTCGATCCCGCCGAGCTTCTTCTCGACCGTCGTGGACCAGATCAAACGCCACGGGCTGGCGCAGTCCGAGGGCGGATCCTGGCGTCGCGTGGTGGTGGAGAAGCCGTTCGGGCACGACCTGGAGAGCGCACGGGAGCTCGACGCGGTCGTCTCCGACGTGTTCCCACCCGAGTCGGTGTTCCGGATCGACCACTACCTGGGCAAGGAGACGGTCCAGAACATCCTGGCGTTCCGGTTCGCCAACGAGCTGTTCGAGCCGGTCTGGAACTCCCACTTCGTCGACCACGTCCAGATCACGATGGCCGAGGACGTCGGGATCGGCGGCCGGGCCGGCTACTACGACGGCATCGGCGCCGCCCGCGACGTGATCCAGAACCACCTCCTCCAGCTGATGGCGCTGGTCGCGATGGAGCCGCCGGTGTCGTTCTCCGCGCGGAGCCTGCGCCTGGAGAAGCTGAAGATCCTCGCCCAGGCCCGTCCCCCGGCACGCCTCGACCTGCACACCGCTCGCGGCCAGTACGCAGCCGGCTGGGCCGGCGGGCTCAAGGTCCGGGGCTACCTCGACGAGCAGGACATCCCGAAGCGCTCGGGGACGGAGACCTTCGCCGCCATCCGGCTCGACATCGACACGCGCCGCTGGGCGGGCGTGCCGTTCTACCTGCGCACGGGCAAGCGGCTCGCACGCCGCGTCACCGAGATCGCCGTCGTCTTCAAGCGCGCTCCGCACCACCCGTTCACCAAGACCGAGACCTCCGAGCTCACCCAGAACGCCCTGGTGATGCGGATCCAGCCGGACGAGGGCGTCACGGTCCGCTTCGGCGCGAAGGTCCCGGGCACCGCCATGGAGCTGCGTGACGTCAACATGGACTTCGCGTACGGCGGGGCGTTCGTCGAGTCGAGCCCCGAGGCGTACGAGCGGTTGATCCTCGATGTGCTCCTCGGCGATCCGCCGCTGTTCCCCCAGCAGGAGGAGGTGGAGCAGTCGTGGCGGATCCTGGACCCCGTCGTGGACTTCTGGGCCGGGCGCTCCGGGGAAGGCGACCGGCCCGACCAGTACGTGTCGGGAGGCTGGGGCCCGCAGTCCGCGGTCGACATGCTCGCCCGGGACGGACGAGTCTGGCGGCGGCCGTGAGACGCGAGGAGACACCATGAAGGTCGAGCTCACCGACACCAGCGCCAGCATGGTCGCCGCCGCACTCGTCCGGGCGCGGGTCGCGGCCGGAAGCCCCGCGATGGGGATGGTGCTGACGCTGGTCATCATCACCGACGAGGCCCGCTACTACGACGCGATGAGGGCGGCGCGGGCGATCGCCCGCGAGCACCCGGCGCGCGTGCTCGGGGTGGTGCTCCGGTCCGGCCGCGGCGCCGCCAACCTCGACGCCCAGGTCCGGATCGGCAACGACTCCGCCGGCGAGTCCGTCGTGCTGCGGATGAGCGGCGAGCTCACGCAGCACGCCGAGTCGGTCGTCCTGCCGTTGCTCCTCCCCGACTCCCCCGTCGTCGCCTGGTGGCCGGGCGCGGCGCCGAAGTCTCCCGCCGACGACCCGCTCGGGTCCCTCGCGAACCGCCGGATCACCGACGCCGCCTCGAGCCGTACGCGGCACGCATCACTGATCCGGGTCGCCCGCGCCTACCAGCCCGGCGACACCGATCTGTCCTGGACGCGGCTGACGCCGTGGCGAGCCCTGCTCGCGGCTGCGCTCGATCACGTCGACGTCAAGATCACGTCGGCGTCGGTGATGGCCGAGCGCGGCAACCCCAGCGCCGACCTCATGGTCGCGTGGCTGGAGTCCCGGCTGCGCGTTCCCGTCCACCTCGGCACCTCCAAGGGCCCGGGGATGACCGAGGTCCGGTTGTGCTCGACCGTCGGCGACGTCGCCGTGGTCCGCAGCGACGGCCGGCACGGGACGTACATCGTCCCCGGCGAGGCGGACCGGGCGGTCGCCCTGAAGCGCCGCACCACGGCCGAGCTGCTGGCCGAGGACCTGCGTCGGCTGGACGAGGACGAGGTCTACGCCGAGACGATCAAGCGGCTCCTCCGTCGTGCCGACGCCGCCGACCGGAAGGCATCGGCGAAGAAGGCCACGCCGAAGGCCCCCGCCAAGAAGACAGCGAAGCGCACCACGAAGACGTCGGCGAAGCGCGCGACGCCGAGCACCGACGCGAAGGAGTGAGATGACCGGCCCCGAGATCCTGATCGAGACCGACGCGAGCGCGCTGGCGGAGGTCGTGGCGGACCAGCTGGTGTCCACGCTCTCGGCCCTGCAGTCCCAAGGCACGACGCCCAGCATCGTGCTCACCGGCGGGACGATCGCCGAGAAGATCCACGAGGAGGTCGCGCGACGCGCGAGCGACGGCCGGGTCGACTGGAGCAACGTCGAGATCTGGTGGGGTGACGAGCGCTACGTCCCCGCGGGCGACCCGGACCGCAACGAGGGCCAGGCACGAGTAGCGTTCCTCGACGGTGTCGGGGTCGACGAGACGAAGGTTCACCCGATGCCGGCGGACGACGGGACCGACCTGGACGCGGCCGCCGCGCGGTTCGCTGCCGAGGTCGGCACGCGCACCTTCGACCTGGTCATGCTCGGCCTCGGACCGGACGGCCACGTCGCGTCGCTGTTCCCGGGCAAGCCGACGCTCGCGGAGACCGAACGGACCGCCGTCGCCGAGCACGACTCCCCCAAGCCGCCGCCGCGCCGGATCACGATGACGTTCCCGGTCCTGAACCGCGGTCGCGAGGTGTGGTTTCTCGTGTCCGGGTCGGGCAAGGCCGACGCCGTCGCCCGGGCCCTGACCGGGTCGCCGGTCGAGCAGACGCCGGCCTCGGGCGTGCACGGCTCCGAGCAGACCCTGTGGATGCTCGACGAGGGCGCCGCGTCCGCGCTGCCCGACGAGCTCCGCCCGTCCTGAGCGACGCGCCGGCCACGAACGGGGGGCGCGCCCCGATCAGTACAGGACGTCGCCGCTCGCGCGGCGCTCGCGCAGCGTGGCCAGCGCCTCGGTGAGGATCTGCTCCGCCTCGTCGTCGCTGCGACGCTCCTTCACGTACGCGAGGTGCGTCTTGTACGGCTCCGTGCGCGGGGCCGTCGGTGGGTTCTCGTGGTCCTGGCTCGCCGGGAGACCGCAGCGTGGGCAGTCCCACGACTCAGGGGCCTCGGCCTCCGCGGCGAAGCTCAGCACGGTGGTGTGCACGTTCGCGCAGTAGAACGTGATCGCACGCCGCGGCGCAGCCTCCCCCCGCTCGGCCTCACCCATCGGTCCGGAACCGACCCGGCTTCCTCGAATCGCCCCGCTGGACACCAGTGCTCTCCTGTCCCCTCGTCACACGTTGCCGTCACCCGCGCCCCCACGGGTGGTCGAAGTCTATGCAGTCCACCCCGTGGTCTGTCGAGACCGACACGGGGGTTGCCGAGATCAGCTGAAGCGGTAGAGCAGCCCGAGAGCGATGACGGCGACGGCCCAGATGACGGCCGTCCCGACCGTGATGCGGTTGAGGTTCTTCTCTGCGACCGACGAGCCGCCGAGGCTGCTGGAGACACCGCCGCCGAACATGTCCGACAGGCCACCGCCGCGGCCCTTGTGCATGAGCACGAGCACGATGAGCAGCAGGCTGGAGAGCACCAGCAGGACTTGGAACGTGAGGATCACGATGACGGCTTCCTGGATCGGGGGGTGTCCGACGCGGCTCAGGCCACGCCCGACAGGTCGGGCAGGTCGTAGAAACGGCAGATGGCGGCGAACTCCTCAGCCTGGAGGCTGGCCCCACCGACCAGGGCGCCGTCCACGTCGGACTGCGCCATGATGGCTGCGGCGTTCGCTGCCTTCACCGAACCTCCGTACAGGATACGCACCCGCTCCGCCGCCGACGAGGACCACGTCGACGCGACCTGCTCGCGGATCGCCGCGCAGACCTCCTGAGCGTCCTCCGGCGTCGCGACCTCGCCGGTGCCGATCGCCCACACCGGCTCGTACGCGATCACGGACGTCGCCACCTGCTCGGGCGTCAGCCCGGCGAGCGAACCCTCCACCTGCGCGACGCAGTGGTCGACGTGCGTGCCGGCCTGCCGGATGTCGAGGCCCTCGCCCACGCAGACGATCGGCGTCATGCCGGCAGCGACGGCCTTCTGTGACTTCGCGGCGACGGTCGCATCGTCCTCACCGTGGTGCTCACGGCGCTCCGAGTGACCGCTGAGCACGTACGAGCACCCGAGCTTCGCCAGCATCGCGGCCGAGATCTCGCCGGTGTAGGCGCCGGCGTCGTGGATCGAGACGTCCTGCGCCCCATAGCGGATCGGGAGGCGGTCACCGTCCACCAGCGTCTGCACGCTGCGCAGGTCGGTGAACGGCGGGATCACCGCGACCTCCGAGCGTGCCGGGTCGTGCTTCTTGTCCGACAGCACCCACGCCAGCTTCTGCACCAGGACGACGGCCTCCTGGTGGTTGAGGTTCATCTTCCAGTTGCCCGCGATCAGGGGCGTGCGGTCGTTCGCCATCCGTCAGCCCTCCAGGACCTGCAGGCCGGGAAGCGTCCGGCCCTCGAGAAACTCCAGCGAGGCTCCCCCGCCGGTCGAGATGTGCCCGAAGTCGTCGTCGGCGAACCCGAGCCGGCGGACGGCGGCAGCAGAGTCGCCGCCGCCCACGACCGACAGGCCGTCGACCTCCGTCAGGGCCTGCGCGACGGCCTTCGTACCGGCCGCGAACGCAGGGAACTCGAAGACGCCCATCGGGCCGTTCCAGAACACCGTGGCCGACGCGCGCACGCGGTCGGCGAACGCGGACGCGGACACGGGCCCGATGTCCAGACCCATCTGGTCCGACGGCATCGCATCAGCGGCCACCGTGGTGGGCGGCGCGTCGGCGGAGAACGTCGGTGCCACCACGACGTCGCTCGGCAGCACGATGTCGACGCCGCTCTCCTCCGCGCGGCGCAGGTAGCCCTGCACCGTCTCGATCTGGTCGGACTCCAGCAACGAGGAGCCGACGTCGTGGCCCTGGGCCGCCAGGAACGTGAAGACCATGCCACCGCCGATCAGCAGCGCGTCGGCCTTGTCCAGCAGGTTGTCGATCACGCCGAGCTTGTCGGAGACCTTCGAGCCGCCGAGCACCACGGCGTACGGCCGCTGCGGGTCGGCGGTCAGCCGACGCAGGACCGACACCTCGGCCTCGACCAGGCCCCCGGCCGCCGCGGGGAGCCGCTGCGCGAGGTCGTACACGCTCGCCTGCTTGCGGTGGACCACACCGAACCCGTCGGAGACGAAGACGTCCCCGAGCGCGGCCAACCGATCGGCGAACGCACCCCGCTCGGCGTCGTCCTTGCTCGTCTCGCCGGCGTTGAAGCGGACGTTCTCGAGCAGCGCGACCTGCCCGTCGCCGAGACCCGTGACGACCTCCTGCGCCGAGGCCCCGACGGTGTCGGAGGCGAAGGCCACCGGCGACCCGAGGAGCTCCGCGAGCCGCTCGGAGACCGGACCGAGCGAGTACGCCGGGTCCGGCTCGCCCTTCGGCCGGCCCAGGTGGGCCATCACGGCGACCCGGGCCCCCGCGTCGGCGAGCCTCCGCAGGGTCGGGACGCTCGCCCGGACCCGCCCGTCGTCGGTGATCGTCGTGCCGTCCAGCGGCACGTTCAGGTCGCTGCGGACGAGCACGCGCGTCCCGCGCAGGTCGCCCAGGTCGTCGATGGTCTTCACGTGACTCCCGTGGATCGGCTCGCGGCGTCGCTCAGAGCGAGGAGCCGACGTACGCGGTCAGGTCGACGAGGCGGTTGGAGTAACCCCACTCGTTGTCGTACCAGCCGACGACCTTGACCTGGTCGCCGATCACCTTGGTCAGGCCCGAGTCGAAGATGCACGACGCCGGGTCGGTCACGATGTCGCTGGAGACGATCGGGTCCTCCGTGTAGGTCAGGAAGCCCTTCAGCGGACCCTCGGCCGCCGCCTTGACGATCGCGTTGACCTCCTCGACCGACGTCTCGCGCGACGCCGTGAAGGTCAGGTCGGTCGCCGAGCCGGTCGGCGTCGGGACGCGCAGGGCGTACCCGTCGAGCTTGCCCTTGAGCTCGGGCAGGACCAGGCTGACGGCCTTCGCGGCGCCGGTCGAGGTCGGCACGATGTTGAGCGCGGCCGCGCGGGCGCGACGCAGATCCTTGTGCGGGCCGTCCTGGAGGTTCTGGTCCTGGGTGTAGGCGTGGATCGTGGTCATCAGGCCACGCTCGATGCCCAGACCGTCGTTCAGGGCCTTGGCCATCGGGGCCAGGCAGTTCGTGGTGCACGACGCGTTCGAGATCACCGTGTGCGCCGCCGGGTCGTAGCTCCCCTCGTTGACGCCCATCACGACGGTGACGTCCTCGTTCTTGGCGGGCGCGGAGATGATGACCTTCTTCGCGCCGGCGTCGATGTGCGCCTTCGCCTTCGTGGCGTCGGTGAAGAAGCCGGTCGACTCGATCACCACGTCGACGCCGAGATCCTTCCACGGCAGCGCGGCCGGGTCGCGCTCCTCGAACGCCTTGATCACGCGGCCGCCGACGGTGATCGACGACTCGTCGTACGAGACCTCCTCGCCGAGCCGACCCAGGATGGAGTCGTACTTCAGGAGGGTGGCGAGCGACTTGTTGTCGGTGAGATCGTTCACCGCGACGATCTCGAAGTCGCCCCCGGCGGCCAGGGCCGCCCGGAAGAAGTTGCGGCCGATCCGGCCGAATCCGTTGATACCTACGCGCACGGTCACGACGCTCTCCTCTGAGAAGTGTTTCTTCGCGGGGGCTCGGACTCTTCGAACGAGTCCAATCGACCCTATCGCGGCGACGACGGCTCGCCGCACCCGGACCGGGGTGCCTCAGGCACCGTCGGCGAGCATCTCCTCGGTCAGGCTCGCCTCGGTGTCGGGGATCCCCAGCTCGGACGCCTTCTTGTCCGCCATCGCCAGCAGGCGGCGGATGCGTCCGGCGATCGCGTCCTTGGTCAGCACCGGATCGTGCAGCCGCCCCAGCTCCTCCAGGCTCGCCTGCTTGTGCTCGACCCGCAACCGACCGGCCGTGCTCAGGTGGTCGGGAACCTCGTCGGCCAGGATCTCCAGGGCGCGCTCCACCCGCGCGCCCGCCGCGACCGCGGCACGCGCGGAGCGCCGGAGGTTGGCGTCGTCGAAGTTGGCCAGACGGTTCGCGGTCGCCCGCACCTCCCGGCGCATCCGACGCTCCTCCCACGCCAGGAGCGACTCGTGCGCCCCCAGCCGGGTCAGCAGCGCGCCGATGGCCTCGCCGTCGCGGATCACCACGCGGTCCACGCCGCGGACCTCACGGGCCTTGCTCTGGATCCCCAGCCGACGGGCGGCCCCGACCAGCGCGAGCGCAGCCTCGGGTCCCGGGCAGGTCACCTCCAGTGCAGAGGAGCGCCCCGGCTCGGTCAACGACCCACGGGCCAGGAACGCTCCGCGCCAGGCGGCCACGGCGTCGCACGTCGCCCCGGAGACGACCTGCGGCGGCAGACCCCGTACGGGACGGCCGGCGCCGTCGACCAGACCGGTCTGCCGCGCCAGCGCACCGCCGTCGCGGATGACGCGCACGACGTACCGGGTGCCCTTGCGGATCCCGTTGCTCTGGAGCACCTGCACCTCGCCCACGTGGCCGTACACGTCGGCCAGGTCGGTGCGGAGCCGGCGCGCGGCCGCCCCGGTGTCCAGGTCCGCCTCGATCACGATCGCGCCGCCGACCAGGTGCAGTCCACCGCCGAAGCGCAGCATCGACGAGACCTCTGCCTTGCGGCAGCACGCCTTCGTCACCGAGGTGCTCGCGAGCTCGGACTTGACCTGTGCCGTCATCGCCATCCGTCGCTCCTGTCCTCGTCCTCGTGCAGGCGCACACAGCCCCCGTGTGCCCTCCCGGTCACTGTAGCCGCGCGTCCCGAAGCGCTCCCGGGCGCGCACGCATCACGCGTTCGTACGCTCCCGCCAGGCGCAGCGGGTCGTGCCGCGCCGAACCGTCGCCGACGGCGAGCCGCTCGAGGACGAGCTCGGCCCCCATGATGGCCGCAGCCGCCCGCACCGCCGCGGGGTCACCGATCGCGTCGGCGTCGGCGAGCACCACGTCCACCCGGAGATCGGGAGCGTGGTCGGCGATCACCTCGAGGTGCCGCTCCGGGGAGAACCCCTCGGTCTCGCCCGTCTGCGGCGCGAGGTTGAGGACCAGCATCCGGCGCGCCGCGGTGTCGTGCAGGGCCTGGGAGAGCTGAGGGACGAGAAGGTTCGGGAGCACGCTGGTGAACCACGATCCCGGGCCGACGACGACCCAGTCGGCGTCCCGCACGGCCCGGAGGACGTCGGGGCTCGCGGGAGGGTCGGTGGGATCCAGCCGCACCGCCAGGACCTCCGAGCGCGTGGTGGCGACCGCAGCCTGGCCGCGGACGACCTCCATGGCGCCGGCCGCGGTCCGCACCGTCGCCTCGATGTCGAGCGGGATCGAGGCCATCGGGAGCACCCGCCCACGGGCGCCCAGCAGCCGGCCGACCCAGTCCAACCCGTCGACGTGGTCGTCGAGCAGCTCCCAGAGCGCGGCGATCAGCAGGTTGCCGACGCTGTGACCGTTGAGGTCGCCTTCGGTGGAGAACCGGTGCTGCAGCACCTGCGCCCACGTCCGCCCCCACTCGTCCTCCCCGCAGAGCGCCGCCAGGGCCTGGCGCAGGTCCCCGGGAGGCAGGACGCCGAGCTCGTCGCGCAGACGCCCGGACGAGCCGCCGTTGTCCGCGACCGTGACCACGGCGGTGAGGTCCACCGGCAGGTAGCGCAGCGCGGACAGGCTCGCCGCGAGTCCGTGCCCCCCTCCCATCGCGACGACGCTGCGATGGTCTCCCGGAGCCTTCACCGGGCCCCTGCGCGGAGCTGCGGTGCTCACTCGCGCCCCAGGTCGCGGTGGATCACCAGGGTCCGCACGTCGTGGTCGCGCAGCCGGCGGCCGAGCTCCTCGGCCATCGCCACGCTGCGGTGCCGACCCCCCGTGCAGCCGATCGCCAGACTCAGGAATCGCTTGTTCTCGCGCACGAAACCGCCGGTCAGGGTGGCGAGCAGAGCCTCGTACTGGTCGAGGAACCGCTTCGCGTCCCCCTGGCCCAGGACGTGCTCCCGGACCGCGTCGTCGAGACCCGACAGCGGACGCAGCTCGTCGATCCAGAACGGGTTCGGGAGGAACCGCATGTCGGCCACCATGTCGGCGTCGACCGGGATCCCGTACTTGAAGCCGAACGAGACCACCGTCGCCCGCAGCGGGTGCTCGTCGGCGTCCTCGAACGCCGACGAGATCCGCGCCGAGAGCTGGTGGGTGTTGAGGTGGGTGGTGTCGACCACGAGGTCGGCGGTCGAGCGGAGCCCGCGCAACATCTCCCGCTCCACCGCGAAGCCGTCGAGCAGGCGCCCCTCCGTGCGCAGCGGATGCGGGCGCCGCGCGGCCTCCTGCCGTCGGACCAGCACGTCGTCGGCCGCCTCGACGAACACGACCGTCGGGCGCAGACCCGACGCGCGGAGCGAGTCGAGCGCCCCCGAGAGCTCGGAGAAGAACACCTGCGACCGCGCGTCGACGACGACCCCCAGCTTGGTGGTCAGGTGGTTCTCGCCGAACAGGTCGACGGTGTCGTCGAGCAGCTGGGGAGGCAGGTTGTCGACCACGAAGTAGCCGATGTCCTCGAGCATCTTCGCGACCGTGCTCTTGCCCGCTCCGGTCATCCCGGTGACGAGGACCAGGTCCTCCACACCGCTGCGGCTCATGTGTCCTCCTCCAGGATCTCCCCGGTCGTGGTGTTGATCGCCGGCGCCGCCGAGGGCTGCGGCGCCGCGAGCGCGTCGACCACTGCCTGCGCCGTCCGCGGACCGAAACCCGGGACCTGCGCGATCTCGTCGGCGCTCGCGGCACGCAGCTTCTTCAGCGAGCCGAACCGCTTCATCAAGGACTTCCGGCGCACCTCGCCGAGACCGGGGACGTCGTCCAGCGCGCTCTCCACCATCGTCCGTGACCGCCGACCGCGGTGGTGCGTGATCGCGAACCGGTGCGCCTCGTCACGCACCCGCTGGAGCAGGTAGAGGCCCTCGCTGGTCCGCGGCAGGATGACCGGATCCTCCTCGTCGGGGAGCCACACCTCCTCCAGCCGCTTCGCCAGGCCGCACAGCGGGATGTCGTCGACACCCAGCTCGCGCATCGCCCGCGCCGCCGCCGCGACCTGGGGTGGTCCGCCGTCGACCACGACCAGCCCGGGAGCGTACGCGAACTTGCGCGGCTTGCCCGTGTCCGGGTCGACCAGCTGCGGACCCTCGGCCTCGCCGTCGGAGCCGATCTCGGGCTCCGACAGCGCGGCACGCTCGTCCAGGTAGCGGCGGAAGCGCCGCGTGATCGTCTCGTGCATCGCCGCCACGTCGTTCTGACCTTCGACGCCGCGGATCACGAACCGGCGGTACTCGCCCTTGCGCGGGAGACCGTCCTCGAACACCACCATCGACGCGACCACCTCCGTGCCCTGCAGGTTGGACACGTCGAAGCACTCGATCCGCAGCGGCGCCTCCGGCAGGTCCAGGGCCTTCTGGACCTCCTCCAGCGCGCGCGTCCGGGTGGTCAGGTCGCTCGCGCGCTTCGTCTTGTGGAGCGTCAGAGCCTGGGTGGCGTTGCGCTCGACCGTCTCCATCAGCGCCCGCTTGTCACCGCGTTGCGGCACCCGAACCGCGACCCGTCCCCCGCGCCGCTCGCCCAGCCACTCCGCGATCGTCGTCGCATCCTCGGGGAGCACCGGGACCAGCACCTCCCGCGGGATGCCGTCCGCCTGCTCACCGTCGTACAGCGTGACGAGGGCCCGCTCGACGAGCTCACCGACGCCGGCGTCGTCGGTCTTGTCGGCGACCCACCCCCGTCGTCCGCGGACCCGCCCGCCACGGACGGAGAAGATCTGCACGCCGACCTCGAGCGGGTCGTCGGCCAGCGCGATCACGTCGGCGTCGGTCGCGTCCCCGAGGACCACGGCGTTCTTGTCCAAGGCCTTGCGGAGCGCGTCGATGTCGTCGCGCAGCCGGGCCGCGCGCTCGTACTCCTGCTCAGCGGCAGCGGCCTTCATCTCCCGCTCGAGGCGCTTGATGTACGTCGTGGTGTTGCCCGCCATGAACGAGCAGAAGTCGTCGACGATCTCCCGGTGCTCCTCCGGTGTCACCCGGCCGACGCACGGCGCCGAGCACTTGCCGATGTAGCCGAGCAGGCACGGACGCCCGATCTGCTTCGACCGGTTGAACACGCCCTTCGAGCAGGAGCGCATCGGGAAGACCCTCAGCAGGAGGTCGACCGTCTCGCGGATCGCCCAGGCGTGGCTGTACGGGCCGAAGTAGCGGACGCCCTTGCGCTTCGCGCCACGCCCCACCATCACCCGCGGGAACTCCTCGCTGCGGGTGATCGCGAGCCACGGGTACGACTTGTCGTCGCGGTACTTCACGTTGAACCGCGGGTCGAACTCCTTGATCCAGCTGTACTCCAGCTGGAGGGCCTCGACCTCCGTCGACACGACCGTCCAGTCCACACCGGCGGCGGTGGTGACCATCTGCTGGGTGCGCGGGTGGAGCCCGGCGAGGTCGGCGAAGTAGGACGACAGGCGCGAGCGCAGCGACTTCGCCTTGCCGACGTAGATCACCCGACCGAGCTCGTCGCGGAAGCGATACACCCCCGGAGCATCGGGAATCGACCCCGGGGCGGGTCGATAGGTCGCGGGATCTGCCACAACGCCCACCCTACGAGCCGGCGCCGACAGCGCAGGGCGCGGACACGCGTGCTCGGACTACCCGAGGACGATCTCGTCCCCGGAGACCGACACCGCCACCGACGGGAGCGGCTCGGACGCCGGCCCGCCGAGCACGGATCCGTCCTCCGCGGAGAACTCGCTGTTGTGGCACGGGCACGTCATCGTGTCGTCCTCGATCAGGCTCACGATGCAGCCCTGGTGCGTGCAGACAGCGCTGAAACCCACGAACTCGCCCTCGGTGGGCTGGGTGACGATGACCTTCTCGCCCTCGTACAGACGGCCTCCGCCGACCGGGACGTCCGAGGTGGAGCCAAGCACCGTGCCGCCGCCCCCGCCGCCGTCCGAGCCTCCGTCGGTCGTCGCCGGGTCGCTGGCCGCGTCCGACCTCGCACCCGAGCCGGAGCCGGTGGACCCGCTGGTGTCCTCGCCGCAGGCTGCCAGCAGGCTGGTCGCCACCGTGGCGCCGCCGACGACGGCGACCCCCTGGAGGACGCGACGGCGGTCGAGTGGCTCAGTCATGGAGTTCCCTTCGTGGGCGACGTCGTGCAGGGTTCAACGATCACGGCCGACCGGGGGTTCCCACAAGCCCGTTGTGCGTCGATCCGACCGCTTCGCGACCGCGGACTACCGAGCCGTGCTTCTCTTCGCTGTCGACTTCTTCGCAGGTGCCTTCTTGGCGGTCGACTTCTTCGCAGGTGCCTTCTTGGCGGTCGACTTCTTGGTGGTCGCCGTCGCGGTCGACCCCTTCACGGCCGCGGTCTTCTTCGCCGGCCTCTTCGCGGCGGTCTTCTTCGCGGCGGCCTTCTTCGTCGTACGCCGGCCTGCTCCCGGCTCCAGGTCCAGCGCGGGCTGCATCGTCGGCTGGGCCGCTTCCTTGCCTTCCAGCAGCGGCCGCAGGAACGAGCCGGTGTGGCTGTCCGGGTCCGCGGCCACCTGCTCGGGCGTCCCCTCGGCGATCAGGAGACCTCCGCGGGTGCCGCCCTCGGGTCCCATGTCGACGATCCAGTCAGCCGTCTTGATGACATCGAGGTTGTGCTCGATCACGATCACGGAGTTGCCCTGGTCGACCAGCCGACCCAGGACGCCGAGGAGCTTGCGGATGTCCTCGAAGTGCAGTCCCGTGGTCGGCTCGTCCAGCACGTAGAGCGTGCGGCCGGTCTGACGCTTCTGCAGCTCGGCGGCGAGCTTGACTCGCTGCGCCTCGCCGCCCGACAGCGTCGGCGCCGGCTGCCCGAGGCGGACGTACCCCAGGCCGACGTCGACCAGCGTGTTGAGGTGGCGGGCGATCGCCGGGATGGCGGCGAAGAACTCCTTCGCCTCCTCGATCGGCATGTCGAGGATCTCCGCCACGGTCTTGCCCTTGTAGTGCACCTCCAGGGTCTCCCGGTTGTACCGGGCGCCGTGACAGACCTCGCACGGGACGTAGACGTCGGGCAGGAAGTTCATCTCGATCTTGATCGTGCCGTCGCCGGAGCACGCCTCGCAGCGTCCGCCCTTGACGTTGAACGAGAAGCGGCCCTGCTGGTAGCCCCGGACCTTCGCCTCCGGCGTCTGCGCGAACAGCTTGCGCACGTGGTCCCACACGCCGGTGTACGTCGCCGGGTTGGACCGGGGGGTGCGTCCGATCGGCGACTGGTCGACGTGGATCACCTTGTCGACACGGTCGGCGCCGACGATGTCCTTGTGGCGCCCCGGCAGCGACCGCGCGTTGTAGATCGTCCGCGCCAGCGAGGTGTAGAGGATGTCGTTGACCAAGGTGGACTTGCCGGAGCCGGAGACCCCAGTGACGGCGACGAGCTGGGCCAGCGGGAACGTCACGTCGATCCCGCGGAGGTTGTGCTCCCGGGCGCCGCGCACGGTGATCTCGTGGCCCTCGCGGCGCGGCCGGCGCTCCGCGGGGACCGGGATCTCCTTGCGGCCGGAGAGGTACTGGCCGGTCAGCGAGTCCGGGGACGCGTACAGCTCCTCGACCGTCCCGGACACGATCACCTGGCCGCCGTGCTCGCCGGCTCCCGGACCGATGTCGACGACCCAGTCGGCCGTCCGGATCGTGTCCTCGTCGTGCTCGACCACGATCAGGGTGTTGCCGAGGTCGCGCAGGCGCACGAGGGTCTCGATCAGCCGGTGGTTGTCGCGCTGGTGCAGGCCGATCGAGGGCTCGTCCAGCACGTAGAGGACGCCGACGAGACCCGCGCCGATCTGCGTCGCGAGCCGGATCCGCTGGGCCTCGCCGCCCGAGAGCGAACCGGCGGCGCGGTCCAGGGTCAGGTAGTCCAGGCCGACGTCCAGCAGGAAGCGCAGGCGCTCGTGGATCTCCTTGAGCACCCGCTCGCCGATCTGCCGCTCCCGCTCGCTCATCTCGAGCTCGGCCAGGTAGTGCGCCGCCTCGTCGATCGACAGCGCGGCCACCTCGGCGATGTTCTTCTCGCCACCGCGCCGCGACGACGTCGTGACACCGAGGATCACCGGCTTGAGCCGCGAGCCGCCGCAGGTCGGGCACGGCACCTCGCGCATGAACTCCTCGTACCGCTCCCGGCTCGTGTCGCTCTCGGCCTCGGCGTGCCGGCGCACGACGTACGGGATCACGCCCTCGAAGCTCGACCAGTACGAGCGCTCCCGGCCGTAGCGGTTGCGGTAGTGCACGTGCACCTGGGTCGGGTGGCCCTCCAGGAGCGCCTTGCGCTGGGCCGCGGTCAGGCCCTCGTACGCATCGGTCGGCGCGAACCCCAGCTCCTCGCCGAGGGCGTTCAGGAGGCGCCCGAAGTAGTCCGCCACGTGGGCACCGGACCACGGCGCGACCGCACCGTCGTCGAGCGGCCGGCTCGGGTCCGGGATCACCAGCTCCGGATCGACCTCCATCCGCGTGCCGAGACCGGCACAGTCCGGGCAGGCGCCGAACGGGGAGTTGAACGAGAACGACCGCGGCTCCAGCTCGTCGACGGCGAGCGGATGGTCGTTCGGGCAGGCGAGACGCTCCGAGAACCGGCGGATCCGCCCCGGCGCCCCGGCCTCGACGTCGACGAAGTCGAGCAGCACGAGACCGTCGGCGAGACCCAGCGCGGTCTCGATCGAGTCGGTGATCCGCTGCTGTGCCGTGGGCTTCACGACGAGGCGGTCCACGACGACCTCGATGTCGTGCTTCTTCTGCTTCGCGAGCGCCGGCGGGTCGTCGGCGAGGCTGAGGATCTCCCCGTCGACTCGGACACGGCTGTATCCCTGCGAGCGGAGCTGGCGGAAGAGGTCGAGGTACTCCCCCTTGCGGCTGCGGATCACCGGCGCGAGCACCTGGAAGCGGGTGCCCTCCTCCAGCTCCATCACGCGGTCCACGATCTGCTGCGGGGTCTGCCGGGTGATCGCCTCGCCGCAGACCGGGCAGTGCGGGTGACCGATCCGCGCGTACAGCAGGCGGAGGTAGTCGTACACCTCGGTGATGGTGCCGACGGTCGAGCGGGGATTCCGTGAGGTCGACTTCTGGTCGATCGACACCGCGGGCGAGAGGCCCTCGATGAAGTCGACGTCGGGCTTGTCCATCTGCCCGAGGAACTGCCGGGCGTAGGCCGACAGCGACTCGACGTAGCGGCGCTGGCCCTCCGCGAAGATCGTGTCGAAGGCGAGCGACGACTTGCCCGACCCCGACAGCCCCGTGAACACGATCATCGCGTCGCGGGGGAGGTCGATCGAGACGTCCTTCAGATTGTGCTCGCGAGCGCCGCGGACGAGCAGTCGGTCTGCCACGTGATCAGCCGCTTCCTGTCGGTCGGAGACTCCGGTGAATTCGGGCGAGACCGGACGCTCGAGCGTGCCTGACCCGCAGAAACAAGCCTACCGAGCACCCCTGACAAGAACCGGTCGCGGACGGACCGGCGGTGACGCCGACGGCCCGGGGCTGGCAGGGTGTCTCCATGACCTCCGCGAACGCGACGCCGCACGACGTGATCGATCTGGTCGACTCTCGGACCCAAGCGCTGCTCACCGACCTCGACGCGCTCAGCGCCGACGACCTCCGGGCGCCGTGCCTGCTCCCCGGCTGGACCCGCGCGCACCTCGTCACGCACCTCGCCCGCAACGCCGACGCCCTCGTGAATCTCTTCACCTGGGCCAACACCGGCGTCGAGACCCGGATGTACCCGTCGCGGGAGCAGCGAGACGCCGACATCGAGGCCGGCGCGGCCCGCAGCACCGACGAGCTGCTGGACGACCTGACGGAGTCCTCCGTGCGGTGGATCGTCACGGCCCGCTCGTTGCCCGACGAGGCATGGTCCGCCGTGATCGAGGGCGGTGCGCACAGCACGAAGTACCCCGCGACGTGGATCCCGATGATGAGAGCAGGCGAGGTGATCATCCACCACACCGACCTCGGCACCGGCTACGTGCCTGATCAGTGGCCGGCCGGGTGGGTGGGCCTCGCGCTGCGCGACGCAGCCACGAACCTCAGCGACCGCGCCGGCGAGCCGATCGCCCTGCGAGCGACCGACTCCGGACTGGGGATCGGCGACGGCGGCGGCCGTACGGTCTCCGGGACGCAGGCCGACCTGCTGGCGTGGGTCACCGGGCGTGCGACCGGCCCCAGCCTGGCGACCGTCGACGGCGACCTCCCGACCCTCGGCGACTGGCGCTGAGGCCGACCCTCGACCTGCGAGGAGACCACGATGTCCTACACCGGCCACGTCACGGTCGGCGGCCCGCCCCAGGTCCGCGAGCTGGCCGACCTCATCATCACCAAGGTCGCGGTCGGCCCGATGAGCAACAACGCGTACGTCCTGCGGTGCCGGCACACCGACGAGCAGGTGCTGATCGACGCGGCGAACGACGCCGAGACCCTCCTCGAGACGATCGGTGAGGGCGGCCTCGCCCGTGTCGTCACCACGCACCGTCACGGCGACCACTGGCAGGCGCTCGCGGAGGTCGTCGCCGACACCGGTGCGCGATGCCTCGCGGGCCGCCACGACGCGGACGAGATCGGGGTCCCCGCGGACGATCTGCTCGACGACGGCGACGAGGTGCCGGTCGGCCGGTCGCGCCTGCGCGTGATCCACCTCGTCGGGCACACCCCGGGCTCGATCGCGCTGCTCTACGACGACCCCGACGGGATGCCGCACCTGTTCACCGGTGACGCGCTGTTCCCGGGCGGCGTCGGCAAGACCTGGTCGGCGGACGACTTCGCGTCGCTGATCGACGACGTCGAGCACAAGCTCTTCGACCGGCTCCCGGACGAGACGTGGTTCTACCCCGGTCACGGCGACGACTCCACGCTCGGGACCGAGCGGCCGTCGCTGGCGGAATGGCGTGCGCGGGGCTGGTGAACCAGCGGACAGAGGACGGCCCCGGGGGCGGTGGAAGCGCCGGCCCGGGGCCTCGGAACGTCGGAGGCGAATCCGACAACCCGTACCGTCACACTACCTGCGCGGCCCGCTGGGCCGAAGTCGCGCGGCGGCGCCCGGCCGTACGGCCCGATGCCCGCTCAGGCGGCGACGGAGCGGCGGCGCCGCCTGACCTGGAGCTCGGCCAGCTCGTCGATCGACATCCGCAGGGTCGGGTTCGCCTCGGCGGCCACCTCGCCCGGCATGTCCGCCTCGGAGCCCAGCAGCGACTGCCAGACGGCCTCGTCGGCCGCGGCCTGCTGGTCCGCGACGGCCAGCTCCGCGACGGCCAGCTCCGCGACGGCCAGCGCAGGGGCGCCCTCGTCCGCGGGCACCGGCTCGGCCCCGGCGGCCGCGTCGTCCTCGGGAACGGCGGCCTCGTCGGCCCACTGGAGACGCAGGTGGTCGGCGGTCGCCACGACCAGCCGGTCCTCGCGCCGCTTGACCACGATCATCCAGAGCGCCTGCGCGCCGATGACGACCCACACGAGGTTCGCCGCGAACGCCGGCCAGATCCCGTTGAACGCAGCCACGCCGCCCATCAGCCCCGCACCCGTCAGGTTCGCCGTCTGATAGCGCGCCGACGAGGCGTTCCAGCGGCCCCGCGTGACGAGCAGGTAGGCGGCAGCACCGGCAGCAGCGCCGATCCAGCCGACCGTGGTGACGACGTCGGTGACGGACACGGGAGGAACCCCCTTCGAGGGACGGGTGGGAGATGGTCGGTCCCGGTCGGCATCGACCGGGACGACCACCAGTCTGCGTGGCCCATGGGTTTAGAACAATCGACGCTTTCTTGATCGGCCATTTAGCATTGCTGTATGCCGTCGATCGACCCCCGTCGTCTCGCGTTCCTGCTGGCCGTGCACCGCACGGGCGGCATCCTGGCCGCCGCGGACGAGATGAAGATCACACCCTCGGCGGTCTCCCAGCAGATCGCGCGCCTCGAGTCCGAGGAGGGTGTGGACGTCCTGGTGAGGGGTCCGCGCGGCGTCACGCTCACGCCCGCGGGGCGCGTCCTGGCCGAGGCTGCGGAGCGGATCGAGGCCGAGCTCGTCGAGGCCCGCAAGACCCTCGCCACACTCGGCGACGAGGTCTCGGGGCGGGTGTGGCTCGGCTCGTTCCCGACCGCCATCCAGGCGATCGTCGCGCCCGCCGTCGCCGCGCTGCGCGAGACGTACCCGGGCGTCGACCTCCTGGTGGACGAGCGCGAGCCCGCGGACGCCCTCCGGATGCTCCGGGCCGGCGATCTCGACCTCGCGCTCCTGGAGCACGACGAGACGACCCTCCCGACCACCCCGCGCGGGATGAACGACGTGCTCCTCCTCGACGACCCCTGGCGTCTCGTCATCCCCGCCGCGTACGCCACGCCCACCCAGATCTCCGACCTCGTCGACGCCACCTGGCTCGGAGCCGATCCGGGGACGGCCGCCGCTCGCGCCCTCGGACGTCAGGCGGAGGCGCTCGGCACGACACTGCACACCCGGCACGGGTACGCGAGCTTCGAGGCGGCGTTCGCCTTCGTCGCCGCCGGCGAGGGGATCGCGATGGTGCCCTCCCTCGCTCTGCAGCGCGAGCTGCCGGCCGGCGTCGAGGTGGTCGCTCTCCCCGGCCTCGGCACCCGGCGGGTCGTCGTACGGCACCGCCAGAACCGCCGCGAGCCCGGCCTGGCGACCCGCGCGGTCCTGGACCAGCTCCTGGCGGTGGCCGCGTCGCTCGAGCAGGTCTGAGCGGTCCCTCCCCCGCGCTAGGGAGCCGGGCGGAGCCGGGACGCCTCGACCCACTGCTCCACGAGCGTCCCCTCGCCCTGCTCCCCCGGCACGAACGCGACCCGCGCGACCCAGCCCCCGGACTCCCGGCGCCACTCCACGACCAGACCCGGGTACGCGTCCGCCTCGTACCGGCCGAGCCGGACCCACACGTGCCGGACACCACCGCCCGTACGGGGAGCGACCTGCGGCGCCTCCCGCCCTGCGTACCGCCGATTGGTGCCCACGGCGCCAGGATACGCTGGCATTCGAACTTGTGTTCGACAGCCTGAGGTATCCGGCGAACGCGTCGCGCGTCGAATTGCGGAGGAGGCCGCACGGGCAGAGTGTTGTCGGGCATCGTGCGCACCGAGGAGGTTGCCGTGACGACCGACCCCCAAGACGGACCCCCCTCGAGCGCCGGCACCGGCCGGGAGGGCGACGGCGGCACGGACAGCAGCACCGAGCTGCGACGGTTCATGACGCCGAGGCTGCTGCTGCTCTTCGTCGTCGGCGACATCCTCGGGACCGGGGTGTACGCCCTGACCGGACAGGTGGCGGGCGAGGTCGGGGGCGCGGCCTGGCTGCCGTTCCTGGTGGCGTTCGCGATCGCGACGCTCACCGCCTTCTCGTACCTCGAGCTGGTCACGAAGTACCCGCAGGCCGCCGGCGCCGCGCTCTACACCCACAAGGCCTTCGGCGTGCACTTCCTGACGTTCCTCGTGGCCTTCACGGTGATGTGCTCCGGCATCACGTCGGCCTCGACCGCGTCGCGGGTCTTCGCGCTCAGCTTCGACCAGGGGTTCGGGCTCGGGCTCCCGACGGGCGGCATCCTCGTGCTCGCCCTCGCGTTCATGATTCTCCTGGCGCTGATCAACCTGCGGGGCGTCGCGCACGGGGTGATGACGAATGTCGTGCTGACCCTCGTCGAGCTGACCGGCCTGCTCCTCGTGCTCGCGGTCGGGGTGTTCGCGATGACCCAGGGTGACGCGGACTTCTCACGCGCGGTCGCGTTCGACACGCCCGACGACAAGAACGTCTTCCTGGCCGTCACCACGGCGACGTCGCTCGCGTTCTTCGCGATGGTCGGGTTCGAGGACTCGGTGAACATGGCCGAGGAGACCAAGGACCCGGTCCGCACCTTCCCACCGATCATCCTCAGCGGGCTGAGCTGACGATCGCCGGCATCACGTACGTCCTGGTCTCGATCACGGCGGTGGCGCTGGTCCCGGTCGGCGACCTCGCGGAGTCCGAGACGCCGCTGCTGACCGTCGTGGAGATCGGTGCACCGAGCCTGCCGGTGGACGACATCTACCCGTTCATCACGATGTTCGCGGTCGCCAACACCGCGCTGATCAACATGCTGATGGCCAGCCGCCTGCTGTACGGGATGGCGCGGCAGCGCGTCCTGCCGCCGGCGCTCGCGCACGTGGGCCGGCGCAGCCGGACGCCGTGGGTGGCGATCCTGTTCACCACGGCGATCGCCCTGGGCCTCATCACCTGGGTGTTCGGTGCGAGCGAGAACGCCGTCACCGTGCTCGGCGGCACGACCGCGCTGCTGCTGCTCGCGGTGTTCGCGGTCGTCAACGTCGCCGTGCTGGTGCTGCGGCGGCACCACGTCGACTCCGACCACTTCCACGCGCCGACGGTGTTGCCGGTGCTCGGCGCGATCACCTGCGTGTACCTCGTGACGCCGCTGTCCGGGCGGGACGCAGCGCAGTACGAGGTGGCCGGCGTCCTGCTGGGCGTCGGCGTCGTGCTGTGGGCGACGACGTGGGTGCTGAACCGCGCGATCTACGGCCGCAAGACGTTCGTGCAGGATCCCGGCGACCTCGAGTGACGGAGGCGGCCACGATCGCGGCCGCCTCCGCCGGTCGGGCCGGTGGTCACCAGAACTTCTTGCGCCACCAGCGCGGGAAGTGCCCGATCGCGTTCTTCTTGGCGAGGCGGTCGCTCTTGCGGAAGCCCTGCCACTTGACGCGCTTGTGCTTGCCGCCCAGCCCCAGCTTGCGGGAGCAGGACGGCCACGCGCCCCAGCCCTGGCCCTTGAGCACGCGCTCGGCGATCACGATCTGCTGACGGCGCTTGGCGTTGTCCGCGTACCGCGCGAACCGCTTGCCGCCGTAGCCGCGCCACGTGCTCGAGCTGAACTGGAGGCCACCGTGGTAGCCGTTGCCGGTGTTGATGTGCCAGCGCGCACCGGACTCGCACCGGGAGAGCTTCTGCCAGGTCCGGTCGCTCGCGGCGCTCGCAGCACCACCGGACGCAACCAGGAGACCGAAGGCGAGGGCGAGCGCAGCCAGGACCGAGACAGCCGCGCGCCCCACGTTCCGAGGGACGAAATGCATGGTGAGTTCCTTCGCCACGCCTGCGAGGTGAGCTGTCGGGTTCGGGCGGAAGGTGCCCGGTCTCCCGGCGCGGGACGGGCCCGCACCAGGGAACTTCACCCCAGGAGCCACGGCGGCGCCGCGTCTCCGGAATTGGTTCCCCCACTCCCGCTCGTCGTTCCAGATCGGTTCGTCGGCTCGGGGGCCGACCTTGCAGAGACGGTGCGTCCGGCCCGAGCGGGACTCGGCGTGGTCGAACGAACCTCCGCCAGGGTAAGCACCCGAATCAAGCCAAACCCGTCACATCGGACATCTCACGTGCCGCGTGTCGGTGCGGAGCACGCGGTCCGGCCGGCGTACGGCCCGGGTGGGCGGTGAGCTGGTTCCCACCCGGTCGCGGCGGAGGTGAGTGGGTTCCCACGCGGTCCCGGCGGAGGTGAGCTGGTTCCCACCCAACCCGGTCGCGTGGGAACCAGCTCACCGACGGCCGTACGACTCGCCGCCCGCACCTGCGTTGGTCCACACGCTGCTGGTGTTGGGCGGTTGTCCACAGTCACGGCTCCGACGGTCCACACCGGATGCCGCCTGCGCCTGGAATGGACCCATGCCAGCCCCGACGCCGGTCCCGCCCTGCCTCTCCGACGGCCCGTTCTCGTACCGACAGGCCCGCGAAGCCCGGCTCTCGAAGAAGGTCCTGCACGGCCAACGGTTCCGTCGGGTCTTCCCCGAGGTGTGGGTGCTGCGCGACCACGGGATGACCCTGCTGGACTGGATCACAGCTGCGTCGCTCGCCGTCCCCGATGACGCCCACCTGACCGACGCGGCGCGGATGGTCGCGCTCGGCTACGACGACCTGCCGTTCCGCCCGATCTGCTTCGTCCTGGAGCGTGACCACCACGTCGACATCGACGGCATCCTCGTGCACCGGACACTCCGGCTGCCGCCGTGCGACGACATCGGAGTCACGCCTGCCGCGGCGTTCGTCGGGTGCTGTGCGCACGAGGCGATGATCGATCTAATCGCCCTCGGCGACTGGCTCGTGCGCCACGGCCACGCCTCCGTGCCCGAGATCGTCGAGCTCGCGACCGAGGACGCCTGGCGGCCCGGGGCCGAACGCGCCCTCGAGGTCGTACGCCTGCTCGACCCGAGGGCCCGCTCACCCCGGGAATCGAAGCTGAGGGCGTGCCTCGTGGTGGCGGGCCTGCCGAAGCCCGAGTGCAACGTCGACCTCGTCGTCGACGACCGCAGACTCGGGTGCGTCGACCTCCTCTATCGCCGCTGGCTGCTCGTCGTCGAGTACGAGGGACGTCAGCACGCCGAGTCGCCGGAGCAGTTCGGCACGGACATCAGTCGGTACGAGGGGTTCCGCGACCACCACGTGGCGTACGTCCAGATCACGAATGCGCGGTTCTCGCAGCCGCGAGCGACCGTCCTGCGGGTCTACCGGGCCCTCGTCGAGCGCGGGTACGACGGGCCGCGGCCGAAGTTCGGGGCACGGTGGCGCAACCTCTTCGCCCCGATCCCGGGTGCGCACTACCGCCGGCGGTGAGCTGGTTCCCACGCGACCCGGCCGGCGGTGAGCTGGTTCCCACGCGACGTCACGTCGTGGGAACCAGCTCACCGCCCGGGCGGCACAGCGCCTGCGCGGTCAGCCCAGGGTCTGGCGCCGGTCCTCGTCGCGCGTCTTCCACAGGCTGGCGACCGCGGTGATGCCGAGGACGACGATGATGACCGCGAGACTGAGCAGGGTCGGGACCTCGGGCACGTCCACGTGCTCGCCGCCGTTGATGAACGGCAGCTCGTTCGTGTGCAGCGCGTGCAGGACCAGCTTGACCCCGATGAACGCCAGGATGATCGCGAGCCCGATCGACAGGTACACGAGGCGCTGGAGCAGCCCGCCGAGCAGGAAGTACAGCTGCCGCAGGCCCATCAGCGCGAAGATGTTCGCGGTCAGGACGAGGTACGGCTCCTGGGTGATGCCGTAGATCGCCGGGATCGAGTCCAGCGCGAACAGCAGGTCGGTCGACCCGAGAGCGAGGATGACGAGGAACATCGGCGTCAGGAAGCGCTTCCCGTCGATGTTCACCAGCATCTTCATGCCGTGGTACTCCTCGGTGACGGCGAAGTGCCGCTCCGCGAACCGCACCACGGCGTTGTCGCCGGCATCGTCCTCGTCATGAGCCCGGTAGCTCTTCACCAGGCCGTAGGCCGTGTAGACCAGGAACAGCCCGAAGATGTAGAAGATCCAGCTGAACTGGTTGATCGCGGCCGCCCCGAGCGCGATGAAGATCCCGCGGAAGATCAGCGCCAGGATGATGCCGATCATCAAGGCTTCCTGCTGATACACCCTTGGCACCTTGAAGCTCGCCATGATGATGATGAAGATGAACAGGTTGTCGACCGACAGGCTGTACTCGGTCAGCCAGCCGGTGAAGAACTCGAGGCCGTACTGGCCGCCGTGGAAGGACGACACCCAGATCCCGAACGCCACCGCGAGGCCGATGTAGACCGAGAGCGCGAGCCCGGCCTCCTTCATCGACGGCTCGTGCGGGCGGCGGGCGATGATGATCACGTCGAAGAGCAGGACGGCGACGGTCACGCCGATCGTGATCCACCACTCCAGCGGTGTGACGTTCATGCGGTGAGGTTCCTCCGGTCGGATCGGTCCATCTGACGCGGAGGTCTCTTCCGCCGCGCAGCACGACCCGGCCCGCGGCTCACCCGGCCGGACGCGACCGCAGCGCGGCCGGTCGTGATGACGACGGGGCGACGAAAGGAATACTCCCCTCCGCCGGTCATTCTGCCAGAGCGAGCCACAGCGTCCGGCGGTACGCTCCGGAGGTGGTCAGCAGCGCGGGTCCAGGGCTGCGCATCGTCCTCAGTCCACCGCGCCTGGACCGCATCACCGAGCGCCACGTCACGGTCGTGACGCTCGACGAGGTCACACGCCGTGCGGTGTGGCGGATGCGCCGCGTGGCCTCGTCCTCCGAGGCAGCCGTCGAGACCCTAGCCTGGGAGCCGCACGACGACACGACCCCCGGCTGGTATCCCCAGGGTGTGACGGGGTCGCACGAGCCCGGCGCCTGCGAGGCCCGGGCTCGGCCACCGACCGGCGCCCACCTGCTCGTCGGGTGGTACGCGCCGGGCCGCGCCCGCCGCGACGGCGCGCGGGTCTCCGTCGTGGACCGTGACTCGCTCGCCTACGGGCATGTGCTGCTCGCACGTCCGGTCACGGTCGCCGGCCGCACGGCCGCGCGACTGCTCCCGGTGGCGACGCACGCCGGTGGGCTCGCATGGGTCGGCCCGTACCTGTACGTGGCGTCGACCCGCCACGGCGTCGACGTGTTCGCGTGGACCCACCTGATCCGGGTCGCGCGCGGGACGATGCGTGCCGCCGACCGGCTCGCCTACGAGCACGTCCTCGTCTCGGTCGGCCGCCTCGAAGCGGTCGGGCGCGATCACGGCAGCCGCCTGCGCACGTCGTTCCTCTCGCTGGCCGACGACGCCGACGGACGGTGGCTCGTGTGCGGGGAGTACGGCCGGGTCGGCCAGTCGCAACGCCTGTGGCGCTACCGGCTGGACCCCGACCGGCATCTCCCGGTCGTCGGTCATGACGGTGTCGCTCGTCCGCACGACCTCCGCGACGTCGGTGTCCCGCGGATGCAGGGGGCCGTGATCTCCAGCAGCCGGTGGGCGCTGTCGACCAGCCAGGGGCGCGGAAACCCCGGCGACCTGCTCGTCGGGCCCTTCGAGGACTGGGCGCGCCACCGGGGCCTGCTGCCGACCGGACCCGAGGATCTCACCCTCGACGCCGACGACACCGTGTGGACCCCCACCGAGTGGCCCGGATCGCGCCGGCTGGTGCGGATCGCGCTCCCCGCGGCCGGGATCAGCCCGCCCCGGCCGCCTGCATCTGACGCAGCTCCTTCTTGAGGTCCCCGACCTCGTCGCGCAGGCGCGCAGCGACCTCGAACTGGAGCTCCTCCGCGGCCGCGTGCATCTGGGCGTTGAGCTGCTGGATCAGCTCGGCGAGCTCGGATGCCGCCATCGACGACGTGTCGACGGCAGACCCGTCGCCGGACGCACCCACGAGCGGCACCGGCGACTTGCCGCGCGACTGTGCCCGCCCCGATCCGACCAGCTGCTCGAGGTCCGCGTCCTCGCGCGCGAGCATGTCCGTGATGTCCGCGATCTTCTTGCGCAGCGGCGTCGGGTTGATGCCGTTCTCGGTGTTGAACGCCATCTGGGCCTCGCGTCGCCGGTTGGTCTCGTCGATCGCCTGCTCCATGGACGGAGTGATCGTGTCGGCGTACATCACGACCTGGCCCGAGACGTTGCGGGCGGCGCGCCCGATGGTCTGGATCAGGGACCGGCCGGACCGCAGGAAGCCCTCCTTGTCGGCATCGAGGATCGCGACCAGGCTCACCTCCGGCAGGTCGAGGCCCTCACGGAGCAGGTTGATCCCGACGAGGACGTCGAACTCCCCCATCCGCAGCTCGCTCAACAGCTCCACACGTCGCAGCGTGTCGACCTCGCTGTGGAGGTAGCGGGTCCGGATCCCGGCCTCGAGCAGGTAGTCCGTCAGGTCCTCGGCCATCTTCTTCGTCAGCGTGGTGACGAGGACGCGCTCGTTCTTGTCGACGCGGCCGCGGATCGCGTCGATCAGGTCGTCGATCTGGCCCTTCGTCGGCTTCACGATCACCTCGGGGTCGACCAGCCCGGTCGGTCGGATGATCTGCTCGACCACCGGGTGCTCGTCGTCGACCTTCGACATCTCGTACGGCCCCGGCGTCGCCGACAGGTAGACCGTCTGGCCGATCCGCTGGAGGAACTCCTCCCACTTCAGCGGCCGGTTGTCCATCGCCGACGGCAGCCGGAAGCCGTGCTCGACGAGCGTCCGCTTGCGGGACATGTCGCCCTCGTACATCCCGCCGACCTGGGGGACGGTGACGTGCGACTCGTCGACCACCAGCACGAAGTCCTCGGGGAAGTAGTCGAGCAGGCAATTCGGTGCGGAGCCGCGCTCGCGGCCGTCCATGTGGAGCGAGTAGTTCTCGATCCCGGAGCAGGTCCCGACCTGGCGGATCATCTCGATGTCGTACGTCGTGCGCATCCGCAGGCGCTGCGCCTCCAGCAGCTTGCCCTGGCCCTCCAGCTCGGCGAGCCGCTCCGTCAGCTCGGTCTCGATCCCGCGCACGGCGGTCTCGAGCCGCTCGGGACCGACCGTGTAGTGCGTGGCCGCGCCGACGTACAGCTCGCGCTCGTCGCTGAGGACCTCGCCGGTCAGCGGATGCAGCGTCATCAACCGCTCGATCTCGTCACCGAAGAACTCCACCCGCACGGCGAGCTCCTGGTAGACCGGGAAGATCTCGAGGGTGTCGCCGCGCACCCGGAAGGTCCCGCGGGTCGCGGCGAGGTCGTTGCGGGAGTACTGAGCCGTCACCAGCGTGCGGAGCAGGGCCTCCCGGTCCAGCTCCGAGCCGACCTGGAGGTGGATCATGCGGTTCATGTACTCCTCGGCGGAGCCGAGGCCGTAGATGCAGGAGACCGTGGCGACCACGATCACGTCGCGGCGGGTCAGGAGGTTCCAGGTCGCGGAGTGGCGCAGCCGCTCGACCTCGTCGTTGATCGAGGAGTCCTTCTCGATGTACGTGTCCGTCTGCGGGACGTACGCCTCGGGCTGGTAGTAGTCGTAGTAGGAGACGAAGTACTCGACGGCGTTGTCGGGGAAGAGCTGGCGCAGCTCGTTGGCGAACTGTGCGGCGAGCGTCTTGTTGGGCTGCAGGACGAGGATCGGGCGCTGCACGCGCTCGGCCAGCCAGGCGACCGTGGCGGTCTTGCCGGTGCCCGTGGCTCCGAGCAGCACGGTGTCCTGGTCGCCGCGCTCGACGCGCTCGGCCAGGGCCTCGATCGCCCGCGGCTGGTCGCCGGCGGGCTGGTAGTCGGAGACGACGCGCAACGGCGCCACCTGGCGCTGGAGATCGCTCAACGAACGCATGGCGTCGAGCCTACGCCGGGGCGGTGACAGTTCCCGCGGGCCGACGGGAGGCGGGGCCGTACGGAGGGTCAGGCCCGAGCGCGACGCCGGCGCAGCAGAGGCACCGCGGCGACCAGCCCGACGGCGAGCACGGCGCCCGCGAGGGCCAGCATCGACGCCGAGCCACCGACCGAGTCGTCGCCGGCGGCCGGCGGCGTGGCCGCCACCGGCTGAGTCGCGGCGGACTCCGTCGGCTCGACCGTCGGCCCCGGGCGCGACGTCGTGGGGGCGGCCGTCGCGGTCGGGCGGTAGGCGGCGTAGTCGCTCGAGGACGCCTCCACCTCGGCGAGCAGGGCGTCGTCGACCGGCGCCGTCAGGCTGCACAGCGGGAGGGTGAACACGTCGTCGCCGGCGCCCTCGTCGGCGAAGACGACGTACTGCTGACCGGTCTCGAACGGCGGGGTCGCGTGCATCGCTCCGGGCTCCTCGACCGCGACCAGCGGGCCGACCTCGCCCTTGTACACGTCGGTGGCCTCCATCGTGACCACCCCGACGTCGGTCCCCGTCACCGTCGCCACGAAGACCGCGTCGACGTCGTCCATCCCCTCGCCGACCGTCTGCTCCGCGCAGCTGGTCGCGGGAGCAGGACCGGCAGCCAGGACCAGCCCCACGGCTCCGAGCGCAGCACAGACGACCAGCCGTACCGCCGAGGCGACGATCATCGGGAGGCCTCCTGTCTCGACACCGTGGGAGGCCTACGCTAGCGCGGACGGGGCCGGATCCGGGCACGGTGCCGTTGTTTCGGCGCGCGAAGTGCCGCCGTCCCCCCACGCGGGGCCCGTCGGAACTAGACTCGCACGCGTGGGAGAACAGCAAGCTGAAACGAGCGCGCCTCGTGCGCTGCGCGGAGCCCGGGCCACGGCAGCCCGTCGCCGCGCACGCGAGGACGACATCATCCGGGCGACCCGGAACCTCTTCGACACCGTCGGTGTCCGCGACGCACAGATCGAGGACATCGCCCAGGCCGTCGGGATCAACCGGGCGATCATCTACCGCCACTTCTCCGGCAAGGAGGAGCTCTTCGCGCTGACGCTGGTCGGCTATCTCGACGAGATCGCCGAGGCGATGCGCGCGGCGGACGACGAGTCGAAGTCACCGCACGAGCGCCTGGAGGCGGTGGCCTCGGCGTTCCTCGACGAGGGTCACGAGAAGCCCGCGTTCGTCGACTGCGCCCTCGACCTTCTGAGCAAGCCCGGCCAGGAGCTGCTCGCCAGCGTCTCCGAGGGTGCGATGCTGCGCCTCGGGCGTGGCATGCTCGGACCCTTGAGCGCCTTCGCGCACGTGATCGAGGCAGGCCAGAAGACCGGCGACTTCCGGACGGCCGACTCGTACATGCTCGCGAACATGACCTACACGCAGGCGCTCGGAGCGCTGCAGTTCGCGCGCAACCAGCTGCTGGTCAGCGAGGGCGCCCCGGGCGTCCCGACCGTCAGCCGGGCGTCGTGGGACCTGGTGAAGTCGTACACGATCGACGCCGCGCACGCGATGGCCGTCGGCAACCGCGCCTGAGCGGACCGGACCTGGGACGGCGGGGACCGCAGGCACGTCAGCGTGCCGCGACCCCCGCCGCCTCGGCCGGGCTCAGCGCTCCAGGATCGCCGTGACGCCCTGACCGCCGGCGGCGCAGATGGAGATCACGCCGCGCCCCCCGCCGTTCTCGGCGAGCAGCTTCGCGAGGTTCGCGACGATCCGGCCGCCGGTCGCGGCGAAGGGGTGGCCCGCGGCGAGCGACGAGCCCGCCACGTTGAGCCTGCTGCGGTCGATCGGACCGAGCGGTGCGTCCAGGCCGAGCCGCTCCTTGCAGAAGATCGGGTCCTCCCAGGCCTTGAGCGTCGTGAGCACCTGCGACGCGAACGCCTCGTGGACCTCGTAGAAGTCGAAGTCCTGGAGGGTGAGGCCTGCGCGCGCCAGCATGCGCGGCATCGCGTACGCCGGGGCCATCAGCAGCCCCTCCCCGCCGTCGACGTAGTCGACCGCGGCGGTCTCGTACCCGGTCAGGTAGGCCAGCGGCTCCCAGCCCTTCGCCTTCGCGTAGTCCTCCGACGCGAGCAGGACGGTCGAGGCGCCGTCGGTCAGCGGGGTCGAGTTCGCGGCCGTCATCGTCGCCGCGTCGCCCTTGCCGAAGACCGGCTTGAGCGTCGCGAGCTTCTCCAGCGACGAGTCGGCCCGGAGGTTCTGGTCACGGTCGAGCCCGAGGTACGGCGTGATCAGGTCGTCCTCGAAGCCGCGGTCGTACGCAGCGGCGAGGTTGTGGTGCGACGTGACCGCGAGCTGGTCCTGCTCCTCGCGGCCGATCCCCCACTCCAGGGTCGTCAGCGCCTGGCTCTCCCCCATCGACAGGCCGGTCCGGGGCTCGGAGTTCTGCGGGATGCTGGGCACCAGGTCACCGGGGCGCACCTTGAGGAGCGCCGCGACCCGCTGCTTGACCGTCTTCGCGCGGTTCGCCTCGAGCAGCGCCTTGCGCAGGCCCTCCCCGACCCCGATCGGCGCGTCGGAGGTGGTGTCCGAGCCGCCGGCGATGCCGACGTCGATCGTGCCGAGGGCGATCTTGTTCGCGACCAGCACGGTCGCCTGGATGCCGGTGTCGCAGGCCTGCTGCACGTCGTACGCCGGGGTCTCGGGCGCGAGCTTCGAGCCGAGGACGGTCTCCCGCGCCAGGTTGAAGTCGCGGCTGTGCTTGAGCACGGCGCCGGCGGCGAACTCGCCGACCCGCTCACCCGCGAGCCCGTACCGGTCGACGAGGCCGTCCAGCGCCGCGGTCAGCATGTCCTGGTTGGACGCGTGGGCGTACGCCGAGTTGGACCGCGCGAACGGGATGCGGTTGCCGCCGATCACCGCCACCCGGCGTACGGACGCGGCGGAGCGCTTGGCGGACGAGGAAGCCATCGGAATTCTCCTTCGGAGCACGTTCGGTGGAGCAGCGTGTGGTCGGGGGTGGTGTCATGGGGTCGTGGCCCAGGACCGGAGCAAACGGGATGCACCGTCTCTTCTCTCCAGCGGTAACTCTAAGTTACGCTGAAGCATAGTTCCAGATACCCAGAGTATGTCGAGAGGCAGGACACACGCATGAGCGACCGCTACCAGGATCTCGCCCACACCCCGGTCGGGAAGTTCTTGGTCAACAACCTCGGCCTGCCGAACCCGCCCCGGCTCGAGCGCTGGACCCCCGGCGCCCCCGTCGTGGACGGCACGGTCCTGGTCGCCGCGGCCGAGGGGAGCACGCTCGCCCCCGCCCTCGACGAGGCCCTCGCCGCGCTCGGCGTCGCCACCACCACCGCGGTCGCCGACGAGGAACGGGTCAAGGGCATCGTCGTCGACGCGACCGGCATCGACACCCCGGCAGGGCTCGACCAGATCCAGCAGGCGCTCACCCCTGTGCTCCGCAGCCTGTCCGGGTGCGGGCGCGTCGTCCTCCTCGGGACGCCGCCGAGCGAGGCCGACACCGCCGGCCGCGCGATCGCCCAGCGCGCGCTCGAGGGCATCAGCCGCTCCCTGGGCAAGGAGCTCGGCAAGGGATCGACCGCGCAGACCGTGTACGTCGCCGGGGGTGCCGAGCGGGCGATCGCCTCGACGCTCGCGTTCCTGCTGTCGCCGAAGTCCGCGTACGTGTGCGGTCAGGTCGTACGGATCGGCAGCGCCGGCATCGTGGAGGCGCCCGAGGTCGACCTCGACGCCCCGCTCGCGGGCAAGGTCGCGCTCGTGACCGGCGCGTCGCGCGGGCTCGGGCTGGCGATGGCCCAGACCCTCCACCGTGACGGTGCAGCCGTGATCGGCCTCGACGTCGCACCTCTGGCCGACGACCTCCAGCGCGCCATGGCGTCGATCGACGGGGAGTCGATCGTGCTCGACATCACCGCGCCCGACGCGCCCCAGCGGATCGCGAGCTATCTCGCCGAGCACCACGGCGGCGTCGACGTCGTCGTGCACAACGCCGGCATCACCCGCGACAAGCGGCTGCGCAACATGAAGACCGAGAACTGGCACAAGGTGGTGGAGATCAACGTCGACGCCCCGGCGCGGATCACCGCCGAGCTGCTCGAGGCCAAGCTGATCCGGCCCGGCGGGAGCATCCTCGGCGTCTCCTCGATCGCCGGCATCGCCGGCAACAACGGCCAGACCAACTACGCCGCCTCCAAGGCCGGCGTGATCGGCTGGGTCGACGAGCTCGCGCCCCGTGTCGCCGCCGACCAGATCACCATCAACGCCGTCGCGCCGGGCTTCATCGAGACCGACATGGTCAAGACGATCCCCCTGACGATCCGCGAGGCCGGGCGCCGGATGAACTCCATGGCCCAGGGCGGCCTGCCGATCGACGTGGCCGAGGCGGTTGCCTGGTTCGCGAACCCGGCGTCGGCCGCCGTCTCGGGCAACGTCGTGCGCGTCTGCGGCCAGAGCCTGCTGGGGGCGTGAGGATGGCGACCACCACCTTCGACCGGCCCCCGGCGACCCTGCCGCTCTACCTGCGCGCCGCCCTGCCCGCGCTCCCCGTCGTCGGCGGCCTGCCCGGCGTGAAGCATGCGAGCGGCTCCGTCCCCGACCTCACCCTGCGCCGCGCCGGCATCACCACGGACCTCGACCACCTCGCGGCGTACGGCGACGTGTGCGGGTTCGCGCTGCGCGGCACCCTTCCGGCGACCTATCCCCACATGGCGGCGTTCGGCCTCCAGATGGCGCTCATGGTCGACACGGCGTTCCCGTTCGCGCCGATGGGGCTGGTCCACCTCCGCAACACCATCGTGCAGCACCGTCCGATCGGCGTCGGTGAGCGCTACGACGTCGAGGTCCGGGCCGAGGACCTGCGCGACCACCCGAAGGGCCGCCTGATCGACCTGGTCACCACGGCCACCGTCGGGGACGAGGTCGTCTGGGACGAGACCATGACACTGTTCCGGCGCGGCGGGCGGGGCGGCGCCGAGTCCAGCCCCGCGCCCCTGACCGACGTGGCCGCACCGGTCGGCGCGGCCCGCTGGCGGCTGCCCGCGGACCTCGGACGGCGGTACGGCGCGGTCTCCGGCGACCGCAACCCGATCCACCTGTCGAAGCTCAGTGCGAAGGCGTTCGGGTTCCCCCGCCAGATCGCGCACGGGATGTGGAGCCAGGCCCGGGCGCTCGCAGCGGTGGAGAACCGTCTCGGCGACACGTTCCGGGTCGACGCGGAGTTCCGCAAGCCGATCCTGCTGCCGACGACGGTGAGCTTCGGGACCCGCGAGGACGGCGACGGGCTGCTGCTCGGGATCACCGGGGCCCCGAAGGACGACCGGCCGGGCCGCGAGCACCTGGTCGCGCGGGTGACCCACGCCTGAGGCGGGGTGCGGGGTCCGGCCACGCCCGCCGGCCGGAGGTCCTGGTCGCGCTCGGTCACCCGACCGGGCGGATCAGCCCCTCCTGGGCCGTGGACGCGACCAGCGTCCCGTCCTCGGCGTACAGGTTGGCGGTGGTGAAGCCCCGCGCTCCGGTCGCCGACGGGGAGCGCTGGTCGTACAGCAGCCACTGGTCGGCCCGGATCGGTCGGTGGAACCAGATCGCGTGGTCCAGCGACGCCGGCTGCACGTCCGGTGACGCCACCGTCAGCCCGTGCGGCACGAGCGAGACACCGAGCAGACTGAGATCCGACAGGTAGGTCAGGAGCGCGGCGTTCAGGACCGGGTCCGGGCCGAGCTCGCCGGCCGCACGGAACCACAGCCGCTGCAGACCCGGCACCGCCTCCTCGGACGGGTCGCCGTCGAAGCGGGTCCCGCCGACGTAGCGGACGTCGAGCGCCGACCACTCGCGGCTCCAGTGCTCGGCGGCCTGCCGGCTGAGCCCCGACAGCACCTGCGGCATCGTGGGGCTGTCGTCCGGCGACGGCACCGGAGGCATCCGGTCCTGGTGCTCGTAGCCCTTCTCGTAGCGGTGGAAGGACGCGGTCAGGTAGAAGATCACCCGCCCGTGCTGGCGGGCCGAGACCCGCCGCGTCGAGAACGAGCCTCCGTCGCGGATCCGCTCGACGTCGTAGACGATCGGGACGCTCGGGTCGCCGCCGAGAAGGAAGTACATGTGCGCCGAGTGCACCAGGCGCTCCGGCGCCACCGAGCGGGCCGCGGCCACGAGCGCCTGCGCTGCGACCTGGCCGCCGAACACGCGCTTGACGCCGCTCGCCGCGGGTTGCGATCCCCGATAGAGGTCCTCCTCGAGCCTCTCGAGATCGAGCAGGGCGACGAGGTCAGCGATCGTGTTCGGCACGGCGTCATCGTCTCACGCGCCGAGCGGGCGGGCCGTGACCGCCCGACGTGGTGTCAGTCGCTCTGGTCGCGCCGGTCGAGCTGCGCCAGGAACTCCTCGACCTGGTCGCCGATCTCGTCGCTCGACGGCAGCTCGCTCTCGTCCAGCGGCAGCGGCTGCTTGGCGTCGCGGGTCATCTGGTCGTACTGCCGCTCGAGACCGGCGAGCACGTCACCGCCGTCCTGCTCCTCCACCTGCTTGTGGATGTCCGCGACCGTCTCCGCCTGCTGCACCCGCAGCTCCTCGAGGTCGAACGTCAGGCCGGTCCGCTCGCTCAGGGCCTCGAGCAGCGCCACCGACGCGCTCGGGTACTCGACCTGAGCGACGTACTGGGGGACGTGGGCGACGTAGCCCACCGCATCGTGGCCCCACTCCCCCAGCCGCAGCTCGAGCACCGACTGGATGCTCGCGGGAACGGCGACCTGCGCCCGGAACAGGTTCGAGCGGTCGAGCAGGTCGCGGCGGCTCGCGTGGTGCGTGATGACCGACGGCCGGGTGTGCGGCACCCCCATCGGGACGGCGCCGAGGCCGACCGTCAGCTCCACCCCGTACGCCTCGATCACGTCGTGGACCTCAGCGGCGAACTGCTCCCAGCGGAAGTCCGGCTCCGGGCCCGACATCAGCAGGAACGGGGCGCCGTGGTCGTCGCGCAGCAGCCGGACGTCGAGCCGGGGCTGGTCGTAGTCGCGGTAGTGGTCGCGGTCGAACAGCACCGCGGGGCGACGCGCCCGGTAGTCGTAGTAGTCGTCCAGGTCGAACTCGTGGACGATCTCGCCCTCCTCGGCGGCCTGGAGGTGCTCGACCGCGATCCGAGGGGAGGAGCCGGCGTTGAGGAAGCCGTCGAACGCGTAGACCAGCGTCGGCGTCACCGAGTCCGGGACCCCCGCCAGCGGGTCGGCGTCCCGACGAAAACGTGCGAAGAAACTGCTCAGACGACCCATCACACACCTCCTAACGCCGTACGGCCGGGCCTGATTCCCCCGCTCGTCGCGGAGCAGGACCAGGCTCCCAGCCTACGTCCCCGCGTCCCGCGTCCGGACGCCGGGAGCCGCCGGCCGGGGATCAGCCCAGGCGTTGCAGGGCGTCGGCCGCGACGGCCTCGCCGGTCAGGCCCATCCGCTCCAGCAGCACCGCGCGCTTGGCGTGGTCGAAGAACTCCTGGGACACGCCGTGGACCCGGATCGGCGTCGTCACGGCAGCATCCGCCAGCATCTGCGCGAGCACGGAGCCCATGCCTCCGACCCGCCCGCTGTCCTCCACCGACACCACCAGGCGGTGCTCGGCAGCCGCATCCACGAGCGCCGGGTCGAGCGGCTTGACCCACCGCGGATCGACCACGGTCACGCCGAGGCCGTGCTCGCGCAGGCGCTGCGCCGCATCCAGGGCCACGGCGGCCATCGGGCCCGCCGCGACGATCAGGACGTCGGAGTCGCCCTCCCGGGCCAGCACGTCGCAACCCCCGAGACGGTCGATCGCCTCGACGTCGGTGTCCACCGGGCCCTTCGGGAACCGCACCACCGTCGGCGCGTCGTCGACCGCGACCGCCTCGTTCAGCAGCTCGCGCAGCCGCGCGCCGTCGCGTGGGACGGCCAGGCGCAGCGTCGGGACGACCTGGAGGATCGACTGGTCCCACATGCCGTTGTGGCTCGGGCCGTCGTCGCCGGTCACGCCGGCACGGTCGAGGACGAACGTGACCCCGCAGCGGTGCAGGGCCACGTCGAGCAGCACCTGGTCGAACGCGCGGTTGAGGAAGGTCGAGTAGATCGCCACGACCGGGTGCATCCCGCCGAAGGCCAGGCCGGCCGCGCTGGTGACGGCGTGCTGCTCGGCGATCCCGACGTCGAAGGTCCGCTCGGGGAACTTGTCGGCGAAGGCGTCCAGGCCCGTCGGCGACAGCATCGCCGCCGTGATCGCCACCACGTCGGGGCGCTCGTCGCCGATGCGGACGATCTCGTCGCGGAAGACCGAGGTCCACGACGCCGGCTCCACCGCGAGCGCCGTCCCGGTGAGCCGGTCGAACGCCTTCGCCTGGTGCATCTGGTCCTCTTCGTTCGCGACCGCGATGTCGTACCCGTGCCCCTTGGTCGTGAACGTGTGCACCAGCACCGGACCGCCGAACTGCTTGGCCTGGGTGAGCGCCTTCTCGAGCGCCTCGCGGTCGTGGCCGTCGACCGGACCGACGTACTTCAGGCCGAGGTCCTCGAACATCCCCTGCGGCGACAGCGCGTCCTTCAGGCCCTTCTTCATCGCGTGCAGGACCTCGTACGCCGTCTGCCCCACGACGTTCATGCTCGTCAGACGGTCGCGCACGGCCCGCAGCATCGGCTCGTAGCGCGGGTTGGTCCGCAGCGACGCGAGGTGGTTCGCGAGGCCGCCGACCGTCGGGCGGTACGAGCGCCCGTTGTCGTTCACGACCACCACGAGACGGCGGTCGGAGTCGGCGGCGATGTTGTTGATCGCCTCCCAGGCCATCCCGCCGGTGAGTGCGCCGTCGCCGATCACCGCGACCACGTAGTCGTCGCGGCCGGCCAGGGCGTTCGCCTTCGCGATCCCGTCGGCCCACGAGAGGCTGGTGGACGCGTGGGAGTTCTCGACGACGTCGTGGTCGGACTCGGCCTGGCTCGGGTATCCCGACAGCCCGCCCTCGGTCCGCAGGCCGTCGAAGGCGCCGGCGCGGCCGGTCAGCATCTTGTGGACGTACGCCTGGTGGCCCGTGTCGAAGACCACCCGGTCCGCCGGCGAGTCGAAGACCCGGTGGATCGCCATCGTGAGCTCGACCACGCCGAGGTTGGGACCCAGGTGACCCCCGTGGGTCGCGACCGCGGCGATGATCCGCTCCCGGATCTGCTCGGCCAGCTCGTCGAGCTCGGCATCGGTCAGTCCGCGCAGATCGCTCGGCTGGGTGATGCGATCGAGCGTGGCCATGGTCCTCCGTCGGGTGGGGGGTAGGGCTTCTGTCGATCTTAGGTCATCGAGCCCTACCCCCCGTTCCCCCGTCAGCGGTGGCCGTACCCCCGGCCCGGGTGGCCGCCACCGAGCAGCACGCGCGCGTTGCCGAGCCGCAGGAAGACCGTCTCGCCGGTGGCGTCCTGGACTCCGTCGTTGTCGGTCACGGCGTACGCCCGCCCGTCTCCCCCGACGGTGAACCCTTCGAGCTTCTCCTGGGTCCAGCCGTGCGTCGCCTCCAGCTCCGGCAGGAGGTCGACCGTCCGGCGCGGCCGCACCATCGTGAGGCCGGCGCGCGCGGGCCGGGACGGCACGTCGACCACGACGACCCGCTTGAGCCGGGCGGACGGACCGTTCAGCTTGTCCCGCTCGATCACGGCGAGGGTGTCGTCGTCGAGCGCGGTGATCTCCGACAGGCCGACCCAGTCGCCGGACGCGTCCGTCGAGGCCATCGTGTAGCCGTACCACTGCCAGGTGCCGCCCGCGACGTCGTAGCGGCCGATCCGGGCGACGTCCGCGCCGTCGACGGTCGAGCCGGTGCTCGCCGGGTCCGTCCACAGCGGCCGCTGGACGACGGTCCAGACGTGCTCGCCCGAACGGTCGTTCGTGAGAGTGACCCCCTCCAGGCCCCACTTCCCGACGTGCGCCGCGATCTCCGCGGGGAGGGTGACACGCTCGCGGACCTCACCGGCCGCGTTCGTGCGGATCAGCTCGTTCTCCGGGCCGGTCTCCCCTTCGGAGGCGAGCCAGAAGCCACCCTGCTCGCGCGCGGCGACGCCCTCGATGTCGAGCTCGACCGGCGCCCCGGCCTCGGTGATCGGCAGGGTCCGCGTGATCAGCGCGGGCGTGCGCCGCGTGTCCACGGCGTAGAGCCGCGCGGGCTGTACGACGTTGTCGGCGGCGGTCCACAAGCGGCTCTTCGAGCGCGGATCGGCACTGAGCGCTCCCAGCGCATTCCATCCGATCGGGTTCCCGCGGTCGTCGGCGGACTCGATCGAGGGGAACGAAGGCGTGCGGCGACCGAGCTCGTACAGCGACACGGTCGCCCGCACGCCGTCGGCGGCGGAGTCCTCCTCGCTCGAGACCGCGAGCAGGTCGCGGCCGGGGATCGGCAGCAGGCCCTCGGGACCGTTGGTGGTGGGCAGGGACTGCACGTAGCGCGGCTTCGCCGGATCGTCGACGTCGTAGACGGCGACGACGTTGGACCGCTCCGAGCCCACGAAGGCGTAGCGGGTGCGCCCGAAGGTCGCGACCGCGATGCCCTCGGGCTCGGCGCCCTTGTTGCCGGCACGGTCCTCGTTGTGGAGGCCGAGCCGCGTCACGATCCGCTCGAACGACGTGCCCGCGTCCCACACGACCCTGCCGTCGGCGGCGAAGACCGTCCAGCCGCGCGAGCCGCCGTGCCAGTCTCCCTCGTTCGCGGTCGCGAGGTGGTCGTCGTCGACCCAGGCGACCGCGTCGGGCTCCCGCACGACGTCGGTGAGGGTGTCGGTGAGGGCGATGTCGTCGTCCTCGGTCGCGTCCACGCCGTCCAGCGTCACCGAGCCGGCGGAGAACACCGACGTGATCTCACGGGACTCGAGGTCGACGATCGCGACCGCGTTGTTCTCCTGGAGCGTCACCGCGGCCTCGTCGCGGCCGTTGATCGCGACGTACTCCGGCTCGGGATCGGTCGGCTCGACCACGCCGGCCGCGACGAAGTCGGCGCGGGCCGTGCCGTCCGGCTCGGTCAGCTCGACCCGGTGGGCCTCCCACGCCGCCGGTGCACCGTCCAGGTCGAGGACCTGGAGGAAGCCGGCGGGCAGCTGCGGCAGGTCGCCCTCCTCACCACCCGCCGGGGTCGCCTCCTCGTCCCGCTCGTTCTCGATCGCGATGACGGCCCGGTCCCCCTCGCTGCTGATCGCGATCGAGTCGGGCTGACCACCCAGGTCCAGGCTGCGGACGCGGGTGCGGTCGGACAGCCGGACCACGTCGACGCGACCCGACGGGTTCGTGAAGGACTCGCTCGTGTTCACCACGACGAGCACGTAGTCGCCCACGACGGCGACCGAGGTGGGCTCGTCGTCGGCGTCGCCGAGCTCGGCGAGCGACAGCGTGCCGAGGCCCTCCGGAGCGTCGGGGTCGGCCAGGTCGACGAACCCGATCCGCTTGCCGGGCGCATCGGTGTAGACGAGGGTCCGCCCGTCGGGTGAGACCGACGAGATCTCCGCGACCGTCTCGGAGTCGGGGTCGACGTCGGCCGGGAGATTCTGGAAGACCGGGTACGTCGCGGTGCGGTCGAACACGGCCGTCGCGTGCGGCTTGCCGTGGCTGGGCTTGCCGTGGCTGGGCTTGCCGTGGCTGGGCTTGCCGTGGCTGGGCTTGCCGTGGCTGGGCTTGCCGTGCGCGTCGGCGGGACCGGACAGCATCGACGGGACGAGCGCGGCGGCGACGGCTGCGGCTGCGAGGCCGGCGGCGGTGCGGCGCGAGGTGCGGGACATGCTGCTCCTCAGGTGGGGGATGAACCTCCCGCACGCTCCCCGAACGAGACCAACGGTCGGCGAACGCCACGTGAACGACGCCCGTCCCCGCCCGGAAGACTGCGACGCGACCGGACACCGGCTCAGTCGGACAGCGGACCCACCCGGACGTCCGCGATCTCGACACCGAGGACCGTGCCCACGGCAGCGGCCCCTGCCACGACGCTCCCCTCGTCAGGTGTCCGCTCCCCCGGCAGCGTCCGCACGTCCACAGCGACGCTCCGACCGGACCCGACCGGACGCCACACCGCCGTGATCCGTCCGCCGTCGAGCACGACCGGCCAGCAGGCGCCGTTCACGCGGTTGAAGATGCGCGGCAGGTGCGCGGCGTCGACGAACCGGTCGCGGGTGGCGGGCGCGTACCCCAGCATCAGACCGTCGAACTCCGGCAGCAGACGGAGCCCCACGTCGTCGCGCTCGTCCGCGGGGGCGTCGGCGAGGTCGATCACCGGATCCTTGCCGTCCGCGAGCACGACGACCTCGTCCCCGAGCGCGGTGATCGCCCGGTCCACGGCGCCGAGCGTGTCACCCAGCCACCAGGCGACGTCACGCCGGGTCGCGGGGCCGTACGAGCCGAGATGCACCCGCACGAGCGCGGCGCGGGCCGCCTCCGGGGCGTCGTCGGCCCCGTCGACGGCGTCCGCGTACACCTCGCGCGCCCGGCGGTGCAGCGTGTCGGTGCGGGTGTGCCAGCGGCGGTCCGCGGGACGTCGGACCAGGGTGGGCACGCCCCAGACGACGTTGCGTCCGTGGCTGTCGACCACCAGCCCGGACCCCTCGCTCTCGTGATCGCTGAGCCAGGCCGCAACCCGGTCCACCAAGGAGTCGCGATCGATCCAGCCGCCGCTCGCCAGCCGCTCCGTCTCCGCGCGGACGGCCGCGGCGTCGACCCGGTCGAGCCGCAGGGCCGTGCGGAGCGAGGCGTCGAGACGGACACCGGAGACGGCGGCGCTCCAGGCGTGCTGTCGAGCGGTGGTGGTGTGCACCGTCCCGCGCAGCGTGGTGCCCTTCACGACCGCACCGCGCTCGAAGGCCTCCACGAGCGTCGCGTGCGCGATCCCCGGCAGCCGCGACGACGCGGTGAGGAACACCGCCCGCGGGACCTGGGTCTGGATCGGGCCGAGCCGCGCGAGGAGATCGGTCACGGCGGACTCGTCGCGTGCGCCGATCCGAGGGAACTGACGACCCAGCGTCCGCGCCGCCAGCTCCTCACGTGCCAGGCCGTGCCTCATGGTTCGATGCCTCCATGCCTTCTGCCCAGCCGCCGGATCCGGGGTCCTGCGTGTTCTGCCGGATCGTCGCCGGCGAGCTCGATGCCCCGATCGTGCACGACGGCGCGGACATGATCGGGTTCCTGGACCATCGTCCCGTCTTCAAGGGTCACGTGCTGCTCGCCCCGCGCAGCCACGTCGTCACGCTGCCGGACCTGCCCGACGCCCTGCTCACGCCGTACTTCACGCTCGTCCGCCGCGTCTCGGCGGTGCTCCCGGCCTCGCTCGGGGCCCAAGGCACGTTCGTGGCCGTGAACAACGTGGTCTCGCAGTCGGTGCCGCACCTGCACACCCACGTCGTACCGCGGACGAAGGGAGACGGCCTGCGCGGGTTCTTCTGGCCCCGGACCCGTTACGCCGACGGCGAGGCCGAGCAGGTCGCCGCACGGATCCGTACCGCCCTCGAGTCCTGACCGTCCCCGATTCGTCGGGTTGCGGCGCGAATCGCCCCGTCGTTTCCGTCCGCAGCTCGACGAATCGGGCACGGAGAGGTCAGTCGGCGCGGCGGTAGCGGCCGCGCAGGTGGGTCAGCGGCGCGGGATCGTCGTCCGAGACGGTCACCTGCTCGACCGCAGCGTCGACGAGCAGCGGCCAGCCGAGCGGTCGAGGCTCACCGGTGACCCGCGCACCGAGCCACCCGACCGAGCCGACCAGGACCGGGCCCCAGTCCGACTCGCTCCACTCCCCCAGACGGAACGGGCCCCCAGGAGCCGGCCCCGTCCCGGCGAACGGGTCGGCGAGGCCACGCTGGGCCCAGCCGAGCACGTTCACCACGAACGCCTCACCCGGCCGCAGCGTCTCCGCCAGGTCGGAGTCCTCGTCGACCAGCAGCGCGACCCGCGCCGGGTCGCCCTCGGCGACCAGCACCGACGAGACCGTGAGACCGACGCGGTCGTCGCCCCGACCGGCGGTGACGACCGTGACCGGCTGCGCCAGCCGCCCGCGGAACCGCCGCAGCGGGTCGCGCTCGGGCTCCGGCGGCACGAACGGGTGCTCGGAGTGGATCGTCACGGCGCCCACCCTACGGGCCGTACGACCGCACGCGCCGCTGTCGGTGGGCTCCGCCAGGATGGGTCCATGCGGATCCTCGACGCGCAACGGCGTGCCCGGCTGGTCGCTCAGCACGCGCTCGGAGCCGAGCGGCCGGACAGCGTCGAGGCGGTCGTGCGGCGGGTGCTCGCGCTGCACGCGACCGACCCTGCGACGGTCTACCTCTCGGTGCTCGCCCGGCGCGCCGGCGCCGGGATCGACGACGTGCGCGCAGCGATGTACGAGCGACGCAGCCTGGTGCGCGTGCTCGCGATGCGCCGGACGTTGTTCGTGGTGGAGCGCGACGACGTGCCGATGGTCCACGCGGGAGCGTCGCTGGGCGTGGCCCGGACCCTGCGGACCCGCCTGGTGCGCCAGCTCGCGGATCTCCCGACCGACCCGGAGGTGCCCGACCCCGAGGCCTGGCTGATCGACGTCGCCCGCGGTGTCGAGGCGTCCCTGGCCGAGCGCGGCACCGCGAGCGGGGCCCAGCTGGCGCAGGACGTGCCCGCCCTGCGGACCGCGTTCCTCCCGACCACCGACAAGCGGTGGGACGTCCGGCGCAACGCGACCTCACCGGCGCTGGCGTGGCTCTCCGCCGAGGGCGTGATCGTGCGCTCCGAGCCGCGTGGCGACTGGCGCTCGCGCCACCACGTCTGGGCACCGGTGACGGACTGGTTCCCCGAGGGCATCGAGGAGCTGTCCGAGCCCGACGCCCGCGCACGGCTCGCCCACCGGTGGCTCGCGGTCTTCGGGCCCGCCACCCTCGACGACCTCCAGTGGTGGGCGGGCTGGAGCAAGACCCAGACCCGCGCCGCCGTCGCGGCGCTCCCCGACGTGCGCGAGGTCGAGCTCGCGTGCGGGCCCGGGCTCGTGCTCGACTCGACCGACCTCGGGATCGGCGATCCCGACCCTGCCCGCGTCACCCTGCTCCCGGCGCTCGACCCGACCCCGATGGGCTGGAAGGAGCGCGGCTGGTTCCTGGGACCCCACGCCGACCGGCTGTTCGACCGCTTCGGCAACGTGGGTCCGACGGTGTGGAGCGGTGGCCGGGTCGTCGGTGGGTGGGCGGTCCGGCCGGACGGGGAGGTGGTCACCGCGCTGCTGGAGGACGTCGGAGGCGACGTCAGCGACGCGACGGACACGGAGGCGCAGCGGATCGCTGCTCTGCTCGACGGAGCGCCGGTCGTCCCGTCGTTCCCCACGCCGCTGGAGAAGGAGCTGCGGACCGCCTGAGCACGACCTCAGCCGACGACGGCCGCGCTCCCGACCCGCTCGGCCTCGGCAACCGCGTGCACGGGGTCGGCGAGGACGGTCGCGAACGCCAGCTCGCCCGCTCCGAACAGCACCGAGTCGCGCCCCAGGCCGGCCTGGAGCACCTCCGTACGGCGCGCGCTCGGGTCGAGGATGGCGTGCGCGCACTCGCGGTCGACCTCGGTCCGCACCGCCGGGTAGAGCGCGCTGAGCAACCCGCCGAGGATGACGACCTGCGGGTCGAAGATGTTGACGAGGTTCGTGATCCCGACGCCCAGCATCCGGCCGACGTCGCGCAGGGGCGTGGACGCGTTGCGCACTCCCTCCAGGAGCGTCGCGAGGTGGGCGATGTCGTGCGAGGGCGTGCCGAGTGCCTCCGCCACCGCCACCGCGCCGACCTCGGTCTCCCAGCAGCCGTAGCTCCCGCAGCGGCACCGCCGCCCGTCGGAGCGGACCCGCATGTGCCCGACCTCGCCGGCGTAGCCGACGGTGCCCAGCATCGAGCGGCCCCGGGTGACGAGGCCGCCGCCGACGCCGACGTCGCCGGACAGGTAGATCACGTCGGTCATCCCGCGTGCCGCACCCCGGGTGTGCTCCGCGAGGACGCCGAGGTTGGCGTCGTTGCCGATCGTGACCGGCAGCGCGCTCCCGAGACGCTGCGCGACGAGGTCACCGAAGGCCACCTCGTCCCATCCGAGGTTGGGCGCGGAGTGGATCCGTCGGTCGTCGACGGTGACGATCCCGGGGACGCCGATCCCGACACCCAGCAGGAGCGCCTCCTCCGCGGCGCTCGCGGCCACCGGTGCGGCCGTCTGCGCGATCAGGTCGACCACGACGTCGGGCGTCGCGCCGTCGGGGACGATCGCGATGCGCCGGTCGGTCATCGCACCCCCGAGGGAGATCCGCGCGACCTCCACGGTCTCGACCCGGACCTCGACCGCGAGCACGTACAGCTCGCGCGGACCCGGGCGTACGTGCAGCGACGGCCTGCCGGCGCCGGACCGCTCGCCGCGGGGGACGGACTGCGCAACCACACCGAGCCGCTCGAGCTCGGTGACGAGGGCCGCGATCGTCGAGCGGTTCAGGCCCATCCGGGTCGTGAGCGTCGCCCGCGACACGTCGCCGTCGTGGTGGACGTGACCGAGCAGCGTGCCGAGGTTGTGCCGGCGTACGGCCTCCTGATTGGCACCGCGGCCCGTCGGACGCTGCTGGAGCGGCACGGTGACGTCCTTCCTGGCTCGACTGCGGCCGGGCGCCGCGATCGCCGTGACGCTAGCACGCGGAACGGGATTTCGTCACTGTCACAACAAAACCGGGCCCGCCGCTCGTGAGGAGCGGCGGGCCCGGTCCGGACGCGGCAGGTCAGAGCAGCGACCGCAGGACGTACGGCATGATGCCGCCGTTGCGGTAGTAGCTCGCCTCCCCCGGGGTGTCGATCCGCACGACGGCGTCGAACTCGACGTCGTCCGCCTTCACCTTCACCGTCCGCGGGGTCTCGCCGTCGTTCAGCGCGGTGACGCCGGTGATCTCGAACGTCTCCTCGCCGCTCAGGCCCAGCGAGTCCGCCGACTCGCCGTCGGGGAACTGCAGCGGCAGGACGCCCATGCCGATCAGGTTCGAACGGTGGATCCGCTCGTAGGACTCCGCGATCACGGCCTTGACGCCCAGGAGGGCCGTGCCCTTGGCGGCCCAGTCGCGCGACGAGCCCGAGCCGTACTCCTTGCCGGCGAGCACGACGAGAGGGATCCCTGCGTCCTGGTAGCTCTCCGAGGCCTCGAAGACCGTGGTCACCTCACCGTCGGTGTCGAGCCGACGCGTGAAGCCGCCCTCGGTGCCCGGCGCGAGCTGGTTGCGCAACCGGATGTTCGCGAACGTCCCGCGGATCATCACCTCGTGGTTGCCGCGGCGCGACCCGTACGAGTTGAAGTCGCGCTGGGCGACCCCGTGCTCGGCGAGGTACTTCCCCGCCGGGCTGTCCTTCTTGATGGCGCCGGCGGGCGAGATGTGGTCGGTGGTGACCGAGTCGCCGAGCTTGAGCAGCACCCGCGCACCGGCGATGTCGGTGACCGGGGACGGCTCGAGCGCCATGCCGTCGAAGTACGGCGCCTTGCGGACGTACGTCGAGTCGGTGTCCCAGGCGAAGACGTCGCCCTCGGGTGTCGGCAGCGAGCGCCAGCGGTCGTCGCCGGCGAACACGTCGGCGTACTCGCTCTTGAAGGTGTCGGCCGACATCGCGCCGGACACGACCTCCTCGACCTCGGCCGGCGAGGGCCAGATGTCGCGCAGGTAGACGTCGTTGCCGTCGGTGTCCACGCCGATCGGGTCCTCGAACAGGTCGGTGTCCATCGTGCCGGCGAGCGCGTACGCGACCACGAGCGGCGGGGACGCCAGGTAGTTCATCTTGACGTCGGGGTTGATCCGCCCCTCGAAGTTGCGGTTGCCCGACAGGACCGACGTGACCGCGAGGTCGCCGTCGTTGACGCCCTGGCTGACCTCCGGGATCAGCGGGCCGGAGTTGCCGATGCAGGTGGTGCAGCCGTAGCCGACGAGGTTGAACCCGAGCTTGTCGAGGTACGGGGTGAGGCCGGAGCGCTCGTAGTAGTCCGAGACCACCTTCGAGCCCGGCGCCAGCGTGGTCTTGACCCACGGCTTGCGGGTCAGGCCCTTCTCGACCGCGTTCTTCGCCAGCAGCGCGGCCCCGATCATCACGGACGGGTTCGAGGTGTTGGTGCAGGAGGTGATCGCCGCGATCGTCACGGCACCGTGGTCGAGGTCGAACGTCGTCCCGTCCTCGAGCGTCACCGTCTGCGGGTTGCTCGGCCGGCCCGAGTCGGCCGGGGCCGTCGTGAGGTGGTTCGTCGGGGCCGGCGCGCCGTTCGCGCCGTGGTACGCCGGGGCGTCCGAGGCCGGGAAGGACTCCTCCGAGGCCTCGTCGTAGCCGGCGGGCTCGACCATGTCCGCGTCCACGTAGTCGGCGAGCGAGGCTCGGAACGACAGCTTGGCGTCGGTGAGCGCGATCCGGTCCTGCGGCCGCTTCGGACCGGCGATCGAGGGAACGACCGTGGACAGGTCCAGCTCGAGGTACTCCGAGTAGCGCGGCTCGGCCTCCGGGTCGTGCCAGAGGCCCTGCTCCTTCGCGTACGCCTCGACGAGCGCGATCTGCTCCTCGCTGCGACCGGTGAGGCGCAGGTACGTGGTGGTCTCCTCGTCGATCGGGAAGACCGCGATCGTGGAGCCGTACTCCGGGCTCATGTTGCCGATCGTGGCGCGGTTGGCCAGCGGGACGGCGGAGACGCCGGAGCCGTAGAACTCGACGAACTTCCCGACCGCGCCGTGCTGGCGCAGCATCTCGGTGATCGTGAGCACGAGGTCGGTGGCGGTCGCACCCTCGGGCAGCTCGCCCGACAGCTTGAAGCCGACCACCCGCGGGATCAGCATGCTGACCGGCTGCCCGAGCATCGCCGCCTCGGCCTCGATGCCGCCCACACCCCAGCCGACGACGCCGAGGCCGTTGACCATCGTCGTGTGCGAGTCGGTGCCGACGCAGGTGTCCGGGTACGCGACCGTCTCGCCGTCGACCTCACGGGTGAACGTGACGCGGGCGAGGTGCTCGATGTTGACCTGGTGGACGATGCCGGTGCCCGGCGGGACGACCTTGAAGTCGTCGAAGGCCGTCTGCCCCCAGCGCAGGAACTGGTAGCGCTCGCGGTTGCGCTCGTACTCGATCTCGACGTTGCGCTCGAAGGCCCCGGGAGTGCCGAAGACGTCAGCGATCACGGAGTGGTCGATCACCATCTCGGCGGGCGCGAGCGGGTTGATCTTGCCGGCGTCGCCGCCGAGGTCGGCCATCGCCTCGCGCATCGTGGCGAGGTCGACGACGCAGGGGACGCCGGTGAAGTCCTGCATGATCACGCGGGCGGGCGTGAACTGGATCTCCTTGCTCGGGTCCGCGTCGGCGTCCCACCCGGCGAGCGCCTTGATGTCGTCGGCGGTGATGTTCGCGCCGTCCTCGGTGCGCAGGAGGTTCTCGAGCAGCACCTTGAGGCTGTACGGCAGCGAGGCGACGTCCAGCCCCTCGCCGCTCACCGCATCGAGGCGGTAGATCTCGTACGCCTCGTCCCCGACCTGCAGGGTGTCCTTCGCGTTGAAGCTGTTGACGCTGGCCATCGCCTCTCCTCGTCTGGGTCTTCCGTCGGGCCGTCGGCCGCGCGCGGGCGGGCCCGGCTCCGCCCTCTATCGTTGCGCGGTCGCGACCGCGATGCTCGGTCAGGATCGCCTAACCTCGCGATGTATCTCGATGTCAAGATAAACGTTATCAAACTTCTTGGCCGCCCGGGCACGCGACACGAGTCGGTCTCGCGTGCCGGCACACCGGCGCCTGCGTTCGTACGCACGGGGGTGGTGCGGAACGCAGCGACCTGCGGTCGGTCAGGCCGTTCGGGTGAGAACGACGTACGGTCGCTCGTTCGCCGGCGACTCGAACTTGTCGACCGCGCTGAACCCCAGGGCGTCGACGACCTTGAGCGCACGGACGTTGAACTCTGCAACCGTCACCCGGAACTGCGACGGCGCGAACCGCGCGCGGGCGAAGTCCAGCGCGGTCGAGATCGCCTCGTGGCCGAGTCCCTGACCGGTCAGCTCGGGCCGCAGCCCGCCGCCGATGTCGAGCGCCCGGTCGTCGTAGGCGAACCCGGGCACCTGCCCCTCCGCTCCGTAGCACCGGTAGCCGATCAACCGCTCGGAGTCGACGAGCGCGAAGAAGCCGTTCGTCAGGTCGGTGAAGTGCTGCGGCTCCATGCCGGTGAGGTCGTAGCAGCCGTACGGCTCCGGATACCTCCAAGTGACGATGTCGTCAGCGTGCTCGGTCGTCAGATCGACGATCTCCACTCCGGCTCCTCCGGTCGGGGCTGGCGTCCGCGAAGCCATCCAAGCAGAGGTCGCCGACCGACGGTAGATCTTGACGGATCGCCTCCGAGCGCCTACGGCCGGACCGCGCGGGCGGCCCCGGAACACCCGCCGGCCCCAGGCGGGTGAGCTGGTTCCCACGCACGGGTGTTTGGTCGACAACGGCGGTGAGCGGGTTCCCACACACGGGTGTTCCGTGGACGACGGCGGTGAGCTGGTTCCCACGCGCGCGTGTTCCGTGGGAACCAGCTCACCGACGCCGGACCCCGGTGGGAACCAGCTCACCGACGACCGGACGGCGCGGGCGGGGGCGCGATCCCGCGCGACGGGTCGGGTCAGCGCAGGCGTCGGACGTACGCCGCGGTCGCTCGGGCATCGGACACCCGTGCCTCCCACGTCGCACCGACCGCCAGCAGCGCGACGCCGAGCACGCTCAGCGGGATCCAGCGCGGGACGTCGGCCAGGAACGGTCCGACCTGCCGCAGGACGAGGATCGTCACGAGCACGGATCCGACGACGAACGGGGCCTGCCACCGCGCGACGACCCCGAGCACCAGGATCGCGACGGAACCCGCCGCCAGCAGCAGCCCGCGCAGGCCGACCGGGTCCTCGAGGGCACCGGGGAGGCTGGGCAGCGTCGCCAGGACGAGGCCCGGGAGAAGCACGACCGACGTCCGAGACCCAGGCCTCCGCGCCATCACGACGCCGCCGGCCACCAGCAGCGCCACGGCGAAGGGCGCGGTGTAGACCTCGACGACGTCCACACCGGCGGCCGCGAGACGGAGCACGTACGCGACGCCGAGCAGCACGGAGCCCGCGAGCGCCGCAGGGCGCCGGTCCCGCGCGACCAGACCCGTCACGACGGCGCCGGCCCCCACTGCCGTCAAGGCGGCCGAAGCCGCCACGGGACCGGCGACGAGCGCGCCTGCGATCACCGCTCCCGAGCCGGACCAGCCGACGAACTCCCCGGACTCGCGGACGTCGGCGGCGATCCCGCGGACCTGCGCCGACACGACGACCAGTGCCGCGGCCGCACCCGCCGCCGCGGCGATCCACGGAACAGGCGCGCCGAGCGCACCGGCGAACGCGGGAACGGCCGCGATCGCGAGGAGCGCCGCCCCTCCCACCACGACCCGGCGGACCGCACCCGGACGCGCCGCGACCGCGACGGCCGCCAGGCCGACCGCGCCGACCGACCAGGTGATCGCCGAGGCCCAGGCCGACCCGAGCGGCAGCAACGCACCGACGCCGACCATCACGACGCCCGCAGAGACCCAGGCGGTCCGGATCCGCGGCTCCTCCCCCACCAGTCCGGCAGCGCCGACGACTCCGAAGACCACGCCGGCGATCACCGCGACGAGCGCGACGACGAGCACCGGCGCCCCGATCACCACGAGCAGGACGCCGACCGTGACGGGAAGGAGAGCCGCCGCCAGCGTCCGCAGGGTGAGCGGAAGGACGACCGCGGCACGGAAGCGCCACGCGGCGACCGTCAGCAGGAGCGCCGCGAGGCCGAGCAGGAGCCACACCGCGACCCAGGTCTCCAGCCCGTAGCGGGTGTCGAACCGCTGACCGACGCCCGCCTCGAACCACGGCGACCAAGCCCGCGCGAGCGCCTCCACCAGCGACAGGGCGAGCTCCGCCAGCCCGGCGACGAGCCCGAGCGCGACCGGCACCACGGCCACACGGACGCCGATCCCCCAACCGCCGTGGACGACGTGGCCGAGGAGGGCCACCCCGACCGGCAGCAGCACCCACGACACCACCGCTGCGTCGATCCCGCTCGCCCCTGCGGGTGTCACCACGAGGAGCGCGACGGTGACGACCGCCAGCAGCGTCGCGAGGGACTGCGCACTGAGGACCACGCCGGGATGCCGGGCGAGGACCCGACTAACCAGCCAGGCGACCCCCAGAGCAGCGACCGCCTGCACGACGAGCATCGCGCCGACCGGACCCGACCAGTGCTCGCGCAGGTCCGGCTCGCTCAGCAGGCCGACGACCAGCGTGAGCCACGCGACCGACTCGAGCACGGCGAGCGCGGCCGCGGAGGACCACGCCGCGACCTCGAGCCCCAGCACGACCAGTCCCACCATCACCAGCGCGGCGAGGAGCGCGACCGGAGTCCCCACCCACGTCGGCTCCACCTCCACGGCGGCCGGGAGGGCCAGACCCGCGACCAGGACCGCCAACCCGATGGCGACCTGGGCCGAGACCACCGTCGGGGCGACGCGACGGGACCAGAGCGCGACGCCGGCCGCAGCCAGGCCGACCACGACCGAACCGGCCACCGCCACGGCCGCACCGTCCACGCGATCGAGCCCGAGCACACCGGCCTGGTCAGCGAGTCCGATCTCGAGGGCGGCGACCGCCAACGCGACGGTCCACAACGCTTCCGACGTCCCGCGCAGCCGCCGACGGGTCGACCACGCAGCCGCGGAACCCACGGCGAGCAGGACGCCGGCCAGCACGGCCGTACGACCGGCCTCGGAGAGCACCGACCACGAGATCGCCACGAACACGAACGCCGCCACGACCAGGCACAGGGCACCCAGCACCAGCAGCACCGAACCGACCGACGGCCCGCGCGCCCCGCTCGGCTCGGGCGCCCGCGGCTGCCAGGCCGGCTGCCAGGCGCCCGGAGGAGCGGCCGCGCCCGCCCGAGGTGCAACGCCCGGCGCCGCAACGCCCGGCGCCGCAGCACCCGGCGCCGCAGCACCCGGCGCGGTGTCCACGGACCCCGTCCGGCCCCGGCGGCGCACGTCGGCCTCCGAGCGCATCTGCGCGAGCAACCGGTCCGACTCAGCGAGGTGCGCGAGCAGATCCCTGGCCAGCTGCCCGGTCAGCTCCACACCGCACCGCGGGCACACGGGCGCCCCGGTCGCCGGCGCACCGCACCCCGGGCAACGCGCAGGATCGGCGTACGTCACGCGAGCAGTGTGGCGTACGGGCGGGGTCAGCCGTGGTGGCCACGCCGAGCGGTCGGACTCGGGAGCTGCGCGTCTCGATCGCTCGCTCCGCTCGCGCCTCGACGATCGGGAGAGGGCCGCACTCAGCCGACGGGCGCCAGCAGCACTCAGCCGACGGGCGCCAGCAGCACTCAGCCGACGGGCGCCAGCAGCGCCACGCACTCCACATGGTGCGTCATCGGGAACAGCGCGTACGCCTCCAGGTCCACGAGCTCGTACCCGACGTCGGCGAAGGTGGCCACGTCCCGGGCGAGCGCCGCGGGATCGCACGCGACGTAGACCACCCGGCTCGGGCCGAGGCCTGCGACGGCGCGCACCACGCGGGCGCGCGCACCCGTCCGGGGCGGGTCGAGGACGACCAGGTCGCGCTGCTCGGCGCGCTGCGTCAGCACCTTCGCGACGTCGCCGTTCACGACCTCGACCTGCGTACGGTCGTGCAGGTTGCGGCGCGCGTCGGCGGAGCCCCTCCGATCCCCCTCGACGCTGAGCACGGTGCCGGACGGGCCGACGTCGTCGGCGAGGAACGCCGTGAACAGGCCCACGCCGGCGTACAGGTCGGCCACCCGCTCCCCCGGCCGCGCCGCCGACATCCGCCGGACCGCGTCGACCAGGGTCGCCGCGGCCTGCGGGTGCACCTGCCAGAAGCCCGAGCCGCCGACCCGGAACTCGTGCGCGTCCACCCGCTCCCGCACCCAGGTCCGCCCCGCCACCCGCCGACCGTCGGCCACCAGCCCCGTCGCGTCGATCCTCGGGAGGCGCCCGTCCACGTCGTACGCCGCCGCGAAGGTGTCGCCCTCCGACGAGACCGCGACCGCGACCCGTGACGCGGGCCAGCGCGAGTCCAGCACCGCCGGCAGGTCCGGCGACGCGATCGGGCACGCCGACAGCGGGATCACCTCGTGGGAACGGTGCCGGCGAAGCCCCAGTCGACCCTCGTCGTCCGCCGCGAAGGTCACCCGCGTCCGCCACCGCAGTCCGTCGGCGTGCTGATCCCCCGACGGCCCTCGTACCTCGACGTCGCGCTCGATCCCGGCCAGCCGCGCGAGCTGCTCGCTCACCACCTCACCCAGCAGCCGACGCTGCGTCGCCAGCTCGACGTGCTGGAAGTCGCAGCCGCCGCAGCCGCCCGGACCCGACACGTCGCACCGCGGCTCGGTCCGGCCCGGCGCTGCCACCAGGATCTCGACCGCGTCCGCACGCAGGAACCGGTCCCCCGTCCCGCCCTCGGTGACCCGGATCCTCACCCGTTCGCCGGGCAGCGTGTGCCGGACGAAGACGACCCGCCCGTCCCAGCGCGCCACGCAATGCCCTCCGTGCGCGACCGCGCCGACGTCGAGCTCGACCTCGCGCCCGACCAGGCTCTCGGTGGTCCCGGGGTCGTCGTGAGCGCTCACGACTCGTCCCGTTCGCTGTACGAGCGGCCCTGCCGCACCTCGCCGGGCACCGGGCGCACCCGCTCGGGACCGCGCGAGCGCACCGAGCTGAGCTGGTACGGCACGCTCGTGACGAGCACTCCGGGCATGAACAGCAGGCGCCCCTTGAGCCGCAGCGCCGTCTGGTTGTGCAGCAGCTGCTGGTACCACCGACCCACCACGTACTCCGGGATGTAGACCATCACGATGTCGCGCGGGCTCTCCTTGCGGACGCTGCGGACGTACTTCGCGACGGTGCGGACCAGCTCGCGGTACGGGGCGTCGGCGACCACCAGCGGGACCGGCAGATCGAGCTCGTCCCACTGGCGGACCAGACGCTGCGTCGCCTCGCTGTCGAGATCCACCGTGAGCGCCTCCAGCCGGTCGGGGCGCGACACCCGGGCGTACGCCAGCGCCCGCAGCGCAGGCTTGTGCAGCCGTCCGACCAGCACGATCGCGTGCACCCGCGACGGGAGCGTGACGTCGGAGTCGTCGACCGACAGCTCCTCGGCGACCAGGTCGTAGTGCCGGCGGATCCGACGCATCAGCACGTACACCACGGCCATCACCGTGATCGCGATCCACGCGCCGGCGAGGAACTTCGTCACCAGCACGACCACGAGCACGCTGCCCGTCATCGCCAGCCCGCAGGCGTTGACCACCCGGGAGCGCAGCATCCGACGCCGCTCGGCCGGGTCGGTCTCGGTGCGCAGCAGCCGGGTCCAGTGCCGCAGCATCCCGAGCTGGCTCATCGTGAAGGACACGAAGACGCCCACGATGTAGAGCTGGATCAGCTTCGTGACCTCGGCGTCGAACGCCACGATCAGCACGATCGCTCCGGCACCGAGCACGATGATCCCGTTGCTGAACGCCAGCCGGTCGCCCCGGGTGTCGAGCTGGCGCGGTAGGTAGCCGTCACGCGCGAGCACGGACCCGAGCACCGGAAAGCCGTTGAAGGCCGTGTTCGCTGCCAGGACCAGGATCAGGCCGGTGGTGAACACGACGGCGTAGAAGAAGAACGGCGCGTTGTCGAAGATCGCGCCGGCGAGCTGTCCGATCACCGTGTCCTGGACGTAGTTCTCACCGACCGGCACCCCGTCGCGGCTCAGCTGCGTCGCGGGGTCCTCGGCGTAGCGCAGGTGCATGAGGTCCGCGAGGACGATGACGCTCATCAGCATCGTCACCGAGATCGTGCCCAGCAGAGCGAGCGTGGTGGCGGCGTTCCTGCTCTTGGGCCGCCGGAACGCCGGGACACCGTTGCTGATCGCCTCCACCCCGGTCAGGGCGGCGCAGCCCGACGAGAACGCCCGCGCCACCAGGAACGTCATCGCGATCGCGGAGACCGCCCCGACGTACGGCTCCTCGGCGACCAGGTCGAGGTCGGCGCTCTCGACCATCGGGAGATCACCGAACAGGTAGCGCCCGAAGCCCCACACAGCCATCCCGAGGATGCTCAGCATGAACAGGTACGTCGGGACCGCGAAGGCCCGCCCCGACTCCTTCAGCCCGCGCAGGTTCGCGGCGACCAGCAGGGCGACCAGCACGCTCGCGCTGCTCGCCTCGTGGCCCTCCAGGAACGGCAGCGCAGCGCTCGCGTTCTGGACCGCCGAGGAGATCGACACGGCCACCGTGAGCACGTAGTCGACCATGAGCGCCGAGGCCACCGTCACACCGGCACGGGGACCGAGGTTCACCGTCGCGACCTCGTAGTCACCACCGCCGCTCGGGTACGCGCGGACGTTCTGCCGGTACGAGGTGACGACCACGAGCATCACGACCCCGACGGCGATCCCGATCTTCCAGTTCAGCGCGTACGCCGACAGGCCGCCCATCGAGAGCACCAGGAAGATCTCGTCCGGTGCGTAGGCCACCGACGACAGCGCGTCGCTGGCGAAGACCGGCAGCGCGATCCGCTTCGGCAGCAACGTCTCGTCGAGCTGCGTGCTGCGCAGCTTCCGCCCGAGGATCGCCCGCTTGCCGAGCTCCGCTAGTCCCACGCGGGCGATCGTAGACCCGATCGCGGCCGTCGGCGCCGCGCGGACCCCGACGAGGCCGCGCAGCAGGTGTAGCGTCGCTCGCGTGCACATCGTGATCATGGGCTGCGGTCGCGTCGGCTCCACGCTCGCCCGCAGTCTCGAGGCCCGCGGTCACGCGATCGCCGTGATCGACTCCAACCCCGACGCGTTCCGGCGGCTCGGGCCGAGCTTCGCGGGCATGACCGTGACCGGACTCGGGTTCGACCGCGACGTGCTGAGGCGCGCCGGCATCGAGCGGGCCGACGCCTTCGCCGCGGTCTCCTCGGGCGACAACTCCAACATCATCTCGGCGCGCGTCGCGCGCGAGCAGTTCGGCATCGACACCGTCGTCGCACGGATCTACGACCCCGGACGGGCCGAGGTGTACGAGCGGCTCGGCGTGCCGACGGTGGCGACGGTGACCTGGGCGGCCGACCAGGTCCTGCGCAAGCTCATCCCGGCCGGCGAGGAGCCGGTCTTCCGCGACCCGAGCGGCCAGGTCCGCGCCGACCAGCTGTTCGTGCCCGCCCCGTGGATCGGCCACACCATCGACCGGCTCGAGCGGGCCACCGGGGGCCGGGTCGGCTACGTGACCCGGTTCGGTGCGGCGATGGTCGCCGCACCCGACCAGGTGCTGCAGGAGGGCGACGTGCTGCACCTGTTCGCGTACGAGGCGGGCGCCGACGAGGTCTTCGCGGTCCTGGACCGCGGGCCGCGAGAGGAGGAGGACTGATGCACGTCGCGATCGCCGGAGCCGGGTCGGTGGGACGCTCGATCGCCGCCGAGCTCCTCGAGAACGGTCACCGGGTGCTGCTGATCGACAAGAGCCCTCGCGCGATCAAGTCCGACGCCGTCCCCGAGGCCGAGTGGCTCCTCGCCGACGCCTGCGAGCTGTCCGCGCTCGAGGAGGCGCACCTGCAGCGCTGCGACGTCGTGATCGCCGCCACCGGCGACGACAAGGCCAACCTGGTCGTGTCGCTGCTCGCGAAGACGGAGTTCGGCGTCCCCAGGACGGTCGCCCGGGTGAACCACCCCGACAACGAGTGGCTGTTCAGCGACGAGTGGGGCGTCGACGTCTCCGTCTCCACACCGCGGATCATGTCCGCGCTCGTCGAGGAGGCCGTGACCGTCGGAGACCTGGTGCGGCTGTTCACCCTGCGCCACAGCAACGCGAACCTCGTCGAGCTGACCCTGCCGGACGACTCGCCGTACGTCGGCAGCCGTGCCGGGGACGTCCCGTGGCCGCGCGACGTCGTCCTCGTGGCGATCCTGCGCGAGCACGGCATCCAGATCCCGGAGGCGGACCGCTCCCTCGAGGCGGGTGACGAGCTGCTGTTCGTGGCAGCGCAGGAGTCCGAGGCCCAGCTCCAGCACCTGCTCGCCCCGGTGGAGCACCGCGAGCTCTGAGCGGACGGACTCAGTCGCGCGGCTGGAGCGGCGGACGCAACGACAGGGCCTCGTCCGACAGGAGCCGGGCCGCCTCGGCCGGGTCCTCGATCGGCGTGTGGTTGCGCCCGAGCAGGTACGCCATCGCCGCGAGCGCCGCCACCTGCAGCGGCCACCCCATCGCGATCTTGGCCGTCCCGAGCAGCGCGACCTGGTCGGCGGCCCACAGCGGGTACTGGACGATCACCCGCAGCACGCACGGGATCGCCAGCAGCCAGGTCAGCTGCGCGCACAGCCGCACCATCCGCTTGTCACGGCGCCAGCCCGTCAGGTCACCGGTCACGCTGCCGACGAGGTAGCCGACGAGCGGGTGGCCGACCAGGATCGTCAGGATCAGCACCACGGCGTAGACGCCGTTGTAGATCAGGCCGGGCAGGAACGCGTCCCTCGCCTCCCCGCTGCGCAGCGCGAACACCGCGGCGATCCCGATGCCGAACAGCGAGTTGATCACGAACTGCGGAGTGCTGCGCTGCACGATCCGGACGAGCAGCGCCACCACCGCCAGCCCGCCGCCGATCCACAGCGAGCGCTCGAGGTCGCGGGTGATGATCCACGACAACGTGAAGCCGATCGTCGGGATCGCGGTCTCGACCATCCCCCGCACCCCGCCGAGCGCCTGGGCGAGCCGCGCCCGCACGACCTGCTCGACGGTGGCGTGCGTGGTCGGGGTCGACGGCCGCTCCTGCGCCGTGCCGTCCTCGGAGGTCGTCTCGTCGCTCATCGGCTCAGCTCGTATCGGGGGTTGTAGATCACGGTGGTGCCGTCGCGGCGTCCGAGGCGGCCGTGGGCCGTCAACGAACGGCCCGCGTCGATCCCGGTGATCCGTCGGCGCCCCAGCCAGACCAGCGTCACCGAGCCGGAGCCGTCGTAGAGCTCGGCCTCCAGAGCACACATCCCGCTGCGCGGACGCAGCGTGACCGTGCGGAGCTGACCGTGCACCGTCACCCGGTCACCGATCCGCTGATCGGTGACCGGCCCGCACCCCGCACCGGCCGCCTCCTCACGGAGCTCCGCGGCCTCGGCACGGTCCTGCAGACCGGACAGGCGACTGCGCGCACGCTCCAGAAGGCTCATGCGAACACCCTACGACCCGACGTCGCGACCCTCGCGGGGATCAGGCCTTCTGCTCCATCCGGACCGCACCCGCCGGCACGACCACAGGGATCTGCTCGCGCGGCGGCATCGGGTCGCCACCGCGGACGACCACGACCTCGCGGACCGCCTGCTCGAGCACGCTGTCGTCGTCGGGCTCGGTCGCGAGCCGCCCCATGAAGGTGCCGCGGAGCAGCCAGCGCGGGCCGTCGATCCCGATGATCCGGGTGGTCTGCACCCCCTGCTTGCCGTCGGCGAGCTTCACGGGGACCTCGACCCGCAGCTCGGCCCCGAAGCTGCCGTCGCGCTCCTCGACCTTGCCACCGACCCGCCCGACCTCCGCGACGATCTCGGGGCGGACCTGCGACCACAGGCCGCCGGAGCGCGGAGCGGCGAACGCGCGCAGCTCGACGGCGCTCTCGTCGCCGCGCATCACGACCGCGGACGCGGCGCCGGTCTCGGGGTCGGTCGGGATCTGGAGGTCGAGCCCGACCCGCCCGTGCAGGACCATCGCACCGACGTCGACCCAGGTCGGGTCGTCCTCGGGGACCTCGCGCTCCGAGGAGTCCCAGGGACCGTCGCTGCGGTCGAACCGCGACGTGGCCGACGGCGTCTCCCCGACTGTCTCGGCCTCGGTCTCGGTCGCCTCCGAGCCGACCTCCGCCTCGCTGCCGGCGGACTCGGCCTTCTTGCTGCGTCGACCGAACATGGTCATCCCTTCCTCGTCTCCTGGGCCCGGCGCTGCGCGACCAGCGTCGGCCCGGCCGCGATCACGCGCCGGACGCCACGAACCCACCCGTCGAACCGTACCCCCCGGTCCCGCGGGCCGAGTCCGGGAGGGCGTCGACCTTGCGGAACTCCGCCTGCTCGACCTGCTGCACCACCAGCTGGGCGATCCGGTCGCCCCGCGACAGCACCACGGGCTCGCTCGGGTCGAGGTTCACCAGGCACACCTTGACCTCTCCACGGTAGCCCGCGTCGACCGTCCCGGGGGCATTCACGATGGACAGCCCGCAGCGGGCCGCCAGACCGGAGCGCGGATGGACGAGCCCGACGTAGCCGGGCGGGAGGGCGATGGCGATCCCGGTCGGGACCACTGCACGCTCACCGGGCGCGAGACGCACGTCGACCGTGGTGCACAGATCCGCTCCGGCATCGTGCGGATGGGCGTAGGCCGGCAGCTCCACGCCGGGCTCCAGACACGTGACCAGCACCTCGACCATGCAGCGACCCTACCGGCACGCTGCGGCGTGGCCGCATGGCAACCTTGACGCATGACGCGCGACGCCGCCGAGCCGTACTACCGCGAGACTCTCGGCGTCCCCGTCGGATGGTGGGTGGGCGCCGCCGCCGTCCCGGTCGTCGTGTGGTGGTCCCTCGTCCTGGCGGCCCCGGGATGGTTCGCGGCAGGCGCCGCGCTGGCCGTCGCGGTCGCCGTCGCGATCGCGCTGGTGCACTACGGCAGAGCCGCCGTGGAGGTCACGAACCTCCACCTCCGCGCGGGATCGGCACGCGTCCCGCTGGCCTACTGCGGCCGGGTCGAGGCACTCGACGCCGCTCAGACCCGGGCCCTCCACGGGCCGCAGGCCGACGCGCGCGCGTTCTTCTTCCTCCGCCCCTACCTCTCCACCGCCGTGCGGGTCGAGATCACCGATCCGCACGACCCGACGCCGTACTGGCTCGTGGGGACCCGGCACGCCGCTGACCTCGCCGACGCGATCACGGCCCGGCTGGCGCGCGGCTGAGGCCGGGGCGGCCCCCGCCCGGTCGCCGAGGCGCTAACGTTCGGTTCGGACCCGAACGGGAGCCGCAACGGCTCCGCACCGACGAAGGAGACACCGTGGCGCGATCCCAGGCGTCCAAGGCGAAGGACAAGGCCAAGAAGAAGAGCAAGCCGGGCAAGGCCGCCTGGAAGCTGATGGACCGGGTCTCGACCCTCCTCTCCGCGATGGCGGCGGCGCAGGCCGCCTCCCTGGTCTGGCGCGCCGCCACCGGGCGCAAGCCCCCGACGGTCGAGGAGTCCCACCGGCCCGACATCAGCACGCGCGAGGCCGTGACCTGGGCGGTGCTCGCGGGTGCGGCCGCAGGGCTGATCAAGGTCGTCGTCCACCGTCAGGCCGTCAGCTACTGGGTCCGGTCGACCGGCGAGCTCCCGCCGGGCATGAAGGGCCCCAAGCCGAAGGTCTGACCGGCGGCACCACCCGGCGGCACGGCGAGACCGCCGAGGCCGGCTGCGACCGGACGCGACGAAGCCCCCGGACCCTGAGGGGTCCGGGGGCTTCGTGTGTCGCTGGGCCGTGTTGGCCTGGTGCGTCCCCGTGAACGTCCCGCGCGCGGCGCGGCGCGGCTCAGGCGCAGTCGACGCAGATCAGCTGCTTGCCCTTCGTGTGAGCCAGCTGGCTGCGGTGGTGCACCAGGAAGCACGACGAGCAGGTGAACTCGTCGGACTGCCGGGGGACGACCTGCACCGAGAGCTCCTCGTGCGACAGGTCGGCGCCCGGGAGCTCGAACGACTCCGCTGCCTCGACCTCGTCCTCGTCGACCTTGCCCGAGTTCTTCTCGTGCCGACGAGCCTTGAGCTCTTCGATGCTGTCTTCCGACTGCTCCTCTTCCGTCTTGCGAGGAGCGTCGTAGTCGGTCGCCATGAACCCTCCTCTAACGTCTCTCGTCCCGACCGGCGGCCGGGTTCATCCCAATTCGATAACTTCAGGCGCGCAGATTGTGCCACACGGAGAACCGCGACCCAAGTCAGAACCCACAAGCGCGCACGAGCGCGAAAAATTCCCCCGCGAACGCCGCCGGGGCCGCCATCGTCAGCCGCTCGTCCGGCTCACCGTCGAGGCCGGCCAGCTCGACGCCCGCCTCGTGGGCGATCAGGCCGCCGGCGGCCAGGTCCCAGGGCTGGAGGCCCTGCTCGACGTAGGCGTCCAGCCTTCCGGCCGCGAGTCCGCACAGGTCGAGTGCCGCCGATCCCGTGCGACGAACGTCACGGACGGACTCGAGCAGGCGTCCCACGGCGGCGGCCTGGCGCCGGCGTACCTCCAGCACGTAGTTGAAGCCGGTCCCGACCAGGGCCGAGGCCGCGCTCGGCGGGGGGACCGCCTGCAGCCGCCGGGCTCCGCGCGCCGGGCTCTCGCGCCGGAAGGCACCGTGGCCCCGCGTCGCGGTGAACTCCTCCCCGCGGACCACGTCGAGCACGCAGGCCGCCTCGACCACCTCGTCGACCCGGGCTGCGATGCTGACCGCGTACGCAGGGATGCCGTAGACGAAGTTCACGGTCCCGTCGATCGGGTCGACCACCCACACGACCGCCGAGCTGCCCTCCTCGAGGCCGCCCTCCTCGCCCAGGAAGCCGTCGTCGGGTCGCGCGCCGAGGAGGTGCTCGCGGATCACCCGCTCGGTGGCGCGGTCGATCTCGGTCACCGGGTCGGTGGGGCTCGACTTGGTCGCCGCCACCTCGACGCGCCCCGGGCCGCGGTGCGTCCGGACGTACGCCGCGCCCGCGCGCGCTGCGGTGGAGGCGAGCGTGACGAGCGCCTCCGGGTCGGTCGTCGCGGCCTCGCTCATCCGTCGGACCCGCAGAGGGCGGGACGGGCGCCGCGCGGGTTCGCGCAGCATCCCGCAGGGCAGACCGTCCAGGACGGCGGGAGGGAGCCCACGACCGGTGGGTCGGGCTCCTCGTCGCGTGCCTGGGCGGCACGCTCGACGACGAGCTCGCGGATCGCCGCGACGAACCGGCGGTCGACACCGGGGGTCGGTACGCGGGCGAACCCGAGGCCGACCCGCTCCGCGGTCGCCCGGGCCTCCGTGTCGAGGTCGTAGACGACCTCCATGTGGTCGCTGACGAATCCGATCGGGACCACCACGACGGCGTCGACCCCGTCCTGCGCCAGCGCTTCCAGGTGGTCGTTGACGTCCGGCTCCAGCCACGGCACGTGCGGCGAGCCGGACCGCGAGCAGTAGACCAGGTCGTACGCGCGCTCCACGCCGCTGCGTGCTGAGACCGCGGCGGCGACGCTCGACGCGACGTCGCGGTGCTGCTCGACGTAGGCACCTCCGCCGTGCTCGGTGCCGTCGGCGACCCACCGGCCGCTGGCGTCGTTCATCGTGTCGGGGATCGAGTGGGTGACGAAGACGAGACGAGCACCGTCGGCGTCGCGCCCCTCGCGCTCGAGCTGCTCGAGCGCGGCGACGGTCCCGTCGACGAACGGCGCCTGGAACCCCGGGTGGTTGAAGTAGTGCCGGATCCGCTCGAGCCGCGGCGCCTCCGCTCCGGTCGCCTCGACGGCGTCGGCGAGGTTCTCGCGGTACTGACGGCAGCCCGAGTACGACGAGTACGCGCTGGTGAACAGGCACACCGCCCGCCGTACGCCGTCGTCGCGCATCTGCGCCAGCGTGTCCGACAGGTACGGGTCCCAGTTGCGGTTGCCCCAGTACAGCGGAAGGTCGATCCCGTGGGTCCGCAGCTCGAGGCGGAGCACGGCGAGCAGGTCGCGGTTCTGGTCGTTGATCGGTGACCGCCCGCCGAAGCCGAAGTAGTGCTCGCCGACCTCGACCAGCCGCTCGCGCGGGATCCCGCGCCCTGCGGTGACGTTCTCCAGGAACGGCACGACGTCGTCCGGCTTCTCCGGTCCCCCGAAGGAGACCAGGAGGAACGCGTCGTACGGGCGGGTGTCCGGCGGTGTCACGACAGCGTCGTCGTCCCATCGATCCATGGCGACCATCCAACCAAGCGCCGGGTTATCGTGCAGTCGTGGCCCCCGCCGGGGCCACCCGGAGGTTCCCTCCGCCACACTCGCCCAGGACGTACCTCCCGTGCTCGACTCCTACCGCCGGATCCTCCGGCTGCCCGGCGCGCTCGCGTTCACCGCCGCCGGCCTGCTCGCCCGCCTCCCGATGTCGATGCTCGGCCTCGGCATCGTCCTGCTCGTCTCGGCGCAGAGCGGCTCGTACGCCCGCGCGGGCGCGATCTCCGCCGCGGCTCTGGTCGCCTGCGCGGTCGGTGCACCGGTGCAGGGCCGGCTGGTCGACCGGCTCGGACAGCATGTCGTGCTGCCGGCGACCGCCGCGGTGTTCGGGCTGGGGATCGGCCTCGGCCTGGTCGCGATCCACGAGGGCGCGCCCGACCCGCTCCCCCACCTCTGCGCCGCCGTGGCGGGGTTCGCACTGCCGCAGGCCGGCAGCATGGTGCGGGCGCGGTGGACCTACGTCGCACCCCCGTCGTCGATCACCACGGCCTTCGCGCTCGAAGCCGTGCTCGACGAGGTCGTCTTCATCGTCGGACCGGTCCTGGTGACGTTCCTCGCGACCGCGATCAACCCGTACGCCGGGCTCGTGGTCGCCGCCGTCGCCAGCGTCACGGGGTCCGTCGCGCTCGCCGCCCAGCGGCGCACGGAGCCGCGGGCCTCGCGGCGGGACAGCGGGGCAGCGGTGCGCGAGAAGCTGGCGTTCGGCGTGGTGGCGCCGGTCGTCGTGGCGTCCCTCGGGTTCGGGGTGCTGTTCGGGGCCGCCGAGGTCGTGACCGTCGCGGTCGCCGACGAGGCCGGCCACAAGGCGGCCTCGGGAGCCCTGCTCGCGGTCTGGGCCGCGGGCAGCCTCGTCGCCGGCTTCCTCGTCGGCGCCCTGCCCTCGCGCGTCCCACCGGTCGTCCAGCTGCGCTGGATCACCGCGATGCTGACGCTCAGCGTCGTGCCGTTGCTGCTCGCACCGAACCTGTGGGTGCTGGCCGGTGCGCTGCTGCTGTCCGGCCTCGCGATCGCGCCGAGCATGGTGGCCACCACCCGGATCATCGAGCAGGGGGTTCCTCGCTCACGGCTGACCGAGGCGATCGGGTGGTTCAGCACCGGCCTGGCCAGCGGTGTGGCCCCCGGCGCGGCGGTCTCGGGGTGGGTCGTCGACACGTGGGGCGGATCGAGCGGCTACCTCGTGTGCCTGGGCGCGGGGGCGGCGGCGTTCGCCGGCTCGTGGGTGATCCGTCGACCGCGGCGGCCCGAACGGGTCACCGTCGCCGAGCCGGAGCCTGCTCAGTAGCCGTCCATCCCGGGCGGCAGCGGAGCGTGCCAGTCCCGGCGCAGCGCGAGCAGGCGCCACCCGGTCGCCACCGTCGCCCCGCAGGCGATCACGGCCAGGTCGTCGAGCCCGAGCCGGACCGCGGCCACCGCCACCCCCGCGCCCGCCAGCGCCGGGAGCGCGTAGAGCTGCTCGCGGAGCACGACCGGGACCCGGCCCGCGAGGAGGTCGCGGATCACGCCGCCGCCGATCGCCGTCACCATGCCCATCAGCGCTGCCGAGACGGCGGGCAGGCCGAACTCGAGAGCCAGGACGGCCCCGGTCACGCAGAACAGCCCCATCCCGGCGGCGTCGAACACCGCGATCTCCCGCTCGATCCGGCCGAGCCCGCGGTGGAAGCGGAACGCCACGAGCCCCGCGACGACGGGCACGGCCAGGTAGCGCCAGTCCTCCAGGGCCGCCGGCGGGATCTGCCCGACCAGCACGTCGCGCAGGAACCCTCCGCCGAGTCCGGTCGCGGTCGCCAGCACGAGCACCCCGAACAGGTCGAGCGGCTTGCGCACGGCCACGAGCGCACCGGACAGCGCGAACGCTGCGACGCCCGCGAGGTCGACCGCCACGTACACGTGCACGTCCACGACCGTAGCCGCCCGGGAGGGGCCCGGCGACGACGGGTTCGGCGCGCTTGCTTGGATTGAACCCCGTCGCGACCGAGACTGGGGCGAAGACGAGGCGAGAGCAGGACCGGAGGAGGACCCGATGCGTGACCTCACCGTCGTGGGGCTGAGCGAGGATCAGCGGTACGTGATCCTGCGCGGCGCCGTCGGTGAGCAGTACCGCGTCCCCGCCGACGACCGGCTCCGCGCCACCCTCAGGAACGACCGGGCACGACTCGGCCAGTTGGAGATTGCGATGGACAGTGCACTGCGCCCGCGAGACATCCAGGCTCGGATCCGCCGGGGAGAGTCGCCGGACGACGTCGCCGCGGCCGCCGAGCTGCCGGTCGAGCGGATCATGGCCTACGCCTACCCGGTGCTCGCCGAGCGCGAGCACATGGCGGAGCGTGCCCGCGGCGCCACCGTGCGCCGCAAGCACGCCCAGTCGAACGCGCTCACCCTCGGCGAGGCCGTCGACTCGAGCGTGCGCTCGCGCGGCAGCGACCCCGAGTCCGCCGACTGGGACTCCTACCGCCGCGACGACGGCCGCTGGACCGTGACGGTCGAGGCGGACGGGCTGCGCGGCAGCTACGTGTTCGACCCGGCCGGCCGGTACACGTTCGCGGAGGACGACGCGGCGCGGGAGCTGGTCGGCGACGTGCCCTCGGAGTCGGAGATGGCGATCGCCGACGCCGTGAGCCGTCCGGAGCAGGCCGTCGTGAACGGCGGTCCCGATGCTCGCGTGGCGTCGCTCCGGCAGGCGCGCGAGCGCAGGGCCGCGGCGGTGGCCGACGAGCCGTTCGGTGTCGGTGGCGCCCCCGCGGAGGAGCCGCGGACCTCGGCGTCCGGGCGCGGCGACGCTCCCGAGCGGGCCCGGGCCGAGCGCGACGCCGGCACGCGCGAGAGCGACGGCGACCAGCTGAGCCTGCAGGATCTCGCCGGACCGTCGGAGGAGGAGCCGACCCTGGAGCTCGGGGAGCCGGGTCGGTCGGCGGCGCGCGGCGCCGCCCAGGACCCGCCGGGACGGCCCGCGGGCGAGGCCGACCAGGCCGAGGGCGAGTCGGACGAGGCCGGCGAGGCGCCGCCGCGCAAGCGCAGCCCGCGCCGCAAGGAGCGCCGACGCGTCCCGTCCTGGGACGAGATCATGTTCGGCGACAAGGCCTGAGCCGCGTCGGCCGCCCGGCGCGAACGACGCCTCAGGAGGTGGGCTGGGTCGAGCTCAGCGTCACCGAGCCGCGGCAGATCTGCGCGACGTCGAACGCCTGACCTCCGGCCTTGAACGTGCCGTTCACCACGACGCGCACGGTCCGGACCTTCCCCGGGTTCCCGTCCGCGGTCGAGAGCATCAGCGTGGCGCTCGCACCGTCGGGGTTGACGTCGATCGACCCGACGCCCGCGGTGACCGACTCCGTCAGCGGAGTGTTGTCGCCCTGGACGAGCACGGTCCCACCGTCGGCGACACCACGGCACGCGGAGTCGTCGGGCTCGTCCGACCCGCACCCGGTCAGGGCTGCCACCGAGACCACCGCCGCGATCATCCCCGCCGTCGCCCGTCCCGCCACCGTGCCTCCTCGTCGATCCGCCTCGCGCCCACCCTAGCCGGACCCCGTCAGGACGGCTGCGCCCTGCTCGCGCCGCTCGGACCAGGGCACGGCCGACGGTGCCGTGTCGGCAAGACGCCGCGGATCCGTCGGCGTACTAGCCTGACCGGATGAGCCCCACGACGCGACCGAACCGGCACGCCATCCTCGTCGACGCGGGCTACCTCCTGGCGTCCTCGGCACAGGTGCTGGTCGGGACGTCGCTGCGACGGGCGATCGCGGTGAGCTGGGAGCGCCTGGTCACGGGGATCACGTCGGCCGTCGCCGAGTCGACCGACACCGAGCTGCTGCGCGTGCTCTGGTACGACGCCACCAACACCCCGTCCCACCGCCTGATGTCGGAGGAGCACAACCTGATCTCGCTCCTGCCGGACGTGAAGCTCCGCCTCGGGCGGGTCAACAACGAAGGGGCGCAGAAGGGCGTCGACACGCGGATCGCGCTCGACATGGTCAACCTCGCGCTGCAGGGCGCCGTGTCGGAGATCTACCTGGTCTCCGGCGACGACGACCTCACCGAGGCCGTCGACATGGCCCAGGACTACGGCGTCCGGGTCAGTCTCTTCAACGTGCCGAACGACGAGGCCAGGATCGGGGTCCACGCCACCGCCATGAACCTCGCCCGCGTGGTCGACGACCGGCTGCGGATCCCGCTCGAGACCCTGCAGGGCGCGATCGGTCCGGTCCCGCGCCCGGTGCCCCGCCCCGCGGTCGCGGCGGCTCCGACCCCGGCAGCGGGGACCTCCGAGCCGACGACCGTCGGCGCGGGCGTCGCGGCGGGCACGGTGTCCGATGCCCGGACGGCCGCGCCGGAGACACCCGAGGTCGCCGTGGAGGCGACGCCGCCGCCGTTGCGGATCCCGACACCGGCCGAGGTCGCCCGGGTCCACAACGGGACCCCCACGTACGAGCCGCCGGCGGCGTCGATCGCCTACACCTCGGTCAGCGGGTCACCCAACCGCACCGGCCCGTACGACCCGGACGCCGACCTGCGGGCGGAGATCCCCGACGTGGTTCGCACGGTGGTCCGCAACTGGCTGGACTCGGCGACGCAGACCGACGTCGCCTCCCTGGTCGCGACGAAGCCGACGATCCCCGGCGACGTCGACTCGACCCTGCTCACCGATCTGGTCGCGCGGGCCGACGACCGGCACCGCGTGCTCGAGACCGAGACCCGCTGGCAGCTGCGCGAGGCGTTCTGGGCGGAGCTCGACCGTCACGTCTGACCGTCGGTGTCGCGGCGAGCCGCTGCCGGCGAGGTGCTCAGCCGTCGGCCAGGGCGACCCGGGCCGCGTCCAGGGCGCGGGTCCGTGCGTCGGGGTCCAGACCGATCCGCGTCCGGCGGTCCAGCAGGTCGTCGACCTCGAGCGCACCCTCGTGGCGCACCGCGAACCGCAGCTCGGCCGCGGTCACCCCGGTGCCGTGCGCGACGGGGGCCGACCCGTCGGCACCGGTGGCGAGCACGGCCGTGGCCTCGGTGCCGTAGCGCCGGACCAGACGCGCCGGCGCGGCGACCCGCGCCAGAGCCTGCGGTGCCGCCGCACCGACCAGCGGCAGCGACCGGGTCCGGCACGGTCCCGCTGCGAGCCCGGCGGACAGCAGGGCGGCGTCGACCGCGTCCTGGGCCATCCGGCGATAGGTCGTGAGCTTGCCTCCGACCACCGAGACCAGACCGTCGCCGCGGGTCACGACGGCGTGGCGCCGGCTCAGGTCGGCGGTCGCCCCGGCGCCCACGTCGAGCAGCGGACGGAGCCCCGCGTACGTGCCGATGAGGTCGGACGGCTCCAGCGACGTGCGCAGCGCCCGTGACATCGTCGACAGCAGGAACGTGACCTCCTCGGCGCTGGCCTGCGGGTCGTCGGGCACCGGCCCGGGGGCGTCGACGTCGGTGAGCCCGACGATCACGCGGCCCTCCGGCGCCGGGAGGGCGAACACGAACCTTCCTCGAGCTCCCGGCACCGGCACCGTCAGCGCCGTGCGCAACCCGCCGAAGACCCGCTGGGGCAGGACGAGGTGGCTCCCCCGGCTCGGTCTCAGCACGATCGTCGGGTCGATCGCTCCGGCCCAGACGCCGGACGCGTTCACCACGACCCGCGCGTCGAGGTCGATCACGTCGCCGCTCAGCTCGTCGCGCAGCCGTGCTCCGCGGCCCCCGACCTCGACGGCCGAGGTCCGGGTCAGGATCCGTGCGCCGTACGACGCCGCGGTGCGGGCGAGCGCCACGACCAGACGGGCGTCGTCGACCAGCTGGCCGTCGGTGTGCACGAGACCGCCGCGCAGGTCGCCCGTCCGTACGGTCGGCGCCAGGGCGACCACGGCGTCAGGCCCCACCCGCCGGGACCGCGCGAGGCGGCGGCGGCCGGTCCAGGCGGCGAGGCGCAGCCCGTCCCCCGCGAGGGTGCCCGCCCTCAGCAGTGCCGCCTGGCGGGCATCGATCTCGGCGGTCAGCGGGATCGTCTGCGTGAGCGGCCGGATCAGGTGAGGTGCGGTGCGCTCCATCAGGATCCCGCGCTCGACCGCGCTCTCGTGGGCCACCCGGACGTCGCCGGAGGCGAGGTAGCGCAGTCCGCCGTGCACGAGCTTGGAGGACCATCGGCTCGTCCCCCACGCCAGGTCGTGGCGCTCGGCCAGGACGACCCGGAGCCCGCGGGAGGCGGCGTCGAGCGCCACGCCGGTGCCGGTCACGCCGCCGCCGACGACGATCAGGTCGACGGCCGGGCGCCGACGCAGTGCGTCGAGGTCGGCGGCCCGGCGGGCCGCGGACAGCGACGAGCCGGCTCGGATCCCGGCGGCCCGGCCGTCGGGTCCGTTGCGTCGGTGAGACATCATGTGTCACAGTGTATCAGCGGGCCGACCGGCCCGTCCTCCCCACGACGAGCAGCGAGCGCCATGACCGAGTCCGATCTCCCGCCCGTCCCGATGCTGCCCGGACGCTGGGGCGATCCCGCCCGCGCCGCCGAGCTGCCCGAGTCGCTGCGCGCAGCGCTGGCGGCGTTCGGAGTCTCCGCCCCGGGCGACCCCGTCGCCCTCGACGACGTCGCGCTGCCGGACCCGCTCGACGAGGCGCTCGCCGTACGGGTGCGCGCGATCGTGGGCGACGAGGGCGTGCGGCTCGACCGGGACGCCCGGCTCGCGCACACCCGCGGCTACTCGACCCCGGACCTGCTGCGGCTGCGCGCCGGCGACGCGACCCAGGCACCGGACGCCGTCGTGACGCCCTCCGACCACGAGACGGTCGTGGCCCTGCTCGAGCTCTGCGCCTCCGCCCGGATCGCGGTCGTGCCGTTCGGGGGCGGCACGAGCGTCGTCGGAGGCCTCGCACCGCAGCGCGGCCGGTTCGCCGCCGTGATCGCGCTCGACCTGTCCGCGATCGACCATGCCGAGGAGGTCGACGAGGTCGCACGGACGGTCCGCCTCGGTGCGGGCCTCCGGACGGTCGCGGCCGAGGCCCACCTCGCCGCCCGCGGGTGGACCCTCGGCCACTTCCCCCAGTCCTACGAGGGCGCGACGATCGGCGGTCACGCGGCCACCCGCTCGGCGGGCCAGGCGTCGGCGGGGTACGGACGCTTCGACGAGATGGTCGTCGGGCTGCGGCTGGCCACCCCGACCGGCACCCTCGAGGTCGGCACCGCACCCCGGTCGGCTGCCGGGCCCGACCTGCGCCAGCTGGTCCTCGGGTCCGAGGGTGCGCTCGGCGTGATCACCGAGGTCCGGGTCGTCGTCCGGCCCCGACCCGAGGCCCGGGTGTACGAGGGCTGGCGGTTCGCGAGCTTCGACGCCGGGGTGGAGGCGCTGCGGTCGCTGGCCCAGGACGGTCCCCTGCCGACCGTGCTCCGGCTGTCCGACGAGGCGGAGACCGCCGTGAACCTCGCCGACCCGGCCGGCGCCGGCGGCCCGGCACCGACCGGGGCGCTCGCGATCACCGGGCTCGAGGGCGCCGCGGACGGCGTCGCGCGGACCCGTGAGCAGCTCGAGCGGCGGATGCGCGACCTCGGTGCGGAGCCGCTCGGCACCGCACCCGGCGAGTCCTGGCGAACCGGCCGCTACCACGCCCCGTACCTGCGCGACGCGCTCCTCGACGCCGGCGCGATGGTCGAGACGCTCGAGACGGCGACGTTCTGGAGCGACCTGGCCCGACTGCGCCACGCCGTCACCGACACGCTGGTCGCCTCGCTGACGGCGCACGACAGCCCGCCGATCGTGCTCTGCCACGTCTCGCACGTCTACCCCAGCGGTGCGTCGCTCTACTTCACGGTCGCGTGCCGGCAGGACGACGACCCCGTCGACACCTGGTTCGAGGCGAAGGACGCCGTCGGTCAGGCGATCCGGGCCGTCGGAGCCACGATCACCCACCACCACGGAGTCGGGACCGACCACACCGCGCCGTACGCCGCGGAGATCGGGCCGCTGGGCACCCGGATCCTCGCTGCGGTGAAGGACGAGGTCGACCCCGAGGGGGTGCTCAACCCGGGCGTGCTGATCCAGGCCCGCGGCGGGCACTCCGGGTAGGGTCGCCGGGTGACCGACCCTGCTCGCCCCGCCATCGCACGGGTTCTCCTCGTCGCGGCACTCGCCGTCGTCGCGGGGCTGCTCGCGCCGACCCCGGCGAGCGCCGCCGTCGCGGAGGTCCGCAGCCGCTCCGGCGTGCTGTACGACGACTGCTTCGCGCACCCGTTCCGCTACGACGTCGACCGGGCCGCACCGTGGACGCTGCGCGTCCGGCTCGCCGACCGGCGCGGCCGCGTGGTCGACACCGTGCGGATCACCGCAGCCGACGGCGCGTCGGGTCGTGGGGCTTTCGAGGTCTGCGCCCGGCGGACGGTCGCCGGCCGGTTCACGGTGCGCCCGACGCTGGTGACGCCCGCGGGCGAGCGGCGGCTGGCGACGACCCGCGTGCGGCTCCGCAAGCCGAGGACGTGGACCCGGCTGCGCGCGTCCGACGCGCGGGTGCGGCGCGGGCAGCGGGTCCGGCTGAGTGCGGTCGTGCGCGAGGAGCGGGCCCTCGGCCGGTTCCCGAGCGCGCGGGTCCGGGTCCGGTTCCAGGCACGCTCCCAGGGACGGTGGCGGCGGATCGGCAGCGTGCGGCGGACCCGCGCCGACGGGCGGGCGACCGTACGGCTGAGGCTGCGCCGTGCAGGACGGACGGTCGTCCGGGCGAAGGCCCTGCCCACGCCACGGCGCGCCGGCTCGGCCTGGTCGAGGACCACCGTCCGCGTGCGTCCGCGGCGCTGACGAAGCGGACCGAGCGGGCCGCGCTCAGCCCGGCCCGTCGCGGTCGCCGGGGTCGGCGTCGGGTTCGGGGTCGGGCGCGGCCGGCGACGGGCCCTGCCGGGCGCTCGGCTCCGGGTCCTGCGGACCGCGGGTGACCGGTGTCGTCGCGATCACGAAGTCCGGCCCGTGCTCGTCGATCCCGGTCGAGACCGCCTCGCGCACGAGCTCGTAGGCGATGTCGCGGCGCACCGACAGCCGGTCCGTGCGGAGGTCCTTCGCGAGCGCGATCGTCAGCAGCAGCATGACGACCGCGAACGGCAAGGACGTCACGACCGTGACGCTCTGCAGGCCGTTCAAGGCGTCGGCCCCGCCGAGCACGAGCATGATCGCCGCCACGGCGCCCGTCGCGACGCCCCAGAAGACCACGATGCTGCGGCCCGGCTCGACGGCGCCGTGCTGCGAGAGGCTGCCCATCACGATCGACGCCGCGTCGGCGCCGGAGACGAAGAAGATCGCGACCAGCAGCATCACGAGGACGGCGGTCACCGACTCGAGCGGGTACTGCTCGAGCAGCCGGAACAGCGCGAAGTCGCTGTCGACCGCGCCGTCGGCGTCGGTCAGTCCGCCACTCGTGCGTTCCGCGTCGATCCCCGCGGTGCCGAAGATGGCGAACCACACCAGACTCACCAGGCACGGGACCAGCAGCACACCGGTCACGAACTCACGGATCGTCCGACCACGGCTGATCCGCGCGATGAACAGGCCCACGAACGGCGTCCACGAGATCCACCAGGCCCAGTAGAAGATCGTCCACTGCGACAGCCACGTCTGCATCTCCGCTCCCCCGGAGACATCCGTCCGCGACGCCATCGCGGTGTAGTCGGTGAGGTAGTCGCCGAGCGCGGTCGGGAGCATGTTCAGGATGAACAGGGTGGGTCCGGCCACGAAGACGAACACCGCCAGAGCGACCGCGAGCCACATGTTCACGTTCGCCAGCGCCTGGACGCCCCGCGCGAGCCCGGACACGGCCGACGCGATGAAGCAGATCGTGAGCACGGTGATGATCGCGACCAGCAGATCCGTCCCCACGTTGTCGGCCCAGCCGAGGAACTCCAGCCCGGACCCGATCTGCAGGGCGCCGAGACCGAGGGAGACCGCGGACCCGAACAGCGTCGCGAAGATCGCGAGCACGTCGATGAGCTTGCCCACCGGTCCGTCAGCCCGCGGTCCGATCAGCGGACGGAAGACCGACGAGATCAGCTGCGACCGTCCGCGTCGGAAGGTGCTGTAGGCGATCGCGACCCCGACCACGGCGTACATCGCCCACGGCTGCAGCGCCCAGTGGAACATGGTCGTCGCCATCGCCGTCTGCACCGCGTCGATCGTCTCGGGGTCACTGGTCCCCGGGGGCGGCGCCACGTAGTGCGACAGCGGCTCGGCGACCCCCCAGAACATCAGACCGATGCCCATCCCCGCGCTGAACATCATCGCGATCCACGAGGTCGTCCGGAACTCCGGCTCCTCGTCGTCGTCACCGAGCGGGATCCGCCCGTAGCGCGACGCCGCGAGCCAGATCACGAACACCACGAAGTAGCTCGCCGCGACGACGTACAGCCATCCGGTCCGGCCGATCACCCAGCTCTGCGCCTCGTCGGCGACCGTGGTGAGCGAGTCGGTGGCTGCGATGCCCCACACCACGAACCCGACCGACAGCACGGCGGTGATGCCGAACACGACCCGGTCGACGGGCCGCTCCTGACCCGTGCCCGGCCTGCGGGTCCGGCGCGGGGTCAGGGCGTACTCCGACCACGACGTGAGCCTCGGCCGGACGCGGTGCTTCCCGGCCCCTCCCCCGGGCGCGCCGGCGGTCGACCGGGCCGCTTCGTCACCGTCGCTCGTCACGGCAACCAGCGTCGTGCCAACCGGGCCCGTCCGCCACCCGGGAACCGGCGCGTCGCACGCTCACGATCCGGACCCTGACCTGCTAGTGTTCATCACGTTGTTGTTCGGTACAGCGCAGGTCTGAGGTCTCGCGTCAACGGCTACGACCGTTGGCGCGTTCGTCTTATCTGAGCCGTTCGCACCACGTGAGAGCCACGCGGTGGAGCAGCATCACGGGGCCGGCAACGGCCGGTCCTGCAGTTCAACGAAAGAGCAAGAAATGTCGCAAGGCACCGTGAAGTGGTTCAACGACGAGAAGGGGTACGGCTTCATCGCCCAGGACGGTGGCGGTGACGACGTGTTCGTCCACTACACCGCGATCTCCGGTAATGGCTTCCGCACGCTGGCCGAGAACCAGCGCGTCGAGTTCGATGTCACCCAGGGTCAGAAGGGTCCGCAGGCGGAGAACGTCCGCGCGATCTGACGCCGCTCGTCCGAGACGGCACGAGGCCCCGATCCGCTCAGCGGATCGGGGCCTCGTCGTGTCCTGGCGGGTTCGCACGCCGTCCTCCAGTCTCCGTTCCCCCGCAACGGAGACCGAAGGACGGCCGCGATCGGGTCAGGGACCCGCCCGGCGGTCGAGTTGCCCCGCCGCCGGTACCCAGGTAACTCCCCAGGCAACCGCTGCGACCAGGGTTGCAAGGGGTTGCAGCGACACGAGCGCGCCAAGGGGTGCCATCGACGGCCCCGCGACGCTATGGTGGGTCGCGCCCAGGAAGCGCTGGGAGGATCTTGATGGCACCCCTCGACACCACGATCGGTCCCGCGACCGGACTCGACGACGTCCGTCGCATGCACCGCGTCCGCGCGAGCGTGCTCGCAGGTCGTCGGCCCGAGGCGGCGCCGCGGCCGCTGGTCCAGGCCTCGTGGCGACGGATGCGTTCGCTCGGGGTCTCAGCCGACGGGACGGCCGCGAACGACCCGCTCGACGCCTACCAGCTCGAGGACGCCCGACACACCAGCGCGCTCGGCCCGATGCTCGACCGGCTCAGGACCCATCTGCGCGGCGCCCTCGAGGACGCGAACATGCTCATGGTCGTCGCCGACACCGAGGACCGTGTGCTGTGGCGCGACGGGCCGTCGGTCGTGAAGCGTCAGGCCGACGCGCTGGGGTTCGTCCCGGGTTCGTCGTGGTCGGAGGCCACGGTCGGGACCAACGCGATCGGCACCTGCTCCGTCGAGCAGACACCGGTGCACATCCACGCGGCGGAGCACTTCGCCGAGACCCACACGGTCTGGACCTGCAACGCCGCACCCCTGACCGACCCGGTCACCGGTCAGCACCTCGGGGTCGTGAACATCAGCGCCCGCTCACCCATCCCCAACCCGCTCGCGCTCACCCAGGTCGCGCTCGCCGCCTCCCTCGCCGAGAACGAGCTGCGGGTCGCCCATCACGAGCGCATGCACCGGCTGCGCAATCTCGCCGCCCCCCTGCTCGCGCGCGTCGACGGCCCCGCGCTCGCCGTCACGCAGGACGGCGTCTGCGCCGCCGTGTCGTCGATGGCCGAGCCCGGCCGGATCGAGCTTCCGAAGGACATGACGCCGGGAGAGCTGCTGCTTCCCAACCTCGGACACGCGATCGCCGAGGCGCTGCCGGGTGGCTGGCTGCTGCGACTCGACGACACCGGCACCGAGGACACCGCCCCGACCGCGCTGCACCTCGACCTGAGCGTGCACCCCGCGACCGTGGAGGTCGCGGGCCCGTCGTCGTCGTGGAAGCAGGTGCTGAGCCCGCGGCACGCCGAGATCATCGTGGCGCTGGTGCGTCACCCGGAGGGTCGCACCGCCTCGGCCCTCGCCGACGACCTGTTCGCCGACGCTGCGCGCACCGTCACCGTCCGGGCGGAGATGTCGCGTCTGCGGCGTACCCTCGGGCCGGTGCTCGCCACCATGCCGTACCGCTTCGCCGACCACGTGTCCGTCCGGCTGACGCTGCCCGACGACCCGAGCGCCCTGCTCCCGGTCTCGAGCGCCCCAGCGGTCGCAGCACTCCGCACCGACCTGGCCGGCGGTGACGCACCTGCCGCCGCCCCCGGCGGGCGCCACCGCGCGTACTGACCGGTTCGGCTCAGCCTGACCGGCTCGGGTCAGCCTGACCGGCTCGGCTCAGCGCGTCAGCCGGTCCAGGAAGGCGACCAGCAGCGCCTCGCGCAGCCGCGGCGGGGCCACGTCGAGCAGAGCGTTCACCGCGGCCATCCGGTCGGGCAGCGCGAGCACGCCGGACTCGCCCCCGCTCAGACCGGCGAGCTGGAGAAGCCCGTCGAACGCGTCGTCGTCGAGCGTGGCGACGTCGATCGCCCGCGCGGCAGCGGCGAGCTGCTCGTCGACGACCACCGGACCCTGGGCGACCGCCTCGCTGACGGCGTCGGTCAGATCGGTCAGGAAGTCGCCGACCTGATCGGCGGTCGCGGCCGAGATCGTGAGGTGCAGGGTCGCCGGCAGGTCGCCGTAGGCCATCTGGGGCTGGACGAACCATCCGCGCTCGAGCATCGCGTCCGACAGCGTGAACACGTCGCAGGACTCGTCGGTGGTCACGGCGAGCAGCGTCGAGTCGGGCGGCGCCGCCAGGTCGAGGTGCTCGATCGCCGCGACGCCCTCGGCGAGGCGCAGCGTCCCGTCGTGGGCGTGCCGGGCGAGCCGGTCGTAGCCGTCGTCGCCCAGGAACGACACCACCGCCCACGCCGCCGCCAGCGGGCCGCCGGACCGGGTGGACTGGAGCGTGGCGTTCAACATCGTGTAGCCGGGCCAGTCGGCGCTCGCGAAGAACATCGGCCGCCGCAGTCCGGCGTCTCGGTGCAGCAGCAGCGAGACGCCCTTCGGTGTGTACGCGTACTTGTGCAGGTCGGCGCTGATGCTCGTGACGCCGTCGACGGCGAAGTCCCACGGCACCGCGACCCGGCCGGCGCGCTCCAGCCACGGCAGGACCCAGCCGCCGATGCAGGCGTCGACGTGGAACCGGATCCCCCGCGCGGCGGCCAGCCCGGCCAGCTCGGCGATCGGGTCGATCACGCCGTGCGCGTACGACGGCGCCGACGCGGCGACGAGGACGACCCGTCCTGCGTGCTGCTCGATCGCCGCGTCCGTGGCGCCCACGTCGGCCCGCTTGGTCACCGGGTCGACCGGGACGGACACGCGCGCGACGCCGAAGTAGTGCGCCGCCTTGTGGAAGGCCGCGTGGATGCTGCTCGGCACCACCATCACGGGGTCGGGCACGTCCGGGTGCGCGTCGCGCGCGGCCTGGACCGCCAGCAGGATCGACTCCGTCCCCCCGGAGGTCACCGTGCCGACCGCGCCGTCGGGCGCGTGGAACAGCGGACGCGCGAACGCCACCAGGTCGCGCTCCATCGCGAGCAGGCTCGGGAAGGCCGTGGGGTCGAGCCCGTTCGTCGCGCCGTACGCGGCGAGCGCCTCGCGCCCGAGCTCGTCGGCCTCGGCGATCCCCGAGTCGTAGACGTACGCGAGGGTGCGGCCGCCGTGCGTCGGCAGGTCGCGCTCGCGCAGGGTGGCGAGTCGCTCGCGGACCTCGTCGGCGTTCATCGGGACTCCTTCGGGTCGTCGGTCTGGTCGGGGGTGCGCCGGGGAGCGGGGACGCGCAACGCCCGGTCGTCGAGCCGGTAGCGCAGCAGCCACACGACGCTCAGAGCGATCAGCGCCGCGGGGACGAACGAGAAGCCGACCGCGATCGCGGTGATCGCGGAGTCCGGCTGCTCGGCGGTCCCGTCGCGTGACGAGACGTACCCGCCGAGTGCGAGGACGAGTCCGAAGATCCCCGGCCCGAGCGCGAGACCGAGGGTCTCCCCCGCGGTCCACACACCGGTGAAGACACCCGTACGGTTCTGGCCGGTCCGCGCCGCGTCGTCGGCCGCGACGTCGGGAAGCATGGCCATCGGGAACACCTGCGCGCCGGCGTAGCCGATGCCGACGATCGCCGCCGCGGCGTAGGCGGCAGGCGCGCTGCCGCTGATCGCCACGAACGTGCAGGCCGCACCGACGCCGAGGAACGCGGTCGCCGCGAGGTATCCGGCACGCTTGCCACGGGTGCGCGCGAACCGTTCCCACAGCGGGGTCACGACGAGCGCCGGCGCCACGAACGCGACGAACAGGATCGAGTCGGCGCCGCCCGCGTCCAGCAGGTTCGAGGCGACGTAGGCGACGCCGGCCAGCATCGCGCCCACCCCGGCCGCCTGGAGGACGAACGTGGTCAGCAGCGCCCGGAAGTCGCGCGACTGCGCGACGAGGCGCAGCTGCTCGCGCGTCGTCCCGGACGGGGAGGCGACGCCGTGGTCCGGGGCGTCCCGGGTCCCGCGGTACGCGCCGATCACGCCGACGAGAAGGACGAGCCCGATGTAGACCCCCATCACGCGGTAGCCGGCGAGCCGGCTCCAGGCGTCGGCGACCGCGTTGACGACGAGGGGCGCCGTCGCGCCGGAGAGCAGGATCGCGAGCGCGAGCACCGCGACCCTCCAGGTCATCAACCGCGTCCGCTCGCCGTAGTCGAGAGTCATCTCCGCCGGCATCGCGACGTAGGGGACCTGGAAGAAGGCGTACGCGCTCGCGCAGGCGAGGAACAGCACCACGACCCACCCGGCCGCCAGCCACACCGGAGCGGACGGGCCCGCGAAGATCAGCGCGAAGGTCAGCGCGAGGGCGGTCCCCGCACGCAGCAGGAACGGTCGACGCCGCCCTCGCGGCGAGACCGAGCGGTCGCTGATCCGTCCGGCGACCGGATTCAGCAGGACGTCCCACGCCTTCGGCAGGAAGACCAGGACCGCGGCCAGCCCGGCCGCGACCCCGAGGGTGTCGGTCAGGTACGGGAGCAGGAGCAGGCCGGGGACGGTGCCGAACGTGCCCGTCGCGACCGAGCCGAGGGCGTAGCCGCGTCGAACGGTCGGCGACAGCGGCTCGACCGGGGTCGGCGCGGCCGAGGGCGTGACGCCGGCGGGCTCGGGGTCCATGGACACGTTCCTGCTCGAGGGCGGTCGGTCAGGCGACCGGGCCGCGCGGGTCGTCGGGGTCGTCGGAGTCCGCGGGCGCGGCGGCCTGGCGCTCGATCAGGTCGACGACCTCGCGCGTTCCCATCGCACCCGGGTTGGTGATCCGGTCGACCACCGCGAACGGGTTGGTCGCCGCCGCGCGGTGCCCACGCCGCTCCATCCGCGCGGACAGCCACGGCACCGCGACGGCGAAGAACGCGAGCACGCCGACGACCAGGATCACGAGGACGACCGCATCTGCCCGCATGACCGATGAGCCTACTGCGCGAACGGCGTCCGTGTCGGCAGGTCAGGCGGGTCGGAAGGAGTCGTGCGCGACCGACGGCGCGTGCTTGACCATGACGTGCTGGGTGACCGTGTACTCGAGCACGGCCTCGTGGCTCATGTCCTTGCCGAAACCGCTTCCCTTGACGCCACCGTGCGGCGCCTCCGATGCGATCGGCAGATGGTCGTTCACCCAGGTGACCCCGGCCTCGATCCGGTGCGACAGCCGCAGCGCCCGCGCCACGTCCCCCGTCCACACCGACGACGCCAGGCCGTACGCCGAGTCGTTCGCGAGCGCGACGGCCTCGTCCTCGCCGTCGAAGGGCAGCGCCACCAGGACCGGCCCGAAGACCTCCTGCTGGACGATCTCGGAGTCCTGCGCGGCTCCGACGAGCAGGGTCGGCGGGTAGTACGCGCCGGGGCCGTCGGGGCGCGTCCCCCCGCACAGCGCCCTCGCGCCGGAGCCCAGGGCACGCTCGACGAAGCCGTGGACGCGGTCGCGGTGCTCCGGCGACACGAGGGGACCGATGTCGCTCGCGGGGTCGCGCGGGTCGCCGACGGTGATCGCGCCCATCCGGTCCGCGACGGCGGCGGTCACGGCGTCGTAGACCGAGCGCTCGACGTACAGCCGGGTCGCCGCGGTGCAGTCCTGCCCCGAGTTGTACGTCGCCGCCATCGCCAGGCCCTGCGCCACCGCGGCCACGTCGGCGTCGGCGAAGACCAGCGCCGGCGCCTTGCCGCCGAGCTCGAGGTGGACCCGCTTGGTCGTGGCGGCCGCGGCCGTCATCACGGCCCGGCCGGCGCGGCTGGATCCGGTGATCGAGACCATCGCGACGTCGTCGTGCTCGACCAGGGCCTCACCGATCTCGGCGTCGCCGGTCACCACGTTGAGCACCCCGGCGGGCAAGCCCGCCTCGATCGCCAGCTCGGCCAGCCGCAGGGTGCTGCGCGGCGTGCTCGGTGCCGGCTTCAGCACCATCGTGTTGCCGGCGGCCAGCGCGGGTCCGAGCTTCCAGACCGCCATCACCAGCGGGAAGTTCCACGGCGCGACGGCGCCGACCACCCCGACCGGGCGCCGCACCAGCATCGAGGTGTAGCCGCTGCTCAGCACACCGGCGCCGGTGCCCTCGAGCGAGCGTGCCGCACCGGCGAAGAACCGCAGGTTGTCGGCCGCGAACGGGAGCTCACCGTCGGCGAACACCGCCACCGGCTTGCCCGAGTCGCCGACCTCCAGCGCGGTCAGCTCCTCGGCGTGAGCCTCCATCAGGTCGGCCAGCCGCAGGAGCACACGCGCACGCTCCCCGGCCGTCGCACCGGCCCACCCGGCGAACGCCCCACGGGCCGCGGCCACCGCTGCGTCGACCTGGTCCGCGGCGGCCTGGGTGACGACCGCGGACGCGGTGCCGTCGGCCGGGTCGGTCAGCGTGGCCTCGCGTCCGGTCCCGACGCGGCGCTCCCCCGCGACGAACAGTCCGTCGATCGTGTCCATCTCGTCCTCTCTCAGCTGTTGAAACCGACGCCGAACCGGTCGAGCAGCCGCAGCGTGGCGCCGCGTCGGCCCGTCTCGTCCTCGGCTGCCAGTCGTCCGCGCATCACCTGCACCGCGCCGTAGCGCAGCGGCTCGGGCGGGAACGGGAACGGCCGTGACGTGATCGCGTCCAACCGGGTCCGCTCGGTCGGCCGCCCGTCGAGCAGGTCCAGGGCGACCTGAGCCCCGAAGCGCGTCGAGGCCACCCCGAGTCCCGTGTAGCCGACGGCGTACGCGACCCTGCCGCCCAGCGCGGTCCCGAACATCGGGGTGAAACGGCTGGTCGTGTCGATCACGCCGGCCCACCGGTGGGTGAAGCCGATCCCGCGCAGCACCGGGAAGGTCGCGTACAGGTGCCGTGCCAGCAGCCGGTGGGACGCCTCACGCTGCTCCAGCGCCGCGTCGACCCGTCCGCCGTAGTAGTAGATCGCGTCGTACCCACCGAACAGGATCCGGTCGTCCGGGGTGCGCCGGTAGTAGTGGAACTGGTTGCCGGCGTCGGTGAGTCCCTGGTTCTCGGTCCATCCGATCGCGCCGAGCTGCTCGGCGCTCAGCGGCTCGGTGACGAGCACGTGGTCGTAGACCGGGATCACGAAGCTGCGGATGCGCCTCAGCAGCGGAGGGAACGCGTTGGTCCCGAGGACGGCTGACCGGGCGACGACGCGCCCGCCGGTGGTGCGCAGCGCGACGCCCGCGCCGTTGCGCTCGAGCGAGCGCACGGCGCTGTGCTCGTGGATGCGGACGCCGAGCCTGCGGGCGTACGCGGTCAGGCCCCAGACGAGGCGGGCCGGGTCGACCAGCCCACCGCCGGAGCGCATCCGCAAGCCCGCGAGGTAGGTCGGCGAGTCCACGTCCTTGCGGACGGCGTCGGCGTCCAGCAGCTCGGCGTCCTCGCCGTGCTCGCGCGCGAGCGCGTGCGCACCGGCCAGCGCGTCGACCTCGTGCGGGCGGGTCGCGACCATGGTCTTGCCACACATCCGCAGGTCGGCGTCGATCTGCTCGCGCTCCAGCGTGTCCGCGATCGCCGCGACGTTCGCGCGGCCCAGGCGCACCAGCTCGTCGAGCTCGTCGGGCCACATCTGCCGGCCGTGCGCCAGGCCGTGGGTGAGCGAGTCGGAGACGAAGCCGCCGTTGCGGCCGCTGGCGCCGTGCGCGATCGTGCCCGCCTCGAGCAGCACGACGTCGCAGGACGGGTCGGCCTCCTTCGCGAGGATCGCCGACCAGATCCCGGTCAGCCCGCCGCCGACGACCGCGAGGTCGGCGCGCAGGGTGCCGCGCACCGGCTCGGTCGGCTCCGGGGCACCCGGGCGATCGGTCCAGTACGGCGCCGGGGCCGCGTCGGCCAGCGCGCGGCCCACGAGGGCGTCGAGGTCGCTCACCGCGTGCCGCCGACGATCACGGCGTCCTGCGCGGTCCAGGCGACCGACACGGCCGCACCCCGCTCGACGTCGGTCGTCCCGGCGACCGTGCTCAGCACGGGGTCGGCGTGACCGGGCACGGTGACCGCCACGGTCGAGACGCCGCCGTAGAACTGGGTCTCCAGCACCGTCCCGTCGACACGTCCCTCGCCGGGACGGCCGAGCCGGGTGTCCTCGGGACGGACCACGACGTGGGCGCTCGCGCCGTCGCCGCCGATCTCGTCGCCGACCCGGTGACCCGGGAGGACGCCCAGGCCCGCGACGGCCAGCCCGCCGTCCACGACCTTGCCCGCGAAGGCGTTGGACTCGCCGATGAAGTCGGCGACGAACAGGTTCGCCGGCCGCTTGTACATCGCGACCGGCGTCGCGACCTGCTGGACCTGCCCGTGCGAGAGCACCGCGAGGCGGTCCGACATCGACATCGCCTCCTCCTGGTCGTGGGTGACGACCACGAAGGTGATGCCGACCTCCTGCTGGAGCCGCTTCAGCTCGATCTGCATCTGCGAGCGGACCTTGCGGTCCAGGGCCGACAGCGGCTCGTCGAGCAGCAGCAGGCGGGGCCGCTTGACCACGGCGCGCGCGAGCGCGACCCGCTGCCGCTGCCCCCCGGACAGCTCGTGCGGCTTGCGCCGCGCCTTGTCGGTGAGCCCCACGGTCTCGAGCACCTCGTTGACGCGGGTCCTGATCTCGGCCTTCGGCAGCTTCTCGCGCTCCAGGCCGTACGCGACGTTGCGCTCGACGCTCATGTGCGGGAACAGCGCGTACGACTGGAACATCAGGTTCAGCGGCCGGCGGTGCGGCGGAAGGGCCAGCAGGTCGGTCCCGCCGAGCACGATCGTCCCGCTGTCCGGGGTCTCGAAGCCGGCGATCGAGCGCAGCAGCGTCGACTTGCCGCAGCCCGACGGACCGAGGAGCGCGAAGAACTCGTTCTCGTTGATCGTCAGGTCGACCGAGTCGAGCGCGGTGACATCGCCGAAGCGGCGCGTCAGGCCGCTGATCTCGACCAGCGGCGCACCCGCCTCGGTGGGCTGCGTGGGCTCAGTCATCGAGGACCTCCGTGGGACGGGTCGTACGAGCGGCGGCGATCACGACCGTGAAGCTGATCAGCAGGAGCACGGTCGCGAGCGCGTTGATCTCGGGGGTGACGCCGAAGCGGACCATCGAGTAGATCGAGATCGGCAGCGTCGGCGTGGTCGGGCCGTTGGTGAAGAAGGCGATCACGAACTCGTCGAGCGAGAGCGTGAAGGTGAGCAGCGCACCCGCGACCACGGCGGGCGCGATGCTCGGCAGGGTGATCCGGACGAAGGTGGTCAACGCCCCGGCACCGAGGTCGCGCGAGGCCTCCTCGAGCGACGGGTCGACCTGGGCCATCCGCGCACGCACCACCGCGACGACGAACGCCATCCCGAACACCGCGTGCGCGAGCATCACCGACATCAGGCCGAGCGTCATCGCGACCAGCGAGTAGAACGCCAGCAGCCCGATCGCGAGCACCAGGTCGGGCATGATCGCGGGCGCCATCGCGTACGCGTCGAGCGCCGCGGAGCGGGTGTAGCGCGAGAGCCCGACTGCCAGCGTGGTGCCGAGCACGACCGCGATCACCGTGGCTCCGGTCGCGACCAGGAGGCTGTTGACCACCGAGCGGAGCAGCTCGGAGTCGCCGGCGAGCTCGGCGTACCAGCGGAGGCTGACGCCGCCCATGCTGAAGGCCGACCGTCCGCCGTTGAACGACATCACGACCAGGACGGCGATCGGCAGGTACAGGAACGCGAAGCACAGCGCGAGCGGCAGCCGCAGCCAGCCGAGGGCCTTCATCGGGGTCCTCCCGTCGAGTAGCGGCGGCTGAGCACCGACTGGAGCGCGAAGAGCAGCACCAGCACGACGATCAGGAAAAGCGCGAGAGTCGCGCCGAACGGCCAGTCGCGGGCCTTGAGGAACTGGTCGCGCACGACGTTGCCGATCATCACCGTCTTGCCGCCCCCGAGCAGCTCGGGAATGACGAAGTTGCCGAGGCTCGGGACGAACACGAAGATGCAGCCGGTGATCGCGCCCGGCAGCGTCAGCGGCCAGGTGATGTCGCGGAAGGTCCGCAGGCGGCTCGCGCCGAGGTTGGTGGCCGCCTCGCGAAGCTCGGGATCGAGCCGGGTGATCGACGCGTACAGCGGCAGGATCATCAGCGGCAGGTAGGCGTAGAGCAGTCCGACGACGACGGCGCCGCGGGTGTAGAGCATCGTCAGCGGGTCGTCGATCACGCCGAGGCTGATCAGCGACCGGTTGACCACGCCCTCGGAGCTGAGCAGGACGATCCAGGCGTAGGTCCGGACCAGGAAGTTGGTCCAGAACGGGATCACGACCAGCACGAGCGCGATCGTGCGCCACCGGTCGGGCAGCTGCGCGATCGCGTACGCGACCGGATAGCCGATCACGAGCGCGAGCAGGGTCGCCGCCCCCGCGATGATCACCGAGTCGACCAGCACCACGCGGTAGGTCTCCGCGAGCGCGCGGGAGAAGTTGTCGAGGGTGAACTCGTAGACGATCCCGCCGAACCGCCCGCGCTGGAAGACGACGTAGCTGAGCACGAGCAGCACCGGCACCGCCATGAACGCGGTGACGTAGAGCAGGCCCGGGCCCAGCAGGCTCGCACGCTCGGTCCGGGCGGAGCGCTCGGAGGCGCCCCGCCCGGACCGCAGCATCGACGACGAGGTCACTTGCTCGAGGTGATCTCGGTCGTCATCTGGGTGTACGTCGTGGCCGCCTCACCGAGGTCGACGAGCGGCTCCCCCTCGAGCAGCTCGGCCGGGGTCAGGCTCAGCGGCGGGTACTGGTCCTTCATCTCGCCCGGGACGAGCTCCATGGCCGGCTCGTTCGGGACGTTGTAGAGGATGTTCTCCGCGGCCCAGGCGTGCGTCTCGGGCTCGAGGACGTAGTTGATGAAGGCGTGCGCGGCCTCCTTGTTCTCCGAGGACTTGAGGATCACCATCGTGTCCGCCCACAGGTCGCTGCCCTCCTCGGGCACGGTGAACTTGATGTTCGGGTCCTCGGCGGTGCCGTAGTTGCACCAGCCGTCCCAGGCCTCGACCATGACGGCCTCGCCGGAGATCAGCCGCTCGTAGAAGGTCGTGTCGTCGTAGGCGAGCAGGGTCTTCTTGGCCGCGATCAGCTTGTCCTTGACCTGCTCCATCTCGGCCTCGTCGGTCGTGTTCGCGGAGAAGCCGAGCGCCTTCTGGGCCGGGAGCATGAGCCAGCGGTCGGTCGCCATCATGGTGACCTTGCCCTCGTACTGCGGGGCCGGCTCGAGGAGGTCGTTCCAGCTCGTCGGCGCGGCGTCGACCAGGTCCTCGCGGTAGCAGATGCCGGTGGTGCCCCAGGCGTACGGCACCGAGTACTCGTTGCCCTCGTCGTAGGACAGCTCCTGCGCCTCGGGGTAGAGGTTCTCGAGGTTCGGGACGAGGTCGGCGTGGATCGGCTCGACCAGGCCCTGCTCGGCCAGCGCCTGCGCGAACGGGCCGGAGACGAACGCGACGTCGATGCCCGAGTCGGCACCGGCCGTCAGCTTGGCCATGATCTCCTCGTTCGTCGCGTGCGTGGTCACCTCCATCCCCGCGCCGGTCTCGGCGGTGAAGGTGTCGGCGATGTCGGCCGGCATGTAGTCGGCCCAGTTGGACACGACGATCGACTGCTGGCTCAGGTCGGCGTTCGCGTCGAGCTCGTCCGCGCTGGTCTCGTCGTCCGACCCGCCACCGCACGCGGCGACGGAGAGTGCGAGGACGACGGACGCCGCGCCGGCGAGGGCCCGGCGGCCGCTGCGCGCGAGGGTCTTCATGGTGGCTCCCAAGGTTGTGTCGCAACCCGCGCTTCTACGGGCTGGGACGACACGTTTGCACCCCGATTGAGGATCTGACAACCCCTGAAATGTCTTGGAAACACACCGATACCGTTTCGTGACTGAAGAAGGGTTCAAAATTCTCGACGTGACTGGGAGGCTGCTGGACATGGCGAAGACCCAGGGCCAGAAGGACCGTCGCGCGAACCTCATCCGCGCCACGGTCGCCGCCGTGATCGAGCACGGCGCGGACGTGAAGCTCACCGAGATCGCCAAGAAGGCGGGACTGACGTCGGGTGCGGTGCTCTACCACTACCCCGACGTGCAGACGCTGGTCCTGGAGGCGAACCGCGCGGGCACCGAGCGGTTCTACGACGAGCGGATGCGCACGATCGCAGCGATCGACGACCCGGTCGAGAAGCTGGTCGTGACGATCCGCTCCGGCCTGCCGCGCGACACCGACGACGACGCGGTCCGGTTGTTCTGCGAGCTCGGTGGCGCCGCCCGGCGCCACCCTGTGTACGGCTCGCTCCTCACGTCGCTCTACGACCGCCAGGTCGCGATGTACCAGGTGATCCTCGAGACGGGTGCCGCCCGCGGCGACTTCGCGCTCGCGCAGGACTCGCTGACGATCGGACGCAACCTGGTCGCCCTCGAGGACGCGTACGGGTACCGGATGATGGCCGGACACCCCACGATCGACCACGAGGTCGCCTGCGAGCTGCTGCTGGACTACGCACGCCTGGCCACCGGCAACCCGCTCTCCGCCAAGCCCACCGACCCGACGAGCTCGCCCACCGATCCGGAAGGACCCACCGATGCCTGATCGATCCCTGACCGTCCTCTTCATGCCGGAGTCCGCGTACGGCCCCACCAACCAGTGCATCGGCATCGGCGACATCCTGCTCAAGCGCGGCCACACGGTCGTGTTCGCGGCGGAGTCGTCGTGGAAGGGCAAGCTCGAGCCGATGGGCTTCGTCGAGGCGCTGGTCGACCTCGCCGAGCCCGACCCGGACGCGGGCGACGAGGACGCCGGCCAGTTCTGGACCGACTTCATCGCGGAGACGGCGCCGGAGTTCCGCAAGCCGACGATCGAGCAGCTCGAGTCGTTCGTGCAGCCCACCTACTCCGCCCTGATCGACGGCGCGAAGTACTGCGAGCCGCGGCTGCGCGCGATCATCGCCGAGCACCGGCCCGACGTGATCGTCGAGGACAACGTCGTGACGTTCCCGGCGCTGATGACCTCCGACGCGCCGTACGTCCGGATCGTCTCGTGCAACCCGCTGGAGGTGCGCGGCGACGGCCTGCCGCCGCTCTTCGCCGGCTACCCCATCGCCGACCGCGACGGGTGGGAGGCCTACGCCGCCGAGTTCGAGCGCACCCACCGTGAGCTGTGGGAGTCGTTCGACGCGTGGGTCCAGGAGCAGGGCGCTCCCCCGCTGGAGCCTCTGGAGTTCATCCACACCTCCGACGCCCTCAACCTCTACGTGTTCCCCGAGGAGGCCGACTACGTCGACGTCCGTCCCCTCGGGGAGGCCTGGGAGCGGATCGACTCCAGCGTCCGCGAGACCGACGAGGACTACGTGCTCCCGGACGCGGTGGCTGACCGCCCCGAGGGCTCGGGTCTCGTCTACCTGTCGCTCGGCTCGCTCGGCGGCGCCGACGTGGAGCTCATGCAGCGGCTCGTCGACGTGCTCGCGACCACGCCGCACCGCTACATCGTGAGCAAGGGCCCGCAGGCCGACAAGATCACCCTGGCCGACAACATGGTCGGGGAGCAGACCCTGCCGCAGACCAAGGTCATCCCTCAGGTCGATCTCGTGATCACCCACGGCGGCAACAACACGACCACCGAGGCGCTGCACTTCGGCAAGCCGATGATCGTGCTGCCGCTGTTCTGGGACCAGTACGACAACGCCCAGCGCGTCGACGAGCTCGGCTTCGGTGTGCGGCTGTCGACCTACGGCTTCGCCGACGACGAGCTGACCGGCGCCGTCGACCGGCTGCTCGCCGACACCGACCTGCGCGAGCGGATGGCGTCGATCGGAGCGCGCATCCGCGAGCGCGACGGGCTGCACCGCGGCGCGGAGCTCATCGAGAAGGTCGGGCTGGAGCACCCGGGCGCGTGAGCGCACCCGTCGACCTCGCCGCCCTGGTGGCCGCTGCCGATCCGGCCGCGCTGCTGCCGGGGCGGCATCGCGCCGAGGCGGAGCGGATCACGACGCCCCTGCGCCTGCGCGACTCCGTCGACCTCGGCGGCGACGTGCTCCTGCTCGTCACCGAGGACGCCGGTGGCACCCGCTACCCGGTGCCGGCGGTGCTCGACGAGGACCGCCTCCGGCGTGCGCTGCCCGGTGACGGCGCGGGCCTCGCGCTGGTCGCCGCGCTGGCCGAGCGGGGGGCGTCGCCCGCCGACCTCGGCGGGGCCGGCTGCACGTTCGTCTCGTGGCGGACCGCCGCCGTCGCCCACGAGCAGGCGATCGACGTCGACCAGTCGAACGAGTCGGTGATCGTCGCCGCCGACGACGGAGCCGAGGACGGATCGGAGTCCGCGGTCGTCAAGTGGACCGTCCGTTCGACGGCGGGTCCGCACCCGGCCCCCGCACGGCTGGAGCGTCTCGTCGCCGCCGGGTTCGAGGCGATGCCGCACCCGTGGGGCCTCGTGCTGTGGACGCCGGCGCCCGGCGAACCCCCCGAGCTGGTCGCGACCGTCGCGACGCTGGTGCCCGGCGCCCGGGACGGCTGGGACTGGGCGGTCGAGGACGTACGCGCGCTCGCGCGTGGTGCCGACCCCGGCGCAGCCGAGGCGGCCCCGGCGCGCCTCGGCGCGATCGTGGCCGCGATGCACCTGGCGCTCGCCGACCCCGAGCCCACCCGGGCCGACACCGCGACGGCCCGGCGCTGGCGTGACGACGCCCTCGCGGGGCTCGCCGAGGCGCGGCAGGTGATCGACGGGGCCGAGGGCGCGCGGCTGGAGCGGCACGCCGATGCCGTCGCCGACGCGCTCGCCTCGCTCGGCGACGCGGCCGGAACCCCCCTGATCCCGATCCACGGCGACCTGCACGTCGGGCAGGTCCTGCGTGGTGCGGACGGCGCCCTGAAGATCACCGACTTCGACGGCAACCCGGTGGCGTCCGGCCCCGAGCGCGTCGCACCGCAGCCCGCCGCCGTCGACGTCGCGAGCATGCTGCAGAGCCTGGACCACGTGGCGTACGTCGTGCTGCACCGCACGACGGGGGTGGACGAGGCGACGGTCACCGCCTGGCAGGAGCGCGCGCAGGCGGACTTCCTGGCTGCGTACCGCACCGCCCTGGCCGACGCCGGCCGCGCCGACCTGCTCGACGAGCGCCTCCTGGAGCCGTTGAGGCTGCGCCAGGTCTGCCGGGAGTACGTCTACGCCGGACGTCATCTCCCCCACTGGCGCTACGTCCCGGACCGCGCGGTCGCCGCACGCTTCGGTGAGCCGCCCCCACCCGCCGGCCTCGGCGCGAGCACCACTCCACCCGCTGGTCGAGGCGCCAGCACCACTCCACCCGCTGGTCGAGGCGCCAGCACCACTCCACCCGCTGGTCGAGGCGCCAGCACCACTCCACCCGCCGGCCTCGGCGCCAGCACCACTCCACCCGCCGGCCTCGGCGCCAGCACCGCACCACCCGCTGGTCGAGGCGCGAGCGGAGCGAGCGATCGAGACCCCGACCCCGACCCCGAGGAGCCCCGATGAAGGCCGACGCGTTCGCCCGCGACCTCGAGCAGAAGCCCGCGACCTTGCGGGATCTCGCCGACCACCTGGACCGCGAGGACCCGTGGGGCGCCCTCGGGTCGCGATCCGGACCGGTGGTCTTCCTCGGCATGGGGTCGTCCCACTACGCCGCGAGCGTCGCAGCGGCGAGGATGCGCGCGCGCGGCGTCCCGGCCGTCGCCGAGCTCGCCAGCAGCGACCTGCTCCCCCGGGTCGACGACGACACCACGGTCGTCGCGGTCTCGGCCTCCGGCGGCTCCCGCGAGACGCTCGACGCGCTGGGCCGGATCCACGCGCGCGCGGCCGAGGCCGGTGCACGACCGTACGTCGTCGCTCTCACCAACGTCGAGGGGTCCGCGCTGACCGAGCGAGCCGACCTGGTCGTTCCGATGCTCGCGGGAGTCGAGGCCGGCGGCGTCGCGTGCCGCAGCTTCCAGCACACCCTCGCCCTGCTGCTGGCCCTCGAGGACCGCCGCGGCGGCGAGGCCGCCGGCGGCACACCGATCAGCGGGCGGGTCCGTGCGGCTGCGGACGCCGCCGCGGATCTCCTCGCACGTGAGGACGACTGGCGGCCGGCGGTGACCGAGGCTCTGATCGGACCGGACGGGTCGCACCTCGCGGCGCCCGCGCGGCGGTTGAGCAGTGCGCAGCAGTCCGCCCTCATGCTGCGCGAAGGTCCGCGGGTCGCGGCCGTCGGCTGCGAGACCGGCGACTGGGCGCACGTCGACGTGTACCTCACGAAGAACACCGACTACCGCCTGCTGCTCTTCGGCGGGTCGCGCTGGCTCGACGGCGTGCGCGAGTGGACGGACCCGCGCGGCACCACGATCGTCTCGGTCGGCGAGGACCTCGAGACCGCGGCCGTGACCGTGCGCTACACGGGCGACGACCTCGACGACGTGGCGCTGCTCTCCGAGACGCTCGTACCGGAGCTCGTGGCGGCCCGGATGTGGACCGCGCAGGCCTCAACATGAGAGCCAGATGAGAAAACCGGCATCATTTCTCAGACGGATGGCCGATCTCAACCTTTTGTGATGCACGTCATGCACCTGGGCCCGTCATGAGTGCCGTACGACGCCGTCTCATCTGTGTCGCGGGATCGGGAAGACCCCCCGTTCCGATCCCGCGGCCCTGGACGCCGCCCACATGACACCCCCCCTCGGCATGTGGGCGGCGTCTTCGACGTCGGGCCTACGCCCTCAGACGAGGCCCGCGACGAACCACCACGCGAGCAGGCCGACCCCGATCGCCATGCCGACGTGGGCGACGATCGAGAGCCAGGGACCGTCGGTCCAGCCGTCCGAACCGAGGCGGGTCGCATGCCGCCCGTGAACCGGGAGCCAGCGGAGCAGGATCATCAGACCGAGGACCGCCTCGACGATCCACAGCCCGACCGCCAGCGCGCCGACCGGACGGTCGTGGCCCGCGAGCTGGTAGACGAGCGAGACGGCGAACGCGGCGAGGCCGTTGACGGTGTGCAGGTTCAGGATGCCGGGGCCGACCGTCTGGGCTCCCGACTCCGAGCGCCCCAGACGCAGCCGCGTGAGCAGCACCACGACGAGACCCAGCATCAGCAGGATCCAGGCAGCGGTCTCGTACGTCATGCGACTCATGGTGTGGCATGGATCACGCCGTGTAAACCACAGTGACTCTCTTGGTGCGGTGGCGATGTGGTCAACCTCACGTGCGGAACCGCCGTCATGCCGGGCGGGTCCGTCCGTCTCCACCTCGACAGGCCGGACCGCGGTCGACGGGGATCGTCCCGCCGCACCGGCACCGCACCCAGCGAGCGAGGAGGCTCCACGGTGACCAGGATCGTCTACGACGTCATCGGCAAGGAAGTGCAGCGCTCCGTCGACGGCGTGCGCCCGGGACACCAGCAGATGTTCGTCGTCGCGGACGTCCTGATCGTCAACCACAGCGACCTGCGCATCCGCGTCCGCGCGGTGCCGGCGGTCTTCGAAGCCGCCGACGGCACGCGGTACGACCAGGTCGTGCCGCGGGGCGTGGTGCCTCCCGCCACGTCGGTGGGTCCACGCGCAGCATCGGCGACGCAGGTCGTCTTCGCGGTCCCCCGCACGCTCGCCGGCGGCGGCACGGTCAAGATCCTCGGCGGGGACGTCTCCCCCGGCGACCACTACACGCTGGCCTCCTAGGGTCGTCGACAGGCCCGGCCGGCCAGGGTCTTCACCCGCTCAACCAGCGGGGGTGGAGCCCATCAGGCGCAGCTCGAGCATGGCGGCGAACCGCGCGTCCGGGTCGTCCAGGTCCAGACCACCCACCTCGGCCAGCCGGCGCAACCGGTAGCGGAACGTGTTCGGGTGCGTGTAGACCGCTGCCGAGGCCGCCGCGACGTCCCCGAAGGCGTCGAGCCACGCGCGCAGCGTCTCGACCAGCGAGGCCCCGCGCTTGGCGTCGTACGCGACCAGCCGTGCGACCGGTCCCGCGACTCCGTCGCCCCGTGCGGCTGCGAGGTCGGCGAGCTCGATCACGAGAGCGTCGACCCGCACCTCGGAGATCCGCGCGACCCTCCGTACGGCGGTGCCCTGGGCGAGCACGCGCAACGCCCGGTCGGCACCGGAGCGCGAGCGTGCGAGCCCGGCGAGCTCCGGCGCCGCCGGCCCGATGCCGATCCGGGGATGCTCGGCACCGACCCAGTCGAGGAACTCCGTCGCGATCCGCTCCGCGCGCTCCTCGACGTCGTCGGAGTCGCGGCGCACCCCGACGATTCCGTACACCACGTCGCCGATCGGCGCGGTCGCGGATCGCGGGTAGACGGCGCTGAGGTGCAGGGCGAACGCATCGGCCAGGCGCTGCCGCTCGGCCACGTGGCGAGGGCCCTCCCCCGCCGCGGCGGAGGGTGCGTCGCCGGTCGCCATCGCGAGCACGAGGCAGGTTTGGTCCGCCAGCCCGAGTCGCGCGATCGCCTCCGAGGAGCCCGGTCCGGCCTCCAGGGCGGTCGCCACGAGGTCGGCCCGCAGCCGGCGCTCGACGTCGGCACCCGCCCGCATCCGCAGCAGGTGCAGCGCCACGAGCTTCGCCGAGTCCTGCAGCGCCTGGCTGCGCTCGGTCGACAGCGGCGACCGTACGGCGGCCCAGATCGAGCCGAGGATCTCGTCGCCCGCCCGGACGGCCAGGGCGACGCGCGGGATGGCGAAGTCGCCGTCGGAGGCGAGCGGCTGCACCCGCACGGGCGCGGTGCTGCGGTAGAGCTCGCGGAACACGCCGCGCTCCTCGAGGATCCGCGTGTAGCGCTGCGGGACCTGGCGGCCCAGCACGGTCTCGACGCGCGACGGGTCCGCCTCGTCCTGCCGGCCCGAGAACGCGAGCACGCGCGAGCTGCGGTCCTCGATCGTGACCGGCGCGTCGAGCAGCGTCCCGATCGCGTTCGCGAGGGCGAAGAGGTCGCCGGACGGCAGTCCGCCGAGCGTCTCCGGCTCCGCCTCGCCGACGTCTCCCTCCGCGATCAGCGAGCGCAGCATCGCGGCGAGCTGGGCCCACGACGCTCCCGGTGTCAGACCGAGCAGCGGCACCCCGGCTCGCGCCACGGTCTCCGCGCAGGTGTCGTCGACCTCGACCGGGCCCCGCACGACCAGTCCTGCCGCCTGGTGGGCGCCGAGCCGGTCGAGCAGCGCGACGACCTCGTGCGGCTCCCTCACGCCGACGGCCAGCACGATCGCGTGGTTCGGTGGCACGGCGTCGTCGAGCGGGTCGTAGAACACGACGCTGCTGATCTCCGCCGTGCTGTCGGCGTCGCCGCAGGCGAGGTGCAGCAGCGTCGTGCCGAGGTCCTCCACCACGCGACCGATGCTGGAACGCGGGCTGGACGTCACGGGAGCGAGCACGCGACGGACGCTATCCGCCCGTCGCGTCGGAGAGTGTGGTCGGGCACGACGAAACCGTAGCCGATCTTCGTCGTACCCGACCAGTCACGCCGTCAGAGGCTGATCCACTCCGTGTCCGTCGTCACGGCGTCGAGCAGCTCCGGAACCGGCTCCACACCGAGGCCGGGACCGTCCGGCACCGTCAGGTGACCGTCGGACAGCACGAACGGTGCCGTGACGTCCGTGCGGTAGTAGCGGTCGGACGCCGAGGTGTCGCCCGGGAGCGTGAAACCGGGGAGCGCCGCCAGCGCCACGTTCGCCGCGCGTCCCAGCCCGGTCTCCAGCATTCCTCCGCACCAGACGGGGATCCCGTGGGCGGCGCACAGGTCGTGGATCCGCCGGGCCTCGAGGTAGCCCCCGACCCGGCCCGGCTTGATGTTCACGACGTCGCACGCGCCGAGCCTGATCGCGTCCGCAGCCGAGCGGGCCGACACGATCGACTCGTCGAGGCACACCGGCGTGCGCAGGGCACGGACGAGGTCCGCGTGGCCGAGCACGTCCTCCTCGTCGAGCGGCTGCTCGATGAGGAGCAGGTCGTACGGGTCGAGCCGCGCCAGGTGCGCTGCGTCGGCGCGGGTGTAGGCCGTGTTGGCGTCGACCTGGAGCAGCACGTCGTCACCGTAGGTCTCACGGATCGCGCGCACGGGCTCGATGTCCCAGCCGGGCTCGATCTTGAGCTTGATCCGCACGTAGCCGTCGTCGAGGTAGCCGCCGACGGCCTCGACCAGATCCTCGATCGAGTCCATGATCCCGACCGAGACCCCGCAGGGAACACGGTCGTGGACCGCACCGAGCTCACGCGCGAACGACACCCCTCGGGCCCGCAGCTCGGCGTCGAGGACCGCCATCTCGAGCGCGGCCTTGGCCATCCGGTGACCCTTGAACGGCTCGAGGGCGGGAGCCACCGCCGTCGCGTCGAGCCGCTCGACGCCCCCGAGCGCGGGGATCAGGAACCGCCGCAGCACGTCGGCCGCCGCCGGGATGTACTCCGAGGAGTACAGCGGGTCCGACATCGCCACGCACTCTCCCCAGCCCTCGCCGTCGGGCGTCACGGCACGCAGGATCAAGGCCTCCCGCTCGGTCGACGTGCCGAACGACGTCCGGAACGGCGCCACCAGCGGCATCGCGATCGTGCGGATCTCCACTCCTGCGAGCTTCATCGTGCTTCCTCCTGGTCGACGACGTAGTAGCCGGTGCGGTCGAAGCCGCGGATCCGCGCGCCACCGGCGAGCAGCCCGCCGAGCGTCTCGCGGAGGGCGAGACGCCACTGCGCGGCCACGTCGGGCCGGTCCGCGCGCAGCGCCTCGATGTCGGAGGGGACCCCGACGAGGACCGTGCCCGAGGCGTGGCCGCCCCGCAGGGATCCGGCCCTCGGGCCACCCCCCGGCGCGGCGGCCAGCCCGAGCGCCGCGCCCGCGGCCCGTTCGGCGTCGGCGTCGACGGTGCGCGCCTGGCCGCGGCACGCGACGGCGACCTGCGGGTCGCTCAGCGTCCATCGGATCAGCAACCGGTCCGTGTCGTCCCCGCCGTTGATCTCGTCGTCCATCGCACCGTAGAAGTTGGGCAGGTACTCCGCGCCGGTCGCCGCGAGCCGGGCGAGGTTGAACGAAGCGTTCCGCCGCACCAGAGGGTCGAACGTCCACGAGATCTCGGTGATGTCCCGCTCGAGGGCCCACGCCCGTTGGTGCACCTTGAGGGCGAACCCGACGTGGCGACCGCGGGCCCGCTCGGACACACCGGCGATGTGGCTGTGCATGGCACGCTCGGCCGGCGGTGCGAAGAAGCCCACGGCGGCGCCCACGAGCACCTCGCCGTCGAACGCGCCCCCGACGTAGGCACCCGACTTCGTCAGGGCGCGCATCAGCTCCGCGGTCACCGGCAGGCTGCCGCTCGGCTGCCAGATCTCCTCGAACAGGTCGCTGACCTGCTCCAGCTCCTCCATCTGCGCGAGCGGGCGCACCCGCACGCCGGCCCGCTCCGCGAGCGCCTCGGCCGCGGCCCGCGCCTCGGCCACGACCGGGTCGGTACGCGCCGGCGCGACGCGTTCGTCCGACATCGTCATCTCCCTCCCCCTCCTCGCCCGTGGGCGTCGCGCACGGACGACGGCGACGGACCGGCGTGCAGCCGGTCGGCGACCAGCGCACCCAGCAGCGCCGTACGGCCCGGGAGCTCGTCGACGAGCACGTGCTCGTGGTCCGCGTGCGCACCTCCGCCGACGGCACCCAGACCGTCCAGCGTCGGGACGCCGACGCCGGCGGTGAAGTTGCCGTCCGAGGCCCCGCCGACTCCCGCGGAGGTCGGGGCCGGGAGTCCGAGCCGGTCCGCGAGCCGCGACGCGGTGGCGAAGAGCTCCTCGGACATGACGGCCTCCAGCGGTGGACGGTTGATGCCACCCTCGACGACGATGCGCGCCCCGTCCAGGTGCGGGACGAGCCCGCGCAGCGCCGCGTCGACCCGCTCCTGCTCGGCGCGGGTCCGGGCGCGGACGTCGACCGCGAACCGGCCGCGCGCGGCCACCGTGTTCGTCGTCGTCCCGGCCTGCACGACCGTCGGGGTGACGGTCGTCCCGAGCCCGGCGTCGCCGAGCCCGGCGACCGCCAGCACCTGGTGCGCGACCTCGACCGCCGCGCTCACGCCCTTCTCGGGCTCCAGGCCGGCGTGCGCCGCGCGACCCTCGATCACGACGTCGTACAGCGAGACGCCCTTGCGCTCGGTCTTGAGTGCGCCGCCGTCGGCCGACGCCTCCAGCACCAGGGCCGCGACGCAGCCGTGGGCCGCGTCCTCGATCAGCCTCCGCGACGACGGTTAGCCCAGCTCCTCGTCCCCGGTCACCAGGAGCGTGACGCCCTCGCGCTCCTCGAGCGCCGCGATCGCGTGCATCGCCATCACGACCCCGGCCTTCATGTCGAAGCAGCCCGGCCCGCGCATGACGCCGTCCACGACCTCGTACGGGTGGGTCCGGAGAGTGCCCAGCGGCCAGACCGTGTCGTGGTGACCGAGCAGGAGCACCCGCGCGGTGTCGCCGAAAGCCCAGCGCAGGTGCGTGCGTCCGTCGAGGACGATCCGCTCCGGCGCGGCTCCCAGCAGCTCCGTCCCGAGGGCGGCGACCACGTCCGCGCTGCGGGCGACCGAGTCGAGGTCGTCCGACGGCGACTCGCAGCGGACCAGCCGCTCGATGTCGGCGATCACGTCGCCACCTTCGGTGTGGCCCGCGCCCCGAAGTGGACGTACGGCTCCCCCGTCGGGAGGGCGTAGAACACCACCGGCATCCAGGTGTGCGACCCCGGGGCACGCAGCACGTAGCATCCCTCCTCGACCGGGTACAGCTCGTAGGTCTCGACCGGGTCGGGCAGCAGGTGCGCGAGCGCACCGGTCGCCGTCGTCCGCATCACGAGCCGGCCCTGCTCCCGCGCCTCGGACTCGTCGAGGATCTCGATGCGAGCCCCGGCCCGCTCGTACGTGCCGAGGTGCGCGCTCGGGTCCAGCCGCGGAGCCGGGTCGGCGGGTTGCAGCGTCGGCGGGATGACGACGTCGGCGAGCTCGGCGAAGATCTCGCCGAACAGGTCGCGGTACAGGTCGGCGCCGTTGCCGCCGTTCGTCAGCATCGTCACCGCCAGGCCCTGCTCGGGAAGGATCCGCAGGAACGCCGCCTGCCCGATCGTGTTGCCGTCGTGCCCGATCAGCCGGTGCCCGTCCCAGTCGAACCGGATCCAGCCCAGGCCCCACGAGTCGCCCAGGGTGTTCGCGTCCGGCACGTCGACCTCGTGCTCGGTCATCGCGGCGGTCGAGCCGGGACCGAGCACGCGCGTGCCGTCGTCGGCGACGCCGCCCGACAGGTGCATCCGCGCGAACGTGAGCACGTCGGCGACGGTCGCGGTGATCAGACCGGCCGGCCCGACCGCACGCGGCAGACCCCACACCGGGGCCGGGACCGGGTCGGCGTCACCCTCGCCCACGTGGCCCATCGCGGCCCGGAACCGCAGCGCGTCCTCGGGCAGCGTCACCGTGTGCGTGAGGCCGAGCGGCTCGTAGAGGCGCTCGCGCATGGCGACGTCCCAGGTCGTGCCGGTGACCTTCTCGATCACCCGGCCGGCGAGGCTGAAGCCGGAGTTGCAGTACGAGAAGGTCGCGCCGAGCGGGTGGTTCTGTGCGGCCTCCTCCAGCTGGTCGACGTAGGTCTCCAGGCAGTCGTCACCGCGCCCGGTGTCGGTGAAGACGTCGCCGTCGATCCCGCTCGTGTGGGTCAGGAGGTGGCGCATGGTGACCCGCTTCGCGGCGTCGGGATCCGACAGCCGCAGCTCGGGCAGCACCTCGGCGACCGGCGCGTCGAGGTCGAGCAGACCCTCGTCGACGAGCTGCATCACGACCGTCGCCGTCCAGACCTTGCTGATCGACCCGATCTGGAAGACCGAGTCGTCGGTGACCTCCACGCCCGTGGCGGTGTTGAGCACGCCGTGGTGCGCGAGCACCGGATCGTCGCCGATCCGCTGGATCCCGAGGGTCGCCCCCGGGACCCCGTACAGGCTCGCGAGCTCGGTCAGGCGCTGCTGCCAGTGCGCGGCATGGACCGGCACGCGGCGCGGTTCGCCGGCCCCGGTCGCGTACTCCTCGACCCACGAGGCGACGCGGCGGTTCCAGTCGACGCGGTGCGAGGGGGGCCCGTTCAGGATCACCAGGTGCGAGCCGCCGGGGTAGAGCACCAGCCGGCTCGGGACCCCTTGGGCGCGCAACGCGCTGAACCACTGCTCGGCCTGCCCGACCGGGCACCGCAGGTCCGCGTCGCCCTGGACGACCAGCGTCGGGGTCGTCACCCGGCCCACCTCCGACAGCGGCGACAGCGTCTCGACGTCGGCACCACCGAGCTCGAGCGTGGTGAGGTAGTGCCCGGCGTCCGACGTGCCGCCCATGCTGATCAGGTCCGAGACCACACCTCCGGCCACGGCCGCGGCGAAGCGGTCGTCACGACTGGTGAGGTAGCAGGTCATGAAGCCGCCGTAGCTGTAGCCGGTGATCGCCAGACGCGCCGCGTCGGCCAGGCCCTCGGTCACCAGCTGGTCCAGCGGCTCGAGGAAGTCGCGTTCGTCCGCCGCGCCCCAGGCCCCCTGCGTGGCGGTGAAGAACGCCTCGCCGTAGCCGTCGCTCGCACGCGGGTTGAGCAGCAGCACCGCCCAGCCCTTCGAGGCGAGCTCCTGGTGGTAGAGGTGCACCGGGTCGGCCGCACCGTTCCACGCGTTGTGCGGCCCGCCGTGGACGTCGAGCAGCAGCGGCTGCGGACCGGCGACCTCCGGGTCGCGCACCAGCCACCCCTCGACCACCGTGCCGTCGGAGATCGTGAACTCACGCTGCTCGGGCACGTACCGCGCACGCTCGTCGGCGCCGTGGGCGGTCAGCGTCGTCGTCTCGCCGGTCGCGAGATCGACGCACGCCACCTCGCCGTACGACGTGGGAGTGCCGAGGACGACGGCTGCCGTGCCGTCGGTCGACGCCGCGGCCCGGCCGAGGCTCAGCCCGCAGACGTTGCGTCCCTCCCCGCCGACGACGACCCGCGGCTCACCGCCGTCGGGCGCGACGGCGTACAGGTGGGTGCAGCCGCGGTCGCGCGCGCAGAACAGGAGCGTCCCGTCGGCGGTCTCGCGCGGCAGGGCGCCCGGGTACCCGGGGCCGCCGGGCATGACGTTGCGGTCGAGCGCGGCGGTGAGGTCGGTGACCTGCCCGTCGTCGAGCGCGATCCGCAGGACGGACGCGTGACCGATCGCCGTGTCGGTCCTGCCGACGGCGAGCAGCGACGCCCCGTCGCGCGACCAGCCGACCCAGCCGATCTGGGCGTCGGACGGGCCGACCCGCTCGGGGCGGGCCGTACGGGCGCGCGCGTCGACGACCCACGCCGACGAGCGTGCGGTCAGGTCGGCGTCGTCCTCCCGGGCGGCGGCGAACGCCAGACGGGCTCCGTCCGGCGACCACGTCGGCGCCCCCGCGTGCCAGTCGCCGCGCGTGACCTGCCGTACGCTCCGGTCGTCGAGGTCGAGCACGTGCACGTGGGAGCGCAGGGTGCCGAGGAAGCCCGAGCCGTCCGCCTTGTAGCCGAGACGCTCCGTGGCCCGCGGGGCCGCCGTGTCCGGGCGCTCGCCCGCACCGGCGAGGTCGACCGGCGCGCAGAACGCGATCCGAGCGCCGTCCGGGCTCCACTCCGGGGCACCGGCACCGAGCGGCAGGGTGGTGACCTGCTCGGGCTCCCCGCCGTCGACCGGGAGCAGCCAGACCTGAGCGGGCCCGTCCTCGGACCGCAGGAACGCGATCCGGGTGCCGTCGGGCGACCAGGCGGGGGCGGTGTCGGCGACACCGCGCGTCAGCTGCCGCGCCTCACCCCCGGTCGCGGGCACCCGCCACAGCGCGTACGTGTCACGGTCGGCCTCGCGGTCGGGCGTCCGCACCACGTGGACGACGGTCGTGCCGTCCGGGCTGAGCGCGGGCTGCTCGGGCAGCACGAGGTCGTAGAGGGCGTCGATGTCCACGCGCTGGGTCATCTCGGGGTCCCTTCGTCTTGGTGGTGCGGTGTCGTCGGGGCGTACGGGTCGTGGTGTCGAGCGTCTCGCCTCGGCGGCCGCTCGGCTTCGTCCGGTCGGACCGAATCAGGGCACCGAGGTGGGTCGGGACGACAGGCTCGAGGCGGCGAAGTGGCAGGCCGCGACGTGGTCGCGGGCCCCGGCGGAGGCGGCCTGCGCACCGGCGGAGCCGCTCGGCGGCAGCGCGGGCTCGTCCGTGGTGCACACGGTCCGCTCGGGTCTCACCAGCGGGCCGACCGGGCACCGCGGGTGGTACCGGCAGCCGGCCGGCGGGTGGTGCGGGTCCGCGGGCTCGACCTCGGCGACGGCCGAGGTCGTGGTCGACGTGGGCTCGAGCCCGCCGTGCAGCGTCGGGGCGGCGGCGAGCAGGTCCTGCGTGTAGGGGTGCTGCGGGTCGGCGAGCACCTGGTCGGTCGGCCCGTACTCGACGATGCGGCCGAGATACATCACCGCCACATGGTCGCTCAGGTAGCGCACGACCGCGAGGTTGTGCGAGATGAAGAGCATCGACAGCGACAGGCGACGCTGGACCTCGCGCACGAGGTTCAGCACCGCCCCCTGCACGGAGACGTCCAGGGCCGAGGTGATCTCGTCGGCGAGCACGACGTCCGGCTGCCCGGCCAGCGCCCGCGCCAGCGCGACCCGCTGCCGCTGCCCTCCGGACAGCTGCGCCGGCAGGGCCTCGGCGCGGTCGGCGTCGAGGTTGACCAGCTCGAGCAGCCGGACGACCTCGGCCCGGCGGGCAGCACCCCCGCGGTGGGCTCCACGCGGGAACGCCTCGGCGATCGACGCACCGATCGTCATCCGCGGGTCGAGCGAGGAGTACGGGTCCTGGAAGACCATCTGGATCGGACGCCGTCCACGCGGCAACCGGCTCACGTCCGTGCCGCCGAGCGTGATCGTCCCGGACGACACCGGGGACAGCCCGACGGCGGCGCGCGCCAGGGTCGACTTGCCGGACCCGGACTCGCCGACCAGCCCGACGACCGATCCGGCCGGCACGGTCAGGTCGACGTCCTGGACCGCCGTCAGACCGGTGCGGCGGTGGCCGTAGCGCACGCTGACCTGCTCGAAGCGCAGCTCACCCATGCTGGGTCTCCTCGATCCTCGTTCCGGTCCGGGCGGCCACGGGCTCGCCCTCCTCCGGGTGCCAGCACGCCACCCGGTGGGTGGGGTCGGTCGTCCCGATCCCGAGCAGCACCGGATCCTCGGTACGGCAGCGTGCACCGGCGCGCGGGCAGCGGTCGGCGAACGCGCAGCCGTCGGGCACCGCAGCCGGCTCCGGTGGCCGCCCCGGGATCACGCCGAGCGGTCGGTCGCGGTCGGTCTCGAGGTCGGGCACCACACCGAGCAGCGCCCGCGTGTACGGGTGGCGGGCGCCGGTGAGCAGCGACGCGACCGGCAGGTCCTCGACGATCCGACCCGCGTACATCACGACGACCCGGTCACAGGTCTGCGCGACCACGGAGACGTCGTGGCTGATCAGCAGCATCGCGGCCTCGGTCTCGGCGCGGACCTGGGCGAGCAGGCCGAGCACCTGCTTCTGCACGGTCACGTCGAGCGCCGTCGTCGGCTCGTCCGCGACGATCAGCCGCGGCCGGCCCATCAGGCCCATGCCGATCATGGCGCGCTGACGCATCCCGCCGGAGAACTCGTGCGGGTACTGGTGCGCGCGCCGCTCGGCCGCCGGCACCCGCACCGCCCGGAGGCGGTCGATCGCCCGCGCCAGGGCGGCGCGCCGGCCGAGGCCCTGGTGCTCGACGGCGACCTCGGCGAGCTGGCCGCCGACCCGGCGGGTGGGGTTGAACGAGCTCGTCGGGTCCTGGAAGACCATCGCCAACGACGTCCCGAGCAGCGGCCGGAGCTCACGCTCGGGCGTACCGAGCAGGTCGACGCCCGCGAAGTCGAGCCGCGCCGCCTCCACCCGTCCGGGCTCCTCGATCAGGCGCGCGATCGCGAGGGCCGTGAGACTCTTCCCGGAACCCGACTCGCCGACGACGCCGACCGCCTCACCCACCCCGACCTCCAGGCTGACCCCGCGCACCGGCGCGAGGTCGCCGGAGTCCGCCGGGAACGACACCCGAAGCTCCTCGACGGCCAGCAGCGGCTCACCGTCGGTCGGGGCGGCCGACCCGGGCGTGGCGGCGCGGCCCGTCCGGCGTCGCACGCGGGTGGTCCGGGTCCGCTCCCCCACGACCGCCGCCACCGTCTCGCCGAACAGGTTGAAGGCGAGCCCCGCGACCATCACGGCCACGCCGGGCGCGAGGGCCGCCGCGGGGTTCGTGTAGATCCGGTTGAGGTTCTCGCTGAGCAGGCGCCCCCAGTCGTACGCCGGGGCCTGCACGCCGATCCCCAGGAAGGACAGGCCGGCGAACGCGAGGAGCGCGGCGCCGGCTCCGATCGTGGCGTTGACGACGAGCGGCTCGCCGATGTTCGGCAGCACGTGCCGGAACAGCAGCCGGACCCGGCCGACGCCCGCCACCCGCGCCGCGGCGACGTAGTCGCGGCCGGCGACCGACGCTGCGAGCGTCTGCGTGAGCCGGGCGAAGGCCGGAGCCGTGGCCAGCCCGATCGCGAGGACCGCCCCCACCGTGCCGACCCCGAAGATCACCGCGAAGAACAGCGCGAGCAGCAGACCGGGGAACGCGACCGCGATGTTCACGCCGGAGACGACGAGCCGTCCGGCCCAGCGCGGAAGCACGGTCGGCAGCGCGCCCAGCACGATCCCCACCGACACCGCGATCGCCGTGGCCGCCAGCGCGAGCCCGACCGACAGGCGGGTCGCGACCAGGACACGCGCGAGCAGATCGCGACCGAGCGCGTCGGTCCCGAGCAGGTGCTCGGGCGACGGGCCCTCCTGGATCGCGGCCGTGTCGACGGCAGCGGCCTGCGCGCCCCAGATCCACGGTGCGGCGACGGCGAGCAGCAGCACGAGCCCGAGCAGCGCGACGCTGGTCGCGCCGAGCGGGGTCCTCAGCACCGCGACCCAGGCGCGTGCCCGGCGGCCCCGCGCGACGGACCCTGCCGTCCTGTGGCCCGCCATCAGCCCTCCTTGATCGTGGAGCGGGGGTCGAGCACCGCGAGCACCACGTCGACGACCAGGTTGACCACGAGCACCAGCGCGCCGTACACGAGGACGATGCCCTGGACCATCGGATAGTCGCGGTCGAGGATCGACCCCACGATCTGCGAGCCGAGCCCGGGCCAGGCGAAGACGTTCTCGATCAGCACCGTCGACGCGACCAGCGTGGTCAGCAGCAGACCACCGAGGGTGAGGGTCGCGGTGAGCGCGTTCGGGAGCGCGTGCCGCAGGTAGATCCGCAGCGGCGGCAGGCGCTTGGCCCGCGCCGTACGGACGAAGTCCTCACCGAGGACCGCGAGCATCTCCACCCGGACGATCCGCGACAGCACCGCGGCCGGACCGATCGCGAGCGCGAGCACCGGAAGGACCGCAGCTCCGGGATCGGTGTTGCCGGCCACCGGGAACCACCCGAGGGAGACCGCGAACACGTACGCGAGGATCACCGCGAGCAGGAACTCCGGCACCGCGGCCAGCAGCACCGAGGTGGTCGTGAAGCCGAGCTCGGCGCCGCGCCGGCGGCCGCCGCGGGTCAGCACCGCCATCGTCACGCCGAGCGGGATCGCCACGGCGATCACCACCACGAACGCGAGCACGGCGAGCTGGAGCGTCGCCGGCAGCCGGTCCCCGATCACCTGCGCGACCGGCAGGCTGCTCATCGTCGACGTCCCGAGGTCGCCGTGCAGCAGCCCGGTCAGGAAGTCCCAGTACTGCGTCAGCAGGGGCTGGTCCAGGCCGAGCGCCTCGCGGCGAGCGGCCACCGTCTCCGCGGGCGCGTTCATCCCGAGCGAGGCCCGTGCGGGGTCGCCGGGCACGAGGTGGATCATCAGGAACGACGCCGTGACGAGCACCCACACCGACACGACGAACCGGCCCAGCCGCCGGACGGCGAACGCGAGCCAGGCGTCGTCACGCAGCCGGGCGGCCAGGGGTGGCCGCGTCGGCAGTGCCGCTGTGGTCATCGTCGGAACCTCCGCAGACGGGCTCGCCGACGGCGAGCGTCGTGAGACCGCCGGGGACGCGTCCATGCAGCGCGTCCCCGGCGGTCGGTCTCACTGGTACATCCGGATCGACGCGGGGTCGATCCCGTCCTCGATCTCGAACTCGGTGTCGTTGCCGAACGTCGGGACGACCGAGTTCGCGAACGGCACGACGTCGAGCTGCTCGAACAGCGCCGTCTCGGCGTCGCTCCAGTCGCCGCAGCCGTCGGTGCCGGACTGCGACGCAGCCGAGGCGGTCAGCTCCGAGTAGTCGTCGTTGGAGATGTTCGCGAAGTTCGTGCCGTTCGGCGGCGTCGGGCCGGACATGAACGGGACGAGCTGGCTCGGCATCCCCACCGACAGCGGGGCCAACGACAGGTCCCAGTCACCGGTCGCGAACAGCACCTCGTTCAGGCTCGTGCTGTCGACGCCCTGGAGCTTCACCTCGACGCCGAGGTCGCCGAGAGTCTGCTGCAGCAGCTCGGCCGTGGCCGTCCCGGTCTCGCCGAACTGCGTGGTGTAGACGACCTTGAGCGACAGCGGCGCGCCGTCCTTGGTCCGGGTGCCATCGCCGCCGGCGGTCCAGCCGGCGTCGTCCAGCGCGCTCGCGGCAGCATCGGCGTCGTGCTCCGGGAGGGAGTCGCCGACGCTGTCGGCCTGGCAGGGGTTCGGGGCCAGGGCGACCAGGCTCTGAGGCGTCTCGCCCTTCCCGCTGGTCATCACCGTCCGCAGCTCGTCCAGGTCGAGCGCCTGGACCAGCGCGGAGCGCACACCGTCGTCGGCGGCGGGCCGACCCTCGGCCTGGTTGAACCAGATCTGTCCGACCGGAGCACTCACGTCGGCATGGAACAGGCCCTGCTCGCTCAGCCGGTCCTGGTCGGGTCCCGCGATCGACGCCGCGTTGACCTCGCCGGAGGTGAGCAGGTTGGCGGACGTCGTCTCGTTCTCCACGACCCGGAACACGACCTCGTCCGGGAGCCCGGAGGCCTCGGGGTCGAAGTCCTCGCCCGGGCCCCAGGTGTAGTCGTCGCGACGCGTGAACGTGTAGTGGTCGTTGGGGACCGCCTCGGTCACGGTGAACATGCCGGTGCCGCCCTTGCCCTCGGCGCGCACCTCGGGGTCGGACAGACCCTCGCCGCACGGCAGCGGGACCGTTCCGAGGTTCAGTGCGAGGAACGCGTCCGGGGCGGAGCTCGTGACCGAGACCGTCCGCGCGTCGTCGTCCGCGGTGGCCTTCGTCCCCGGCTGGACCCACAGGCCCGCCAGCGGCGACTGGTTCGCCGGATCGGCGACCCAGTTCAACGTCTCGGCCACGTCGCTCGCGGTGAAGGGCGACCCGTCCGAGCACGTGATGCCCTCCCGCAGGGTGAAGGTCGCCTCGGTGGTCGTCGCCTCCCACGACTCGGCGATCGCCGGGACCACGGTGCCGTCGGGGTCCTGGTCGACCAGCGTGCCGTACAGGAACCGTCCGACCTGCCGCGTGTTCGACAGCACGGTCATCAGCGGGTCGAGGTTCCCGGGGTCGCTGGGCAGGGTCATCGTGAAGGTCTGGCCGTCGGCGAGCTGGGCATCGCCGCCGTCGGCGCCGCCGTCGCTGCCGCCGCAGGCGGACAGGGCGAGGGCCAGGACGCCGATCGTCGTCACCAGGGTCCGCGTACGTCTCATGGGTCTGCCTCCAGGCAGGTCGGGGGTGGGGTCCCACGCGGGGGTCGGGACCAGCCGGGCCGCGTTGCCCGAGCCGGGGTCGTGCTCAGGCGTCGACGCGTCGGTCGGCGCGGCCGGTGTGGAGGTAGAGGGCGCGCCCGTGGCCGTCGTCGCCGACGAACGCGTGCGGCATGTAGATGCCCTGGGTGGGAGACGACGGCAGCAGCGTGTCGCCGCGCCACGGGACCAGCTCGGAGCGCTCGCCCGGCCCCGCGAGGGCGGCGAGCTCACCCTTCGGGGTCCGCTCGGCCCACAGCCGGCCGTCCTCGAGCGTCACGGTGGTGTCGGCGACCGCCGAGGCGTACGTCCCGACGTAGCGCTCCGGGTTCTCGACCGTCGCTCCCGGGGTGGGGGCCGGCAGGGCGCCGAGCTCGACGTCGGCCAGCTCGGCGAGCACGTGCGTGAGGATCCGCTCGGCGAAGGTGTACGCGAGGCCCCCGTTGGTGAGCACGGCGACGGCCACGTCGCGGCCGGGGACGAGTCGCAGGAACGCGTTCTGCCCGATCGTCGACCCGTCGTGACCGATCACGGGGCCGCCCGGCACGTCGTACAGCTCCCAGCCGAGCCCCCACCCGTCGCCCAGCAGCCCGAGGTCGGGCAGGTCGACCTGACGCTCCTGCATCGCCTTGACGCTCGCGCCGCTGAGGACCGCGGTGCCGTCGGGGGCCGTACCGCCGTCGAGGTGCATCCGGGCGAACCCGAGCAGGTCGCGCGCCCGCATCGTGAGCATCGAGCCGGCGGGCGCGTTCGAGCGGACGATCGACCACATCGGCGCGGGGACCGAGTCCGCCTCGGGGGCGGGCTGGATGTGCCCGACGGCGGCCCGGAACAGGATCGCCTCGTCGGCACCGTTCGCGGCGTGGGTCAGGCCGAGCGGAGTGAACAGGTGGTCGCGCACGCAGGTGTCGAAGGGCTTGTCCCGCAGGACCTCGACGATCCGGCCGAGGACGCAGTACCCGGCGTTGTTGTACGAGAACCGCTCCCCCGGCCCGAACAGCTGCGGGGTGTCCCCGAGCGTGGCGACGTACTTCTCGACGCAGTCGTCGCCCCGGCCGGTGTCGGTGAAGATGTCGCCCTCGAAGCCGGCGACGTGGCACAGGAGCTGGCGGACGGTGATCGCAGCGGCGGCCGCGTCGTCGCCGATCACGAACTCGGGCAGGTAGGTGCGCACGGTCGTGTCGAGGTCGACCAGTCCCTCGTCCACGAGCTGCATGACCAGGGTGGCGGTCCACACCTTGGTGATCGAGCCGACCTGGAAGACCGAGTCGGGTGTCGCGTCCACGGCCGTGGCCTTGCTCAGCACACCGGCAGCGGTGTCGACCACGTCACCGCCGACCGAGACCGCGACCGCCGCCGCGGGGACGTCGTACTCCGCCAGCAGCTCGGGCAGACGCTGCTCGATCCATGCGCCGACCTCTGCGAGATTCGCCATGTCCGCTCCTGTTTCGTCGGGGGTCCGCCGAGCGTAGGGCCAGGACGGGCGGCGCCTCTTCGTCGGCGCCGACGAACTCACGGATCCGACTTGGGTCCCCCGTACGAGCCGGCAGGACGGGGCGATGCGGTGCGGCGGGCGCGTCAGCGCGGCTCGCCGCGCAGGGCCTTCCCCGGGTACGCGTCGGTGAGCAGGTCGCCGTCGCGGACGACCGGGACGCCGCCGACGAGCAGGTGCTGCACGCCGACGGACGGCCTCGTCGCATCGAGGTACGTCGCGGCGTCGCTGATCCGGTCGGGGTCGAGGACGACGAGGTCGGCGTCCGCGCCGATCCCGAGATGCCCCTTCGCGGCGGCCCCGGGCGCGACCTCGTCCAGCACCCGAGCGGGCAGGAACGAGCACCGTCGGAACGCCTCGAGCCACGTCCACGTGCCGGTCTCGCGGACCATCGTGCGCAGCGACTTCGCGAAGGTCCCGGACGTGCGGGGGTGCGTGCCGGCGCCGGGCGGGAGCGGCCAGTCGCGGGTGTCGAGCACGCCGCCGCCCCACATCAGGGGCATCGCGTCGCTCGCGACGATCGCGTCGGGGAACGCCAGGGCCTGGTGCAGGACCTCTCGGTCCGCCGGGTCGCGCTCGTCCAGGAACTCGACGATGCACTCCGCGCCGGGGTCGCTCGCGCGGATCTCGCGCAGCCGGGTCTCGTTCTCGATCCGCTCGCCCGTCTCGACCATGACGATGCTGGACGGCCCGATCCCCCAGGCGCCGAGGCGCTCGGGGGCGAGGAAGTACGCGCCGACCCCCGTGCTGCCCGCGCCGTACGGGTAGGCCTCGACGGTCATCCGCGACCCGGACGCGCGGGAGCGGTCGAGCATCGCGAGCACGCGGTCGACGTGGCGCCGCGACGTGCTGTTGACGTGGCAGTGGTGCATCGCCGCCCCGGTCTCGGCGGCGGCGATCATCAGCTCCTCCGACCCGTCGACCGGGGTCGTCGGGTCGGCCTCGACGAGCTCGCGGACGTGCGTGTACGTGGGGGCGCCGGCGGACGCCGCGAGCCGCGCGACCGCGGTGAGCTCCGCCGGGTCGGTCCGGGGCGCGTACCCGAGCAGGATGCCGATCCCGAGCGCGCCGTCGCCGAGCTCTCGCTCGAGCAGCGACAACCAGTGCGCGAGCTCGCGCGGCGACGACGAGCGCTGCCACTGCGGCTCGCCGAGCAGCGCGAGCCCGGTCTCGAACCGCGCGTCGGGCTCGATCCCGAGGTGCGCCTGCGCCCGTGCGGTCCCCCACGACGCGGAGAACCCGTAGTTCAACGGGCGGCCCTCACGCGCCGCGTTCGCGTACGCAGCCGCGACCGGCATCAGCCCGGCCTCCAGGTCGAGCGCGGTCGTGACCCCGTCCATCGCCTGGAGCCGCTGCCCGGCGATCGAGTGGACGTGGCTGTGCAGGTCGACGAATCCCGGCCCGACGACGAGCCCGGCGACGTCGAGGACGTCCGCACCGTCCGGGACCGCGAGGTCGGGGCCGAGCGCGGCGATCCGGCCGTCCCGGACGAGCACGTCGGCGTCGCCGTCGAACGTCGTGCCCGGGTCGATCACGCGCGCGCCGCGCAGCAGGGTGTCCATGGCCGCAGCCTCGCACCGGACCGCTCGCAGACCTCGGTCGGGGCGCACGAAGTCAGGCGGTCGGGGTGGTCGCGCCGCACGAACCTGCACCCCGCGAGTCGCCCACGGCGTGCCCGCGAGTCACCCACGGCGTGCTCGCGAGTCGCCCACGGCGTGCTCGCGAGTCGCCTGGCGGGCCGACCACTACGATGGCGCCCGTGAGCGGATCCGGGACAGCGCGACCGACCGCGTCGCTGCGCCTGCACGCGTACGAGACGCTCAAGTCGCGGATCATCGACCTGGATCTCGCCCCGGGACAGCGCCTGGTCGAGCGGGACGTCGCGGCGGAGCTCGGGGTCTCCCGGGTCCCGTTGCGCGAGGCCCTGCACATGCTCGAGGCCGAGGGTCTCGTCGTGGTCGTGCCGCGGCAGGGCGCGATGGTCGCCGCGTTCACCCCGGACGACATCCGCGCGCTCTTCGAGGTGCGCGAGTCCGTCGAGGTGCTGGCCGCGCGGCTGGCCGCCGAGCGGCGCAGCGACAGCGACCTCGCACGCATGCGCACGCTGCTCGTCGAGGCGCAGGTCGCCCTCGACGCCGGAGACGACGCCGCGACCGCGGCCGCGAACGCCGGGTTCCACCGCGCGGTGCTGGACGCCTGCGGCAACCCGCTGCTCCAGTCGATGATGGGGCCGCTCCAGGCGCGGGTGCAGTGGCTGTTCCACCTCACCAAGCGGCGCGACACCCGCGAGCAGCGCGAGGAGCACGCCGGCATCCTCGACGCGATCGACGCGCGCGACGGCGAGCGGGCCGCGCAGCTCTACCTCGCGCACATCGCCGAAGGACTCGAGCCGACGCTGGCGATGTCGGGATCCTGGGCGTCGGAGGCGTTCGACCCGGTCGAGGTCACACGCTCACGCAACCGCGTCGCCGCCGGCCCCACCCGCTGACCTGCCTCCCCGGCCCGCGCGTCACCGCGGGCGTGGCCGACGTGGTCGAGAACGGGCCGGCCCGCCTCGCCGAAACGCGTTCTTAACGGACGGTTGACGGGGTCGTGACGGCGGATCGGCACGCTGTTCTTAGTGGTATACCACTAAGACTCTCGCACCCGGAGGAACAGCCAGATGACCCGCAGCCCCCGCCCCCGTACCCGGCTCGCCGCTCTCGCCCTCGTCCCGGTCCTCACCCTCGGCCTCGCGTCGTGCGGTGAGTCCGAGGAGTCGTCCGCATCGGAGAAGCTCGCCGTCGGCGTCTTCCTGCCCGGCTCGATCTCCGACACCGGCTTCATGCAGTCCGCCTACGAAGGTGTCGAGCGGATCGAGACCGACATGGCCGACGAGGTCGACATCTCCTTCGTCGAGGAGGTCGCCCAGCCCGACTACCAGCAGGTCCTCAACAAGCTCGCGAGCGAGAACGACCTCGTCGTCTCCGTCGGCGGCCAGACCGACGCCGACCTCCGCACGGTCGCGCCGACCTTCCCCGACGTCACCTTCGTCGAGATCGGCGGTCCGTCCGACGCCGAGCCGATGGAGAACCTCGCGTACTACGATCCCGAGCAGGCCGAGGCCGAGTACCTCTCCGGCGCCGCAGCCGCCCTCGTCTCGGAGTCCGGCTCGATCGGGTTCATCGGCGGCATCGAGCTGCCCGCGATCGTGAACGCCTCCCAGGCGTTCGCGAACGGCGCCGAGGCCGCGGTCCCCGGGACCACCGTGGTCGACGCCCAGTTCATCGGCGACTTCAACGACCCGGCGAAGGCCAAGCAGGCCGCCGCCGCGAACTACGGCGCCGGCGTGGACGTGATCGGGCAGATCGTGAACCTCGGAAAGACCGGCATCGAGCAGGCCGCACGCGACGCCGACGGCTCGATGGTCGGCGGTCCGATCCCCGGCGAGTGCTCGGCCGACTCCCCCTACATCGGTTACGTCAAGACCGACATCGGCGCGGAGATCGAGTACGCCGTCGACGTGGTGCTGGACGACACCTTCGAGGCCGCCCAGGTCCCCTTCGGACTCACCACGGACCGTGACGGCACGGACTTCACGCTCTGCACCGACGACGCCGAGGTCGTCGCCGCTCTCGACGAGATCCGCGAGTCGGTCGCCTCGGGCGACGTCGAGCCGTACTGACCGGCTCCGATTGCCCGACCGGCACGGCACGATCCCGCCGAGACGCCGATCCGCACGAGTGGAAGGAGGCACCCGATGAACCGGACCGCGCACCGCCCGGCCGACATCACGCCGCCGACAGGACCGCCCGCGTTGGCGCTGCACGGGATCTCGCGTCGCTTCGGCGGCCTGACCGCGCTCGACGCGGTGGACGTCGAGATCGTCGGCGGCGAGGTCCACTGCGTGCTCGGGGAGAACGGCGCGGGCAAGTCGACGCTGTGCAACCTCGTGTACGGGTCGCTGCCGCCGTCGTCCGGACGCATGGAGGTCGCGGGTCGCACGTACGCGCCGGACAGCCCGGCCGAGGCGATGACGCACGGGATCGCGATGGTGCACCAGCACTTCAGCCTGGTCCCCACGCTGACGGTGGAGGAGAACCTGCTGCTCGGCGGCGGGTTCCGGCTCGACCGGGCGGCGCTGCTCGAGCGACTGGCCCGGATCGAGTCGGACTACGGCCTGGTCGTCGAGCTCGGGGCGCGTGCCGGCGCCCTGTCGGTCGGGCGTCGGCAGCGCGTCGAGATCGTGAAGGCGCTGCTGGGGGCGCCGTCGCTCCTGCTGTTCGACGAGCCCACGGGTGTGCTCGGACCCGATGAGGTCGGGACCTTCCTCGCGACCGCGAGCCGGATCGCCGAGGCCGGTGCCGCCGTCGTGCTGATCACGCACAAGCTGCACGAGGTCCGCGAGATCGGCGACGTCGCCACCGTGCTCCGCCACGGACGGGTCGTCGGGTCGGGCCGGCTCGAGGACCTGCCCGACTCGGACCTCGTCGCGATGATGGTCGGCGGCGGTCGGGGGGACCTCGACCCGGTGCTCGCCGCCGGCATCGGTCTGGACGTGCCGTCCGCATCCGCGCCCCCGAGCGGTGCGGGCGGCACGCCCGGACGACCCCGTGCCGCCGAGGTCGAACGACCGCAGGCCGATGCTGCCGGTACGGCGCCGGTGCTGGTCGTCGAGGACCTCGCGGCACCCGACCCGCACGGCGGCGCCGGGCTCGACGGTGCGAGCCTGGTCGTCGAACCCGGCCGGATCGTCGGCGTCGCCGGCGTGGAGGGCAACGGCCAGTCCGCGCTCGTCGCCGCACTGTCCGGCGCGATCTCGCCCACGCGGGGAGCGGTCCGACTGCGCGGGGTCGACATCACCACGGCCACCCCCGCCGTACGCACGGCTGCGGGTCTGGCCGTCATCCCCGAGGACCGTCACCACGAGGCCGTGGTTGCCGACCTGAGCGTGACCGAGAACCTCCTGCTCGGCCGGGCGAGCGGCTTCACGCGGTTCGGGCTGCTGGACCGGCGCGCGATGCGCCGCCGCGCCACCGAGCTGTGCGCTGCGCACGACGTCCGCGTGCCGTCCGTCGATGCGCCGATGTCGACGCTGTCCGGAGGCAACCAGCAGAAGGCGGTGCTGGCACGGGAGCTGTCCCTGGATCCGCTCACCTGCGTGGTCGCGGCCCACCCCACCCGCGGACTCGACGTCGGCGCCGTGCAGGCCGTCGCGACCCAGCTGCGCGCCGCGGCGACGCGCGGAGTCGCGGTCCTCGTCGTCTCCGGCGAGCTCGAGGAGCTGCTCGCGCTCAGCGACAGCGTCGTCGTCGCCTTCCGCGGCGCGCTGCTCGGTCCGGTCGACCCGCGCCTCCCCGACGCACGCGACCAGCTCGCACGCCTGATGACAGGAGCCCGTACGTGAACCTGCGCCATCCCGCCGTCCTGGCCGTCGCCTCGGGCTTCGGGGCGCTGCTCGTGACCGTCGCTCTCGCGGCGGCGGCCGGCGCATCCCCGGCGACCACGCTGTCGGCGATGTGGACGGGCACCTTCGGGAACCCGTTCGCGCTCGGGTCCTCGATGAACACCGCCGCGGCGATCCTGCTGATCGCCTGCGGCTTCATCGTCGCCTACCGGGCGAGCCTGGTGAACGTCGGCGGCGAGGGACAGCTGTGCCTCGGAGCGATCGGCGCCACCGCCGTCGGCACCCATCTCCCCGACTCCACCCCCACTGCCCTGGCGATCCCCGCCGTGCTCGTCGCTGCCGCCCTCGGCGGTGCGGCGTGGGCCGCGATCCCCGCCGCACTCGTCGTACGCCGTGGGGTCAACGAAGTGATCACGACCCTGTTGCTCAACTTCGTCGGCCTGGCCCTCGTCATGCTCGTCGTGCACTCCGAGGCGCTGCTGCGCCAGCCGGTGACGAGCTCGGAGACGCTGCCGCAGTCCGAGCCGCTCACCGAGCCCGCCCGGCTCCCCCTGCTCGGCCTGGACGGATCCCCCGCGACGGTCGCGATCGTGATCGCCGTCGTGGCGGCGGCCCTCACCGCGCTGGTGCTCCGGCGTACCGTGACCGGGCTGCGCCTCGCCGCGGTGGGCCGGTCGCTTCCCGCAGGCCGACGGCTCGGGCTGCGCGTGGACCGCCTGCGGTTCGGCAGCCTGACCGCTGCCGGCGCGTTCGCCGGGCTGGCCGGCGGCACCCTCGTGGCCTCGGCGCCGTTCGTGCTGTCGGAGGGGATCTCGTCCGGGTACGGGTTCACCGGTCTGGTCGCCGGCCTCCTGGCCCGCGGCTCGCTGCTGGCGGCGATCGCCCTCACGTCCGTCCTCGCGCTCCTGGTCGCCGGTGGGATCAACCTCCAGCTCTCGGCCGGCGTCCCGGCGGCGATCACCCAGATGACCGAGGCGGTGCTCGTCCTGCTGGTCGCCGGATCGGCGGTCGCCGCACGGACCCGGCCTCCGCGGGCTGCACACCCGACGACCCGGCCCGCTCCGCCCGACCCACCGCCCGACGAGGGCGTACGCCGTGGTGCCGGCGCCGGTGACCGCTCCACCGCCGGCACGGAGGTGGCGACCCGATGATCCACACCCTCACCGAGCTGCTGGTCGCCAGCGTCGCGCTCGGCATCCCGATCCTGCTGGCCTCCAGCGCCGAGGTCGTCTCCGAGCGCGCCGGGGTGCTCAACATGAGCGTCGAGGCGATGATGCTGACCGGCTGCTTCACCAGCGTCCTGGTGGCGGCCACGACGGGGTCGGTGATCGTCGGCACCCTGGCGGGTGCGACCGCCGGCCTGGTCGTCGGCGCCCTGCAGTCGCTGCTCAGCGTCACCCTGCGAGCCGACCAGATCGTCACGGGCATCGCGCTCAACACGCTCGCGCTCGCCGGCACCACCTTCGGTGCCCGGCTGCTGCTCAGCCGCGACACGATCGCGCCCGGGTTCGACCGGGTCGCGGTGCCGCTGCTGTCGGACGTCCCGGTGGTGGGACCGGCGGTGTTCAACCTGCCCGCCCTCGCGTACGTCCTGGCGCCGCTGCTCGTCCTGCTCGCGCTCGCGACGTCCCGCAGGACCGGCTGGGGCCTCGCGATCGACGCCGTCGGGGAGGATGCCACCCGGGCCGACTGGGCCGGGATCGCGGTCCGCCGGATCCGCCACCTCGTGGTGCTGCTCGTCGGCGTCGCGAGCGGCCTCGCCGGCTCGTACCTCGCGCTGGCCCAGGTGCACACCTTCGCGGACAACATGACCGCCGGGATCGGCTACCTCGCCGTCGTCGCGGTGATCGCCGCGCGGTGGAAGCCGGCCCTCGTCGCCGTCGTGGCCCTCGTGTTCGGGGTCGCCCAGGCGCTGCAGTTCACCCTGCCCGTGCTCGGCGTCGACCTGCCGGTCGCGTTCCTCGTGATGCTCCCCTACGTCCTGGCCCTCGCCGCCGTCGCCGGCTTCGTCACCCGCTCCGCGGGTCCGTCCGCGCTCACCGTCCCGTTCGTCCGTCCCGGTCACTGACGACCCCGGCCCTTGGAGAAGCCCGTGCTCCTGCTGTCCCGTTCCGACCTGTCCGGACTCGTCGAACCGGCCGACGTCGTCACCGCCGTCGAGGAGGCGTTCCGCGCGCTGGCCGACGGGAACGCCCACCAGCCGCCCGTCCGCGCGGCGCGGGTCGCCGGTGCGGACGCACAGTTCCTTCCCATGGCCGCCGTCTGGGACGGGGCCGGGCTCGCCGGGACGAAGCTGCTCGCCGACATCCCGTCGAACCGCGACCGCGGCCTCCCCGCGCAGCGCTCGGTCCTCGTGCTGGTCGACTCGGTGACCGGCGAGCCGGTGGCGGTGATGGACGGCGCGATCCCCACCCGGCTGCGGACCGCCGCGACGAGCGCGGTCGCGACGCGCCACCTCGCCCGGCGCGACTGGTCGGTGCTCGGCCTCGTCGGTGCGGGTGCGCTCGCGGTCGAGCACCTGCGGGCCCACCTCGTCGACACGCCGGTCGAGAAGGTCGCCGTGTGGTCGCGCACCGAGCAGCGCCTGGCGGCGTTCACCGCGGCCGTCGCCGCAGTCGCGCCCGACGTCCGGGTCAGCCCGCAGCCGGGCCCGCGCGAGGTGGTCGCCGCCAGCGACGTCCTGTGCACGCTGACGCCGTCGCGCGAACCGATCGTCGCCGGTGCCTGGCTCCGGCCCGGCATGCACGTGAACGTGGTCGGCGCGCCTCCGCGTCCCGACCACCGCGAGGTCGACGCCGCCGCGATGGCCGCGGGGCGGCTGGTCGTCGATGCGCGCGAGACCGCGCTGCACGAGTCCGGAGACGCCCTGCTCGCCGTCGCCGACGGGGCGCTGCGTCCCGAGGACTGCGGGCTGGAGCTCGCGGGTGTGATCAGCGGTCGGGCCGCCGGGCGCCGTGACGACGACGAGGTGACGGTGTTCAACTCGGTCGGTCTCGGGATCGAGGACGTCGCGGTCGGGCGCCTTCTCGTCGACGCAGCCCGTAGCCGTGGGGTCGGCCTCGAGGCCAGACTGGACCGATGAGCACGCTGACCGCGACCGACCTCACCCATCTGCGCACCTGCGTCGACCTGGCCCGCACGGCGCTCGAGCAGGGCGACCACCCGTTCGGCTCCGTCCTCGTCGACGAGCACGGGGAGGTCCGGTTCTCCGACCACAACCACGTCGCCGGCGGCGACCGCACCCAGCACCCCGAGCTCGCGGCCGCCCGCTGGGCCGCCGCGCACCTCTCGCCGGAGGAGCGTCGGTTCTCGACGGTCTACACCTCGGGAGAGCACTGCCCGATGTGCGCGGCCGCGCACGCGTGGGTGGGGCTCGGCAGGATCGTCTACATCGTCTCCTCCGAACGACTCGCCGACCTCCAGCGCCAGTGGGGCACGCCCGAGTCACCGGTCGCGCCGCTGCCGGTGAATGCCGTGGCGCCGGACCTCGACGTCGCGGGACCGGTCGCGGAGCTCGCCGGTGAGATCGAGGCGATGTACCAGGAGTGCTTCCGCCCGAGCTGACCGACCCTCTGCCCCACGGGCACGCCTGGCTAGAGTGGCGAGGCGACCCCGTCGGAAGGCATGAGATGACACCTGAGCCGTACCGCATCGGCGACGGGCAGCCCGTCCCGTACAGCACCGCGCTCGAGCTGTGGGCTCGCGCGGCCCGGGACCTGCTGGGCGAGACCGCGCGCCAGTACGGGGCGGTCGTCACCGACACCGCGCTCGCGGCCGGCGTGCAGAGCCGCACCTCCATCAGGACGAAGGCGCCGCTCGGCGACTGGATCCCCGACGTCCTGACCACCACCGCGGTCGACGCGTCTCGCCGTGGTGACCCGGTCATCAGCGCACTGTGCGTCGACGAGGGCGGCAGCGCCGGCGAGCGGTACCGGTCTGCGGTGGCCGCCCGGGGTGAGACCGCAGGTGACAACCCCGAGTGGCACGCGGCCGAGCAGCGGCTGGAGTGCTACCGGCGGTACGGCGCGACCCTGCCGGCCGACGGAGGTCGTCCGACGCTGATCCGCAAGGCCGAGAAGTCCGCGTCTCCCCCACGCAAGCGTCAGCCCCGCCGCACGGTCGTCGAGGCTCCCCCGCGAGCGACCTGCCCGACGTGCTTCATGGAGCTGCCCATGACCGGGATCTGCGACACCTGCGGCTGAGCGGACCGGCGACGTCGGACGAACCTCCCGACCGCGCGCTGATCCCGTCCGATGTGTGGAACCGCTGCGGGTCACCGTGGTAAACGTCGGTTGCATCGAGCAGCGGAGGAGGGGCGGGCGATGCCACGGATCCGGGGCGCGGTGGTGCTGATGCGCGTCGAGCACCACCGTGCGTTCGTCGAGTCGTTCGGTACCGGTCCGACGGCCAGCACGGACCCCGAGGACCCGGCGACCCACACGATCCTGCGCACGGACGAGTGGCGCCTGGACCTGACGGAGCGCCGGGTCCCGCACGGCGCCGTCGCGACGCTCACGCAGCACGACGACGCGGCGCCCGGCGGGTTCGTGACACCCGTGCGGGTCGTGCTGCTCGAGGACGACGACCACCGCTTCGGCGGCGACGTCGTCACGGCCGCCGGCATCCCCGTCGAGCACGCACTGGACCCGTTCACCAAGCTGCCGCTCGCGCCGGGATGGCAGGACCCCAACGCCCCCGAGCAGATGGGGCCCGCGTTCGAGGAGTTCGCCCGGTCCCTGTTCCCGACGCCTCTGGTGCTCGCGCGCACCGACGACGTGAAGTCCAGCCGGCTCACCGCACTCGCCGGGGCGATCCCGAAGCCCTTCAGCAGCGCCGTGAGCCTGCTCGCGATCGGCCCGGCCGTCGCCGACGCGGCGGCGTCCGCCCTCGCGGAGCACGGCCTCGCCCTGCCCAGCCGGGAGGGGGCGGTGCTGATCGTCGGGCACGAGGGCACGCTGACCGAGCACCACCGGCTCACGCGACGGAGCCCGGTCGGCGCCCTCACCTCGGCCGCCTCCGCATTGCTGGGCGACATCGCGGACCGGATGGGGCTGGCGGGCGTCGGGCTCGTCGACGAGAACGAGACGGTCGTCCGCACGCTCCGGGCGAAGCTCGCGGAAGCCGATGCGACCACGACGCGCCTGCGGGCGGAGCTCGCCCGCGAGCAGGCCGCGAACCGTCGCGCCCAGCGCGAGGTCCGCCGTCTCGCGCACGAGGCCGGCCGGCGCGCGTCGCCGCCGGAGGCCCCCGACCCCACCCCCGCCTCGGACGCACCCCGCCCAGCCGGCGAGACCGCGCCGGAGCCGCAGCCCGAGCCCACCGACCCGTGGGCCGATCTGCCCGCGTGCCACGCCGAGACGTTCGCCGACATGCTCGACCAGGCCCGGGCCGAGCTGCCGATGGTGGTGATCGACGACGCCGTCACCAAGCTCGTGGTGCCGCTCGAGGACCAGGCCAAGAGCTCGATCTGGCGGCGCCGCGCCTGGCTCACGCTCGCCCTGCTCGACGCGTACGCCCGGGCGCGGGCGGACGACGACGGCGCCGCGACGTTCCGCGCGTGGATCGAGCAGACCCCGCACCCCGAGATCCGCCCGGAGCACGTGCGGTCCGGCGAGACGAAGCAGATGCGCAGCGGCCGACGCTACCGCGATGCGCGGACCTTCAGCGTCCCGAAGGAGGTCGACCCGTCCGGACGCGCGCTGTTCCTGACCCACGTGCACATCGAGACCGGGCGCACGGATCCGAGCCCGAGGCTCCACTTCCTCGACGACACGGGTCGGGACGGGACCGGACTGGTGTACGTCGGGCACCTGGGCCCGCACCTGCTGACGCGCCGGACCAACTGACCCGGCAGCGGCCGTCGGGCCGTCGCACCACCCGGCCCGCCGGCAGCCCGCGCGACCGCGGCGCCGCACAGCCCTAGACTGTCGGCGTGGCACTGACGGACCAGGCGATCCTCGAGATCAAGGGGATGCTGCTGCGCGGCGAGCTCGGCCCCGGTGACCGTCTCCCACCGGAGAAGGAGCTGAGCGAGGCGCTCGGTCTGTCCCGCAACTCGCTCCGGGAGGCGGTGAAGGCCCTCGAGCTGATCCGGGTGCTCGACGTCCGACGCGGCGACGGCACGTACGTCACGAGCCTCGAGCCGCGTCTGCTGCTCGAGGCGATGTCGTTCGTCGTGGACCTCCACCAGGACTCGTCGGTGCTCGAGCTGTTCGAGGCTCGCCGGATCCTGGAGCCCGGCGCCGCGGTCCTCGCCGGACGTCGCGCGAAGCCCGAGGACGTCGAGGGTCTCTGGACCCTGCTGGACGAGGTCGACGAGGACACCGGTGTCGAGGACCTGGTCGCGCACGACATCACCTTCCACGCCGCGATCGTCGCGATGTCGGGCAACTCCTACCTCATGAGCATCCTCGACGGGCTCTCGAGCCGGACCCTGCGCGCCCGGATCTGGCGCGGCCTCACCGAGCAGGGAGCGGTCCAACGGACCCTCTCGGAGCACCGGACGATCGTCGACGCGATCGCCAGCGGCGACGACGAGCTCGTACGGGCGGTCGTCACCTCGCACATCGGCGGGGTCGAGCGGTGGCTGCACACGGCCGGCGACGCCCCGCACGACCTCGAGACACAGCACGTCCCCGACCGGGGGGCGTGACGGCGGACTGCCGTTCACACCGTCCCGGCCGGGGACGGGCGGACGTTCCCGAGGACGGTCTACTGGTAGAGGACCGCCTGGATCTCGGCGTCGTCGATGTTCGACTTGTCGTACCAGTAGAACCCGGTGTCGATCGTGTCGGGCAGGTCCTCGCCGTCGATCGCCTTGACGGCGGCCTTGACGAGCTCCTCGCCCATCCCGACCGGGTTCTGGGTGATCGCGCCCGCCATCACGCCGTTGTTGATGGCGTCGATCTGCGCCTGGCCGGAGTCGAACCCGACCACCGTGATGCCCTGCTTGCCGCTCTCCTCGACGCCCTTGACGACGCCGATCGCGGAGCCCTCGTTCGAGCCGTAGATCCCGGCGACGTCGGGGTTCGACTGGATGATCGACTTCGTGATGTCGGCCGACTTCGTCTGGTCGCCGTCGCCGTACTGGACCGGGAGCAGCTCGACGTCGGGGGCGTTCTGCTCCATCCACTCGACGAAGCCGTCGCGGCGGTCCGTACCGGACTTGCTGGTCTGGTCGTGCACGACCATCGCGACCTTGCCCTGGTTGCCGATCAGCTCGGCCATGTGCTTCGCGGCCTCGGCGGCCGCGGCCTTGTTGTCGGTCGCCGCGGTCGTGACGGGGATGTCGCTGTCGACGCCGGAGTCGAAGGCGATCACCGGGATGTCCTGCGACTGGGCCTGCTGGAGCAGCGGCTCGGCGGCCTTGCTGTCGAGCGCCGCGAACCCGATCGCGTCCGGGCTCTTCGCCAGCGCGTTGCTGAGCATGTTGACCTGGTCCTCGACGTCGGTCTCGGTCGCCGGACCCTCGAACGTGATCCGGACGCCCTCCTTCTCGGCCTGCTGCTCGGCGCCCTGCTTCACCGCCTGCCAGAACTGGTGCTGGAAGCCCTTGGACACGATCGCGACGTACGGCTCGTCGCCGCTGCCGCCGCTCGCGGAGTCGTCGCCGCAGGCGCTCATGGCCAGGAGGAGGGGTAGGGCGGCCACCGCCGCGCCGATGCGTCGGATGTTCATGCTGGAGTCCTCTTTCGTGGTCGGATCCGTGGTGTGCTGGGTGTGCTGGGTGGACGTGCGGAGGCGGTCACCGCTCCCGCTTGCGGAGCTGGTCCGCGTAGACGGCGACGAGGATGACGAGGCCGAGGATGACGTTCTGCCACTCCTGGGCGATCGACATGATCTGGAGCCCGTTGTTGATCACCGAGATGATCAGCGCGCCGACGAGCGTGCCGACGATCGTGCCCTTGCCGCCGGCCAGGGAGGTGCCGCCGATCACGACGGCGGCGATCGCCTGGAGCTCGTAGCCCATCCCGGTGGCGGGCTGGGCGGAGCCGAGCCGGGCGGAGATCATCACGCCGGCGAGACCGGTGAACAGCCCCGCGAACGAGTAGATGATGATCTTCCACTTGCCGACGTTGATTCCCGAGAGCGCTGTCGCCTCCTCGTTGCTCCCGATCGAGTACGTGTAGCGTCCGAGCACCGTCTTGTTGAGCAGCACGGCGCACACGAGGGTCGCGAGCAGCAGGATGAGGACCGCGTTCGGGAAGTCGAAGCCGAGCAGGTTGCCGGTCGAGATCCGCACGTAGCCGGGGTCGTCGGTGAAGTAGATCGGGGCGCTGCCCGAGATCACGAGCGCGAGTCCCTGGGCGACCAGCATCATCGCCAGCGTCGCGATGAACGGCGGGATGCCGAGCACGGCGACGTTGAACCCGTTGACGAAGCCGATCAGACCGCCGAACAGGAGGGTCATCAGGACGCCGAGCGCGATCGGGACGTCCCACTGGGTGATGAACACGCCCGACATCACCGCGCACAACGCCATCCCGGTGCCGATCGACAGGTCGATGCCGCCGGTGATGATGACGAACGTCGTGCCGAGCGCGAGCGTGCCGATCACGACCGTCGAGAACAGGATGTTCGTGACGTTGTTGTAGGTGAAGAAGCTGGAGCTCGCGATCGAGAAGAACGCGAAGATCACGATCAGGCTGGCGAACGCCAGCAGCTCCTGCAGCCGGTCCTTCCAGCGCGAGCCCAGGCCGCCGGCCTGGGGGGCGCGGGTGTCGTCCGCCGTGGTCGTGCTCATCGGTCTCCTGCCTTCGTGTCGGGTACGTCGGGGGCTGCGCCGGTGGCGCCCACGAGGCCGAGCTCGGCGGCGTCGTCGGGGTTCTCGTCCGGGCGCAGGGTCGCGAGGTGCATGACGTTCTCCTGGGTCGCCTCGTCGTGGGTGAGCACGCCGCTGATCCGGCCCTCGGTCATCACGACGACGCGGTGCGCCATCCGCAGCACCTCGGGAAGCTCGGAGGAGATCATCACGATCGACTTGCCCTCACCGGCGAGCTCGTTGAGGAGGTCGTAGATCTCCTCCTTGGCGCCGACGTCGATGCCGCGGGTCGGCTCGTCGAAGATCAGCACGTCGCAGTCCTTGACGAGCCACTTCGCGATCACGACCTTCTGCTGGTTGCCGCCGGAGAGGTTCTTCGCGGTCTGGGCGACCGACGGGGTCTTGATCCCGAGCCGCTCCACCATCTGCTCGGCGACCTCGCGCATCCGGCCGAACCGGACGAAGCCGCTGCGGCTGAACCGTTCGCCGATCGAGGTCAGCCCGACGTTGACGGAGACGTCCTGGTCGAGCAGCAGACCGAAGCGCTTGCGGTCCTCGGACAGGTAGCCGATCCGCAGCCGCGCGGCGTCCGACGGGTGGTGGATCCGCACCGGCTTGCCGCGCAGGCGCACCGTGCCGGCCGTCTTCGCGTCGGCGCCGACGATCGCTCGGGCGACCTCCGTACGGCCTGCCCCCATCAGCCCGGCGAACCCGAGGATCTCCCCCTCGCGCAGCTCGAACGACACGTCGTGCAGCAGGTCGCGGGTCGACAGACCCTCGACCTCGAGGACCACCGGGCGGTCGTCGCGCACGTTCTGGGGCTCGGCCTCGGCCGCGAGGGTGCGGCCCACCATGAGCGAGATGACCTCCTTCATCGTGGTCGTCTCCGTGTCGAGCGTCTCGACGTAGCGACCGTCGCGGATCACGGTGATCCGGTCGCTGATCGCCTTGAGCTCGTCCATCCGGTGCGAGATGTAGATGACGCCGGTGGTCGGCGAGATGAAGCGTCGGATCAGCCCGTGCAGCGTCTCGACCTCGGCGTCGTTCAGGGCGGCCGTGGGCTCGTCCATGATCAGCACCCGCGCGTCGTACGACAGCGCCTTGGCGATCTCGACCATCTGCTGCTTGGCGACCGTGAGGTTGCCGACGAGAGCGCGGGGGTCCAACGGCAGCTCGAGCCGCTCCAGCAGCTCGGCGGCGCGGCGGTTCAGCGCCCGCTCCGAGAGCACGAAGCCACCGGTGCGCGGCTCCCGCCCGATGTAGACGTTCTCCGCGACCGTGAGGTGCGGCATCAGGTTGAACTCCTGGTGGATGATGCTGATGCCGGTCTCCATCGCGTCCCTCGGCCCGCTCACGCGCAGCGGCTCGCCGTCGAGGCGGAAGTCCCCGGCGTCCGGGGTGTAGATCCCGGACAGGAGCTTCATCAGCGTCGACTTGCCGGCGCCGTTCTCGCCGACGAGCGCGAGCACCTCGCCGTGACGCACCCGCAGGTGCATGTCGTCGAGCGCCTGGACACCGGGGAAGCCCTTGCTCACCCCCTCGATCTCGAGCAGGTCAGGCATGTCACGCTCCTTCCCGTGCGGCCGGGACGACGCCCTTGCGCACGATCGCGTTGCCGTAGGTCCGGGTCTCGCCGGTGCGCACGACGACGAAGCACCGGGCGGCGAGGTCGTAGAAGGCGTGCCGCTCGACCATGCGCGCCTCGGCCGGGTCGAGCCGCGCGGCCGTCACGAGCTCGTCCTGGACCGGCAGCCGTCCGTCGTCGGCGGGCTGCATCAGGTCGAGCGGATCGGTGTCGTCGAGCGGCAGCACGCTGCGTACGGCCCGGACCACCGCCGGGGTGCCCGCGCCCGGCAGGTCGAGGACGCGCCGCCCGAGGCGGGCCGCCGGGAAGTGCGCGTCCGCCACGCAGATCCCGTCGGAGTGTCCCATCGCGTCCAGTGCGCTCAACAGCTCACCGGTGAGCAGCGGGTCGATGCCCAGAAGCACCCGATCCACCTCCTGAAATCGATTTCTGCCCGGCCACGCTAGGTGTGCTCCGCATCACACGTCAACCCCGTACACCGCCCGCGCGGTCGCGGAGAGGACGGCCGCCTGCTCGTCGTTCGTCAGCTCGTCGACGAGGGTGCGGACCACCTCCCAGTGGGGTTCGTACCCACCGTCGGGCACCGTCATCGGCCAGTCCCCGCCGTACATCAGGCGCTCGGGCCCGAACGCGTCGAGCGCGACCTCCCAGACCGGCCGGAGCGCGTCGACCGTGAACGGTTGTCCGGGCACCTGGAGGCCGGAGACCTTCGCGACCACGCGCGGGCGCCGCGCGACCTCGCGCAGCGCGGCCTCCCAGTCGGCCATCCCGCCGGTGCCCCGCGGCGGCTTGCCCAGGTGGTCGACCACGAGCACGAGGCCGTCGACCTCGTCGGCGAGCGCCGGGAGCCGGCCCAGGTGACGCGGCCAGGCGTCGGGGACGTCGAGCGGGAGCCCGCGCTCGACCAGTCGTCCGAGCACCGTGCGCACCGGCGCCAGGTCGAGCACGTCGTCGCGGGGGTCGTCGTGGACCAGCTGGCGGACGCCCACGAACGCGGGGTCGCCGCCGTACGTGTCGAGCTGGCGCGCGGCCCGGTCGGGGTCCTCGAGAGCGACCCAGCCCACGACGCCGGCGACCAGCGGCTCCTCGGCCGCGATCGCGAGCATCGTGCGGGTGTCGGCCTCGGTGTCGGCGGCCTGCACGAGGACGGCGGCATCGACCCCCGCCGCGGCGAGCTGCCGGCTCGCCTCGGCGGACGTGAACGAGCGGTGGAGGGCGCCGTGCTCGGGACCGAGCCACTCGTAGTCGCCCGAGGCGAGGTCCCACACGTGCAGGTGCGCGTCGATCGTCGTCACCGTGCCACCAGCCCTTCGTCGTGCAGCGCCTCCCACAGCCCGTCGGGCACGGGTGCGGCGAGCAGTGCGGCGTTGCGCCGGACCTGCTCGGGTGCCGCCCCGCCGACGACGACGCACCGTACGGCGGGGTGCCGCAGCGGGTACGCGAGGGCCGCCGCCGGCAGCGTGGTGCCGAAGCGGGTGCAGACCTCGGCGATCCGTGCCACGCGGTGCCGCAGCGCCGTCGGCGCCGGCGCGTAGTCGAACCGCGCGTCGGGGGCGACCTCGTCGGTGGCCAGGAGGCCGGAGTTGAAGACCGCGGCCGCGGCGACGGCGACGCCGCGATCGAGGCAGGTGTCCAGCAGGGGTCCCGCGCTCTGGTCGGCGAGCGTGCAGCGCGCCGCGACCATGAGGACGTCCGGGTCGTGGCGCTCGAGCGACGCCGTCAGCGCTGCGGTGTCCATCGACGCCACCCCGACCGCGTCGACGAGGCCCTCGTCGCGCAGCGCCGCCGCACCGGGCAGGCCGTCCGCGAGGGCCGTCGCGAGGTCCGAGCGCTCCGGGTCGTGCAGGTACAGCACGTCGACGCGCTCGAGCCCGAGGCGCTCGAGCGACTCCTCGTGGCTGCGCCGGATCCCGTCCGCGCTGAAGTCCCACACGCGCCGGTGGTCGGCGGGCACGTGGAAGTCGTGGGCGAGGTCGAGCTCACCGCCGGCCGCCGGGTCCGCGACGAGCAGACGTCCCGCCTTGGTCGAGACGACGAACGCGTCACGGGGCTTGGTGGCCAGGAAGGCGCCCAGCCGCCGCTCGGACAGACCGAGGCCGTAGTGCGGCGCGGTGTCGAACGTGCGGACGCCCGCGTCCCAGGCCGCCGCGAGGATCGCGTGGGCGTCCTCGTCGCTCAGCGCGCGATCGAGGTTGCCGACGTTCGCGGCCCCGTAGCCGAGCCGCCCGCGGAAGGGCTCAGCCATGGCGACCCTGCCGGTACGTCTCCAGCGACTCGGCGAGCATCTCGCTGCCTGCGCCGGGCGCGGTGGGTGCGCGGTAGACGCCGTCGCGCACGTCGACGGGCGTGACGAAGTGCTCGTGCAGGTGGTCGACGTACTCGATCACCCGAGAGTCGAGCGAGCCCGAGACGGCGACGAAGTCGAACATCGAGAGGTGCTGGACGACCTCGCACAGCCCGACCCCGCCGGCGTGCGGGCACACCGGCACGCCGAACTTCGCGGCGAGCAGCAGGTTCGCGACGTTCTCGTTGACGCCGGCGACCCGCGCGGCGTCGATCTGCATCACCTGGAGCGCATCGGCCTGGAGGAACTGCTTGAAGACCACCCGGTTCGCGACGTGCTCGCCGGTCGCAACCCTGATCGGCTTCACGCGCCGGGCGATCGCGGCGTGGCCGAGGACGTCGTCCGGGCTCGTCGGCTCCTCGATCCAGGCCACGTCGAACGGGCGGAGCGCCTCCATCCACGTGACCGCCTCGTCGACCTCCCAGCGCTGGTTGGCGTCGACCGCGATCGCGATGTCGTCGCCGACCACGCGCCGCGCGATCGTCAGCCGTCGGACGTCCTCGTCGCGGTCCGCCCCGACCTTCAGCTTGATCTGCCGGAACCCGGCCTCGACCGCCTCGCGGCACAGCCGCTCGAGCTTCGCGTCGTCGTAGCCGAGCCATCCCGGGGTGGTGGTGTAGCCGGGGTAGCCCGAGCGGAGCAGCTCGGCCTCGCGCTGGGCGCGCCCCGGCTCGGCCTTCTCCAGGATCTCGAGGGCGTCGGCAGGCGTGAGCGCGTCCGAGAGGTAGCGGAAGTCCACGAGGTCCACGATCGCGCGCGGCTCCAGCGAGGCCAGCAGCTGCCACAGGGGACGCCCGGCACGCTTCGCGCGGAGGTCCCACAGCGCGTTGACGACCGCTCCGACCGCCATGTGCATCACGCCCTTCTCGGGGCCGAGCCAGCGCAGCTGCGAGTCGTGGACCAGGCGACGCCAGAACTCCCCGAGGTCGTCCAGCACGTCCTCGACGCCGGCGCCCACGACGTACGGCGCGAGCGCCTCGATCGCCTTGACCTGCACGTCGTTGCCGCGGCCGATCGTGAACACGAACCCGTGCCCCTCGAGCCCGTCGGCGGCGTCGGTGCGCAGCCGGACGTACGCGGCGGAGTAGTCGGGATCGGGATTCATCGCGTCCGAGCCGTCGAGGGTGCGCGAGGTCGGGAAGCGCACGTCCACGGTGTCCAGAGCGACGAAGGTGCTCACGTAGTCTCCTCTTACGGTTCCAGTGATGCCGGTCACACACTAGACATAGGATGTTTGCTCGTCAACACTCGGGGCCGTGTTCGTTCCATCCCTCCGCCGTGGCGTATCGTCCCGGCGCAGAACCACCAGAGATCCGATTTCTCGCCTCGTATGGAGGACCGCATGAAGCTGGCCCGACTCGGCCCGCCGGAGCAGGAGCGCCCGGCCCTCGTCCTGGACGACCGTGTGCTCGACCTGTCGTCCCTCACGCCCGACATCGACGGCGCCTTCCTCGCCGGCGGCGGTCTCGACGCGGTCCGGCGTGCCCTCGACGCCGGGACGCTCCCCGAGATCGCCGACGCCGAGACCCTCCGCGTCGGCGCTCCGATCGCACGCCCCGGTGCGGTCGTGTGCATCGGGATGAACTACGCCGCGCACGCCGCCGAGTCCGGGGCGCAGCCGCCGGAGCACCCGGTCGTGTTCTTCAAGCCGCCGAACACCGTCGTCGGGCCGGACGACGACGTGACCCTCCCCCGCGGCAGCCGCAAGACCGACTGGGAGGTCGAGCTCGGGGTCGTCGTCGGCCGCCGGATGTCGTACGTCGAGCCGTCCGCCGCGCTCGAGCACGTCGCGGGGTTCGTGCTCGCGAACGACCTCTCCGAACGGCACCTGCAGCTCGAGGTCTCCGGCGGCCAGTGGAGCAAGGGCAAGTCGGCCGCCGGCTTCACCCCGACCGGGCCGTGGTTCGTCACCGCCGACGAGGTCGACCACCGCGCACTGGGCCTGCGCAGCTGGGTCAACGACGATCCGCGTCAGGACTCGTCGTCGGCCGACATGGTCTTCGACGTCGAGCACGTCCTCGCCGACCTGAGCCAGTACATGGTGCTCGACCCCGGTGACCTCGTGCTCACCGGCACGCCCGAGGGCGTCGCGCTGTCGGGCCGCTTCCCCTACCTGCGCGACGGCGACGTCGTCACGCTCGAGATCGACGGACTGGGCCGGCAGCGGCAGACCGTCCGTGCCCACGAGGAGGACCGGCCGTGACCGACTTCTCCGACGTCCGCGCCGTCGTCACCGGCGGTGGTTCCGGCATCGGCGCCGCGATCGCCGCAGAGCTGCGCAGCCGCGGCGCGACGGTCGCCGTGCTGGACCTCGACCCCGACGGCGCTCCCGACGGCACCGTCGGCATCGCCTGCGACGTCAGAGACGACGCGGTCGTGCGCGCTGCGGTCGACGACGCTGCGGACCGCCTCGGCGGGATCGACGTGCTGGTGAACAACGCCGGCGTCGGCGCGCAGGGCACGGTCGCCGACAACGACGACGACGAGTGGCACCGGGTGCTCGACGTGAACCTGCTCGGCATGGTCCGTACGTCCCGCGCCGCCCTGCCGCACCTGCGCCGGTCCTCGTGCGCCGCGATCGTGAACATGGGCTCGATCGCCGCGACCGCAGGGCTGCCGGAGCGTGCGCTCTACTCCGCGACCAAGGGGGCCGTGCTCTCGCTCACCCGCGCGATGGCCGCCGACCACCTGCGCGAGGGGATCCGCGTCAACTGCGTGAACCCCGGGACCGCCGACACGCCGTGGATCGGCCGGCTGCTCTCGAAGGCGCCGGACCCGGCCGCGGAACGGGCCGCCCTCGAGGCACGCCAGCCGCACGGCCGTCTCGTCTCCCCGGAGGAGGTCGCGGCCGCCGTGGCGTACCTCGCGAGCCCGGCGGCGCGCTCCACGACCGGGATCGGCGTGGCGGTCGACGGGGGGATGCAGGATCTTCGGCTGCGGCCGCGGTCCTGACCCCCGTACGGTGAGTCCGTCATGGCGACGATCTACGAGGTGGCGCAGCGCGCGGGGGTCTCCCCCGCGACGGTCTCGCGCGTGCTCAACGGGATCGCGGTCTCGCCCGCGTACGCCGAGCGCGTGCGCCGCGCCGCCGAGGAGCTGGACTTCCAGCCGGACCGCGCCGCCCGGCGACTGCGCCGCCGTACGTCGGAGGTGATCGCGCTGATCATCCCCGACGTCGAGAACCCGTTCTTCACCGCGCTCGCCCGCGGCGCCGAGGACCGCGCGAGCGAGGCCGGGCTGTCGCTCGTGCTCTGCAACACCGACGAGCAGGAGGCGAAGGAGACCCGCTACCTCAAGGTCGCGCTCTCGGAGCGGATGGCGGGGGTGATCCTCGCGCCGTCGAGCCACCACCCCGACCTCGACGCGCTCGTGTCCCGCGGCACGCCGGTGGTCGCCGTCGACCGTGGGGCGCACGGCTACGACCTCGACTCCGTCGTGATGGACGACGTCGCGATCGGGCGCGCCGGGACCGAGCGGCTGTACGCGTCGGGGCACCGCCGGGTCGCGTGCATCACCGGGCCCGTGGACGTCGACACGGCGGACCAGCGTGCGGACGGGTGGTGCGAGGTGTTCGCCGCGCACCACCCGGGGGCGGACCCGCAGAGCATGCTGGTCCGTGCGGACTACCGCGTCGACGGAGGTCGGCGCGGCATGGAGCGGCTGCTCGGCCTCCCCGAACCGCCGGACGCCGTCCTGGTCGCCAACAACCTGATGGGAGTCGGGGCGATGCGGGCGCTCGATGCGCACCCGGGGGGCGACGACGTCGACCTGGTCGTCGTCGGGGACCTGCCGTTCGGGCTGTGGCCGCGTCCCGGGAGCGTCGTGCTGCCGCTGCCGGCCCGCGAGCTCGGGACGCGGGCGGCCGACCGGCTGATCGCCCGGATCGGCGGCGACCAGCAGGACGCGCACCGCATCGTCGTCCCGGTCGAGCCATCTCACCGCTGAGCCGCCACACCCTGCCGGCGGTCGGTACGAGACCACCCGATAAGAGCCGAGAAAGGACGCGATCTTGACGCAGAAATCGATTTCTGAGACGGTCACGGCATGACGCAGGCCACACTCGGCGTCGACATCGGCACCTCGAGCAGCAAGGGCGTCCTCGTCGATCGCGACGGGCGCATCCTCGCCACGGCGACCCGCGAGCACGCCGTCGACCGACCGCGGGTCGGACACGTCGAGATGGACGGCGAGGTCTGGTGGGACGAGGCGGTCGCGATCGTCCGCGACCTGCTCTCCGCCGCTCCGGACGCGAGCGTCGAGAGTGTCGGCGTGAGCGGGATGGGTCCGTGCGTGCTGCTGGCCGACGAGCACGACGTGCCGGTCCGTCCGGCGATCCTCTACGGCGTCGACACCCGCGCGAGCGCGCAGATCGCGCGCCTCGACGACGAGCTGGGCGCCGACGCCGTCCTCCGCCGGGGCGGCTCGGCCCTCACCTCGCAGGCTGCGGGCCCGAAGATCGCCTGGGTCGCCGAGCACGAGCCCGAGGCGTACGCCCGGGCGCGCCGGCTGTTCATGCCGAGCTCGTGGCTGGTCCGGCGACTCACCGGCGCGTACGTGCTCGACCACCACTCCGCGAGCCAGGCGAGTCCGCTGTACGACACCGACGCGCTCGCGTGGCACGAGCCGTGGGCGCACCACGTCGCCCCCGGGATCGCGCTCCCCCGGCTCGTGTGGCCGTCCGACGTCGTCGGCACCGTCTCGCCGGAGGCGAGCGCGGCGACCGGCCTGCCCGCGGGGGTGCCGGTCGTCGCCGGGACGATCGACGCGTGGTCGGAGGCGGTGAGCGTGGACGCGCAGAACGTCGGCGACCTCATGCTGATGTACGGCACGACGATGTTCCTGATCAACACCCTCGCCGACCGCGTCACGACGCCGTCGATGTGGGGGCCGGTCGGCGCGTTCCCCGGCACCCGGTGCCTCGCCGGCGGCATGGCGACGTCCGGGGCGATCACGAGCTGGCTGCGCGACCTCGTCGGCGGCACGCCGTACCCGCAGCTCGTCGCGGAGGCGGAGGCGTCCGGGCTGGGCGCGCACGGGCTGCTGATGCTGCCCTACTTCGCCGGCGAGCGGACCCCGATCCTCGACCCCGACGCGCGCGGGCTCGTCGCCGGGCTCACGCTCTCCCACACCCGCGGGGACCTATACCGCGCCGCGCTGGAGGCGACCGCCTACGGCGTCCGGCACAACGTCGAGACCATCCTCGACGCCGGCGGGGACGTCCGTCGCGTCGTCGCCGTCGGGGGCGGGACGCAGGGCGCTCTGTGGACGCAGATCGTCACCGACGTCACCGGACTGGACCAGGTCGTGCCGCGGCAGACGATCGGCGCCTCGTACGGGGCCGCCTACCTCGCCGCCTGCGCCACCGGCGAGGCCGACATCGCGACGTGGAACCCGCCGGAGACCGTGCTGCGCCCCGACCCTGCACGACACGAGGAGTACTCGACGCTCTTCGCGCTGTACCGCGACGCGTACCCCGCGACCCGTGAGCTGACCCACCGTCTCGCCGACCGCCAGCGCACGAGCGACCAGCGCCCGAACGACCGGCGCACCACCGAGAAGGGAACCGCATGAACGCCTACACCCTGCCCGAGACCACCGAGCCCGCGGTCGCCGCACCCGACACGCTCTACGTCGTCGCGTCCGGTGACCTGCGGCTGTCGGCGAACGTCGCGGGCTGGCCGACCCAGCAGAAGCTCGAGGCGGACTTCGCCGACGCGGTCGCCGCGCACGGGTGGACGGTGCAGCGGGCGCACGGAGTCGATCCCGAGACCGGCCACGGGTTCATCGACAGTCAGCGCCGCGGCCTCGAGGTGTTCGCGGACGTGCCGCCGGACGCCCCGGTCGTCGTCGTGGACGCGGTCTGGCAGTACAGCCACCACGTGCTCGCCGGCCTGCGCACCCACCGTGGTCCGATCCTCGTCGTCGCGAACTGGGCGGGCGACTTCCCCGGGCTCGTCGGGCTGCTCAACCTCACGGCCAGCCTGACCAAGGCCGGCGTCGCCTACTCGGCGCTGTGGAGCGAGGACTTCACCGACGACTGGGCACGCACGAGGCTCGGCGAGTGGCTGCGCACGGGGACGATCGAGCACGACGCGAGCCACGTCCACGCGCTCCCCGCCCTGGACGAGGATGCCGACGAGGTGGTGCTCGGGCGCGCGCTGGCACGGCAGCTGCAGCGCGAGAAGGCGATCATCGGCGTCTTCGACGAGGGCTGCATGGGGATGTACAACGCGATCATCGACGACGAGCTCCTCAACCCGCTCGGCATCTACAAGGAGCGGCTCTCGCAGAGCGCGCTGGTCGCCGAGATGCACCGCGTCAGCGCCGACGAGCGCGCGGCCGTACGGGCCTGGCTGGACGACGCCGGCCTCACGTTCCACTTCGGCAGCGACCCCGCGACCGAGCTGACCGAGGACCAGGTCGACAGCCAGCTCGCGATGTACGTCGCGGCGCTGCGGATCTCCGACGACTTCGGCCTCGACGCGGTCGGGATCCAGTACCAGCAGGGCCTGAAGGACGTGGTGCCGGCGAGCGACCTGGCCGAAGGTCTGCTCAATAACGTCGCGCGCCCGCCCGTACGGTCGCGCGACGGCGCGCGCGAGCTGTACGCGGGCGCACCGCTGCCCCACTTCAACGAGGTCGACGAGGGGGTCGCCGTCGACGCGCTCGTCACGAACCGGATCTGGACCGCGATGGGTCTCGACCCCGCGACCACGCTGCACGACATCCGGTGGGGCGACGCGTACGACGGGGAGTTCGTGTGGGTCTTCGAGATCTCCGGGTCCGTCCCGGCGTCTCACCACGGCGGCTACGCGTCCTCGTACTCGATGCGCCAGCCTCCGATGTTCTTCCCGCTCGGCGGTGGGACGCTGAGCGGGGTGTCGAAGCCGGGCGAGATCGTGTGGAGCCGCGTGTACATCGCGGACGGCTCCCTGCACGTCGACCTCGGTCGTGCGCACGTGGCCGACCTGCCGACGGAGGAGACCCAGCGCCGGCTGGACGCGACCGACCGGCAGTGGCCGATCATGCACGCGGTCCTGCACGGCGTCTCGCGCGACCAGATGATGGCGCGGCACAAGGCGAACCACGTCCAGGTCGTCTACGCCCCGGACGCCGAGACCGCGGACCGCGGGCTGCTCGCCAAGGCCGCGCTGTTCGACGCCCTGGGGCTTCAGGTGCACCTCTGCGGCGACACCGCCCTGACCTGACCTCCCGGGCGACCCGGTCGCGACCCCGCTCTCCTCGCGGGTGCGGTTTCGGGTGCCTGGCACGATGGCACCACCGCATTCTCCGCGCGCGGATGTGAGGGGGCGGCGCGATGACCGACACGAACGAGAGCCTGGTTCCGGGTCGCTCGACCGTGCTCTCCGGTGGCCGGCTCCTCGCGATCGACGCCGCGCGGGCGGTCGCGCTCGTCGGGATGATGGGGACGCACCTCGAGCCGGGCCGTGAGGCCGACGGCGGTGTCGGCCTCGCGCACCTGCTCGCGAGCGGACGGGCATCAGCGCTGTTCGCCGTGCTGGCCGGCGTGAGCATCGCGCTCGCCAGCGGGGGACGTACGCCTCCGCGCGGGGAGTCGTGGACGGTCGCCGCCGCCGGGACGTCCGCGCGGGCGGCGGTGGTGTTCACGGTCGGTCTCGCGCTCGGCGAGCTCGACTCGGGCCTCGCGGTGATCCTCTGCTACTACGGCCTGCTCTTCGTGGTCGCGGTCCCTTTCCTGCCGTTGCGCGCCGGCTGGCTGATCGGGCTCGGGCTGGCCTCCGCCGCGCTCGCACCCGTCCTGAGCCAGTGGCTGCGCGAGAGCGCCACCGCTCCCCTAGCGTTCGGCGTGCCCACGTTCGGATCGATGCTCGTCGACCCGGCGGACACGTTCACGAACCTCGTGCTGACCGGCTACTACCCCGTCCTCACGTGGACCGCCTACCTGCTGGTCGGGATGGGAATCGGCCGACTCCCGCTGCGCCGCCTCGCGGTCGCCGTGTGGATGACGGCCGTCGGGACCGTCGTCGCCGCGGCAGCCTGGGTCGGATCGGTCCGGTGGCTCGACGCCGGCGGGCTCAGCGCGCTCGAGGCTGCGGGCACCGGCGGGCACGCCGCGACCGGGCCGATCGACGCCGACGTGCTGCACGTCGGGTTCTACGGGACCACCCCGACGACCTCGTGGTCCTGGCTCGGCATCGCCTCCCCTCACTCCGGCGCGCCGCCCGACCTCCTGCACACCCTCGGCACCGCGGTCGCGGTGATCGGCGTGATGCTGCTGCTGGAGCACGCGATCGGCCGGGTGCTGTGGCCGGTCGCGGCGATCGGGAGCATGACGTTCACCCTCTACTCGCTGCACGTCGTGCTGGTGGCGACGCTGCTGCCGCGGGCGGTCGACGACGCGCTGCTCCTCCACGTCGCGATCGCGGCGGCGGTCGCGATCCCGTGGCGCCGCTGGGTGGGCCGCGGTCCGTTGGAGGCCCTGGCCGCCAGAGCGGCCTGGGCTGCACGTGAGGAGGTCGCCCGGCCCTAGCCTCAGCCGTCACCCGGTGGGGCGAAGGTGACGCAGGCGTTCTGCCACTCCTCGACGAAGTTCTCGGCCTCCTTCAGGACGGCCGGGTCGGACTGGACGTAGAACGCGCGGTTCCCGGCGCAGTCGCGCGGGAGCGTCCCGGTGTTCGCGGTCGCGACGAAGGCGTCGAACGCCCCGTCGGGCAGCGGCGCCTCGAACTGCTCGGCGACGATCCCGTCCGGGTCCGGTCCGGTCGTCGCGAAGTAGATCCGGACCGGGTCCCCGCCGTCGGACGGCACCCCGTACACGAGGATCTGGAGACGGTCGGCGGACGCGAGGCCGCTCGTCGCGGCCTCGCCGCGCACGGACCATCCGCCGGCGTCGGTCCGGACGAGGTGGGCGGACAGCGACGGCCGGTCCTTGAGCGTGGAGGAGTACGCGGCGGCGGTGATGCCGGAGCCCATCGCCGCCAGGAAGACCACGATCGCGCCGATCGTCAGGATCGGCTCCCACACGCTGAGCTCGCGCTTCGACCGCTGGTTGATCCGCGGGATCTGCGTCGCGACCACGCCGAGGGCGACGGCGAGGCCGATGCCGATCATCGCGAGAGCGAGACGCCACGGGTCGTTGCGGAGGATCCGCCCGATCCCGCCCGTGTAGCCGCCGACGGCGGTCAGCAGGCCGGTGACGAGGACGAAGCCGGTGGACAGGACCCGCGCCCACTCGGCGGTCGGGTCCTTCGGCGGCTTGGGCTTCTTGGTGGCGGCGCGGCCCGGACCCGACGCCGGCACGGCGACGGTCGTCGGCCGACCGCCCAGAGTCGATGAGATGTTCACGCTGCTCGCCCCCCGACGCTCGCGCGTTTCCCGCACGCTACGCCGCCGGTGGTGTCACCCCGCGTGCCGTTGCGCGGGGTGACCACAGCGCACCCGGTGCGTCCGGCTAGGGCTGCTCCGCGAGGGCGAACTGGACGCCGCCCTGGTCGGTCACCTGGGCGTCGAGCACCTTGTCGTCGAGCATCATCGCGGCCGTCTGGTCGACGTAGACCTTGGCATCGCCCTCGGCGACGACCTGGTCCCCCGGCTCGGCGCCGGTGACCGCTGTGATGGCGAACCCGTCGTCGGTGGGTCCGCTGATCCGCAGACCCGCGTCGGACGACTCCGTCTGGTCGGCCACGAGGGCCGTGACGATCTGGCTTGCGTTCTCAGTGAGGGTGAGCACAACGCTCTCCTTCCATGGCGAACAGGACCTTCCACCGTTCCGGGTCTCGGCGCTTCGTTCAAGTCGAGGTCCGCTGGGCGGGACTCGGCACGGCGCAGCCCGGGAGGACGTCACAGGCCTGTCGCACGCGCTCAGTACGATCAGGGCAACCCTCCGGAAGGAACCCGATGAGCGACCTGCGCCGGCCGACCGTGGCTGACCTCGATGCCCTGCCTCCGGTCGCGGCGCTGACCGCGACCCCGGACCTCGAGGACATGAACGGCCACATGAACGTGCGCCACCACTACACGATCCACATGGACGGGATCGCCGCCGCGTTCGAGGACCGGGCCGGACTCAACCAGAGCTGGATCGACCGGACGGGCGAGAGCGCGTTCAGCGTCGAGCACCACCTCCAGTTCCACAGCGAGGTGCTGATCGGGGACGCCCTGTCGGTCCACCTGCGGACCCTCGGGCGTTCCGACAAGGCGATCCACGCGATGTCGATCCTGCTCGACCGGACGACCGGCAAGGTCGCGAGCACCCTCGAGTTCGTGGAGCTCTACGTCGACCTCACGACCCGTCGACCCACACCGATGCCCGAGGAGCTCGCGAAGCAGTTCGACGACCTCCTCGCCGAGGCGGAGGGCCTGGACTGGGACCTGCCGCGCAGCCACGAGCTCGGGACGTCCAAGCGCCGCTGACCTGCGCAAAGGGCGCGCGACGGCGACACTGGCAGCGATGCCTGGTGATCCCGCCGAACCCGGATCGCGCCGCGTCCCGACGGCGCTCGTCGGCGTGCTCGTCGCCGCTGCGGTGGTCCTGGCGGCCTCGGCCTGCAGCCTCCTGCCGAACGACGAGCCCGTCGCCGAACCGGTCCTGCTGACCGACCAGGAGCTCGCCACCGCCCTGCTGACCGTCGACGAGGTGGGGCCGCAGTACACCGAGACGGAGCCCACCGGAGCGTACGGCGGGCTGGGGGGCTCGGGCTGCCTGACGCGGCTCGACGCGCTCGCGTCCGATGACGACACGGCTCCGGCGGACCGGACGGCGCGGGCGGGCATCGAGTACGCGGCGACACGCGACCTCGGCACGCGGCACATTATCAGTCGGACCGCCTCGTACGGGAGCGCCTCCGCAGCGTCCGAGGCGCTCGGCTCGCTGCGGGACACGTTCGAGGGGTGCGACGAGGTCGACGTGACCGACGACGAGGGGACGCGTGTCGTCGCGACCGTCCGCACCGATGACGATCCCGCGCTCGAGACCGTCGACGAGCAGCTGAACGTCACCGTGGAGGGCGTGGTCGGGCCGGGTGACTTCCCGCTCGTGTTCGGGTTCCGCTACTCGTTCGTCCGCCTGCACAACAACCTCCTCACCGTGGCCGTCGTGGACCTCGGCTCCCCCGCGGAGGGGCCGCACGCCGCGCTGACGCAGACCGCCGTCGTACGCCTCGCGTCGGTGGCGTCCGGGGAGAAGCCGCCGGTCCCCGACGACGGGGACGACACCGCGAACGCGTCCGTCCAGCCTTTGGACGGAGGGATCTACACCTGGGAGTCGGGAGTGTCGATGCGGGTGTCCCTGGTCGACGTCGGCCCTTGGGGTGGGCAGGGGTGCGACGACGGGTGCGAAGGAGCCCGGCCCGACGATCTGCGGGTGGTCCTGCGGTACGCCGTGGCGGTGCCGGCCGACGGCGCCCGGGCGTTCGACCCTGCCGCGTGCCCGGGACCGCTGAAGGCTGCCAGCGCCGAGGATGCCGCCGCACCTCGGCTCGTCAAGACCTCGGACGCACGTCGCCTCGAGACTCCGGTCGCCCCCGGCACCGCCGCGTCCGGCACGGTGGTCTACCTGATCGACCCGGCGTACGCCGACGAGCCGTTCTTCGTCGACTCCACCTGCGGCGATCCCGACGGTCAGGAGCTCGCGTCGTTCGAAGGGACGCTGTCGGGCGAGCGCTGACGGGGGTGCGCCGAGGACGCCCCCGTCACCTGTCCGGCGCGGCGCGCAGCACCCAGAGCCGCATGTCCCATCCCAGCTCCTGTCCGCCACGCGGCGTGACCGGGTGCAGGCCGGCGGCCCCGAACAGCGCCTCGTACGCACTCGGCGTCCGGACGCCCGACCCGAACGCCGACCAGAGCTTCAGGTCGATCTCGGCGTCGTGGTCGTGCGTGGCCTCGTCCGGCTCGAGCACCAGCTCGGCGACGACGAGGTCGGCGTCGCCGAGCTGCTCCTGCAAGGCGCCGAGCAGGTGGGCTGCGTCCGGATCCGCGAGCTGGTCGAGCAGGTGGACGACGAGGACGGCGTCGCCCGCCGCGCCGGTCAGCGGGGCCAGCGGGCTCTGCGCGCGAACGTCGACCCGAGGCCGTACGGAGGCCTCGACCGCAGCCTCTGCTCCCGGCAGGACCGAAGGCAGGTCGACGAGGGTCGCGCGGAGGTTCACGTTCTCGTGCAGCACGGTGCTGACGGTCTCGGGAGCACCTGCGCCGAGCGCGGTGATCTCCCGGTACGTCGACCAGTCGTGGTGGGAGGCGATCGACGGCGACGACCAGGTCGCCGATCCGCCGCGGAACGCGCGGTGCTCGGCGGCCCTCGCCTGGTCGCCGGCCAGCAGGTCTGTCACCAGGCGGCCGGGCGAGCGCGGCGCGGCGGCGCCGGTCCGCAGCACCGTCACCAGGTCGGCCGGCGAGAGCTCGAGCAGCGCTCGGGCACCACCGAGGTCGAGCGCGGCCAGGGTGTCCTCGTCCGCGACGAGCTCGCCGACAGGACCGAGACGGACCGGCGCCGTCCCGGTCGCGGCCGGATCACCGTCGTCGAGGACGACGACGTCGACCGCCGCGAGATAGCGCACGAGTGCTCGCAGCGGCGCGTCGGCCAGCCCGAGCTCGGCCGCGAGGACCTCCACCGGTGCGGGCCCTCGGTCGAGCCGTGCGACGAGGCCGACGGACACCGCGGCCCGGAGCGCGGCCGGCCCCGTGCTGTCGAGGAGACGCGCGAGCTGCGTCGCCGCAGCCGCCTGGGGGTCGTCGACACCGTCGGTGGCCGCGCCCGGCTCGGCCGCCTCCGACCCGACCGTGCGCCGCCAGTAGCCGGTGATGTCGAGGCAGTCGCGCGGGACCGAGCGGTCGTGCTTGAGGTGGGCCCGGATGGGCTTGAGGGTGAGCGCCTCGGCAGCCACCCAGGCGTACACCTCCCCGTCCCACCAGTCCGCGTCGCGGATGGCGCGCTCGAGGAGGTCGGTCGTGCCGGCCGGGGCACCGTGGCGGTGGAGCCAGGTGATCTCGACACCCGGCCCGGCCGTCAGCGGGACCTCGTGCGTGGCGTCCTCGACCTCGACGAACACCTGGGCCCGGCTTCCGGGCGGCAGCTCGTCGAGCAGGCGCCCGATCGCCGGCAGCGCGGTCTCGTCGCCGGCGACGAGGTACCAGTCCACGCCGTCGGGCAGCAGGGCGGACGCCTTCGGGCCGGCGATGTACGCCGGGTCGCCCGGCTGGACGTGCTCCGCCCACCGCGAGGCGAACCCCGACCCGTGCCGGACGAGGTCGAGGTCGAGCTCGCCCGCCTCGGGGTCCCAGCGGCGCGGGGTGTAGTCCTTCGCCGTCGGCCGCCCCGCTGGTGGCCACCAGTCGAGATGACCTTCGACCTGGACCGGTGGGATCGGCCGGTCCTGCCCGGGGCCGGGGACGATCAGCTTGACGTGGTCGTCGAAGCCCTCGTTGCGCAGCGGAGGAACCGCGATCCCGTCGGCGGTCGTGAACGCGCGCAGCTGGTCGCCGGTCAGCGTGATCCGGCGCATCCCGGCCGAGACGTCCTGCACCCTGCTCACCACGAGCTGCCGCACGTTGATCGGGTAGGTCTTGAGCTCTCGGCGGGTGCGGGGCATGCGTCCTCGTCCTGGTCGGGGGCATCGACGTCTCGACGGTAGCCGGGTCCTCCGCGCCGGGTCCAAGCCAGCGTCCGCATCGGCCAACTGTTCGTGCGAAACACGCTGCGCGGTGGATTCGATGGCCTGCACGGACAGTTGGACGCTCGCTGCGCGCAGGGCCGTACGCTCTCGACGCGTGGAAACCTCCTCCGGTCGCGATCTGCTCCGAGCCTGCCTGCGCCGGTCGCGTCGCACGCTCGCAGCCGCGATGGTCTCGTCGTTCGTGCGTCAGCTCGCGTTCCTCGCCCTGCCGTACCTGCTGGGCCGGGCGGTCCAGGAGGTCGTCGCCGACGGACGCACCGATCGGCTCGCGTGGTACGTCGCGGTGCTCGCGACGGTCGTGCTGGTCGAGTTCGCCGGGCTGTGCGGCTGGATGATGTGGTCGAACCTCGCCGAGGCGCGTCTGGCCGCGGGTCTGCGCGAGGACGTCCTCGGCGTCGTCCTGGACACCGACGACGCCGCGCTCGCGACCCGGACCGACGGGTACGGAGACACGCTGTCGCGTGCTGTCGAGGACGTCGACGTGGTCCTCGTGTGGGTGCACGGTCTGGCGACCTGGGTGGTGATCGGGACCACCGTGGTCGTCCTGGTGCCCTCGATCGCCGGGATCGACCCGAGTCTGCTGCTCGTCGCGCTCGGCTGCGCAGCGCTCCTCCTGGTCGTCAACCTCACCCTGCCACCGCGATTCGCCCGTCGCATCGGGGCGTTCGCACAGGCCCAGGCCTCCAGGACGCGCACGGTCGAGGAGCTGACCTCCGCGTACGCGACGCTGCGAGGCGTCGGCGGTGAGGCAGCGCTGGTCCGCAGGCACGACGCCCGCAGCGCGGACGTGACCGAGCGGATCGTCGCCGTCGCCCGGATCCGCTCGCTGTGGGCGGCCAGCGGCGAGGCCGTCCCGTTCGCCGGGATCGCCGTCGGGCTGGCCGTCGGAGGACTGGCCGCGCTGGACGGACGGATGGACGTCGGCCAGCTGACGACCTTCACGCTCTGGATGGGAACGGTGCAGCTGGCGACGAACGCGATCGTCGCCCGACTCGGCGACTTCGGCGCGGCCCGGGTGAGCGCCGAGCGGATCACCGCCGTGCTCGAGCTCGGGCGGCCTCGCGACTCCGCGGGAGCGCCCGCCCCAGGGGCGGCGACCGACCACGCGCCGTCTCTGGCGCTGACCGGCGTCGCCGCCGCCGGAGCGGCCCCGGTCACCTTCACGCTCTCCCCGGGCGACTGGGGCTTGGTGACCGGGCCCACGGGCGTCGGCAAGTCGACGCTGCTGCGCGCGGTCGCCGGCCTCAGCGACCACACCGGCGCAATCCGCTGGTGTGGCGCGGAGGTGGGGAGGATCCCGGTTGCCGAGCGGTTCGAGCAGATCGTGCTCGTGCCGCAGGCCCCGCTGCTGCTGCACGGCACGGTCCGGGACAACCTCCTGCTCGCCGCGGACCCGTCCGCCGGCCCGCCACCGTCGGACGCGCGCCTCCGGGAGGTCTGCCGGACTGCTGCCTTCGACGTCGTCCTCGAGGCGCTCCCCGACGGGCTCGACACCGTCGTCGGCGAACGCGGGTCGACCTTGTCGGGCGGCGAGCGCCAACGGCTCGCCCTGGCGCGGGCGCTGCTCCGCGACACCCCGGTCCTCCTGCTCGACGACGTCACCTCGGCCCTCGACGAGGAGACCGAGCATCTGCTGCTCGACCGGCTGCGCGCGCGGACGGACGACCGGGTCGTCCTCTTCGCCGGCCACCGGCCCGCGGTCCGGAGCCGCGCCGATCACGTGGTCGAGCTCCATCCGACGGAGGTGGTCGCCCGTGGGTGAAGGACGGCGACTCTCGGACCGGCCGGACGAGACCTCCGCGCTCGCCCGGTCGGCGCGGTACCTGCGCGGGCACCGCACGATGCTCGCCGTGTCGACGGTCGTGAACGTGGCCGCTGCCGGGGCGCGTGTCGGGGGGTTCGCACTCGCGGGCGTGGTCACCGACGCGATCCTGGCCGGTGATCGCGCCAGGGTGTGGGAGGCCGCGGCCGTGCTCACCGTGCTCGTCGTCGTGAGCTTCGCCGCGACCTGGTGCGGCACCTACCTCGTCGTACGGGTCGGGGAGGCCGTGGTCCGGGACCTGCGCGAGGACGCCTACCGGAGGGTTGCCGCAGCGCCGCTCCGGTTCCTGGAGAACCACCGCAGCGGCGACCTGGTGCGTCGTCTGACGGGCGAGATCGCCGCGCTCTCCCAGTTCGTCGGCGCGACGCTCCCGGCTCTGGTCAACAGCAGTCTGATGGTGCTCCTGACCGTCGTCCTGCTCGCCGGATACTCCTGGCTCCTCACCCTCGTCCTCGTCGTGCTGGCAGCGCTCGGTGCGGCGCTCCTGGTCCGGCAGTTCCTCGCACGCGCACCCTCCGCCTTCACCGCCGTCGCCGCCGCCGAGGCACAGGTCTCGGCCCGGTTCTCCGAGACGCTGCCCGCGCGGGAGCAGCTGATGGTCCTCGGCGCGCAGGGCCGGCGGCTGGAGACGTTCGCCACGGACAACGACCGGCTTCTGCGAGCGCGCGTCGAACAGCTGCGCGCCCACCTGTGGCTGGTCGCCCTCGGCCCCGTGGGCGGGCTGCTCGTCGTGGTGCTCATCGCTCTCGCGGCCGGCGGGACGGCCGCAGGGTGGCTGAGCGTCGGAGGCGCCGTCGTGTTCCTGCTCGCGGCGCGCAACGCCTTCGGCGACGTACAGGAGCTGGTCGCGCACCTCGGCGACCTCCGCGCCGCCCGTACGCACCTGGCTCGCGTGCTCGACCTGGTCGAGGCCACCGAGCCCGACCCGCTCTGCCCCGATGAGTCCCGGGCGCCCGGCGGCCGCGGACATGGCGTCCTCGAGGCTCGGAAGATCGGGTACGCCTACGGCGGGCGCGACGCCCTCACCGACGTCGATCTCGAGATCCATCCCGGCGAGCGTGTCGCCCTGGTCGGGCGCACCGGGTCGGGCAAGACCACCCTCGGCAAGATCCTCGCGGGGCTCTACCAGCCTGACGTCGGCACGGTCCTGCTCGACGACGCTCCGTTGTCGTCCCTCGGCCCCGACACTCTGAGGAGCCGGGTCGTCCTGATCCCGCAGGAGGTGGTGCTGGTCAGCGGCACGGTCGCGGACAACCTCGCGATGGTGCCGACCGATCTCGGGGCCGACCCGTACGGGCGGATGCACGCCGCGGCGACCTCGCTCGGCCTCGCGTCGTGGCTCGGCGCGTTGAGCGACGGTCTGGACACCCCTGTGGGTGATCACGGCCGGCTCGTGTCGGCCGGCGAGCGCCAGCTCATCGCACTCGTCCGAGCCGCGCTGGTCGACCCCGAAGTGCTGGTGCTGGACGAGGCGACGGCCGACGTCGACCCGGTGACCGCCGCCAGGGTCGAAGACGCGCTCGCTCGCGCCGCGCGCACACGTTCGGTGATCGTGATCGCCCACCGGCCCGACACGGTGCGCCGCGCGGACCGCCGGATCGAGCTCGTCGCGGGGCGCGTGAGCACCTGACGCGCTCGACGTATGGTGAGGCTATCCTTATCCGGTGCTCGCCCCTCACTCGGACCCGGACTTCGGCGCCTGGGGCCACGCCCCGCACGTGCACGACTTCCACCAGCTGCTCTACACGCCGCTGGGGCACGCCGTCATCCAGGCCGGCGACGCGTCCCACCACCTGTCCCGCAGCGTCGCGCTGTGGCTGCCCGCCGGGACGTGGCACAGTGCGCGGTTCGATGCCGACAGCCTGGTGGCCGGGATCGGGTTCGACGCCGACCGCTTCGATCCTCCCGCCGCCGGCCCTGCCCTGGTCCCGGTGTCGGACCACGGGCGCAGTCTGCTCCTCGCACGGCTCCGTACCCAGGCCGACGACACCGCGCCGTCGCCCGAGCTGTACGCGGCGCTCACCGCGAGCACCCTGACGCTCCCCCTCCCGGAGCCACGCTCACCTGCGGCGACCGCGGTCGCAGCGGCACTCGTCGCGGGCCCCGCGGACCGCCGGACAGCAGAGCAGTGGGCGGAGGCTCACTTCGTCAGCTCGACGACGCTCAGGAGAGCGTTCGTCACCGAGACGGGTCTCACGTTCTCGGAGTGGCGGACCCGCGCCAGGCTCAACGCCTCGGTCGAGCTCCTGGCCGGTGGGCAGATGGTCTCGGCCGTCGCACACCGGATCGGGTTCACCAGCGTCAACGGCTTCATCCTCGCGTTCCGACGCCACTTCGGCCAGACACCGAAGGCGTTCGCGGCGCAGCGCCTGCTGGTCTGAGCCCACGGGTCGTCGCGCACGACCCGGGTGCCGGGACGGGAACCGCCCCGGCACCCGGCGTGGCGTCAGGGCTGGTACGCCTCGGCGGCAGCCGTCAGGTCCTCGACCTGGCTGAACGCGCCCGCGAACGTGTAGATCACGCCCGACGTGAGCGGGAAGACGTTCCCCTTCTTCGCGGCGTCCAGGCGCTGGAACGACGCCGAGTCGAGGATCTCCTGGATCCCGGCGGCCGGCTCCCCCTCGAGGGTGGCGTCGTAGAAGATGATGTCCTGGTCGGCCAAGCTGGCGATGTTCTCCATCGAGAGCTCGGTGACGTACCGCTCCGGGTCGTCGGTGTAGTCGGGGTTGTAGCCGAAGCCGGCCGCGTCGAGCCGGCGGTACGACAGCGACTTGCTGGTGTCGACCCAGATCGTGCCGTCGAACGAGCTGAACGACGTCACCTGGAGGTCACCGACGACGTCCCCGTGCTCGGCCGCGATGTCGGCGAGCTGGGCGTCAAGATCGGCGTTCTGCTCCTCGAACGTGGTCGACTTGCCGACGATGTCGGCGACCTTCGGGTAGTTGTCCCACACGTCCGTCGGCTCGGCGATGTTCAGGATGACCGTCGGCGCGATCTCGGAGAGCTCGTCGTAGTCGATCGCGAGGCCGCCGTTGTCCATGCCGATGATCAGGTCGGGGTCCAGCTCGATCACCTTCTCGATGTCGACCCCCTCGAAGGTGCCGACGGTCGGGATGTCGGCGTAGTCCGCGTACAGGTCGGAGCCGAGCTCCTCCTCGAGGAACTCGCCCTCGAGGGAGCCGACCGGCGTGACGCCGATGTCGGCGAGCAGCGATCCGGTGCGCCACAGGGCGACCACGCGCTGCGGGTCGGTGGGCACGCCCTCGACGGTTCCGTTGAAGGTGTCCTCGATCGTTCGGGTGCTGGCTTCGGTCGCCTCGGCCGCGGAATCGTCGTTCGCGTCGTTCGCGCAGGCGGCGAGCGACAGTGCGAGGACGAGGGCGGCGACGAGGGCGAGCAAGCGGTGTGGTCGGGGCACGTGTTCTCCTTGGGTCAGGCCCGGTTTCTCTCGTGGACGTTGGCAAGGCTAACCTCACTTCCATGTCAGTTGCGACCCGGCCTCCGACACGCTCCCGCGGGCGCCGGGTGGCCTCGGTCGCTGCCGGTCTGGTGGTCGCGCTGCTCGTCGCCCTGATGCTCAGCCTGGCGATCGGGAGTCGATCGATCCCCCTGCCCGAGGTGTTCGGTGCGGTCTTCGGCGGCGTCGACTCCGACAACGCGACGGTCGTCACGAGCCAACGCGTACCGCGCACGATCCTCGGGCTCGCGTGCGGCCTCGCGCTCGGCATGGCAGGCGCGGTGATGCAGGGCCACACCCGCAACCCGCTGGCGGACCCGGGTCTCTTCGGCGTCAACGGCGGAGCCAGCTTCGGTGTCGCCCTCCTCGTCTTCACGTTCGGGGTGTCCTCCCCGTCCGCGATCGTGGCGGCAGCCCTCGTCGGCGCCGCCGCCGCATCGATCCTGATCTTCGTGGCAGGACTCGGCTCGCTGCGCGGCTCCGCTCTGGTGACCCTGGCGGTGGTGGGGACGACCACGGCAGCGCTCCTCACAGCTCTGACGACGGCACTGATCCTGCTCGACAAGCAGACCCTCGACGTCCTTCGCTTCTGGGAGGCGGGGTCGCTCGCCGCACCGGACCGGGCCTTGTGGCCGTGGGTGTTCCCGCTCCTGGCCGCAGGGATGGCACTGGCGCTCGTGAACGGGATCGCGCTGCACGAGCTGGCGCTCGGGGAAGAGGTCGCCCAGGCGCTCGGCACGAAGGTCGTCACCGCACGCGTCGTCGGGATCGCCGGCGTGACGTTGCTGTGCGGCGGCGCCACCGCCCTCTGCGGACCGATCGTGTTCCTCGGCCTGGTCGCGCCCCACTTCGTACGGCGGACCTGCGGCCACGACTACCGCTGGCTCGTCCCCCTGGCCGGCCTCGCGGGTGCGGTGCTGCTGCTCCTCTCGGACACGCTCGGACGCGTCGTCAGTCCCCCCGGAGAGCTCGAGGCCGGCATCGTCGTCGCCATCGTCGGGGCGCCGGTCCTGCTCGCCATCACCCGCAGCCGCCGGCTGGTGAGCCTGTGAGCGCGCGTGAGACGGACGCCCGCCGCGCAGCGCGGCCCGGTCTCGGAGTCGGTCCCATCGGGATCCACCTGCGTCGACGCGCGGCCTGGTGTGCGGCCGGCCTGGTCGCTCTGCTCGTCGTTCTGATCGGCTGGTCCACGTTCACGGGCACGATCGACCTCCCGGCGAGCCGGGTGTGGGCGACCCTGACCGGCTCGGGCGACAGCATCGAGGAGCTCGTGGTGCTCGACCACCGCTTCGGTCGGGCTGTGGTCGCGGTGCTGGTCGGCTTCGCCCTCGGGTGCGCCGGCGGGCTGACCCAGTCCATCACGCGCAACCCGATCGCCAGCCCGGACATCCTCGGCGTCACCGCCGGCGCTGCCGCGACCGCCACGCTGATCCTCACCCAGCCGGGTCTGATCGACGACCCGACCCAGGCGTCGAGCATCCTCGCGCCGGCAGCACTCCTCGGTGGCCTCGCGACGACCGGGCTGATCCTGGCCATCGGCTGGCGCGGGGGGTTCTCCGGAGTCCGGCTGATCCTCGTCGGCATCGCCGTCAACGCGCTCGCCGGCGCGGTCACGACCTGGCTGTTGACACGCGCGGAGCTCGACACAGCCGCCGTGGCCGCCCGCTGGCTCGTCGGTTCGCTCGACGCCGCCCGGTACGACGACCTGGCTGTGCTGCTGCCCGTGATCGGACTCGCACTGGGCGCAGTGCTGATCCTGAGCCGCGACGTCGGGGCTCTGCGGCTCGGGCGCGACGTCGCGGGCGCGCTGGGCACCCCGCCCATCCGGACCGAGGCGCTCGCCCTGCTGGTCGCCGTCGGGCTGGCCGCCGTCACCACGGCGTACGTCGGCCCGATCAGCTTCGTCGCCTTCGTCGCGCCGCAGGCGGCGATGCGCTTGTTCGGCACCGCCGGACCGCCTCCGATCGCCGGCGGTCTGCTCGGCGCGGCTCTGTTGCTCGCAGCCGACCTCGTCTCGGCGAACCTCCCGACACCGCTCCCGGTCGGGATCGTCACCGCGGTCGTCGGTGCTCCCTTCCTGCTCTACCTCGTCATCCGGCACACCAGGAGGACCAGTGTCTGACTCGGCGACCACGACCACCACCCGACTCGCGGCCGAGCGCATCACGGCCGGCTACGGGACCCGGACGGTGCTGCGGGACCTGAGCCTGGAGCTCCCGGACGGACAGGTCACGACCATCATCGGACCGAACGGCTGCGGGAAGTCGACGTTCGTCCGTGTGCTGTCCCGGCTGCTGCAGCCCGCCGCCGGCCAGGTCACGCTCGACGGGTCCCCGCTGACGTCCCTGCGCAGCCGTGAGCTGGCGCGGAGACTGTCGATGCTCCCCCAGAACCCGGTCGCCCCCGAAGGCATGACCGTCGCCGACCTCGCGGCACGCGGGCGGCAGCCGCACCAGCCGTGGTACCGCCAGTGGTCGGCGGACGACGAGGCCATCGCCCACCAGGCGATGCAGATGACCGGCGTCGCCGACCTCCGCGAGATCCCGCTCGACGAGCTCTCGGGCGGACAGCGCCAGCGAGCATGGATCGCGATGGTCCTGGCCCAGCAGACCGACCTGATGATCCTCGACGAGCCGACCACGCACCTCGACCTCGCCCACGCGGCGGAGGTCCTCGACGTCGTCGTGGAGCTGCGACGCACCGCCGGCAAGACGGTCGTCCTCGTCCTCCACGACCTCAGCCTGGCCGCGCGCTACAGCGACCACCTCGTCGTGCTCGACGCCGGCCGCGTCGTGACGGCCGGTCCCCCCGCCGAGGTCCTGACGCGCGACATGCTGGCCGACGTGTTCGGGCTGAGCGCGCACGTGTTCCCGGACCCGGTCGACGGCCTGCCGACGGTGGTCCCGGTCGGACACGCGTAGCGCGACGGGGCTCGGACGGAGCGGCAGGCCCCACGGAACGCACGTACGCCAACGTTCACGGTCGCGTCACCCTCGCCTCGCGCCGCCGTTCCCCGGGCTCCCTAGCGTCCTCGACGACAGATTCGTCGTCGAAGGAGATCCGATGCGCAGCATGCTCGCGACCTGCGTCGCCGCAGTGTCGACCGCTCTCGTCCTCACCGCGGCGCCGGGCGCCGTCGCCACCCCGGCACCCGACCGCGGCCACGGCCTGGACCGCCACGGGCACGGCAATCACTCCGGTCATGGCAACCACCACGGTCACGGCCCTCACGTCCGTACCGACTTCGACCTCCAGGCCCACCGCGGCGGGATCGGCATGACCACGGAGTCGACGGTCGCCGGCTTCGCGAAGGCGCTGTCGCTCGGTGTCAGCACGCTCGAGCTCGACACCCAGGTGACCAAGGACCGCAAGGTCGTCGTCACCCACGACCGCCGCGTCTCCGCCACCGTCTGCCGCGACACGGATCCGGTCACGCCCGGCGACCCCCAGTTCCCGTACGTCGGGAAGTACATCAAGGACCTCACGCTCGCCCAGATCAAGACCATGGACTGCGGCTACCAGCAGAAGCCCGGCTTCCCCCAGCAGGAGGTCGTCGCCGGCGCCCGGATGGCCGAGCTCAGCGACGTCTTCGACCTGGTCAAGGCGAGGCGCGCGTGGGGCGTTCGGCTCAACATCGAGACCAAGGTCGAGGCAGGAGCTCCGGAGGAGACCGCCCCGCGACCGATCTTCGTACGCCGAGTCGCGCAGGAGATCCGTCGGTCGGGCCTGAGCCGACTCGTCACGATCCAGTCGTTCGACTGGGGCGCGCTCAAGCTGATGCACCGGATCTCACCCCGACTGCCGCTCGTGGCCCTGACGAACTACGACTTCCTCCAGGTCGGACAGCCCGGCGCCTCACCGTGGCTCGGCGGCATCGACGCCGACGACTTCGGGGGCGACTTCGTCCGCGCCGCCGCGTCCATCGACGGCGTGACGACGCTCTCGCCGAACTACGGCTTCCCGCAGAACGGCACGGTCGACCAGCAGGGATTCGAGTTCTACGTGACTGAGCGGATGGTCCGCGACGCGCACCACCGCGGCCTGGACGTCGTCCCGTGGACGTGCGACGACATGCCGACGGTCGCCGCGCTGATGGACATGGGGGTGGACGGCATCATCACCGACTACCCGAACCGGGTGCGGGACCTGATGGCCGAGCGCGGCCTCGACCGGCCGCGCGCCTACCCGGCGCTCTGACGAGCACGGCACTCTCCGGCGGGTGATCACCGAGATGGTGGTCACCCGCCGTGACTTCTCCGACCGGATCACCGAGATCGACATCATCCATCCAGGGCGTGCCGTGTGTCCTCGTCCTTCCGCACAGCGCGGCGAGCCGAGCTCGGGCAGCGGACCGCGCCACGCCGTACGGCGGGGACACGCGCGTGGGTCACCAGGGCCCGAGGAGCGGCTGGTGCTCCTCGCAGTGCTCGGACCCGGGCTCGCCGGGAAGGCGGTTCTGCTGGTCCGGCCACACGAGCTGCAGCGCCGGGATCGGCGGACGTCCCGGGTTGGTAGAGCACGTTGGCCCAGATGAGTTCGCGTGACGAGTCGGCGACGTCGATCAGCCTCCCGCGGTACGGCGCGGAGAGGGCGATCTCGTCCCCGTGGACGAACCGCCGTCCCTCGCGCACCTCGTCGCCGAGCTGATTGAGGATGCGCGCCGCCGGCTCGGCACGGAGACCGCAGACGATGAGCTCAGGATGCCCGTCGTAGCGGGTCAGGCCGACGGTGTAGCCGAACGTGAACTCCTCCTCGACATGATGGTTGAGGCACGTCGGGTCGTCGCAGCCGTCGCCGACGTGCTGGATCGCCCAGCCGAACTCGTCGATGCGGTCGCGGACGCTGAGGGCCATACGTTCCTTGGTGGCGCGGCTCGGCATGAGATCTCCTCGCGGTCGGAGTGGATGCCACGACCGTAGGAGGCGCTACTGACACATCTGTTCGAATCACGTGCGCGTGGTCGCCTGCGCAACCTCGTCCAGCGCCCTCCGCGCCCGGTCGGACTCGGCGCGTCGCGACCGCTTCTCCCAGCGGGGTATGCGTACCACGCTCGACATCGACGACGATGTCCTTCAGGCCGTGAAGGAGCGTGCCCGCCGCACCCGGCGCAGCGCCGGCTCCGTCCTCTCGGAGCTCGCCCGGGAGTCGCTCACGCGTGGCGACGCGAATCAGCCCGACGACGAGTTCTTCGGCTTCGCCCCGCTCCCGCACCGCGGCGAGGTCGTCTCGAACCGCCTGCTCGACGAGCTCCGCGAGGAGATCGGCGAGTGAGGGCGCTGCTCGACGTCAACGTGCTCCTCGCCCTCCTCGACCGCGATCACGCCGACCATGCACGCGCGCGGGCCTGGTTGACGACCGAGATCGGCTACGGATGGGCCTCCTGCCCGATCACCCAGAAACGGGTTCGCCCGCATCATCGGTCAGCCGCGCTACCCGAGTCCGGTGCCGGCCTCCCACGCCATCGCATCGCTGGCCCGCGCCTGCGCGACCGAGCACCACGAGTTCTGGGCGAACGACCGCAGCCTGCTCGACGGAGCGTTCATCGAGAGCACACGGATCCACGGCCCCCGTCAGGTGACCGACCTCTACCTCCTGGCCGCGGCGGTCGCGCGCGGCGGCCGGCTGGCCACCTTCGACCGATCGATCCCGCTGTCCGCCGTACCGGGTGCCACCGACGAGCATCTCGTGCAGGTGTGATCAGGTCGCGCCGGTCGCGATCACCGGGACGAACACCGCGACCATCACCGCCGCCGTGATCTCGTCGACCGCCTTCTTCACCGCGTCGCCCGCCCAGGAGCTCTCAGCGATCTCCTCCGCCCGCGCCTTGGCCGCCTTACGCTGGTCGCGCGGCACGAGGTGAGCGACGCTGCCCTCACCGGCGACGGAGATCAGGGCCGCCGTCCGCGGTGACGGCTCCGCGCCGTCGAGCAGCACGGCGACGCACTCCTCGCGCACGCGGACCTCGTGCGAGGAGTCCTCGGCCGGCCACCGCGTGGTCGGGAAGATCCCCCGCACACGCAGCTCCTCGCGCCGCAGCACGCCGCGCTCCGCCAGGTCCGCGAGCAGCCGGTCGCGGAGACCCTTGCCGAGCGGGCTGATGAGGTCCTTCGGCTTGCGCGGCTTCTCGGCGACCCGTACGAGCGCGTCGTCGAGCACCGCACTGCCGGTGGGGGCGGCATCGACGACCACGACGCGGCCGGCCTTCACGCGCGTGCCGCCGGACTCGGCGACGACAGGTCCGTCCTCCCGCACGACGTCGACCCGCCCATCCAGCGCCAGCTCGATCAGCAGCGCGCCGGCGAGCCGGTAGTCGAGGTGGTACGCGTCGGACTGCGCCTTGCCGCTCTCGTCGTCGTAGGCGAGCAGAAGGAGGTCCTCGGCGATCAGCATGCCCCCAGTCTGTCGTACGACGGACCGCGCCTCGATCGTGCGATCGCCGTGAGAGCATGACGTCCGTGACGATCGGCTTCGTACTCGGTGGCGGCGGGGTCCGCGGCGCCGTCCACGTAGGGATGCTCAAGGCCCTGTTCGAGACCGGCGTCCGGCCCGATGTCGTGGTGGGGACGTCCATCGGCGCCATCACCGGCGTAGCCGTAGCCGCGGAGCCGGAGCCGTCCGTGATCGACCGGCTCACCGAGGCGTGGTCGTCGCGAGCGGCCGGCGCGGTGTACGGCGACCCGTGGTACCGCCAGCTGCGACGTGCCGCCCGGTCGCGCATCCACCTCTACGACCCCGAACCGCTGCGGGACCTGATCAGGGATGCGGCGCAGGGCCGCGACACCTTCGAGGCGCTGGAGGTGCCGCTCGTGGTGTCGGCCGCGTCGATCGAGCGCTCCCGAGAAACGTGGTTCGACTCGGGACCGCTGGTGGAGGCCGTCCTCGCGTCGGCGTCCGTGCCGGGCGCGCTCCCGCCGACGCGGATCGGCGACGAGCACTTCCTCGACGGCGGGCTGGTCGACTCGATCCCGCTCGGCGAGGCCGTGCGCCGGGGTGCGACCACCGTCTACGTGCTGCAGGTCGGCCGGATCGAGGAGCCCCTCACGGCGCCGCGAACACCGGCGGACGTCGCCCGGGTGAGCTTCGAGATCGCACGCCGGCACCGCTTCTTCCGCGAGCTCGAGGACACCCCTGACGACGTCACCGTGCACGTGCTGCCGACCGGCGGTGCGCTGCCCGGAGACGAGCGGCTGGGCGCGTTCCGTCGCATGGACACGACGGAGCTGCGGATCCAGCGGGCGTACGCGAGTGCGCGCGACTACCTCACCAGGAGTCGGTGATGGCACCTCCTCCCCTGCTCGTACGCCGCCTCGTGCTGGCGCCGCTGGTCGTGCTGCTCGCGATCGTGGTCGTCCCCACCACGCTGATGTTCGCGCTCGTGGTCGGCGCGGCGCTGACCTGGGTGCTGCCCGGCCGGCTGCGGGTCGTCCGGGCGCTGTGGATGCTGGCGTTCTACATCGTGTGGGACGCCGCCGCGCTCGTCGCGCTCTTCGGCCTGTGGGTCGCGTCCGGCTTCGGGCTGGCGATGCGGCAACCGTGGTGCCGCAGGGCGCACGTCGCCCTGATGCGCCGGATGCTCGCGCTGTTCTTCTGGCAGGCGCGGTGGACGTTGCGGCTGCGGATCATCGCCGACGTCGGCGACGGCACCGGAGCCGACGACGTACCGCTCCCCGACGCGCCGCTGGTCGTCGTGAGCCGGCACGCCGGTCCCGGGGACTCCTTCATCCTCGTGAACTGGCTGCTCGCCGAGCACGACCGCGTCCCGGCGATCGTCCTCAAGGACACGCTGCAGTGGGATCCCGCGATCGACGTGCTGCTCCACCGGCTGCCCTCGGCGTTCGTCACCCCGGCCCGGCGTCGCCGGCCGGGCCAGCCGTCGACCCGCGAGACCATCGCTCGCGTCGCGGCGGACATGGGCCCGCAGGACGCCCTGGTGCTCTTCCACGAGGGCGGCAACGTGACCCCCCGTCGCCGGACCGCACGGATCGCGGCGCTCCGCGACGGCGGGCAGGAGGCCCTCGCCGTCCGCGCCAAGGCGATGCCGAACGTGATGGCGCCCCACGCCGGCGGGTTCGCGACCGCGCTCGACGCCGCCCCGCAGGCCTCCGTCCTCGTGGTCGCGCACACCGGGCTGGAGCGGCTGGTCACGCTGAAGGACATCTGGCGCGAGCTCCCGATGGACAAGACGATCACGCTCGGCGGATGGCTGACGTCGTCCGGCGACCTGCCGCCCGACGGCGTCAGCCGCGCTGCGTGGCTCTTCGACCAGTGGGCCGGTGTCGACGCCTGGATCACCGCCCAGAACCGACAGCTCGAACCGGAGGCGTGACCCCCGCACCGGCCGCCTCGCGCAGCACGCGCAGGGTGATCTCGCCGTTCTTCTCACCCGTGCCCGCGTTCGTGAGGCTCCACGCCCGCGGGCTCGGGTGCGGACACGCCAGCACCCGCAGGCCGTCCTCGAGCTCGGGGAGCGCACCGGCGGCGCGAGCCCACGCCGTACGCGCCTGGTTGCCGAGGAGGACGACGGTGTCGAGGTTCGGGAGCAGATCGAGGGTCTGACGGAGGTACGGCGCCGCCCGCCGCGCCTCCCCTGCGACCGACCGGTCCTTGCCGCCGACGGCCTTCGCGGGGTCCTGCGCCCACCACGGGATCACGTTCCAGTGCAGCGTGTCGGCGTAAGCAAGGCCAGCCTCTTCGCAGGCCGCGAACGTGTTGCCGTCGGTGCGGTCGTTGTTGTGCCGGCTGATCATCCGGGTCCCGATCGCCGCGACCTCGTACGGGTCGCGCTGCAGCAGCAGGACGCGCGCCTTGGTCCCTCCGCTCTCCGGGTCGAGCTGCGGCACGTGCTCGTCGAGCCGCTCGCCGATGTCGCGCGCGAGGGCGTTCAGCGGGGCGACGTGCGGGTCGTCCGCGCGGGCCCGTCTCGCCGCGATCGAGCCGGGGATGTACGTGTCGTCGAGCAGCAGTCCGGCGTCGTACGCGCCGCGGTTGAGGATCGTCATGGTCCGGCAGCGTAGGCGCGCACGGCGACGTCCCGCGCCCGTTGTCCACAGGGGCGGACGTCCGCCGATGAGATCGCCGCCCGGCCCCGGTCGTACGGGTGGGCGGACCGACCGCCTTGCAGACCTGGGCCAGCGGAGGCAACCATGAGCAGCATGACCGGTATCCGGCAGAGGATCGTCCCGAACATCTGGTGCAACGGCAACGCCGAGGAGGCCGGCCGGTTCTACGCCGACGCGCTGCCCGACACGACGTACGAGGTCGAGGCGCGCTATCCCGAGGAAGGGCTGGAGGACTTCCAGCACGACCTTGCCGGCGCTGCGCTCACCGTCGCGGTCGTGGTGTCGGGGACGCGGCTGACCCTGATCAACGCCGGCCCGGAGTTCCGGCCGACGCCGGCGATCTCGTTCATGCTGAACTTCGACCCGCTGCTCTTCGGTGGCGCGAACGCCGAGGGCCAGGAGGCGGCCCGGCGAGCGCTGGATGCGACCTGGGCTGCGCTGGCCGACGGCGGGCTCGTGCGGATGGAGCTCGGCGAGTACCCGTTCGCTGCGCGCTACGGCTGGGTCGAGGACCGCTTCGGCGTCAACTGGCAGCTGATGCTCACCGACCCCGCAGGCGATCCGCGCCCGTTCGTCGTCCCGGCGCTGATGTTCGGTGGCGCGGCGCAGGACAAGGCGGCCGAGGCCGCGGACTTCTACGTCGACATGTTCGAGGACACGCCCGGCGGCACCGAGGTCGGCAACCGCTCGCCCTACGGCGTCCCGACCGGACCGGCGAGTGCCGACGCCCTCGCGTACGGCGAGCTGCGGATCGGCGACCAGTGGCTGATGGCGTCCGACTACGGCGCCGACCACGATTTCGGGTTCGGCGAGGGCGTCTCGCTCGAGGTGCAGTGCGACGACCAGGCCGAGATCGACCGGCTCTGGGACGCGCTGTCGGCCGTCCCCGAGGCCGAGCAGTGCGGGTGGGCCAAGGACCCCTACGGCGTGAGCTGGCAGATCGTCCCCGCGAACATGGCCGAGCTGATGGCACGCCCGCAGGCGTTCGAGCACATGATGGGCATGAAGAAGCTCGTGATCGACGACTTCTGAGACGTGCTGGCGTCGCGACGACCACGCGGACGTACGATTCCCCGCCTGTGAGGCCGGCGCGGGTGGGAATCGGCCGGAGTCGTACGTCCGGACGGTCGTCCCGCCGAGCGTACCGACGGGACGACGCGTCCGGGCGGTCAGATCCCGCAGGTCGACGCGGACCAGTAGCGCGACGACGGCGCGGCGAGGTGGACGTGGTCGTTGTGGTTCGGGTAGCCGGGGCCGAGGATCATGTTGAACCCGTGGTAGCGGGCCCGCTTCGCGATCGTGCAGAAGCCGTGCGACCCCGCGGCCAGGTCCGCCGCGTCGCCGTAGAGATGGCGGCTGTTCGACGATCCGCCCACCGCGGAGTTGCAGGAGTAGCTGCGGAATCCGCTGTTCACGTAGATCGCCCGGTCGCCGAGCGCGTGCCGCAGGGCTTGGAGCTTCCACATCGTGACGAGCGCGTTCGCCTTCGCCGTCGACGCCGAGACGGCGCCACCGGACCAGGAGCTGTTGCAGCGGTTGAGCTCGCCGTAGCTGAAGTTGGCGGGCGTGCAGTCGTTGTCCTGCAGCGCGTAGAGCTTGGAGTACGTCTGGGGGCCGGCGATGCCGTCGGCGGTCAGTCCGTACGCCTGCTGGAACCGTTTGACCGCCGCCTTCGTGGCGGGGCCGTAGCTGCCGTCGAGTGCGAGCACGGCGCCGTACGCGGGGTAGCCGGAGACGCGGATCTGTAGCTGGCGGACGTCGGAGCCGCTCGAGCCCTGCGCGAGGGTGCGCGACCAGGTGTAGCAGCCGTCGGCGGACGCGGGCGCGGCCGTTCCGACGAGGCCGATGACGGCGGTGGACAGGAGCAGCGCAAGGGCTGCGGCGATGCGTGTGAGCGATCGAACCATCGGGGTTCCTCCCAGGGTGAGTTTCACGCTGACGCTCGGATCGTGTCGGGGTCCGGGTGTGCCCGCAAGTCGGTACGGACACGTGTGACGCGGGCGATCGACCGGCGGTGACACTGCGGGATCCGTTGCGGCGGCGGGGATCCAGCGCAGTCCGTCGGGCTCGGCGCGGGATCGGGGACCGGTTGCGTTCACGCGATGTTCGTCCTGCGGCGGCGGGTCCTTCACGCCCGGCGTCACGCGTGTGCGCGCGGTTCGACGTGCGGCGATTCTCTTCCTGGTGAATAGTGCCGCCATGCATGCTCCTCCACGCGCTCCGCGAAAGCCCAGATCCCACACCCTCCTCACCGCCCTCGCCGCCCTGCTGGTCGGGGCCGGTCTCGTCGCCGGCTCGGCGGGGACGGCCTCCGCCAAGCCGGATCCCCACCCCTACGTGCTTTCCGGCGGCGTCTCCTCCCCCGTCTACAGCTACGCCGACGCGATCCGCGAGACCGTCTGGGTCCTCGCGGACGACTACGACGGCGACGGCGCGGCCGACAAGGTCGCCGTCGACATCGTCCGGCCGAGCGAGCTCGACGACCGAGGCGTCGACGTGCCCGTCATCATGGACGCCAGCCCGTACTACACGAGCATCGGTCGCGGGAACGAGTCCGAGCGCAAGAGCTACGACGCCGAGGGCAACCTCGAGCAGTTCCCGCTCTTCTACGACAACTACTTCGTGCCGCGCGGCTACGCCTACATCGCGGCCGACGTCGCCGGTACGGCCCGCTCCACCGGCTGCGTCGACACCGGCGGTGATTCCGACATCGGCTCGATCCAGGCCGTCGTCGAGTGGCTGAACGGCAACGCCGAGGCAGTCGACGCCGACGGCCAGCCGGTCCGCGCCGACTGGTCGACCGGCAAGACCGCGATGATCGGCAAGAGCTACGACGGCACCCTCGCCAACGGCGTCGCCGCGACCGGCGTGGAGGGACTGGAGACGATCGTGCCGATCAGCGCGATCAGCTCGTGGTACGACTACACCCGGTCGCAGGGCCTCCCGTACAGCTGGGACTACTCCAGCGGGCTGGCGTCGCGCGTGATGACCGACCGTACGTTCCCGCAGGACTGCTCGGCGATCCTCGACGCGATGGACGCCGAGGACGCCGACGAGACCGGCGAGCACAATGCCTTCTGGGACGAGCGCGACTACCGCGAGTCCGCGGAGCGCAACGCCGAGAACGTCGAGGCCAGCGTGTTCATCTACCACGGTCTGCAGGACACGAACGTCAAGACGCGGCACTTCTCCACGTGGTGGAAGGCCCTCGGCGAGGCCGGGGTGACCCGCAAGATGTGGCTCAGCCGCGTCGGGCACGTCGACCCCTTCGACGTCGAGCGCGACACGTGGGTGCCGACGCTGCACCGCTGGTTCGACCACGAGCTGATGGGCATCCGCAACGGCATCCTCGCCGAGCCGCGGGTCCGCGTCGAGACCGAGCCGAACGAGTGGGTCGACTCCTCCAGATGGCCCGTCAGGCTGACCAGGACGCCCCTGCGCCCGCGGGCCGACGGCGAGCTCGGTCTGCTTCCCGGGTGGGGCGGCGCCACGTCCCAGAGCTGGGTCAACGATCCCGGGCAGCGCGAGAACACCGCCGTCGTCGAGGGCGACAGCGAGAACCGCCTGCTGTACGCGACGTCCCCGCTGCTGCGGGAGGCGCGGCTGTCGGGCTCGATGGTCGCGAAGATCCGGGTGAGCACCCAGGTGCCGACGGGTCAGGTCGGTGTGATGCTCGTCGACTACGGCGAGGACGAGCGTGTCCTCACCAGCGGGGACGGGGCGCGCACCACCGACGTCGAGACCTGCGTGGGCCAGTCGACCGCGAGCGACGACGCCTGCTACTTCACGATGGAGCGCAACATCGGCACGACGCCGCTGCAGATCCTCGGACGCGGTTGGGCACGTCTCGACGGCGCCGGGACGCACGACGTCACCGTCACGCTCGACCCCGACGACGCGATCGTGGAGAAGGGCCACCGCCTGGGTGTGATCGTGCTGGGGGCGGTCCGCGGACGGGTCAGCACCGTCGACTCGACGGCCTCCACGTACACGCTGGACCTGCGTCGTTCGCGGTTCGACCTGCCGGGGCTCGTGCTGCCGCGGCCGACGTGGCCCGGTCTCGGCGACCTGCTGCCGGAGGCGGCGGAGGTCCCGGAGGGAACGGTGCCCGCCGAGCGGCGCTCGCTGCCGCCGGAGCTCGACACACCGTGACCGCGGTGTCGTAGCCGCGAGGGTGGCCGGGCTCGTGTCCCGGCCACCCTCGCCGGCTCCCTTGCGTGTGCAAGGGTGCAGCCGTGGAGAGTGCGAGCGCAGGAATCACCGAGTGGCCGGGCGTCGTCGATCCGTCGCTGCTGAAGCCCGAGCTGGTCAGCGATGCGAACCGGCTCGCCGACGCGGCGAGGTCGGGCGCGTGGGACTCGGTCCTCTCGCTGCTGGAGTCGTCTCCGTGGCTCGGACCGAACCGCTGGCGCGTCGACGGCAGCAGCTGGTTCACGGCACTCCATCAGGCGGCGTGGCACGGCGCGCCCGTGGCCGTGGTCGAGCGGCTCGTCGCGATGGGTGCGTGGCGTTCGCTGCGGACCGCCGCGGGCGATCGCGCGGTGGACATCGCGAGGGACCGCGGCCACGCCCACCTGGTCGCGGCCCTCGAGACCACACGGGACGGGACTCGCGACCGGCGGCGCTACGAGGCCTGGGACCGTCACCTGACCGAGCTGATCGCGAGCCGTACGGCGTCGCTCGAACCGGTCCGGTACCGCCCCGTCCCCACCGAGGTCGTGGAGGTCGAGGGGCTGGAGACGCTGTGGTTCCCCTACCCCGGCATGTACGGCGGGTTCTCGATCTCGGTCCACCGGTCGCGGCTGTTCGTGGAGAGCTGGAGCCGGGTCGCCGGCGGCTCCGGACAAGCGCACGTCATCACGGAGGACCACTGCGTCCTCGTCGACGAAGGCTTCGTCTAGAGCGCCGGCGACACCGCCCCTACCCCAGAGGCCGCGTCCAGACGTCGGCGATCGACGGGTCGTAGTACGCGGGGTCGTCCTGGTTCTCGAACGTCACCCGTACCGTCCCGTCGGCCGCGGCGTGCTCGGCCGGCACCACGAACTCGTACGTCTCCGTGCCCGCGCCGGACGCGTGCTCGTACGTCCGGAACAGCACCTCCTCGCCGTCGACGTAGACCTTGTAGCGCTTCGTCTGCGCCCGGTCGTACGTCTCCGTCACCCGCAGCACGAACGGCTCCCCCGCCTCGACGGCCATGTCGAACTCGAAGTGCGAGAACGGGGTCAGGTGTCCCGCGTACCGGCGCGTGACGCCGGCCTCGTAGCTCGTGCCCGACGACGGCGAGGCGGTCAGCGCGTGCGCCTGCTCCGACGCGCCGTCACCGAGGTCGACGTGGTCGATCGCGTCGGACACGTCGGCGTCGATGCTCACGGTCGCCGTCCCCGAACCGGTCGCGACGTCCTCGCCGCCCCGTACGAACGCGACCGCCAGCTCGTGCTCGGCCTGTGCTCGGACCGTGTCGCGCGGGACGGTGACGTCCACACTCACCTGGGTCGACCCGCCCGCCGGCACCTCGACGTCGACGGCGTCGGGAGCGGTCCAGGCGTCGGGTACGCGGACCTCCGCGCTACCCGAGACCGCAACGCTGCCGACGTTGCGCACCTGCGCGGTCACGGTGACCGCCGACCCCGGACGCGTCTCCCCCGGCGTGACCGTGACGTCCTCGACGGAGATCGCCGAGACGACCTCGACCTGGAACGGCGCGCTGATCTCCAGGTGCGCCCCCGCGACCGTGAACGCGACCCGTGCCGCCCCCTTGACGGTGGCCGGGCTCTGGTCCTCACTGACGACGACCTCGACCGTGCCGTCGGCCTGCGCTCCGCCGCGGAGCTTCGTCGCGATGTCCGTCGGCGCGACCTGCTCCCAACCCTCGGGGAGACCGGTGACGGACGCGGTCACGTCGCGGACCTGCCGGTCGCCGCCGTTGTCCGCCGTGACCATGATCGGCGCACGGTCACCCGGGCGTACGGGCTCGTCCGGCCCGGCCGCGGCGACCGAGACCGACAACAGGTCCGCGACCGCGACCGCGAGCGCATCGCGCGCAGCCTGCTCGGACGCGCGCAGCGACTGCTCCTCGGCATCCGACAGGCCGAGCAGTCGGATCGTGTCGCCGATCCGCTCGACGTTGCGGTGAGCGATCAGCAGCGCGTCGGCGGACCGGTCGTCCTTGTCGGCGCGGGCGAGGTCGAGCGCACGGCCGGACGCGTGGTCCGCGACCAGCGCCTGCGCCTTCGCCAGCGCCAGCGCGATCCGCCGCAGCCCGGTGACGTGGACGTCGTCGAGGGCGGCACGCAGCGCGGACACCTGCTCCTTCGCATCACCGACGAGACCGGCCTGCGCGTCGGAGAGGAACGCGTACGATCCGGACCCGACCTCGACGACCACGTCACCGCCGGCGTACGCGACGTCGTGAACGCCGTCGGCCTGCGCCACCGGGGTGCCGCTCTCGGTCACGGCCCACACGTTCTGCGCGGGGATCCGGACCGTCGCCGTCGAGCCGACCGGCACGTCGACCTTCATCGACAACCGGTCGCCCTCGCTGCGCCAGTCGCTGCGCACCGGACCGTACGGCGTCTGCGTGCTCGCGCGCGCCCAGTCCATCTGCTTCGTCACCGCGGGCGCGACGGTCACGTCGCGGTACCCGGTGTCCTCGGACGGGGTGATCCCGGCGACGTCGTGGTAGAACCAGTCGTCGACCGTGCCGAGGAAGTAGTGGCCGCGGGAGCGCGCATCGAGCGACCAGTGCTCCCACATCGTGGTGCCGCCGTTCTCCGTCATGTAGCCCCAGCTCGGGTACGAGGTCTGCGTGGCGAGCTGGTAGGCGACGTCGGCGTACCCGTGGTCGGTCAGGACCGGCAGCAGGTACTTCGTGCCGAGCACCCCGGTGTTGAGGTGCATGTTCTTGGCCTTCACGTCGGCGACGATGCTGGCGGCGACCGCGTCGGCGGTCTCCTCGTCGGGCGCCAGGCCGAACGCGAGCGCCAGGACGTTGTGCGTCTGGCGGTAGCCACGGTCGCCGTTGCCGCGGTAGGAGCCGGCGTCGGTGTCAAGGAAGCGGTCGTTGAACGTGTCCTTGACGACGGCCGCGTGCTCCGCGAACGCCTCGGCGTCCGCGTCCTTGCCGAGGTGCTTCGCCGTGCGCTCCATCGTGGTGAGCATCGCGTACAGGTAGGCGGTGTTCGAGACCCGCGTGTCCTCCGGCGCGTTCCCGCCGGCGGGGCTCGCCTCGGGGCTCACCCAGTCGCCGAGCCGCGGGTTCGTGACGAGCCCGCCGTCGGAGCGGCCGAACTCCAGGTCGACGTAGGTCTTCATCCCGTCGTAGTAGCGGCTCACGACGCGGTCGTCGCCGCCGTACTGGTAGAGCCACCACGGGATCATCACGTACGCCGAGTGCCACGGGGTGTTGACGCCCCACTGGCCCCAGTCGCCCGAGCTCGGCGCGATCACGTACGGCGCGCCGTTCTCGTCGCGGCTGTCGTTCATGTCGCCGACCCACTTGGCGAACAGCTCGTGGGTGTCGAGGTTCATCATGAACATCTCGGCGCCGACGGCCGCATCACCGGTCCAGCCGTTCTTCTCGAACATCGGGGTGTCGGTCGGGATGCCGTGGATGTTGTTCTTCAGCGTGTCGACGACGGCGCGGTGCACATCGTTCATCACCGGGCTCGAGCTGTCGAACGACCCGGTCTCCGCCGCGTCGGTGTGCACGGCCTTCGCGGTGAACGCGCTCAGCGGCGGCGCGTCGTCGCCGGGCCAGCCGGTGACCTCGATGTACTGGAAGCCCTTGTACGAGAACCGCGACTCCCACGACTCCTTCTCACCCGTCCCGGCGAGGATGAAGCGGTCCGTCTGGAAGCCGGACTGGAAGCCGCCGTTGTTGGAGAAGTTCGGGCGGCCGTTGCTCAGCAGCTTCTCGCCGTACTGCGCGCGGATCGTCGTCCCGGCAGGCCCCTTGACGTCGAACTGGACCCAGCCTGCGAGCACCCGCGGGAACTTCACGACGTACACGCCGTCGGCCGGCTCGGTGATCTCGGTCGCCGGAAGCTCCTCGGTCACGCGGATCGGCTGCTGGCGCTGGTTGACGAGCTCGCCCTTCGGCCCGTCGACCTCGCTCGCCGCCATCCAGGCGTCGTCGGCGAACCCGACCGTGTCGAAGCCGTCCTGGACCAGCCGCGCGTCGTACGTCTCGCCGGCGTACAGGTCGTCGAAGACCGTCGGGCCGTCGTGGATCGTCCACGAGTCGTCGGTGACGACGTCCTCGGTGCTGCCGTCGGCGTACTCCAGGCGCAGGACGCCCCGGACGACCGGCTCGTCGTGCCACGGCGGCGACTCCCAGCGCCAGACGTTGCCGCCGGTCATGCCGTAGAACCCGCGACCGAGCTCCATGCCGAGCGCGTTCGCGCCGGGCTCGAGCTGGTCGGTGAGGTCGGTGCCGACGTACTGCACGTGGTCGTCGTAGTCGGTGTAGCCGGGCGACAGCACGTCGTCGCTGATCGGGGCGCCGTTGAGGGTCACGTCGGCGTAGCCGCCGGCCGCGACGTACAGGGTGGCGGCCTTCAGGTCGTCTCCGACCTCGAACTCCTTGCGCAGCAGCGGCGCCGGCGCGACCTCGTCGGCCGGCGGGCGCACGCCGCTCCCCCACGGCCCGGAGCCGTACGTGGCGAGCTGCTTCGCGGACTCCCAGGCGCTGTCGTCGAACGCCGGATCCTGGAAGCCGGACGGGATCTGCGCCGCGACCTTCCAGCTGCCGTCGGTGGTCGCGACGGATGTGGAGCCGTCGGACCAGGTGGTGCGGACCTTCGCGATCAGGCCGGCGGGCGAGCCGGGGCCGTTGGTCGTGCGGACCGCGATCACGTTGCGGTCGGGCTGCAGCGCCGCTTCGAACAGGCGGGACTTCTGCCACCCGTTGTCCTCCGGCACGGTCTGGCCGATCTGCTCGCCGTTCAGCCAGAGCGTGTACGAGTCGTCGGCGGTGATGAGGATCTCCGCCTTCGTGGCCGTCTTGCCGTCGGGCGCGGTCCAGGCGGAGCGGAACGCCCGGTCCTCGGCCGGTGCTCCCCCGGTGGTCGCGTCGGACGACCAGATCCACGACGCGCCGCTCATGTCGAGCGGGTCGGCGTCGCCGCCGCGGGCGTTGCCGATCCACGCCGCGCCGGCCCAGTCGGCGTCGCTGTCGAGGCCGGTACGGAAGGTGCTGGCCGCGTGCGCCTTGCCGGCGCTCGTGACGACGTCGACCCGCCAGTGGTACGCGGTCGCGGGGTCGAGCGCGGGTCCGGTGTAGGCGACGTTCGCGGACGCATCGGAGTCGACCGTGCCGCTGTCCCACATGAGTGCGTCGACGTCGCCGTCGCCTGCGCCGGTGAGCGCGTCGGCGCGGGTCGCGAGGCGGAGGCGGTAGGAGGTCTGCGTGACGTCGCGCGCGTCGGTGTCGATCACCCAGCTGAAGCGCGGCTCGTCGACGTCGATGCCGATCGGCTCGGGCTTCTTCTCGACCTCGAGGTCGGTGAGCTCGACCGACGCGCTGTTTGTGCTGGTCAGCGTGGTGCTGGTGGCTGCGCTGGTCGCAGCGGACGCGGCTCCCGCGAACGCGGCGAAGATCAGCGTCATCGCGAGCGCGAGCGCGGTCAGCACACGGCGTACGGGTGGTCGAGCGTCCTGGTGGGACATCGGCACGACTCTCCTCCGGAGGGTGTTTTATCGATTCAAGTCGCGGCGATTGAAGCACGACGGATGTGACGCGGGCAACACCCGTGGCCGGATCCGGCCACGAGCTGTGCGGGCCGTCCGGACGGCAGATCGACGGACGCCCTGCGGGCTCGGGCGTCGGCTATGCCGGCGGCTCGGCAGCGCCGCTCGTCGCCTTCATGCAGCCAGCAGCCAGTCGCGAATGATGTCATCGGAAGCGAGCGTGCCGATCTGCACGAGCCACCAGTTGTCCTCGTGGTTCGGGGCGAGTCGGAAACGCTCGATCCAGGCCTCGGCGTAGTCACGCAATACGTCGATCATCTCCTCAACCGCCTCGTCGATGGTTGCGCCATCAGCAGCGACCGGGGTGCCTGGCAGGACGATGCTCCACCCATCGCCATCCGCCCCAGCCTGGACGCCGGCCGGATGATGGCGGGTCAGGAACTGCACCAGTCGATCGGCATCGACGGCCGCAACTCGACGCTTGTCGCGGATGACCACAGCGGGCCGACCCGCGTCCGCCGCATCCAGCAACTCCTCGAGGTGCTCACGCGCCGCATCAGCGCTAATGTCACCGACTGTTGCTCCGGCGCTCGCCGCCGCAGCCGTGGACTTGCCCGCCGCCAGAGTCTCGTGACGAAACCGCCAGAGAATGAGGACACCACCACCCAACGCCGCTCCAGTCGCGAGGGCGAGTCCGAGCTCACCAACGATGAGGACCGCGAGTCCGGCGGTGACCATCATGACCACGAAGAACCCCAGGGTGATCCACCACGTCGGTCTGAACGCCGTGCGGTTCAGCTCCGCCGCACGTGCTGCCTCGCGTGCCGATTCGGTGCCTTGTGCGCGAAGGTAGCCCCGTGCCGCACGGTCGCTCTTGTACCGCCCGGCTTCGAGCAACGTCGGCGGAAGGGACACGAGAAGAATCCCCACGTAGACGAGAAGAAGGCCCACCAAGCCCGGGGCGCGCGTGAATCCGAAAGCGATGAACGCAAGTCCTTCGACCAGGGCGAGCACCGGGCCGACCTCCTGCAGCAGAGAGCGCCGCGTCGCCGACAGCGCCACCCATTGCCAGAACGCAATGTCCCGGGTGTGGGCGACGACCTCCCGGTCCGGCTCCCCGCCGATCGACCGCGCGACCGCATCGAGCTCGCGCGCGTCGACCAGGAGCCGGCGACGCCGACCCAGCCCTCGCCACCCGGCAACGACCGCGACCAGGCCGGACGCAAGACCGACGAGTGACACGGCGATCCCGATCCAGGACTCGAGCGAGTCGACGTTCTCCACCGCGATCACCACCCTGTCCTGAGTCGCATTGCCGACGGATCCGGACGTTACCGGCACGCTCTGACAGCAACAGTCTCCGAGCCGCACCCATCACCACCATCCGTCGTCCTCGACGAGCTCACCGCCCTCGACGCTGAACGTCACGGTGTAGTCGATGTCGACCTCGCCCTCGTACGGCTCGGCCTCGTCGCGTCCGAAGAAGCTGTCCGGTTGGGCGGGAAGCGTGCCCGACGTCGTGGCCTTGCCGTCGGCGACGGTCACGTAGATCGAGTCCGGCGTCTGGGCCTCGGCCGTGATCGTAGGCTTCGTGACGAGCTTCCAGCGGAAGCCGGTCGCTTCGTCCGCCTCCCAGCCCCAGTCCTCGATCCCGCAGTCCTCGGGCTCGGGCGTCGTCGCCTTCAGGCACGTGTCCAGCTCCGACTCGACCTGATCCTCGGCAGCCTGCAGGGCCTGGTCAGTCAGCGCGTAGACGAGCGTCGGGCCGTACCAGTCGTACGTCTCACCGACGGGCGCGGCGCCGACCGCCTCGGTCAGCTCGACACCATCGTCCGGGACACCGTCCGGCGCCAGATTCACCGTGAGCGTCGGCGACGCCAGCAACGGCGACGCATCGGGCAGCGTCACCTCCCACGTCCCGGGGAAGGCGGCGAAGCCGTAGCCGCTGCCGCTCTGCGCGACGTCGACTCCGTTCACCACCAAGGTGTCGATGTCTGATCCGACCGACGCCGACAGATCTGCGACCGGAACCTCCGGGGGCTCGAGCTCCCACGAGTCGAAGAGGACGAACCGCCGCCCGGTGCTTCGCACGGTGAACCACGCCGACTGCTTGGCCCCGTCCTGATCCCACCGGGCCTGCACCCGCACAGTGTCGTCACCGCGTTCTCTTGTACGGACGATCTCGACGCCGGTCGGCCGACCCTCGACGTCGCCGTAGACATCGTTCGACAGCAGCACGCGCTGCGCGCTCGGCAGATCCGGATCGGCCATGGCGACGGCCGCCTCCGCGTCCCCGTCCTCGAGCGCCGCCAGGTAGGACTCGACGGGTGCCTCGGGTGGGAAGAACACGCTGCTGACGACGGACCGCACGACGACGAACCCGAGGATCAGCACCAGGCCGCCGGCCACGCCACCCACGATCAGCAGCGCCCTGCGGCGATCGACGGGCTCGACCGTACGGGCGGTGCTGCCGGGCTCGGCCCGAGCCGGATCCGAGCCCGGACCTGGAGCCGGCCGCGGCGCATCCGGCCGTGCAGCGGGTGGTGCCGCCTGCACGGTCGACGGCGTGAGGAGACGCACCAGACCAGGTGGAGCGAGGGCGATCACTGCCGGAGCCCAGTAGCGTGCCGCGACCTCGATCAGCCCGCCCCACAGCGCAGCGACGAAGATGGTCCAGGGTGCGAGAGCCAGAGACCCGTCGAGCGCGCCTGAGAAGAACCCTCCGTACAGCGCGCCCGACCCGTGGACCCACGTCAGAAGCGTCGCCCCTATAGCGACCACTCCCAGGACCGTCGGGGTCGCCCACCCCGTCGACCAGTCCCCTGTGGAGCCCTGGAGTGCGCGCCGCGCCGAGGCGACGACCACGCCGAATATCGGGATCAGGACGAGCAGCCATCCCCAGGCCGGGGTGTCGCTGGCGAAGAGTGTGCTGGTCTCCGCCGGGATCGCCGTCCCACTGATCGTGATGCCACCGAACGAGGCGAACGTCAGCAGGTACATGACGCCGTTCGGGAGCGCACCGGCGGCTGTCGCCACCGCGGCCGACACGCCACTGCCGAGCCCCATCAGGACGACGACGATGAACGACAGCAGCGCGACGGTGGGGACGGCCGCCCACAGCAACGCGTCGATGGCATCGCGAATCGGCCGTGCGACCGTGAGACCCAATTTCCCGAGGTCGGGCCACCATCCTGCGAAGGACGACCCGAACGCGGCGCCGATCGTCCCGACGACGACTCCGCCGACGAACGCGACCAGCGGGTTCGCACCGAGCGCACCCTGGTCGAAGGACGCATCCGATGGCGCGAAGCGGAAAATCGCCGCGAGCACGGCCGCCAGGACGCCGAGAGCACCGCCAGTCGCGAGGGAGGCCCACCAGCGGTCGGCGACGGCGATGGGGCCGGCCAGGCGTTCCTCGCGCCGCGTGGTGATTGCGGCCCATCCAGCCGCGACGACCAAGACCACGAGGGTCACCGAGAGCGGGACGAAGAACAACGACGCCGACGAACCGGACGCGCTGAACGACACCGGAGCCCCGAACGCCATCGAGAACGCTGTGACGACCAGCGCGATCAGGTCACCGACTCCCCCGCCGTCCGAGCTGTCGCCGCTGGTCTCACCTGACAGCGCGTGCGCGAAGGCAAGGAGCGCGATCGTGCTCACGACGAGTCCGGCGCCGTAGGCGACCACGGCTCCGAGCGCCGCGCGAGCGAGCCGCGGTCCGGGTGGCGGAGTTGCGTTGCCGGGAACCTGCGGTGGCCCTCCGTACGGGTGCGGGCCAGAGCTCTGCGACGCCGACCACGGCGGTCCGGGCGTGCGGTCGGGCGGGGTGTCGTCTGCCATGTCAGTCCTCGAGTCTGGTGGCGGGCGGCGACCGGGTCGCCTCGACGGCGAGTGCCCACGACTTGTAGCAGCCCCAAGGGGTCACGCTCGCTTGCTTTGCAGCCGCGGATGAGCGCGCGAAGGAACGCGGCAAGCCCGCCAGCGAGCGGAAGGCATCCGGACGACTCGTCGAGGGCCAGGTCGTCACGAAAGGGAAACAAGCAGGCCGAGGACCAGTACAAACATGCCATGCATCGCGAGGAGCCCCACGGGTCGTGCTCCGCTGGGTCTGCGGCGCGTAGGAGACGAGCAAGCCGAACACGGAACGCCGAGCGCGAGCCGCACTCGTCGCCCACCGGCGGCACTGCGAGCTCGATCCGCTGCCCCACGCGGAGGCGGCGCTCGCCGAACCCGAACGTGCCATGAACGACGCGCGCGAGGCGATAACGGTGCTCAGGAGCTAGCTCGACCGCGCCGCTCTCGCGCGTGCGCGCGCCGCGTCCGTCACTCTCACGACTCCCGCAGCGTCCTCGTGACGTCCGGCGGGCTCCAATCGAGCGCGCGGAGCGCCCCACGACGGCGAGGCCGCCACGGATGCGGGAAACGGGGGGCGTGCCCAACGCGTTGGGTAGACACCCGTGCATCGTGTCGTGAACGGTGGAGCGGAGCAACCGATCGAGCTCGTGGGACGAGCCCTCGAGTTGGCCACGGGCAGGCTTCGCCTGCACGACAGGACCGCGCAACGTGACAGATGCCCAGGTGCACTGCGTGGACGGGTGCGGTGCGGGGATCACCGACGACCTCGTGATCAAGCTCGGCAGACCGTGCCCGAGGTGCGGCGCACCGACGGCCGTTCCGGTGCACCCGCCGTGGTGCCTTCGCGACGAGACGATCCATCCGCATCGCCATGAGCGGCTCCTGACCGACGACCCGAAATACGGCGTGACACTTCTGCGCCACACTGGCCTGAAACCCAAGTACGACCACGACATCGTCACCGTCGAGGTGGATGCGCTCGAGCTGCAGCACCCGGCGGAGGTGCGCAGCATCGGCGAAGCAATCATCCGCGCCGCGGATGAGGTGGCCGAGCTGATGGCACGGCCGCGCGAGAACTAGCGGCGCGTCGTCGGCCGTACCGCGGATCCCTACTAGCAGTCCCTTAGCCGTCAGATCCGTAGGAGACAACCGAAATCGCGAGGGGTCGAACAACGACGAGGCCGGCTAGAGTGCCCCGAGCAACTTGGCCTTTGCGGCGGCAAACTCTTCGTCGGACAGGATGCCGTCTCTATGCAAGGCAGCAAGGTCACGAATTCGTTCGCCGACCGTCGAGCCGATCACAGGCTGGCTCGGAGGCGCCGCGTGACGATCCGCGTCGAATCCGGCAGCAGCAGCGGATAGCGCGTCCCGAGTAGCGGAGTCCTGGGGCGCCGACGGATGGACCCCGAGCACGGCGTTCGCCGCGGCCTCCAGCGCGAGCGCCACCTCGTTGTGACCCTTGTCGCTAGTCTTCATCACTCCGTTGTGTCGTTGGTTGGTCAAGGTGTGAATCTGCTTGTCTGTGGCGATCGTCAGGAACGACTTTCGAGCGTCATTCGAAGCGAGGTGGGCCACCCCCGCCATCGCGAGCCCCGGCGCGCTGCCCTTGATCAGGGTTTTCCCGCCCTTGAAGATCCCGGCGACGGCCGGGCCCACAGCGCCCTCCAGGGCCGACGCCACACCGCTCACCCGATCCTGTGCGGGCGGCGTGAACTTGAGTGAGCGAAGGCGCTCGTACTGCGTGTTCTTGTCTATGCTCTTGGGTCCAGTACCGGTGATGCCCTCAGCCCACGAGGCGACGCGGACAAATCCGTTCTCATAGATCTCGATTGTGGAGGTTCCGAACACACCGCTGGTCACGAGGGCACCTGCCGCGACTGCATCCTCGGCTTGCCGCCGCATCAGTTCCTCCTTTGCCGCCTTCTTGTCCGCGGAGGACCTCCTGACTGCCGCACCGAGCTTGCCGAACGTGCCTTCCTTCTTGGCTGCAGGAACCTCAGCCACCGGCTCGACAGCAGGAACCGGTCCCACAGGTTCGACAGCGGTACGCACGTGCTCAGTCCACGAGGAACCGTCCCAGTAGCGCTCGTTTCCCTGTCCATCTGGATACCAGCCGGCGGCGGCCTGCTCACTCATGCGGCACATTTTGTCAAAGGGCCCCCGCCAGCGGGGCCGTTCCGGCAGACCCGACCCACTATTCGGACCTCACCGTTACGCATCTCATGCAAAGCTGTGCGCGTGGAGAGCGCCAGCGAGGAGAAGCTCCGTCAGCTGATCATGCACGCGCTGGCCGAGAAGACGGCCGAGAACGGTTACGTCACCCGCGATCAGCTCAGCGCGCTTGAGGTCGACGGGAAGCCGCGACGTGTCATCGACCAGTCACGCGGCATCTGGAATCCCCGGGACATGGCGGCGACGCTGGCGGTGGTCTCCTCCCCCGACGGGCCGTACGACGACCAGCACCTGTCGGACTCGCTGTTCCGCTACGACTACCGCGCCGGATCCATCCACGGGGACAACACGAAGCTGCGGCGCGCCCACGAACTCGAGCTGCCGATCATCCTGCTGCGCAAGATCGCCGCCGGGCAGTACGTTCCGGTCTTCCCTGTGTACGTCGTAGCGGACGATCATGCGAACCGGCAGTTCGTCCTCGCGCTCGACGAGAGCCTGCGTTTCCTGCACGACCCGATGCACCTCAGCGAGTCCGAGCGCCGTTACGCCCGGCGGGTGGCGAAGCAGCGGCTGCACCAGCCCGAGTTCCGTGGACGCATCCTGCGTGCGTACGAGACGCAGTGCGCGGTCTGCCGGCTCAAGCACGGACGGCTTCTCGACGCCGCACACATCATCGGCGATGCCGAGGACGGCGGCGAACCCGTTGTCGTGAATGGGCTTAGCCTGTGCAAGATCCACCACGCGGCCTACGACGCGAACCTGCTCGGGATCTCCCCTGACTACGTCGTCCAAATCGATCGCGATCTGCTCGAAGAGACCGACGGCCCGATGCTGAGGCACGGGCTGCAGGAGATGGACAAGCAGCCACTTCAGCTGCCCGCACGACGACGCGAACAGCCCGACCGCGAACGCCTGGCTCGGCGTTTCGAAACGTTCCGGGCGACGGGGTAAGTGCGCGAGACTTCTCACGATGGCGAACTGGTCACCTCTACGCGAGGCACTCCGCACGGTCGACGACCGTGTCGTGTACCCATGGAAGGACCTCGACGCACTCGTGGGCGGGCTGCCCCGATCCGCCTACCAGTACGACGCATTCTGGAAGGGGCCGCGATCAGGGTGGCCCGGGTTCACCACGATCGATGTCCGCGTCGGCGAGTCCGTGACTTTCGTGCGCCGCCCGACCGGGCAGCACGCGACGGCGCCTGAACAGCAGCACAGGAGGCACCAGCAGCCCGCCGGTGTCGAGGTCGCCGACCTCCTTCTCGTCACCTGCGTCAAGCAGAAGCTCGACCACACGGCTCCGGCACGCGACCTCTACACCTCACCGCTCTTCCGCAAGGAGCGAGCATATGCAGAGGCGTCGGGCCTCCCCTGGTTCATCTTGTCGGCCGTCCACGGGCTGGTCGAGCCGGCGACCGTTCTCGAGCCATACGAGCTTCGGCTCTCTGCGACTCCGAGGTCGTATCGAAGTGAATGGGGCGCCCGGGTCGTCGCTGCGCTCGCCGAGCGGCTCGCCCCGCTGGGCAACCCGGTTGTCGAGGTTCATGCCGGCGCGGCGTACGCCGACCCGATCCGCCCGCTGCTGCTCGACCTGGGTTGTCGCGTCGTCGAACCACTGCGCGGCCTCACGATGGGTCAGCGCCTGGCCTGGTACAGGAGCACCCCTGGCTTGATGGAGTCAGGAAACTGGCAGAGCGCGCGGACGAACCTGAGCAGCACAGCGTATGAGACTCCCCGGCTGTCTGCGGTCGTCAGCGCACTAGCAAGTCCAGTCGAATCCCGAACGCCGGCAGAGTTCCTCGCCACTGATGGCGCCGGTCTGCGTGTGCCGGGGCTCTACAGCTGGTGGGTCGACGCGACCGGCGCGCGTGAACTCGGGCGCGGTCTCGGCTTCGAGATCCAGCCCGGACTGATCTACGTGGGGCTCGCTGGCGCGACTCGCTCACGGAGCGGACGCCGATCCACCAACACGTTGTGGGGCCGTATCCGTGGGATGCATCTCGGCCGCCGCCACGAGTTCTCGACATTCCGCCGAACCCTCGGATCGGTCCTCGCAAACGCAACCGGTGAGCCAGCGATCGATGAGACCAGCTTGACCGCCTGGATGCACGGCCACCTCACCGTCGTCGCGGTGCCTGTTCCGGACGGCGATGTGCTCAACTCTCTCGAAAGTGCCGTCCTGCAGGATCTCGACCCTCCGTTGAACCTCGCGAAGATGGCTCCGAGCCCGATCAGGCTCCGGCTCACCGAGCTTAGACGCACGTACGGCCGAAGCTGATCCACGACGCGACGCATCAGCCGCCTTCGGACAAGCGCAGAACCCCTTTCTCACTCCGCTCGATGTAACCCTCCCGAAGGGCACGATCGATCGCGCTACGCACCCCCGCTGCGATGTCGTTGCCCTGCCGGCGCCACCCGAACACCGACATCATCGCCCCGATCACTGCTTCGTCGCTGATGCTGACCGCATCGCCGACCGCGTAGATCAGTGCCTGGGTCAGCTCATCGATCCCGATCTGTCCGATCGATCGGATCGCTTCCTCGTCCTGAGGCACCCGTACGATGACCCTCGCATCGCCCTGGATACTGATGATCCCGTTCAGATCTTCAGCCGGTCGAGCACCCTTGATGACGATCCGCTCGAGTACGTACCTCACGTTCTCCCGGATGGCTGATCCGATGCGGCCCACGCCGAAGGCCTCGCGCAGGCGGGTGTACACGAGATCGGTGTGAATCGGGGCCTCGACTTCGAGCAGACGGGTGAGGTAGCTGCGAATGGCCGGGCGCGCTTCGACCGAACGAAGCTCGTACGGAGTCGTGGCTCCCTGCGAGTAGACCTCGTAGGGGACGGCCCACTTCGGCGGGGCGTCAGGATCGAAATCCTCGACCTCCAGCTGAATCTCTGAGCTCGGCTGCGGCGTTCCCCGGCTTGCTCCGCCCCGCGAGACACCCGCGTGTGCTGCCTGAATTGCTGCGTGCAGACGCTTGGTCTGCGTCGGCCGATCGCGGTACCAGCTCAGGCCCCAGATGCGATGGAGATTCCACCCGAGCCCCTCGAGAACCGACGCACGCAGTCGGTCGCGATCGCGGGCAGACCGCGCCGAATGGTAGGCAGCCCCGTCGCACTCGACTCCGATGAGAAACTCACCGGGGCGGTCCGGGTGCTTCACCCCGAGGTCGATTCGGTAGCCCGACACTCCGACCTGCGGCTGGACCTCGTACCCCCACGAGCGGATGACGCGCAGGACGTCCTCCTCGAACGGGCTCTCCACATCGCCGTGATCAGGATCAATGTTGAGGCCGAGAGCCGAGACGCCTCGCTCCGCGAACGCCAGGTACGTCCGCAAGTGCTCGACGTTCGCGTTTGCGCTCGGCGGGATGTCGGTCGACCGCAGCGACGAAACGACCTCGACACGGCGGCGCGCCCGGGTGACCGCGACATTCAGTCGGCGCCATCCGGACTTCTGATTGAGCGCGCCGAAGTGCGTGCTCACCTTGTGGGCCTCGTCAGGGCCGTAGCCGATCGAGAAGATGATGAGGTCGCGCTCGTCACCCTGAACGTTCTCGATGCTCTTGACGAAGAAGCCCCCGAGTCGGTCATGGTCGTCCAGCATCGCCGCGACGGCCGGATCATCATCGGCGCGCTGCTCCACGGCCTGCAGGATGGCGTCCTGCTGAGCAGCCGAGAAGGTCACGACGCCGACCGACATCTCAGGATGTTCATGGGCGTGGTACGCGATCCGGTCAACGACAGCGCCGGCCTCGATCGGGTTGTCCCGCGCACCGCCCCTGCGGTAGACACCAGGCACGTGGAAGAGCTCCACCCCCAGATCGGGTGCATCGAACACAGCCCCCGGGAACGACTGCAGGGTCTGGTCGTCCGGTGCGTAGAAACGGTTGTTCGAGAACGCGATGAGGTCCTCGTGCTGGCTCCGGTAGTGCCAGGACAGCGGCAGCTGCGGCAGGACACCGGCCTTGCACACGCTGAGGATTGACTCGAACTCGTCGGGCTCGTCGTCGTCGCCGTCCTCCGCTTCGACGGCTGCTTGGAAGAACGCGGTCGGCGGGAGCTGCTTGTCGTCGCCGGCGACGATGAGCTGGCGTCCCCGATAGATGCAGTTCACGGCATCCGACGGCAGCACCTGAGACGCCTCGTCGAAGATCACCACGTCGAACCGCATGTCGCCCGGCAGGAACTGCGACACCGTCAGTGGGCTCATCATGAAACACGGCTTGAGCGACTGGACGATTTCCGACGCGACGTCGAGCACCTCCCGAATCGGCTTGTGCCGCGACTTCTTCTGCGCCTCACGCAGAATCAGCTGCGCGCCCGCCGATTGCGTGCTCCGCGGCCTCGCGTCGCTGCACGCGCGCACAACCTCGGCGTACGCGAGGTCGACGAGCTCCTTGTCGCTCTCACGGAACGCCGTCACGAGCGCGTCTCGGTCACCCGCGCGGAACTTCTTCAGCCGCTTGTCGGCGGCGACCGTACCCTCGATCCACGCCTGGAGGACGGCCCACCGCAAGCGGGGTGCGACCTCGTCGGATGGTGGTGGTCCGTCGAGCAGGGCATCCAGAACCGGCCCGAGCTCAGCGCCTCGCAGATCCGCGCAGGTCTCGACGAACTGGATCCACTCGTCGACGTCGGCGACGGCTGTGCTCGCCATCTCCGCGAGGAGCTCAGCGGCCTCGCGGATGTCGGCATCGAGGTTGGTGCGGATCTCCGCAGACCGCAACGGTTCGAACGATGAGAGAAACGCCTCCCGATGCTTGCCCCACGACTCGATGAGTTCCGCCATGTCGGTCGCGGAGATCGTGGGCCGGCGCATTCGCTCGGCCGTGAGCGCGCCGACGGCACCCCCTGTGTGGGTCCTGACGCGCTCGGCCCAGTCGAGCGCGGAAGCCAGCGAGGTCCAGTCGGTCTCGATGCCGACGTAACCGTCGCCGAGGAGAGCCAGATCGTCGTCGTAGGAGTCGAAGATGCGGGACCGGTGCTCGGTGAGCTCAGCCACGTCGTGCAGGATCTCTGCTGCTCTGGCGAGTGTCAGGTCATCGGAGAGCGCAGAGACGACGTGCTCGGCCGCACCGAGTCCGGGCGCGAGATCCGAGACCGTCCTGTCGACCCAGCTGACGATCGCGTCCACCGGCCACCCTCGAACCGCCGACGTGACCTCCGCGCGTACCGCTGCACCCATCAGGTCGTCCCACGCTCGAATCCGCTCGGCCAGCGCGGCCGCGATCGGCCCCAGACGTGGATCCTGCTGCGCGTCCGCGGCGAGCTGCTTGGCGAGCTCGTCCGGCCTCAGGTCCGCGCCAGCGATGCGCACGGCGTGGTGCGCGGTCTCGATCGCCGACATGAGCCGGCCGAAGTCGGTGTCGGTGCGTTGGTAGTAGCGTCCGAGTCGGTCGGCATAGGTGCTCTCACCAGCGGAGAGGTTCCGCTCCGCCTGCTGCCATGCGACGGCCTCGTCCAGCGCGGCCAGCACGCTCTTGTCGACCTTCCGCCGGACGGTGACGGACTTGAGAACGCGCCGATCGGCTCGGCACTGCTTGCTCAGCCGCCCCAGGCCCGTGTGGTCGTTCGTAAAACGAAGGTTGAACGCAGCCAGGTCGACGTCCAGTGCCTCAGGCGTGAAGACGGAGGCGATCTTGTCCCGGCGCTGCTTCACCAGCGACACGAGCTCGTGCAGGACCCGCGACGACTCGTCGAGGGCGTTCTGGACCGCCGGATTCAGCCAGGTGTTCTCGGGCGGCGTCGTGGATTCACCGAGGGTTGCCAGCTCGACGAGCTGGGAGATCCGATTCACTGTCAGGCCATCGGATGGGATGCCCAGGATCGCGGCGAGCTGACGCCCCTGCTCGACGATGTCGGCCAGCGGAACCAGCGACTCGCCGAGAGCGTCGCTCGCGCGGCGAACGACCGACACGCGTGCTCCCGACCCGCCGGGCCACACGTTGGCACGTTCTGAGGCGGGAAGGTCACGAAGGGACCGGAGCTGCGGCAGGACCTCGGGGTCGACCGCAGTCCACCCGTCGCCCACAGCCTCCCGCAGTCGTTCCTCCGCGGCCAGGTACGTCTGCGCCGAGCTGCGGAGCGACTCCTCACGATCACGCACGCCGCGGAGCGAGGTGCTGGTCAGCCACGAGTCCAGGTGGTCAGGCTGTGTTTCCAGCTCGAGCAGCAGATCACGACGCCGAACGTGATCGGCCAGACTCCGCGGTAGCTGAAGCGCGAGGTCCGCATCGACGGCCAAGCCGCGGTCGTTCAATGCCGCAGCGGACTCGCTGGCGGCGCGAGCCCCGTTCCCAAGGATGTCGCCGGTCGTCCCCTCCGGCAGCGGCAGGGTGATGTCTCGCCAGAGGAAATCGTCGCCCTCAGTCGCAGGACGCCACACGCGACCAAGCTGCTCCGCGGTCGAACGAAGGTCGAAGGCCGTTTCGGCTGTCAGGGCCGCCCACGCCCTCGGATTCGGATGCCCCGCCGGCCGTTCGAGCTGGAGTGCCAGCAGCTCTCCCAGTGCGTCCATGAGCGACCGGTCGAGCCCTGCGCGCCGCTCGTTCATGGCCTGGGCGAAGTCCGTGAGACCCTGCCTCATCGTTGCCAGCTCCGCGCGGTTGGCGTCGGTGAACTCCTTGCGCGTCTTGAAGCGCTGGGACAAGGCCTTGGCGAGCTGCGCGACCACTTCCTTGCGAGTGGCGTGATGGCTGTGGAGCTCGAGCAGGAAGTGCTCGAGTCCGGCAGCCGCGAGCCTGTCCCGCACGACATCGAGGGCGGCCGCCTTCTCACTCACGAACAGCACGGAGCGGCCCTGCGCCATCAGCTCCGCCATCATGTTCGCGATGGTTTGGCTCTTGCCCGTTCCGGGAGGCCCGTCCATGACGAAGCTCCGCCCGTCGCGAGCCGCCGCGATGCAGGCACGCTGGCTCGTGTCAGCGTCGAGGATCGTTCTCGAACGCTCCGGCGGGGCGATCGAGTCGAGGTCCGCCGTGCGTGGGTCCCAGCCGAAACCGAGCGTCTCCTTGTGCGGGGCGTCGGTGCCAAGCGCGATCCTCTGGACGAGGTCGTGGGCCATGATCTGATCCTGGTGATCGGTCAGATCGCGGAAGATGGCCTCCTTGTGAAAGGAGAACAGCGTCATCACGACGCGCTCGTGCACGCTCCAGCCCGCCTGCTCCGAGCACGCTGCCGCGACAGCGCGCAGGTACGACACCGGATCGACGAGGTCGGAGTCCACCTCCGGCAGGGTGACGTCGAAGTCACGCTCCAGCTTCACCCGCAGGGCGGGATTGGCAACGATGTCGTCCTCCGTGCGAGTGAGCCGGAAGGGCGCCTGCGAACCCTCTCGCTCGAGCTTCACCGGGCAGAGCAGCAGTGGGCTCTCCACCTCACGCCCGTCCGACAGGTCCTTCCAGTGCAACGATCCGAGTCCGAGGTAGAGCGTCCAGTAGCCCCGATCGGCCCAGGTCTGCAATGACTGCTGGTGCTGCCGTACGAGCGACGTCCGTAGCTTGGCCGCGGTCTTTCCCGACACCCGGATCGGCGCCGTCGCGAGCCACTGATTGCTCGAGTCCAGGTCCTCGGCCGCTTCAGGTGTGCACTCGAGCCCGATCAGTGGCGATCGGTCGAGCGCCGACATGATCGAGCTCACCGACGGGGTCGTGATCTCGAGCGAGCCCGACACCGTGTGCTTGAAGTAGATCAGGCGCTGCCGTCGGTCGACCGCGACGAGATCCTCGCGCCAGGTGTCGAGCTGGTTGCGAAGCTTGCGCCGTGACGGGTCGCTCAACCGCGTGGTCGTGGTCATCGAGATTCTCCATCCGGCAGGTCGCGGGTGGTTGTCAGTCGCTGGACGAGGGCCTCGACGAGGATGAGGTCCTCTTCGGAAAGTTCGGCGATCAGGTCTGCAACACGGGACGCGCGCTCGATGCCGTCCAGCTCGTCGGACTCGCGGGTCGTCGTCACGCTGCCGCCTTCGCTCGACGGCGCACCCCCATCGAGATGAGCGAGGCCAGCCGGTAGGCGATCGCGGTGTACGACGTACAGCTGCTGCGTACATCGGGTCATCGCCACGTACAAGAGGCGATGCCCTTGGGTCGACTCGCCAACAATTTCGCCGGGCTCGACCAGGACGACGACATCGAACTCCAGGCCCTTGCATCCCGACACTGGAAGGAGTGTCAGAGGGGCGGAGAAGTCGCCGTCGCGGCCGTCCCCGGCGACTCCGGCGCTGAGCCCGGCCGCCGCCTCGTACGCATGGTCGGCCACGATCACCGCTGTCTTGCGTCCCGCCTCCGCCAAGTTGGTGCCGAGCTCGAGCGCCGTTTCCAGCGCGTCTCGTTCGACGAGCTCGACCGTCGGCTGAACGCCTGTGGTGCGCACGGAGGCAGGAACGGTCAGGTCGGGCGAAATCAGGTCGAGCTGACGTCCAGCCAAGTTGATGACCTCGCTCGGAACGCGGTATCCGACCGTCAGGTCGGCGACGAACGCGTCATCTGCGGTCAGGTGCTCCGTCAGCTCCTCCCATCGGTCCCGAACCCACGGGCCGGTCGCTTGAGCCAGGTCGCCCAGGACCGTCATGGATCCACTCGGGCAACGACGCGCAAGTGCGCGGGCGGCCATCGGCGACAGGTCCTGCGCCTCGTCCACGACCACGTGGCCGTATCGGGCGATGGTGCCATCGAGAAGGTGTGAGACCTCGTCCAGCACGTGGATGTCCGCTCGCGTCCAGGGTTCGGCTGCGATTGACTCCGCGGGACGCCGGTAGAGCTGCGCGCGTTCGTCGACCGTCAGGACGCCGGCGGCCGCATCGACCAACCACGTCTGAGTTCCATAGAGCGTCCGGAGGAACTCCTCAGGTGTGTACGTGGGCCAGAGGCGGTCGAGAGCGTTGGTGAAGGCAGAGAGGCGGCGGATCATCGCGGCGGTGGTCCGAACAGGACGACGAGCGTCCCGCTGACTCGCCTCGTGAAGTTCGTACGCCCGGGCGGCGAGCTGGTTCCGCAAGACCTCGCGGGCCTCGTTGTGCGGGAGCGAGCGACTCCGGACGTCCGCCACGATCGCCGAGAGCGTGTCCGCGGGCACGACGATGCGGTCGATTCCGAGGGTCAGCACCAGGTCGTCCTCGATCCGGCCAATCCGGCGCTCCAGCGCCCGGCCAAGGACCTCCGACATCGCTGCGCTGCCCTTGACACGCGCCGCCTCGACAGGCTCGATCGCGCGTTCACGGGCCTCGCCTGGGTAGAGAGACCCGATCTCGACTTGATCGATATCGGTGACCTCGAGTGAGGGAAGCACTCCAGCCGCGTACGAGAGGAACGCCCGTGACGGCGCGACGACGAGGATGCCCTCGTTCCGAAGCTCCTCGTAGTTGAACGCGAGCCAGGCCGCGCGGTGGAGGCCGACGACCGTCTTCCCGGTGCCGGGTCCGCCCTGAACGACGACGAGTCGCTCCCGGTCCGCGCGGATGATCCGAAACTGCTCGGCCTGGATCGTCGCGACGACCTCGCGCATCGCTCCGTCGCGCGAACGCTCGAGCTCCTGGAGGAGCGCGTCGCTGATGGAGCCCGATCCGCCCGTAGCGATCGCGTGCGCGGAGCTGCGAACGATCTCGTCGACGATCCGGTGGACGGTGCCGTTCTCCTCCTGGAAGACCCGCTTGAGCAGGAGGTCTCCCGGGTCGTCCGCCGTCGCCTCGTAGAACGGGATGGCGGCTGGCGCATGCCATCCGATCAGGACCAGGTCACGGTTCTCGTCGTACACACGCCGACGGCCGACGTAGAGCGAGCTGTCTGAGGTGTCGATCCGCCCGGCAACGAGTTGCCCGGTCCCCCGTGACTGCTGGAGAATCTCCCGGGCGCGCTTCATCGCCCGTGCCGTGAGGCGATCGAGACCTCCGTGGTTCTGGATCGCGACTTCTGCGTCGGCCAGCCCCTTGTCCAGCAGGGAGTACGCACGTGTGACGTACTCCTGCTCAGCCTCCAACTCCGCGTGTGCCGAGTCCACGCTTCCTCCCGAGATGTGTGCTCCTTCGTGGCGCAGACCGTACAAGGTCCGACTGACAAAGGTCGGTTGCGACGGAGCCGTCGGTTACGACCAGATAGTTGACGTTTACCATTCATCTCCGCCACGTCGTGGCGTTTCGGACAAGGCGATGAGAAGACGGGATGTTGCGGCGTGAGCCTCCAGATCAAGACCGATACGGGGACAGCCCTCCTGAGCGAAGACGAGCTGGTCATCGACCACAGTCGGTTCGTGGCCTCTGACCGCCGCAAGGAGGTCTCGCCGCTGCGCATCTCGCTCGACGAGATCGTCGGGATCGACCAGGCTCGGCGAGACTCTTCTGCGAAGCGAACGGTCCTCGTCCGGACAGAGTCATACCGTCCAACCGGCAAGATCGGCGACGACCCGCTCGTGATCGAGTTCCTCCCGATTCGAGCGGCCTACATGAAGGACGTGGCGAACTTCGTCGAAGCGCTGGTCGCAGCCGTCGATTCTCGCAACCCCGACCTCGAGACGAGTCTTCGGCTGGTCGACGAACTCACCGACGAGGTGCGGCGAGACCCCGGGCCGATGGCCAAGGGTCGTCTGAACTCGAGCGTGGCGGAGGTCGAGGCGGCGCCGGTGGAGTCCACCACCGACCCGATCGAGCGGCTGGAGGCCCGAGTCGTCGAACTCGTCAACGAGGTGGTCGACCTGCGAGCCGAGGTACGCGATCTGCGCGAAGCGTTCGGCGAGCTGATCGACCGCCTCCCCGACCTCCTGCTCGGTGTCCCCGCGGAGCCGCAGCGCGCCCAGCTCAGCCGTCGTCCGTAGTCGACAGGCGCGGCAGCCCGTACCCAAACCCGACATTCCGGATATCGCCCTGCCGTAACCCGCTCCGGCGCTACGTTGCCTGACGCAACTGTGAGCGAGCCGCGTCTGGAGTGACCCACCAGGATGTACGCCGTCATCGATACCGAGACGACCGGACTGGTCCCCCAAGCACCATCACCGCATCGCCGAGATCGGCGTCGTCCTCGTGGCCGCCCGCGGGCGGCCACGAGTCTCACGGAGAAGATCATGCTCGTCGTCGCTCCGACGCCGACACCATGTCGGGCAAGGGCACGCGGGCACGGAAACCCGATCGTGTCGCTACCGGAGACTTCGAGGCTGCACTCGCGTTCGGCGTGGATGCCGCGAGCGTGAGCGTCTGATGTCGTCCGCACCGGCCCCAGTCGTGGTGGGAGCCGATCGTCGGTGCAATATCCGACCCTTCTGTCAGCGTCGACTGAGAACGTCGCCGTGACGACGCGCTCAGTGTCGCCAACGCATTCTCGGGAGCTTTCATGGATGACCTGAACACCTGGCTCAACGCCAGACTCGACCCGGACGACTCGATTAGTGACGACGCCAAGCTCCTCGCGTTGGCCGCCGTCGAGGGCGACGACGCACTGGCGTCTGTCACGCCCGAGGATCCGCCCCCGTCCCTCGCACAGACCAATTCGGAGCCGTCGGCGGACGAGACCGCCGAGGCGACGGGTGCCTACCTCACAAGCATAGCCGTCCAGGGATTCCGCGGCATCGGCGAGCGCGCGACCCTCCAGCTGCATCCTGGCCCGGGGCTCACGATCGTCTCCGGCCGCAACGGGTCGGGCAAGTCGAGCTTCGCGGAGGCCCTCGAGGTCGCTCTCACCGGCGACACGTATCGCTGGAAGAACCGTCCCGCGCACTGGGGCAGTGCCTGGCGCAACCTGCATGCCGACGTCGCGGCGGAGGTCGAGGTGGCGCTGTGCGAGGAAGAGGTCGGGAAGACCGTCGTACGCGTGACGTGGCCCGATGGTGCCGACGTCGACGACGCGACCACGACGCTCCAACGCCACGGTCAGAAGCGTGAAGCGGGGATCGAGAGCCTCGGATGGGGTGGACCGATCGAGACCTACCGTCCGCTCCTGTCGTACGAAGAGCTCGGGACAGTTCTCGGGTCCAAGCCGAGCGCACTGCACGACGCTCTCTCGACCGTGCTCGGCCTCGAGCAGATGACCGACGCCCTTGATCGTCTCAACGAACGCCGGAAGCGGCTCGAGGCGCCCAAGAAGAAGCTCGACGCCGAGAAGCGCTCGCTGCGAGCGGACCTCGACGCGCTCGACGACGAACGCGCGAAGCAGGCTGACCTGTTGCTCGCCAAGCGGAAGCTCGACGCCAACGCACTCCGCGCGATCGCGACCGGCACGTCGACGCCCGACGGTACGGCCGAGCGGCTCCGTGCATTGCTCGCGATCGCCGCGCCCGATGCCAACGATGTCGACGCGGCGGCCTCCGAGCTGTCGGCTGCCCTCGCGGCAATGACGTCCGTCGGTGACGATGCAACGACTGCACTCGAGCGCCGGGTCACCATCATCGAGCGAGCCCTCGACCTGCATCAGCACGACGGTGACCAACCCTGCCCGGTCTGCGGCGTTGGCACGCTCGACGGAGCCTGGGCCGCGCAGGCTCGCGCTGACGTCGCTGCCGACCGCCAGCAGGTGGCTCTGCTCAAGGCCGCACGAGCACGACTGACCGCTGCTCGGGAATCCGCACGTGCGCTGGTCGCCCCGGTCCCGTCGGCCCTCGCCGGCTCCACGCCCGACGTCCTTGATGAGGCCGTCGGCTCGGTCCGCTCGGCCTGGACACGCTGGTCGGCTGCACCCGCCACCGACGCCGACCTCGTCACGCACCTGCGCACAGCACTCGCACCGGTCACCGAAGCCTTGCCCCCGATGCGGGCCGCTGCCTCCGAGGTGCTCGCTGAACGCGACGACGCATGGAGCGCCATCGCCGCCCGGCTGGCCGCGTATGCGAACGACGCCGACGCGTGGTCCGCCGCGGAGCCCGAGGCAGAGCTGACCAAGCAGGCCCATACCTGGCTGAAGAAGAACGACCTCGATCTGCGCAACGAGCGCCTCGCACCGATCGCTGCGCAGGCGGCCAGGATCTGGCACGACCTGCGCCAGGAGAGCAACGTCGAGCTGCAAGGTTTCGAGATCGCCGGGACGTCTACGCGCCGGCGCGTCGAGATCCAGGGCGCGGTCGACGGCGAGGACACCGGCGCCCTCGCCGTGATGAGCCAGGGCGAGCTGCATGCGTTGGCTCTGGCGATCTTCCTCCCGCGTGCCACGATGCCGCAGAGCCCGTTCCGGTTCGTCGTGCTCGACGACCCCGTGCAGGCGATGGACCCCGCCAAGGTCGACGGTCTGGTCGCGACATTGTCGCGGATCGCGCAGGATCGCCAGGTCGTGGTCTTCTCGCACGACGACCGGCTCGCCGCGGCGGTTCGACGTGCGCCGGTCCCTGCGCAGATCGTCGAAGTCACGCGGTACGAGAGCTCGCGGGTCGAGGTCGCGAACACGTACGACCCCGCCGGACGCTACCTCCGGGACGCCTTCGCGCTCCTCAAGGACACCGGCCTTCCCGACACCACCATGCGCCGCGCGCTCCCCGGTCTTCTGCGGATGGCGACCGAAACCGCTGCTCGCGACCGGTACTGGACGACCCGACTCGCCGCCGGTGATGCTCACGACGTGGTCGAGGCAGCGTGGGCAGATGCCCGTCTGACCCGCGACCGAGTTTCCTTGTCGCTGTACGGAGACGTCCGGTCGCTCGACGGGTGGCTGTCGAAGCGTGGCTATCGCAGGCGGGGCCTCGGAGTCTGCACTTCCGCGTTGCACGAGGGACTTCGCGGACAGCCGCGCGAAGCGTGCGAGGACGTTCAGAACCTGATCGACGACCTCAAGCGCGGGGCGCTCTGATGTCCGGCTCGACGAGCACTGGGCTGCTCGCCCAGGCGGAGGGACTCCTCGCGACCGGATCGGTCGGGCGGCAATCGGTACGGATCGCCTGCTGGCTCACGCGTGCAGCGCTCGAAGACCGCGTGGCAGAGCTGCTCGACGCACGCGGGTGGCCGGTCGAGGACGCATCGATGCGGAGCACGATGTCGTGCCTCGAGTCGGCGTACGCAGACAAAGATGCCGAGCTCGTCGCACAGGCCGAGTACGCGTGGTCCGCCTTGTCACGGGTCTGCCACCAGCACGCGTACGAGCTGGGACCGACGGTGTCCGAAGCGCGGCACCTGGGCGAGCTGGTGGCGGGGCTCGGCGTGCAAACCACGAACGGAACGGGGACTCGGTGAGTTTCGACCAACAGGGCGAGCTCTTCCCGCTCGACCAGACCGCCGATCTGGCGGGTCAGCTGGCGATCGGCCACCGGGATTTTATCGAGATCTTCGGCACGGGCTGGACCGAGGTCGACGAGCGGTTTCACGACTTCGATGCCGATCCCGCTGGTGGCCTCGAGAGCCCGTTCGGCTCATGGTTCGTGACCGGCACGCCGCCGCAGCTGATGCTCCGAATCAACGGCGACTCGCTCGACCTCGCCGCGGCGCAGCCACGGTGGGAGGGACACACGCTCGCGATCCGCCCAGGACCATACGAATCGATGGGACGATCGACGTGGGATGCGGACTCCCTCGGCGAGGTCGTGACGCGCTTGCTCAGGCGGCGCCGCAACGCGTTCCGATACTGCCGGTACTGCCACGACCTGACACCGCCCGAGAATGCCTTCGAACGAGACGTCTGCATGGGCTGCGCCTCAGCCGTCCTCGGCGTCGGGTTCTGATGCGTCGATAGGTTCTGAGTCAGCGGGATGGACGCCGCGGAAGGCTCTCGGCCACGTGGCGTAGCGCAGTCCGCAGCAGGGCGATCGTGCTGTCCCAGCCCGCCGCCTCGCGCCGACAGGCTCCGATCTCGTCGGCGTCGCCGCTCTGCTCGGCTGCCTCAGCCGCCGTGCTCCAGGCGATCTCCTCCTGTTCGCACTGACGGATCAGGCTCAGGATCAGTTCGCTGTCGTGGTGGCACACGGCTGCCGCGACCTCGGGCTCGACTGCACCCGTACCTTCGGGGTCCAGCTGGAGCAGCATCATGAGCTCGTGCGGTAGCTCCTCGTTCTCCTGATCGCTCCCGGGCTCGTCGGCGAAGGATTCCTGAGCAGTCCCAGGCCCCCCGTCCGCTTCATCATCCAGGTCGGTCACGTCCACCGCACGACGTCCGCCGGTTCGCTCTGCGAGGTCCTCAGGGACCTCCGCCAAGACCTCGAGCATCAGCGCCAGCATGCGCCGGACGTGGCTCGGCACGAACGGGCTCGCAGGCAGGTGGAGCCGTGCGAGCACCGAGTCGCCCTGGAGGAAGAAGCAGACGTAGCGGGAGTTGCGGTTCAGGATCGCGACCGCTCGCAGCGCGGCCAAGCGGTCCTGGACATCCGCGACCACCAGCCCGACGAGGTCCACGGCCGGGTCGGTTGCTGGCACCGATACGAAGACCCGAGCGCCTTCCGAGCGGACCGGGATGTCGCCATCGTGGTCCTTGATCGGCGCGTGACCGAAGACCGGTGTCAGTGCGTCGTCAACGAGCTGCAGGAGGTGGTCGCGGTCGTGGGGCACGACTGCGATCGGCTCGTCGGCGGCTTCGGCGCGCACGGTCGCCCCCATCGCAGCGATCGTCGGAGTGGGAACCCGCAGCGCCGCGATGGCGGCAGGGCCGCCGTCGACGTCCAGCAACGCAGGATGGGCGACCCCGATGACTGTCCTCAACGCCCCGACAGCGAGGGACACGAGGTTCTCGACCCCGTCGAGCTCGACGGCGAAGTAGTACACGTCGTCGTCTTCGTCCCACCCGAGGGCCCGCATGGACTCGCGCACCGATTCGGTGTCGGAACCGGCCGCATCGGCATCCATGACGACGTCGACGACCGGCTCTTCCCAGCCGAACGTCATCAGCGCGTCGAGGCGGTACTCGCCGGACCAGAGCAACCGAACCGGGCTCGCGTCCAAGATCTCGTCCTGCAGGAACGTGGTCAGCCGCCGTGTAAAGCGGCTCCAGCTCGCCTCCGTGGCGTCTTCAAAGTCACGCATCCGTCCCCCTTGGTCGGCCGAGGTCCCACCTGCGGACTCGCATCGACTCGCCACCAATCTAGGCCCGATCACCGACAGTTCTTGCCGGCGCGGAGCGGGCCCAGCACCTCACCAGCGACCTACGGAGCGCCCCTGGACGTCTGCACTACCCGAGCGAGCGAAGCGCGGCCACGAGCGCGGGCCGCGGCATCGCGCCCGGCAAGACAGCGCAGACGTCCTCCAGCGCACGCTCAGTCCCATACCCCAGCAGCGCCGCGTACCGAGCCGCGACCGTCGGGGTTCGGCTCTGGCCGGCAACGCAGTGCAGCAGCACCGTGTGGCCTTCGTCGCGCAGGTCGAGGACCGTCCGCGCCGCATCGTCGATCACGTACTCGAGGTTCGGATTGTCGCGCGCGTCGGTGTCGATGAGGCGGAAGGCCGCCCGGTGCTCGATCCGCTCGGGCACCTGCGCCCGCCCGAGCCGGCAGAGCGAGACCACCGCCGTCACCTCGTCGGGCAGGTCGTCGAGGGGTACGGCGCCCGACAGGAGCACCTGCTCGTCGTACGGGTGCGGGACCGCCGACTCGACCCCACCCCAGCCCGAGTAGTCGATCGCGTCGACGCCAGGCCACCCGGCAGAGTCCGTCCGACCCCGCCGCACGATCAGAAGCGCGAGGTTCGCGAGCTCCTCCCCCGAGGTCCCCGGCCACCCGTGGAGGATTCGACGCCACGCCGCCGGGACGGCCGACGCGCCCCACCGCCCGCCGAGCATCGCGCCGGCGATGGATGCCACGGTGTCGGTGTCGTCGCCGATCTCGATCGCCGTCTCGAGCGCGGCGACCAGGTGCGCGGAGCTGAACCGACCTTCGCTCGGGCGATGCTCGACCTGCGCCGTGTGGACGATTGCCGACCACGCGGCCTGCAGGGCGGAGACGACGAAGCCGTTCGGCCGGAATCTCCCAGGCTGCTCCTGCTCCGCCTGGTCGATGATGTCCCGCCAGAGTTCGGCACGGTCAGGCCGAAGGTAGCTGAGCTCCTCACGCAGGTCGACGATCTCACCCTCGAGCACCGTGCGGCGGATCCCCAGGCACCACAGGGCAGACGCCTCCGGGGCCAGCAGGTCGGTGTGGGTGAGCGCCGCGATCCGCGAGGCAGCGTCGACGAGCGCCTCGGGGTCGTCGAGGTACGCGAGTGCGACCGGGGCCGTTCGCATCAGCGCCCCGTTCCCTGCGGTCTTGCCCGTACGGGCGTGGAGCGCAGCGGCCGTCGCGGTCATCTCCGCCGCAGTCCCCTGCGGCCCGACTGTCCGCAGCACCTGGCCGGTCTGGATCCCGACGTCGGGGGGGCTGGCCGCGTACCACTCAGCGAATCCGGACGCGATCGCGTCGAGGGCTTCGTCCGTACGAAGGTCGGCGCCCGCCGCGGCGACGCGCGCGATCGCGTAGGTCTGTGCAGTGTCGTCGGTCCACTCCCCCGGCGCGAACCCGCCGAGTCCGCCACCGATCATCCTCGGTCGGCCCACGACCGGTGCGGACCCGAACTCATAGCCGGCACCCAGCGCATCGCCGGCGGCAGCGCCGAGCAGCACACCGCACGCGCGGTCTGTCTGGGCGGCGGTGAGGTTGGTGCGCGTCATGAAGACCTCTTTTCGCAAGAGTGCGGCAAGTCGCTTCCCAGTTATAGCACACCTGCGCTAAGTTCGTCCCGTGAGCAATCTGCGCAGCTATCCGCGGCCGAACGTGGCCGTCGACGTCGCCGTCCTCACCGCAGTTGTTCCAGACCAGCGAGTCGCGGGGACAGGGCACCTCGCGGTGCTGACACTGAGCCGCGCTGCTCCCCCGACCGGGCCGGTCCTGCCGGGCCGATTCCTACGCGAGGGCGAAACGGTCCGCGCCTGCGTGCAGACGACCATCTCCGAGAAGGGCGGGATCACAGTCGAGGACGCCGAACCACGTCTGCTGCGCGTGTTTGACGCACCCGACCGCGACCCGCGCGCCTGGACGATCACACTGGCTCACGCCCTCGCCCTCCCCGCGGCTCGCCTCGATAGCGCAAACGGGGCGCTGGTGCCAGTCGGCGAGGCGACTCACAGCAGCGACGAGGTCAGAGCGCTGCTGTTCGATCACGCAGAGATCGTCCGCGAGGCTGCGGCCTCGATACGCGAGCGATACGAGCTCGCCCCTGATCCGGACGGCCTGCTTGAGGGTCCGTTCACCCTGGCTCAGTTGCAGCGGCTGCATGAGGCGGTGCTCGGCGAGCGGCTCCAACGCGACACGTTCCGCCGTCGCATGTCACCACGGCTCGAAGCCCACCTCGACGGCGATGGACGGCCGACGTCTCGGACTGACGGAGGACGACCGGCGCAGCTGTGGGAGCGCGCAGGCGACAAGATTGCGCCCGGAACTGTTCAGCGCAGGCTTCGGCTCCCGCGTGCGTGATCGCCCCCGCGGGACACAGATGAGTCGCTAGCCTGCAGCGCATGACACCGACCCGACCCTTGAACTCCGGATCGCTGCCGAGGCCTGGCGCGCTCGTCCGTGCGAACCTCCCCCAGATCCTCGAGCACTGCCACAGCATCGACCCCGGTGAAACCGTTCACCTGCAAGGCGCCGAGTACAGCAACGACGAGTTCAAACTGAACTTCCCGTTTCTCCGCCTCGTAACCGTGATCGAGCTGGAGGGAGCCGGAGACCGCTACTGGTCCGAGGTCCACTCGATCGGCGACGAGCAGTTCCGCGTGACAAGCCAGTGGTACGACAGGAACATCCCTGGCCTGATTCACTACCTCCGAGACAAGGGACTCGAGCCGGAAGGGATATCGAGCGAGGACACCGACGATTACCTCGTTGCCTACGCTCCACCTCCAAGGTCGACGAAGGGCGGCGCCCGTTTCCGCTCGAGCCCCATCGGCGATTCGCAGAACCTTCTCGTCCGGTACGTGCTCGGGCAGCTCGAGTTCGAGGCGTTCTCAGAGAAGCACTGGCTGACCGCGAAGAACTCGCTCGGCTTCAGTTGCGTGTACTGCGGGACCGAGCGCGATCTGGTGATCGATCACGCCGTGCCGATCAGCAGGGATTCCTTGGGAGAGCACCGACTCGGCAATCTGGTGCCGGCGTGCAGGTCCTGCAACTCATCCAAGTCTCAGAGGCGCTACGACGACTTCCTATCCGCCGAGGCACCGGACAGGATCGCGCTGATCGAGACGCACATGGGTGAGCACGGATACGAGCCACTCGTCGACCGACTCGACCCCGACACCGCAGAAGAGGTCCGGCATCTGCTGAACTCTGCCCGCGAGAAGGTCGCGGACGCCGCAGCCAACGCAATCGACGCCATCAATGATGTGCTCGCCCGCGCCGAATCTGTACATCGCTGACCCTCGCCGATCTCCCGATTCCGACCACGACTGTCGGTGCGCGGCACTAACCTCCTGGACGAAGGGCAAGGAGGCGATCTCGGGGTGACCTCGCTGAGCACGGGCGGCGGCAGCAGTGCTGTCGCGGCGTCGGCGCACGCCGGCTGCGAGCGGTTCCGTCGGACCGACCCGATGATCACGCACGTCTCCAGAAGTGCTCTGGCGGATCACCTCGGCTTCGCTGACACCAGCGCGGGCATCCCCGAAGCACGGTGGATGCGGGCGATGACCTTCGAGTCGCTCGTCCACTCCGAGCGCTTCGTGTCCGAGCTGGTGACCAAGGCTGTCGGGCAGCTGGGGCTCGAGCGCCCCGTCGCGGTTCGCAGGGCCTCTGGGCATGTCGGCCTGGCGGCGACGGCTGCGGCCCTGCGGGACGCGCACGACCACGCGGTCTCCGACCGCCAAGCCACGATGATCACCTCCCTCGCCGTTCCGTACGTGGGGATGTCCGACCGTGATGACGCGACGCCCATCAAGCCAGACTTCGCGATCGTCTGCCCGCGCACGGACGAGGGCGGCGCGGTCCTCGGTTCTTGGCTGATCATGGGCGACGCGAAGGACTACGAACGCGTTCGATCGAAGATCGACGACGGTCGGATGCTCAAGGGGTTCCTCCAAGTCGCGCTCGGTGCCGAGGCGGCCGCCGAGTGGAACGCGCTGCCGACCGGCATGCGGGTCCACGACTGGGGTGCTCTGGCCGTGCCGCGGAACGCGTTTCTGCAGCCGGAGGCCGTGGTAGAACGCCTGGACGACCACCGCTACGAGGTGCTGGCCCGCGCCCGCGAACGGGTCGCGGTGATGGAAGATCTCGGCGAGGAACGACCGACCGAGGAAGAGCTCAGCGACTACGTCGCGCACATCGAGGCCGCGTTCGATCCCGCGAGCTGCACGACCTGCAGTCTTTACGCATTCTGCCGCGACGAACTGCGCGGGCGGAACGACGCGGAGGCACTTCTGGCCGAGATCGGGATCGATCCGTTCCTGCGACCCGCGGTCGTCGGCCTCGTGGACGGCACCGGCACGATCGGTGACGCTCCCGTCGACACCCTCGACCAGGTGCGCGCCACGGTCAATGGGCTCCCCATCTGGCGCGAACGGAGCCGGACCGACCCCATCGGCTCGGCAGGATGCGTCCGCGTCATCGTCGCGAAGTCGGACGCCGCCGCACTCGGCGTTCACGGCCTCGCGGTTCGCGGGCCGGGCCAGGACGCCGGCTGGAACGTTCGCACCTTCGAACAACCGCAAGCGCCGCAGACCCGCCTCGCAGTGATGTCCGCGGTCGGGCAGGCCGTGCGCGAGGTGGTCGAGAGCAGCGACGACCCCATCCATCTCGTCGTCCCCGACGCACCCACCGCTGACGTGCTGGTCTCGATCGCTGACTCGCTCGCCGGCGTCGAGCTGAGCCGCCTGCGGTGGCAGCGCGACCTCGACGAAGGCCGCGAGCCACTCACGTTCGACGGCGAGCCGGCGACGGTCCCCGATCCCTTGCCGGACGAGGCGCGCATCGCCGTCAGCCTCCTGCTCGAGGAGGACCGCGCCCGAGCGATGAGCTTGCGACAGCCTGTGATCGACCTCCGGCGTACGCTCGCGAGCCACCTCGTGGTCGGTGGGCCCAGCTCCGAGTCTGGCCGGCTCGACTACCTGCTCGCCTGGGCGGAAGCAGGCGACCCAGTCGACCACCGCGCGGTCTCCGACGACGTCGCCACTCGCCCGCACACACCCGGCGCGCGACTGGTCAACGCCACCTCGGACGCCATCCACGCTGCGAGTCGCCGCGGCTCCCCCGACTGGCCGACGTACGAGCGCCTCGTCCGCGACGAGCTCGCGTACAAGTGCGCAGTCGTGGATCGTGCCGAGGCCGTCCTCGAGACCCTGCCCACGTCCGCGCTGCGCGATGCATACAGAGCGTTGGAGGCCGACGCCCAGGAGGTGTGGCGCCGCCGCCTCGCGCTCCGCGCATCAGACCTCGTACGGTTCTCGCGGACGTACCGATACTGGCGCAACGCGCAGGTCGAGATGCTCGAGAGCGATGCCTCGTGCGCGAGCCAGCTGACGGCGCTCACCGATCCCGCGCGGGCTCACGAGCTCGCCGCTGATGCCGGCACCCGCGACCTGGCCTTGGCCACCGTCGTCGCGCTAGATCCCATCCGACTGCGGGTCCGTTCTCGTCGGATCGGAGCCGGATCCGACGTCGTCGCACTCCACATCGATGGTCGCCCGGTCGTCGAGGAGTCGAGCGCGACGGTGAAGATCCAGATAGGCAGCTTCAAGCTCGGCCGGATCGCAGTCGGCGAGCTGGTCGACACGGGCGACGACGAGCTTCTGTGGACGCCTGCCAAGCCGCCCGTACTCGAGGTGGGTAGCGAGATCGTCCTGGCGTCCACGTCGTGGTTCAACAGCCGACTAAGGTCAGGCCACGAAGTAACGGTCAAGCGCCCTGGAGTCGACAACCGTGCGGCTCCCAAGCCGACGTGCACCCCGACCTCCTACGCCGACGATCCTGCCGAGCACCAGTGGTGCTGTCGGCCGCACGAAGCGGTCGAGGCCGAATACGCCGACCAGCTCGCCGAGCGCCGTGAGCGCGGCGAGCTCAACCCGCAGGCCTGGCCACCGATCGTCGACACGGACCGGTTCGACACCGGCGAGGATGTGTCCGCCGATGTTGCGGCACCGGGAACGTCGGCGCCCCGCGAGCTGACACTGGACGACGTGGACTGAGGGCCACCATGACGATCGAGTTCACTCCACCAGCTGTCGCCTACGACGCGGCGCAGTCGCGTCACCATCGATCGGCCGCGGCCGAAAACGTTGCTGCGGTGGACGAAGCCATCTCGATCGCGAAAGCAGCCGTCGGTGGTTCGGACACCTACGACAAGGTTCTTCTCCGTGCCGCCGCGGGAGCAGGCAAGAGCTATGCGCTCCGTCGGATGGTCGGCGAGCTGCTGGACGAACCGGACTGCCAACGGATCGCGGTCGCCGCGTTCACGAACAAGCAGGTGTTCGCCCTCGCCGGTGCCCTCGGTACTGAGCTCGGCGCCGACGCCGTGTGCCTCTTCGTCTCTCGGGATAGGTACGCCGGCGTCCCCGCGGAGGTCCGGAGTGAAGTCTCGGTGGCTTCCTCGACACCAGAGATACCCGCCGACGCCCAGGTCGTGCTCGGGACGTCGCACAAACTCGGTGCTATCCGCGAGCGCAGCCGGCTGCTGGAGAACCTCGGGGCCGCGCGCGAGGATCCCGAGGCGGACGAGTCGTACCCGTTCGACGTGCTGATGGTCGACGAGGCCTGGCAACTCCCGCTGTACCTGTTCAATCGCATCGAGAAGCTCGCGCCGATCGCGGTGGGCGTCGGCGATGTCGGACAGCTGCCACCACTGGACCCGAACCAGAACCCCTGGCGCGGAGACCCGGGCTACAACCCGTACCGCGCCTGGCCTACCGCGTACGAAGGCGCGTCGACGACCTTCTCGATCGACCTGCCGGCGGTGTGGCGTCCGACGCACGCCCAGATTCCGCTGTGGCGAGCGTTCTATGGCGACTGGGATCGGCTCGACTGCGTCGCAGGCCCCGGCGACCGCACGATCGAACGGCGCGATCTAGGTGGCGACGAGGAACTCGTGTGGGACTCGGTGGCGAGCGGTGTGCCGACCCTCGTGGAGGTTGCGGGGCTCGAAGACTCCGAGGCACCCGACATCGATCCTCCCCTGATGGGTGTCGCGGAACAGTTGATCGAATCGCTGATCGAGGGCGGGTTCGCCGTCCACTCCACGACCTACGACGGCGAGGGTGAGCCGGCGGGCTCGGCTCGGGCCTCGTCCGACTCGCCCTCCGGCGACCCACTGATCGTCGTGCTCGCGACTCGCAACCAGGCCGTCGACGATGCGCAAGAGGTGGTCGATCGGCTCACGAGTAAGCACGACCTCCCCGACGGAGTCCTCGTCGCCTCGACGGTCGACTCGTGGCAGGGGCAGACGAATGCCATCACCGTCGCGCTCCACCCGCTCTCAGGAGCCAGCCGGCTCGATGAGTTCAACTCGGCCTTCGGCCGCCTCGCCGTGACCTGCACTCGTGCGACCCATGGGCTTCTCCTGCTGGCGCGCGACGGGCTCGATGAGCTGCTCGATGCTGCACCGGCGCGGCCAGGGACACCGTTCGGGGAGCCAGGTACGCGTGAACTCCCCCGTCAGACCCACCAACGCATCCTCCGCACGTTCGCGCGCGGGGTATGGGAGATGGAGAACCATGACTGAGACAATCGACGGCCCCGACTCCGACATCGTCACGGATACGAGGGCGCAGAGGGCGAGCGAGGCCCTCGTCGCACAGTTGATGAAGGTGATCGACGAAGGCGTCGGGCCACTTGGTGGTGCGCGGGACTATGCCGAGTCACGTCAGAAGACAGCGGGATCAGTCGACGGTGCGATCCAGCGGATCGTTCGAGAGTCGACGGTGGGGGCCGGCGGTGTCGGCTTCGCCACGAGCGTGGGAGGCATTGTCACCACGGTCGCGGCGCTCCCTGTCAACGTGTCCGTGCAAGCCGTCATCAACGCGCGCATGGTGGCCGCCATCGCCCATCTTCGCGGGTGGGACATCCAGGATGAGGCCGTTCGCGCCGCCATCCTGATCACCCTCGCGGGTTCCACCCCGAACGCCGCGCTCAGGGGCTTCGGGATCAAGGTTGGCCAGGGCGTAGCGACGACCGCGATCAAGAGGATTCCGATCGATGTCATCCGCGCCATCAACAAGAAGTTTGGCTTCATGCTGTTGGCCAAGTACGGCACGAAACGAAGCGCAGTCGCGCTCGTACGTTTCGTCCCGATCGCTGGTGGGGTCGTGGGAGGCACCTTCGATGCCGCGTTCGCTCGGACGGTTGCGGCCATCGCGAAGAAGTCGTTCCCCCCGGTCGATGACGCGCCGACGGTCGCAGCCGACAGCGCGGACACACCAAGCTCTCCACCGACTCCCACTGATCCCGATTCTCCCCAGCCCTCCGCCCCAGTCGATCTCTGATGACCGCTACCAACGCCGCGGTGTTGGAGATCCTCCGCCGCCGGCCCGAGTGGAGCAACGCGGTCGAAAAGCTGCGAGAGCTCCTCGCCACGCACGACGAGGAAGCTCGCCGGAGCGCGGAGGAGTACGGGCGCTACTACGAGGGCCGCAGGGGCGCGATGGTGTTCGACGTCGTCGCATCACGGCAACGGCGATACCTGCAACGCGTGCGTCCTTTAGTCGACCAATGGACCGCGGATGTCGGTGAGCCAACGCTCGAGGTGCTCGCTCAGAAGACTCCAGATCGAGCTCGCTACGGCCTGCGCGCTGACGAGAACGTCACCATGTCGACCGTGGCGACCAACTTGCTCGAGATCTCCAGAGACCTCAGCATCTCAGAGGATGATGCGTGCAAGGTCTGGGCAGACAACGTCACAGGGCTGGAGTTTGCGCCCGCCCTCGACCCCGTAGCAGGCGCTGTCCGCGGCATCGGCGTGGCGCTCTTCAGCTACCTGCGGATGCGATGTGGCGCGAGCGCATTGAAACCCGACATACGAGTTCGGCGCGCGCTCAGCGATCTCGGCTTCACCGTCCCCAGAGGCGAGGCCGCCATCCTGACCGTTGCGCATGCCGCGGCAGCGGAGCTGGACGTTGACCTGCTCACGCTCGATCAGCTTCTCTGGTCTGCGAACGACCGATAACGGAACCCTCTCGTCCTCCCGGAGCACTCATGACCTCACGACTCTCCTGGCTCGACACCGATCCGGACCAGAACCGCCGAATGAACGAACTCGTCGACCTGTTCAAGGACAAGTCCGCGGTGGACGAGCTAGGAATCGGGACGATCCGCGACACGTTCGCGAATGCTCTGTTCCCCGGGACGTCAGTCCTGCACACCCGAGCTCGCTACCTCTTGTTCATCGCCTGGCTCCTGGACGACGTCGCGCGTCACGGGTGGACGCCAGACCGCGCCCAGCAGGAGCTCCGCAGCCGCGAAGTCAAGCTCATCAAGGCCCTCCTGGCCGGTGGCGAAGGTGGCGGGCGCGGAGTCATCGGCGAGCAGGCGAAGGACAAGCTGAAGCGCATGCCCAGCGCTGCCTACTGGGCTGCGCTCCGCCGGTTCGGGCTGCGGCTGCACGACACCTCGATCGCCGGACACTTCCGCGCCGCGGCGCAGGAAGGTCGTCGTCATCACGAACGGGAAGACGACGAGCCGGGCCGCTCGTCCCTGGGTGTCGACCCCCAGATCCCACCACCACCGCGGGACTTCCTTTCGGTGGCCAGCTTTGCCCTCACAGAGGACGAGGCGCGGTACTTACGCGACAAGATCGCCAGCCGGTGCCCGGGGTCGCTGTTCGCCGACCTCGTGCTGGCAGACCCTCTGACGGATGACGATCTGGCGAATGTCTCCTTCATCTGGGAGCACCCCCACTTTGAGACCTTCGACGCGCGGCATCAGCGGCTGATCGATCACGGGCAGCGCCTTCACCATCTCCAGTACGGCGCCGCGCTCCTCTACAACCTGATCCTGGCGGAGAAGACCAAGTCGGACGATCTGGTCGAGACCTACGAGGCTGACATCGAGCGCTGGCTCGACACCGCCCGCTCGGAGGTCTGCCTCGACGGTTGGGACTTCGATGACTTCTGGCTGTGCGTGGCGGAGAATGCGACGTCGGTGATCCGGAGCCCGACACGTTCGTTCGTGACTGCCTGGCATCGGATCCTCAGCACGGGAGACGTGACAGGGAAGGCCGCGCGCACCCTCGTGGCCAATCGCGAACTCCAGCTCAAGGGACCGCGGAGCCGGATCCACAACCCGTCGGCACGACTTCAGTGGACCGGCGGCGCGGGCCTTGTCGCGCTCTCATACCGATGGGAAGTCGCGCAGCGTTACCTCCTTGATCTCGCGAACGCGAGGGAGGTCGCCGATGCTGTCGCCTGATGACCGACACGTTCTGACCGATGCGCTCAACCCACCGTCCGGCATGCGCCTCGACGCCGCCGCGGTGTCCACCTACAGCCTTGACCTCACCTCACTCCTCATGGCACCGCTTGCGATGGCAGCCCACGAGATCACGAGCAGCGGAGTCACCGACCCTCTCGCCCTTCTCGAAGCAGTGCGGCGATACGCCGACCGGACCACGGTGTTCTGCCAAGCGGGGGCGATCCATGTCCCGCCGGAGTACCAGCGCCTCGTGACGTTCGCTGAACGTTGCGTCGTCGAGGTCGCGACGGCCGACGAGGGCACCTTCCATCCGAAGGTGTGGCTCCTACGTTTCGCCGGTGCCGACGGGTCGGAGCATCATCGAACGCTCGTCCTCAGCCGCAACCTGACCCGCGACCAGTCCTGGGACACGATCCTGCAGCTCGACGAGGCCGCCGAGGACACTCAGCGTGTGCTCGACGGCGAGAAGGTTGCGCAGTTCTTCGGTCGCCTCCCGCAGCTTGCGCTGCGGCCACTCCCAGGGGTGCACGGCGATTCGGTGGCGTCGCTAGCCGCGTCGGCGCGGATGGTTCGGTTCGAGCTCCCGGCGGGTTTCCACGACGGCGAGTTCCTGGGAATCGGTCTCGACCCCGGCGATCGGTGGCCTCTTCCCGAGGTTGCGGACCGGCTGCTCGTCGTCTCGCCGTTCCTCGATCGAACCACGATCGACCGTCTTCCGGACTCAAACGACACGGTCGTGGTCTCACGCGCCGAGACGCTCGATCGGATCGGGCGCACTGCGCTCGAGGGGATCTCGACCTTCGTCCTCCAAGCGCCTGCGGAGTCAGACGAGGCGGACCCGAACGGAACGGACCAGCGGGGCCAGAATGCCTCGAGTGCCTCCCGGGGCACGGCCGACAGCGCCAGCTCGCTTCTCGAGCCGACTCGAGGGCTGCACGCCAAGCTGTTCGCCTGGGATTCCGGACACGAGTCGCACCTCCTCACCGGCTCGGCCAACGCGACCAGCGCAGCCTTTCGCCGCAACGTCGAGGCTTCGGTCCTGCTCTCGGGACGTCGCGCCCAGGCTGGGGTCGAGGCGATTCTGGACGACCCTTCGCTCGGACTCCGGCGTGTGCTCCAGGAGTATGTGCCGACTACCGACGACGGAACAAGCGACGAGGACATGCGAGCTGAGAGGGACCTCGAGGCATTCCATCTGGCGCTGGCCGAAGCCGGCGCGACGCTTCACGTCACTGGACGCGACGATGGTTACCACGACCTCCAGCTCACTCTCGACGCCGCCGTTCCGTCCGTCGGTGAGACGGCTATCCGACCGATCTCGCTCCCGGCTCGCGTGCACAGACGATCCTGGGCGGGCGGTCCGGTCACGTGGGCCGAGGTGGACACGAAAGACCTGACACCCTTCGTCGCCATCGAGACCACGCTCGAACGGGACGGACGCACGACCGTCCGAAGTTGCGTGATCACAGCCAACCTCGTCGGCGCACCAGAGACGCGGGCGCGAACCGTTCTCCGCAGCCTCGTCGAGAACGAGCGAGACCTCCTCCGTCTGCTCGCACTCCTGCTGCAGGACCCGAGCTTCGATCCTGGATTCCTCGCCTCAAGCTCGACCGAGAGCGAGGGAACGGGCGAACGGAGACCCATCTTCGACGACCTCGTCCTGCTGGAACCACTCGTCCGCGCCGCCGCGCGTGGGGACGACGGCCTGGACCGGGTCGCACGCCTGTTCGAGGACCTCTCGGATGAGGACAACCACGTCCCGTACTTGACCGACGAGATCGCAACGCTCTGGAAGACCGTATGGGCGGCGAAGAAGGCCTCCGCATGACGCAGCAACGACCTGATGTGAACGCTGAGATCGCCAAGCTCAAGGACTTCCAGCGGGACACCGTCAATTACGTCCACGATCGACTCTGGAGCAAAGACGATCCGACGACGCGGTTCCTCGTCGCCGACGAGGTGGGTCTCGGCAAGACCATGGTCGCTCGCGGTGTGATCGCGAAGGCAATCGATCACATGTGGGACACGATCGACCGCATCGACGTCGTGTACATCTGCTCCAATGCCCAGATAGCCCAGCAGAACCTCCGCAAGTTGCTGATGGCCGACAGCGAGTCTGTCGCTGAGGCGACCAGGCTGACGATGCTCTCCAAGAAGCTCCGAAACCTTCGCGAGAACAAGGTCAACTTCGTCTCCTTCTCGCCAGGGACGTCCTTTGAACTGAAGAGCAGCGGTGGGCATGCCCCGGAGCGCGTGCTCCTCTACTGGATGCTCGCTGCAGCCTGGGGGCACTCGGCCGTACGGTCGCGGAAGTGGCTGCAGTTCTTCCGTGCCAAGTCGTCACTGTCGAGCTTCGAACAGCAGATCAAGTGGTTCGATCGCTCAGAGATTCCGCCGGAGATGGCCGAGGCGCTCGCCGCCGCCGTGGAGAAGGACGAGTTCGGCGGGGTTCCGCTGCGCGATGCTCTCGAGGAGTGCGTCGACCAGTTCGCCTACCTGCGCACTGGAAAGACAGTCCCGCAGGAGGTGTCGTCACGTCGGTACCGACTGATCGGGCGCCTCCGCCAGCTACTCGCGCGCGCCTCCGTCGACGCGCTCGAGCCAGACCTCGTGATTCTCGATGAGTTCCAGCGCTTCAAGGATCTGATGTCGGGTGACGACGACAGCGCGGAACTTGCCCGCGCCCTGTTCGACGCTCCGGGTTGCCGACTTCTCCTGCTCTCGGCGACTCCGTTCAAGATGTACACGTTGCCGGACGAGCCCGAGGGTGAAGACCACTATCGGGACTTCGTCGCAACGATCGAGTTCCTTGCCGGCCACGATCGAGCCCGGGTCGTCGAGGAAGCTCTCGGCGACATGCGGAGATCGTTGTTCTCTGGCGACCTCGACGGTGCGCAGATCGCGCGAGACCGCGCCGAGCGCGAGCTCCGGCGCGTCATGTGCCGGACCGAGCGCCTCGCCACCACGCCTGACCGAGACGGCATGGTGCGGGAGGCAACGTTCGATGGCGTGCGGCTAGATCCGCTCGACGTGAACGACTACATGCGCCTCAGCGCGGTCTCGAACGTTCTGAACAGCGGAGATCTCCTCGAATACTGGCGGTCGTCGCCGTACGTCCTCGAGCTCATGGAGGGGTACAAGGTCAAGAAGACCCTCCGCGCGCACGCCGACACCAACCCCGACCTCCCCGCCGCGTTCCGGGGACGGGCGCGTGGACGTATCCTCCAGTGGGCTGACGTCTCGCGGTATCGGGAGATTGACCCCGGCAACGCGAAGATGCGCGGCCTGGCCGGCGACACCGTGGGCCGCGGCGCCCACGAGCTGGCGTGGATCCCGCCGGCGCTCCCGTACTACGAGCTCGCGGGTGCGTACGCAAGGCCGGAGATCCAAGAGTTCACGAAGCGGCTCGTCTTCTCGTCGTGGTCGGTGGTCCCGAAGGCGATCAGCACGGTTCTGAGCTACGACGCCGAGCGTCGGATCATGTCCGCGAGCGATCCTGGCCGCGCGTACGACCGTCAGATCACACCACGACTCACTTTCTCGTACAGCAGCGGACGGCTGGCGGGCATGCCCGTGGTCGCTCTGATCTACCCCTGCGTCACGTTGGCTGAGGCCGGTGATCCGGTCGCGATCGCGCGCGAGCTCGGTGCATCGTTCCCCCTCGCCCGCGGGACCCTGTGGGATGAGGTCCACACGCGCGTCGGCGACCTGGTCGCCACGCTGCCCGACGGCGGCTCGCCTGACGGTCCCGTCGACCAGGCCTGGTACTGGGCCGCACCGGTGCTCCTCGACCGAGAGCGCGGACACCTCGACGGGACGGACGAGTACATCGGCGGTCATGCCTTCGAATGGCACGACGACGAGAGCGCAACGCGCGACCTCCGGTTCGAGGAGCACCTGGAGAAGGCCGACGCTGTCACCGTCAACGAGCTCGGCCGGCGCCCCGATGATCTCGTGGAGGTGCTGACGCTTCAGGCCCTTGCAGCGCCCGGTGTGTGTGCGCTCCGCGCCGTAGCCCGTGTCTGTGGCGGCAACGATGCCCTTTCCGACTGGAACGTCCGCGACAACGCGTCAACGATCTCGTGGAGCCTCCGCAGTCTGTTCAACCAGCCCCACGTCATCGCGCTGGTACGGGGCGATGCCGACGAGGAGGACGAAGCGACTTACTGGAGGTCCGTGCTGCGGCACTCCTTCGACGGTGGGCTCCAGTCGGTGCTCGACGAGTACGCGCACGTCGTCGCGGAACAACTTCTCAAGGATCCAGTGGAGCTGGCGGAGGAGGTGGCGAGCGAAATCTGCGCCGGTCTTGGCCTTCGGACGAGCAGCAACACTTTCAACGAGATTGTGGCGCGGCCCGACGGGGTTGAGCTCACCGATCGCAGAACACGCTCACACTTCGCCGTCCGCTTCGGCCGGACCGCGAGCGAAGACGGCGGCGTGCAGCAGCGCGAAGGTGCGGTCCGAGCCGCGTTCAACAGCCCGTTCTGGCCTTTTGTCCTCGCCTCGACATCAGTTGGTCAGGAAGGGCTGGACTTCCACCGCTACAGCCACGCCGTCGTTCACTGGAACCTGCCGTCGAATCCCGTCGATCTCGAGCAGCGCGAGGGGCGTGTCCATCGCTACAAGAGTCATGCCGTGCGGCGCAACGTGGCAGCCGAATACGGCGGCCGGGCAGAGGTCGTGGAGGCTCGCGATCCGTGGGAGGCGATGTTCTCGCTCGCCGCGGCCGACTCGCGGGCCCAGGGACTGTCCGATCTCAGCCCCTACTGGGTATTCCCACGAGCCGATGGTGCCGCGATCGAGCGGTACGTGCCGTCGTTGCCGCTCAGCAAGGAACGACATGCCCTGTCACGGCTGATGCGAACGGTCGGCGCATACCGACTCGTCCTCGGTCAGCCACGGCAGGAGGACCTGCTGCGGTATCTCGGCGACAGGGTCGGCGATCTCGAAGACCTGAGAATCGACCTGACGCCGAGGAGAATCACGTAGCATCCCGCTATGCCGGTCCCAGGAGCAGACTTCGACATTCTCGGCGTGACGATCGCTCGGACCCCGCCGATCGACGGCGTCGTTCACCTCACCCTCGAGCCGGCTCCGCGGGCGCTCTACGGCCTGAATGGCGTCGGAAAAACGCGGCTCCTGCGGACAATCGCGCAAGCACTTCACGGAGTTGGCGCGGAACCTGGGCTCCCGGACGTGCCCACCGACGAGCGCCTCGATGTGCACATCAGACTGCACGGAAGCCTCCCGCCCCATCTGGAGAGGGCTATTGGGACGTATGCCGATAAGCTCAGGAGGCAACTGCGAGAACTCGGACACGACGCGACATCCACACACCGCGCGCTCATCGAACAGGTAGTCGACCTGGCCGCGCAGCTACGGCGCGCAGAACTGTCCGACCTCGCCCGCAACAATGACTTCCCGCCTGGCGACCTGGGGCCGTGGAAGGAGCTGGACGACCAGCGCGAAAGGGCGCGCCAAGCCCTGACGGAGGCCGCGACCAATGGGAGACTAACGCTCCGCGCCGTAGGCTCAGATTCTGATCCACGGTGGCAGATCTTCGTAGCATGTTCGCCTTCGGATGTCGTCTCGGAGCGGGTCCTCACAGAGACCGACCGGTGCTTTCACGAACTCAGACGCGATGCCGCCAGGGGACACTCGGTTCCCGACATGTTCGAGATCGCGTACTGGGGAACGTCCGGGAGCCCCCGGTTCCTGGCAGCCCTTCCTCGCACCTTGCAGGTTCCTGCGCTCTTGATCGGAGAGGTTGGCGCTGGTCGATGGCACGAGTTCTCGAGGTCGGAACGCGGGACAACTCGCGTTGTCCGCGACTGGTACGACGGGTTCACGCTCGCCACGGTCACGGGAGACGTTCCCACAGCGCAGAATGCCGATGCCTTCACCCTCGAGCATGTGCTCTCGAGGACTGAAGGAGTCGAGTTCGGAGCACTCGAGTGGGACTCAGCCGAGCTAGACGCAGAACTCGCTGCCCACCTCCAGGAGCTGGAAGCGCGGGCCAACATGTTTCTCCAAGTAGTCATGCCGTCCCCACCTGCCCTGACATGGGATATGGGATCTCCGGAGGACTGGCTGCGAGGGCGTTCGCCTCGCTGGCGAGCGGATGGGCTGGACCTTAGCCACGTCTCCGCCGCCCAGAAGCGGTGGATAACATTGAGCACATCGATGGCTGCCGTCGATCCAACTGAAGACCCTCCCCACATCGTTCTCATCGACGAGCCAGAGGCGGGACTGCACCGGCTGGTTGAGCATCGACTGGCTGCGGGACTGGGCGCCTGGTCAGCGACGAACAGCGCGGCAGTGTTGGTCGCTACGCATTCCCCGGACCTCCTCAGTTCGCCCGCAGTTGAGAGCACGTTTGTCACCCGCGACTCCAGCATGTCCGTCGAGCTCCGAAACGTACCTCTCAGTCTCGTGGACGGACACTCCACCCTTCGGTCGGCGCACGAGCTCGGCCTGTCCGTCGGTGATCTGTGGGCGCTCGCCCGCGTGACCGTCGTGGTCGAAGGCATTCACGACGAGTTCGTATTCAAGTCATTGTTGCGAGGAGACATCGACGCAGCACCCGCTGGGATTCTTCCCATCCACGGTGGGGCACGCCTCCGGTCTCTGGCAGAGGCACGGTTGGTGATGACTGGCACGGACTCGCAGGTCCTCATTGTGCTGGACGATCTGACGGTCTCGGAAGGCAATGATGCGTTGGCCCGCATCAAATCGGCGGCCGCAGGACCCGATCCGGCGCAACTCCGGGCGGTGCTCGAAGAGGTGCGCGTGAAAGGACAGAAGCACGACTCGCTCTTGTTCCTTCACCAGTTCGCCAAGGTCGCGGCGGAACTCGGGCATCTGGATCGCGTTTCCATCCACGGTTTGGCGTATCCAGACGTCATCTGCTATCTCGACCCGGAAACAGTCCTAACATCGGAGCACCCGTGGGAGACACTGATCAACCGCTGGACCCGCGACGCCGCGCCCGAGCCGCCGAAGAACCTCAAGAAATGGCTGCGGCGTGAAGGACTGCTGCCGGATGACCAGCAACTGATCGATGAAGCGATTGAGCGTGGCGCAATCCAGATGGAGCAGGAGGGCCGCGGTCTCCATCGTGACCTCGTTGCCCTCGGCTCGCGAATCACCGAGCTGGCGCTCGTTCGCTGATCGCGATAGGACGTTGAGGAGTACACCACGAGGCGGTGACGCGAGTCTGCTACGCCCGATGCTTCTCCGCGTTCAGCTCCATCTTCCGCCGCGCCGCCTCCGCGAGGTCGACGCCAACCACGTCCGCCAGCCGTACGAGGTAGAGCAGCACGTCTGCCATCTCCTCCCCCACCCGCGTCCGCAGCGGCTCGTCGCCAGCGAGCTCCCGCGCATCGTCCGCCGGCAGCCACTGGAACAGCTCTGCAAGCTCGCCCACCTCGCCGGTGAGCGCCAGCAGCAGCGACTTCGGGTCGTGGAACCTCTCCCAGTCCCGCTCGGCGGTGAAGGCCCGCATGAGGTCGCGGAGCTGGTCAGGTCGGACATGGGCTGCACTCTCTCACGCGCGTTCGGGCACCAGCGACTCCAGCATCGCCTGGGTCTCCGCGTCGGTCGAGTAGACGATGGTGCCGCGCATCCCCCGCGTGAGCAGCACCTTGTACGCGTTGCGGATCGCGCGGTCGAACTCCTCGTACGACCCGCGCTTGACCGCCGAGTCGTGGCTCCTGTCCGGCTGGGCGACCCAATGGTCGGTCCGCCAGACGAGATCGGGTCCGAGAATCACGCCGGCGTAGTCGTACTCGAAGCCCTGAGCCGTGTAGATGCACCCCACCTGGTCGAAGCCGGCCGGATCGGTCGCCCAGAACGGCGTCCCCGGCGCTCCGGCGTGCGAGGACGCCTTCTTGTTGTTCCAGGGGCGGTGCCAGGAGCCGATCTCAACGTCCGGCGCGAGCCCACCGCCCTTGATCGGGTCACTCCACTGCCAGCAATAGCCGGCCGCGATCCGCGCGCCGTACCCCTGCTCGAGGACCGACCGCAGGTGCTCCTCCATCGGGCTCGGCGCGTCGGCGACCTCCAGGTCGAAGCCGTCATCGCCCTCCCACGGGATCGGCCCGCCGCCCTCCAGCCCGAGCAGCCGTAGAACCCACCGCTCGTACGCGCGGCTGCCGCCGCACCGGAACTGACCGTCGAGCGAGGTCACCCGCGTGTCGAGCCCCAGCGATCGCGCCGCAGCGCGGATGTCCTCGACGGTGCCGATCTCCCCCGGCCGTACGACCTGGTGCTCGTCGAGCAGGAACACCGGGACGCGCGCGGCGTCGATGAGCTCGGCGACCTGCGGCTTGCCGGTCCGCTCGCCCGCCTTCGTGTAGCGGTTCGCGGAGGTCTCCCGTAGGCGGTGGGCCTCGTCGCAGATCAGGACGTCGATCCCGTTCTGCTGCGCGGTGACGAACTGGTTGAAGTACTTGAACATCCCCTTCACCCGCGGAGCCCTGGCGCCTGCGACGCGACGGAGCGTCTGGGTGAAGGCGCTGGATCCGGTCGCGTGCAGCGCCGTCATCCCGCGGCGCGACAGCTCACCGAGGAGCGACAAGGCGATCACGCTCTTGCCCGAGCCGGGCCCACCGGAGACGACGAGCACCTCCTTGGTGTTGAGGTGATGCGCTCGCTCGACCGCCCGGAGGACGAGGGAGTACGCGACCTCCTGCTCGTCGAGGAGGACGAACTGCTCGCGCCGCTGAACCTCCTCAGCCGCGAGCGCCATCAGTTGCTTGCTCGGGCGTACGGCGGAGTCGAGCAGGTGGTCGGCCGCCTTCGCTCCCGGCTCCGGCGAGAGCTTCGTCCGGAGGTAGTCGAGGAACGCCCCACGGCGCTGACCCGTGAAGAGGCGTCCCTGCTCGGACTCCGGGAGCTCCCAGAGGTCGGCGATGTCGAGGTCGGTCGCGTTGTGGAGATACGCGACGCCAGCGAGCTGCGTCGTGTCCCCAGCGAGCGACGCCACGAAGTCCGCGATGTGTGTGCAGTAGCGCCGCACCTGCTCCATCGGGTGCAGCCGTTCCCCCGCGCCGTCGAGCTCCACGACGACGTCGGAGTCCTCCAGCAAGTGCGCCCGCGACCACTGCTTCAGCTCGACCACGACGTACGAGTCGTCGCGCGTCCTTGGGTGCGTTCCGCAGAGGACGACGTCGGCGCGCTTGCTGGTGAGCGGGAGCTGGTACTCGACGAGGGCCTTCGACATCCATCAGGCCCGCCTCGACGAGTATCGGCGGACAGGACCTGAAGGCTGCGCTCCCACGACCACCTCCGACGGCGGAGCCGAGCGCCCGAGTTGGTGCCGGTACTGCTCCGACAGCATGGGCACCAACGACCTGTCCTCGATCTGCGCGCGCAAACGTGCAACGGACCCGCGGAACAGAGGCACGACCAACCCCAGGAAGGCAGAACGACTTCCCGCACGGATGGAGGCTTGTCGTGGACGCGCCTGTCGGGCCGCAACGGACTAACGGTGGCGAGGATAGCGTCTAGTAGACGATTCGTCCGCGACGGCCCGCACGCGAGACCAGCCCATCCCACCTGCCCCAGAAAGCTGAAGACTGTACCTCGCCGCCCTCGCGCCGCCCTATTAGCGCTGGATGGCGTACCGTCCTGGCGATGCATTTGGCCTGAAGATGCATTTGGCGCACCGCACAGCGCCCGGGCCGCAAGAGACTCGCCCACCGACGGGCGCGAACCGGTCTCGAACCAAGCGACCTACTCGACCCGGTCCACGGGCAGCAGGACAGCGATCAGTTCATCGAGTCCGCAAACGCGGCGGGCTTCCGTGCAATCGGCTCGAAACCGGACGGCTGTGACGCCAGGGGGCGCCGCCGCGATCCTCGGAATGGAATCCACGTCGAGGCAGGCCGCGGACTCAATGGCCTGGCCAACGTCGAAACACCGCTCGGATGACCGGGTCCAGTCGGGCCCGAGCGTAGCGGCAACCAAGTGATGCAACGTCATCTGCCTCGAAGCATCATTTGCCAAGTCCGACTCGAGTTCTCCTACCAACTCGCGGACCGAAGTCCCAGAGTTAGTCTCAGTCGTCATCAGCGACAGAACTAGTACGCGCGCAGAAGGCAGCGGTAAGAGTTGCTCAAGGGCGAACTCATGGAGCCGAACGTCACGCGTAGTCGCTTTGACGTCCAACCTAAAATCGTCGCCGGCAAAGTCAAACCGCGAGTCAACGTAGGGATGCCAATAATCGAGGAGCTTGTGGCCATCGGCGGCCCGGGCCATTACAAACAACTCACCCCACAGGCCCAGCACACTTCCGCGAGCCGGGGTCGAAGGATCAAAAAGCTGGACGAACCTGCGCATTGCTGCGCTAACGCTGCCGTCAGTGGGCGATGTCCCGATAAGCCGGATAAGAACCAGAACAACGTCCAGAAATGCTGGAGTCAACTCATCCTCACCAACACGAAGGCGGACGACGCCAAAGTCACCCTCTACCTTGTCGCGTCCTTCCGTCTCTACTACGCACCTAAGACGCGGGTCCATCGAAATTCTTCTTAACCTCGTTGGGGGATCCGGCGTAGGATCTGGTGGAGTGAGAAGAACGATCGAGCCCTCGGAATCACGACCAATTCGGTAAGGCGGATCGCCAGGTAGCGGGGCAACCAGGAACACGTCGCTCGGCCCGACCGGTCGATCGACTCCGGCAAGAAGGCCCTTTAGTTCGTCGGCGGATGTCACTCTGCATCTACCTGGAGAAGAGCTCCGCCCGCGAGGCCGGAAGGGACTCGAATGGAGAGCCCAGCCGCCTCCCATGACGGTCCTTCAGCATCGGATCTCGAGACTACGTGATGTACTTGAATCGAAGTTCGATCCTCGGTGTAGAACGCCATGTCGCCGATGTAGCGACCTTGAGGAGACCTGCCCTGCTGAAGATTGTTCACCGTTTGCAGATCCGCCCTTGTAGCGCGTTCGCGAACCTCAAGATCGTCCATAAGGTACACGTCGGCAAGCAGGGAGGGATCTTGGTCGACCCGTGCCTGGAGTACGAGTATCAATTGCTGAAGTCCCGCCCGGTCTGTCGAGCGGCCATACCAGTCCGCAAGCAACTCAGTAAGAAGAGTCTCTAGCGGCACCGTGAAGACGGTATTACGCCGCGCCCCTTTTCGAGCGTCTCGCGGATCCGTCTCGCGACGGCGTCCGTGGTGCGTTTGGAATGTCTCGACCGCAGCAAGGTTCAACAAACCGTCCCGTCCAAGATGGGCAACGCTAGCGACGTTCGACCACTGCTCTCCCCGCACGCCGCCATGCAGGTAGGGCAGATCAATTACCGCACGCCTAGTCGGCTTATACTCGGGGTTGAGAAGCATCGTGCGCGTCCACTCCTGCAGTGAGCGTCCCTCTCGATCGACCGCCTGCAGGTCCGTACGAAGATTCTCCTCATGATCAACATAGTGTTCGAATGCCGCCGCCATTGTCGCAGATAGCCATACGCGGCATAGCGAACCGTATGCCGCTTTGTATCCGAAGAAGCGGGCCCGCTGTTGAAGAGTATCCACGTTACCGACGCCCAATCCCCGCGGCATGTACGTGACAGCCAAGCCTTCGACCGTGAAACCTCGGTCCAGCTTGTTTCCACCAATCAGAATCCATGATGGCGCGGTGCCCCATCGGATATCGCTGTCGGCAGGAGTTCCTGAGTTGACCGTTCTCACCTGCGTGCTCGTGATCCAGAACGGCAGGTTGACCAATAAATCATCTAAGGGCGGAAGGGGATTGCTAGATTTCTCGGAAAGATTCAAGTACGCCGGAGTAAAGTACGCCTCCACAAGCTCATCGCGATCCGCTCCTGGCAACTTGAGAAGTGACTTCCAACTCCTAAGAAGCCCAGTCACAAAAGATGCGTAAACCGAATGAAGATCTCGGCCGTGCGACGGATGAACCAGCATCGAGGTGTGGCTCCGCCTGCCTCGGATCGAGCGAACGAGAAGGTATGTTGCTAGAGCCGATTCAAGTGAGCTTGGCGGCTCGGTAGGGGAGGGATCGAGAGCTTCTTCAATCTCGTCGCTGGACATTTCTTGGACGAACGTCGACCTATGGTCCTTGAAGAAATACTGACCGCCCGTGTATCCCCTGCCCGGCGTAAGGACGGACACAAACTCGGGAGAAAGGGTATCGGCGATATTCACCAAGAGTGGGGCCTGCGGCGTAGCGGTGTACATCACGTATGAATGTCTGGGAATCGCGCTTCGCAGCGATGCAATTGCCGCATATGTGGCGGAAGGCTCTTCTTCGCCTGGAGCCGCGTTCAAGCCGGCTTGGTCAGCCTCATCATCAATCACAAGCACCGCGCTCTTTGCGAGATTAACCCCACTTCGTGCGATATTCTCGAGTACCTCCTTCACCTTCCCCAGACGATTGCTGTTCTTCATAACAGTGATGAGGACTGTGCGCTTGAACCACGGAGGGGTCTCGGGGTCCGAAAACTCGCGAACGTAACCGGATAAAGCTGCGATTTCGGCCGGTGTGGCACTCGGATTGCTGGTGAGATACCACGGCGACATACCGCCCTCGCGTTCAGTTTCCAGGTCGGTTGCCAGGCGAGCGGATGTCTGCTCGTGTAGATTCCGCTTGGTGCCCGCCAACAGGATCACAATTGGGAAGCCGTTGTCTCTTGCGAGCGCGATCAGCGTCGTGAACGACAGTGTCTTGCCGCTCTGAACGTACCCGACAACGAGACCGGTGCGGGAGGCCGGTTGCGCAGTTTCCGGCCCCACGCAACGGGAAAGAACGCCCGCGGCTTCTCTCAGGACAAGACTTCTTGCCGCATCGTCCGTCAACGCCCGTGAAAGAAGGTCGTTAGTCTCCTCGCCCGAAACCGGCCGCCACAACGCGAGTCGATCATCTCCCGGCGCCGATGAAGCATGTATCGTTTCGTGTATGTTCAAGCCGCTCGCCTAATCCTTCTTTGATAGGTACCCGAGAAGAATACTGTTGACGCTCCGAATGACTAAAGATGGCATGCGCGCACCTTCCTTTCGCGCAAGTTCCTGCCCCAGGCCCAGCGCAACTGCAACTCGCCAAACCGGCTCCAGTTCTTGACCTGGTAACTCACAGTACGCTCGCATGAACGGATGAGACTGGTTCACCTTTATGATCACGTGAGGCTCCCCGGTTGACCCGACATCAGTGGCGACACCGAGCCAATCATCGTCTCCTTCGTCCGAAACCAGCCTAAGCGATACCTTCCATACCGCACCGTCGATCGGCATCCCCAACTCACGATCCACGTGAATTTGCGGACCTGCATTATTGCCGACAGTCGAGCTATTATGCTCGAACGTCGCTTCGACCGGCACAGCCGGCGGGCTAGTCAGTAAGTCGGGCGCTGCAAGCAGCGATGATGCGATGTTTCCCGCTGCCGTTTCGGCTTGCCGCGTGGAACCCTTCGAAAGGGTCCGGGAACGATAATTCTGTGCCTGCTTCAATAGCGGCAGATCTTCATCTTCTAGTTCGGTTCGCAGCAGTTCGACAAACTCGTCTTCTTCGTCGTGCCACACAAGTGCGTCTTTCGTGTAGGTCACGTCGAACTCGTCCATGTGAAGCTCGCCAAAAAGCCGCTGCGACTGGAAAGTGTTCCCCGCACCGAAGACTCGCTCGGGTCTGTATGTATCCTCGCCCGCACCGGTCACGACCTTGTCACGATAGAACAGCGCGAGTCCAGCCATCGACGTTGAGCCCGTCTCGCGAATCGCAACGAAACCTAGGACCCGCCTCCCTGACCGCAGGGTAACGTCGACCGGTCGGCGCCACTCAATTGCGCCACCGTGAGGGTCCTTCCAGAGCGGGGCTGTCAAGACTGCCGGTTCGTCGTACTCTATCCGCTCACCATTGAATACAATGTCGACGTCGCCGCGCCTGATGAATTGGCGATAGATCGACCCGAGATACTGTCGAATCTTCCCTACCGTTCGCCGCCTCGGTGTGCGGTGCAAACTCGTCATCCTGATCTCGGTTCCGTGTCGATCCCACGGTGCGACGGACTCCCGGACGACCAGGTTCTCTTCGTGTGCCTCAACGATCGCCGGAACATCGAACAGAACGGTCCGTTTGCATTCCTCGCCTATCGAACTGGATTCCAACGTCCAGCTGCGAGAGAACCAACAACACGCGGCCTTCATTCCGATGCCGAACTGTGAAAGGCCGCTCGTGTCCGCGGGTGGCTCTCCCACCTGAAAGGCTCGCTGCCAGTCAGCCACCGAGATCCCGGCGGCGTTGTCGCGGACCGTGATCATCCCGCCCTCCGTCGGATCAACCACGATCTCGACCCGCAGCCGGTAGTCTGATCCATGAAGGTCGCGAAGGCGGTCACGGCTCGCAACGTAACTCTGAATCGAGTTGTCGACTAGTTCGCCAAGGGCATACCACGGCTGATACTTCATGTGTGGGAACAGTCCCAACATGCCGACGCCAGGTCGGATGCTGACGGTCTCCTCAGTCACGGCACTCCCTGAATCGTGTGGCTGTGCTCACCACCCTATTCACCATGCGCGAGTTTTGTGCAGGATCCAAGATGCGAGGGAGGTCGCCACTTTGATCTCGGACGCCGAGGACACACCCGGGGGGGTCGTTCAAGGCAGGTCGCCAGGCGAGCCTGACCGGGTCCGGCCCGAGCGCGCCGTGAGCCTGCGCATGGCGATACGACCGCGCCGTGACACGGCCCCGGAGCTCGCTCTTCGGCGCGCCATGCACGCTCTAGGGCTGCGCTATCGGTTGCAGTGGGCACTACCCTGGAACAGGCGTTGCAAGGTCGACGTCGTGTTCACGAGAGCCAAGGTGGCGGTTTTCGTCGATGGTTGCTTCTGGCATGGCTGTCCACGTCACTGCGTTCAACCCCAGAGGAATGGCGACTGGTGGCGGTGGAAAATCACGCGGAATCAGGAACGTGACCAAGTCACGACTCAGTCACTAGAGCGTGAGGGGTGGACCGTTCTGAGGTTCTGGGAGCATGAAGACCCCCAGGTCTGCGCAGATGTCGTCTATGAGCGGGTCATGGCCGTCGAATCACAGGAAGGTCTGGCGACGCCAGGACAGCATCAACGAGGCTCTGGCCGCCCTGCTCAGCGATGAGATCCGCGTCGCGCGCGACATGGCGGCGAATCGCGAAGTAGGCTACCCCAATGTTGATCGCGTTCCCGAGTTGTTTGAACGAACGCGAGTCTGGCTGATGGTCCAGTTGAAACCAATCTGGGAAGCCTTGGAGTCGTGCTGCCTCACGCGGACTCATTCGACGGCCGAGGGGACCAATGAGAGGTGTCTGCGCCATGGCGACGAGCGCTGGCGAGTACGTGAGCTTCTTCGCTCGAATGCCCGAAGGCCGGAGGTGCAGGAGGCACTGATCGAGATCCCGTGGCGAGTCCTGCGCCTGCCATTCGAGTTTCTGTCGACTCAGTGGAAAACTGTTGAGTCGAGGATTTGCTCTTAACCAGGCCCTAATGATGGACCGATGGTCGCAGTAGAAGTCGATGTTCTTCTGCTCGAGCACCTGCTTCCAGCGCGGGGCATCCGGGTCAACCACTGCGTCATCGGACCAATACGTCGACCACAATGGAAACCCTGGAAGGCGAATATCTCTCGTTCGGCGAAGGAAGTCGTTCCAGACGTCCAGCCACTCTCGTTCCTCGCTGGAGAACCGATATCGCGAGTGCTCCACTGATTCATCCGGGTCCACGATCTGCTGCAAGAGGTCCCATGCATCAGGAGACCATGACAGGTCTGGTACTCGAGCAACGGATGGCTCCACGTGAACATCCCGCACTGCGCGCTCGCCGACATACGTGCCCATAATGTAAACCCGATCGCGTGACTGCGGCGCTCCGCCCACGGTCGGACTAAGTCGGTGAGGACTGATGACGCACGGCGTCGCGGATACGCGATAGCCCGCTTCACGAAGGCCTCCGATGACCTCTCTCCAGGTCGACTGCTGTCTCGGCCCAGCGATGTTGCGGACGTTCTCTAACACTACGAGCGGTGGCCGATAGCGCTTCAGAATCTTGACGATCTCGGTGAACAGTTGCCCTCGTCGTTCCTCCATTCCGCGTTGCCGCCCTGACTTGCTGAACGGCTGGCAAGGAAACCCCCCCGCCAGGACAGAGTGGTGACCGATCTCTTCGAGACGCGGCCCAGCCATCTCCACGACGTCGTGCTCCGGGTCAACCCCCCAGTTGCGCTTGTACGTTTCCCGGGCTGCCTCATCAAGCTCGACCGCCAGCGTCAGATCGCCCCCAAGCGCACCCAGGGCAGCATGGAAACCGCCTATGCCAGCGAAGAGGTCGATGTACGAGAATGACACGTATGTAGTTTACCTCGCTTAGCGCCCCGGGACGCGCGAACCGCACGGCGACAACCGGCGCCTGTGAAAGGCTTCGTGCATGGCTCGTGTGACTAGGATCTTCCACAACCCGATGGACTCGCGTCAGCACACCGAAGTTGAGTGTGGCTGGGCGAAAGTCAGTTCCACCGCAGGTGAGCCTCTGCTCCAGCTCAGCACATACGGCTCCGTGCAGAGGCGCTCGCAACCAAAGGTAAGCCAGACCCTCCAGTTCGACGAGAATCAGGCTCGCCAACTGCTGTCCGTTATCCACCGAACGTTTCCGGGGCTAGAGAGTGATCCCCACGCTCTCTAGCGTTGCGCGTTTACTCGTCACATCCTGACGAAGGTTCTATGCCTGCCAAAGCGACAGCGAGTGGGGCGCCCCCTCGGGAGCGCCCCACTCGTTGTCAGTCCATCAGCTGCAGCCGCTCGTCGCGCCGCAGCCCTCGCACACGTGGCAGCTACCCGCCGGCCGCATCTTCGTCCCGCAGGTGAAGCAGAGCGGGGCGTCGACCTCAGTGCCGGAGATCACCTGCAGCAGCTCGGCTGAGGTGTGCGCCGAGCGCGGTGCGGGCTTGGCGGACTCCGCCATGATCTCCGCGTCGTCGGCGTCGATCTGGGCTTCGCGCTCGAGTTCGGCGACGGAAGCGTCTCGATCACTCGCTTCGCTCGCGCCTCGACGGTCGGTGTCCGGTGCCGGTGAGGACTTGAGCGACTCCGACTCCGGGATCTCCTCGTCCTCCGCGGGGAGGTACGAGCCGGTGTCGAGCTGCCGCTGGCGCTCCTCGGCCGAGTAGATGCCGATCTGCGACCGCACGTCGAACGGCAGGTAGTCCAGCGCGAGCCTGCGGAAGATGTAGTCCATGATCGACTGGCTCATCCGCACGTCCGGGTCGTCGGTCAGACCGGCCGGCTCGAACTTGAGGTTCGTGAACTTCTGCACGTACGTCTCGAGCGGCACCCCGTACTGGAGGCCGATCGACACCGCGATCGAGAACGCGTCCATCACGCCGGCCAGGGTCGAACCCTGCTTACCGAGCTTGAGGAACACCTCGCCGAGACCGTCGTCCGGGTACGAGCCGGAGGTCATGTAGCCCTCGGCACCGCCCACGGTGAACGACTGCGTGATCGACGGCCGCTTCTTCGGGAGCCGCTTGCGGGTCGGCTTCTCGATGACGACGGTCTTGACCTCGGGCTCGGCCGGGTCTCGATCACTCGCTTCGCTCGCGCCTCGACCATCGGCATCAGCGGACTTCTTCTTCTCGACCGACAGCGGCTGGCCGACCTTGCAGTTGTCGCGGTACACCGCGAGTGCCTTCAGGCCGAGCTTCCAGCCCTGGAAGTAGATGTCCTGGATCTCCTCGACGGTCGCCGTCTCCGGCATGTTGACCGTCTTCGAGATCGCGCCCGACAGGAACGGCTGCGTCGCCGCCATCATCCGGACGTGGCCCATCGGCTTGATGGCCCGCTCCCCCATTGCGCAGTCGAACACCTCGTAGTGCTCCGGCTTGAGCCCCGGCGCGTCGATGACGTGTCCGTGCTCGGCGATGTACTCGACGATCGCCTCGATCGTCTCGGTCGTGTAGCCGAGCTTCTTCAGCGCGGCCGGGACCGTCTGGTTGACGATCTGCATCGACCCACCGCCGACGAGCTTCTTGAACTTGACCAGCGAGAAGTCCGGCTCGATGCCGGTCGTGTCGCAGTCCATCATGAAGCCGATCGTGCCGGTGGGCGCGAGCACCGACGCCTGGGCGTTGCGCCACCCATTCTTGGTGCCGATCTCGATGCCCTTGGCCCACTGCTTCGTGGCCTCGCGGTGCACGGCGATGTCCATCGCGTGCATCGTGCGGACCGCGTCGTTGGCCGCCTGGTGCTTGCGCATCACCCGAGCGTGCGGCTCCGCGTTCTGCTTGAAGCCGTCGTACGGGCCGACGACGCCGGCGAGCTCCGCCGAGCGGCGGTACGACGTGCCGGTCATCAGCGACGTGATCGACGCGGCGAGCGCGCGGCCGCCGTCGGAGTCGTACGCGAGGCCGGACGCCATCAGCAGCGCGCCGAGGTTCGCGTACCCGATGCCGAGCTGGCGGAACTTCCGCGTGGTCTCGCCGATCGCCTCGGTCGGGAAGTCCGCGAAGCAGATCGAGATGTCCATCGCGGTGATGATCAGCTCGACGGCCTTCACGAACGTCGCACTGTCGAACGACCCGTCGTCCTGCAGGAACTTCAGCAGGTTGAGGCTCGCGAGGTTGCACGACGAGTTGTCGAGGTGCATGTACTCAGAGCACGGGTTGGACGCGGTGATCCGACCGGTCTCCGGCGTGGTGTGCCAGTCGTTGATCGTCGTGTCGTACTGCAGACCCGGGTCGGCGCACTCCCACGCCGCCTGCGCGATGTCGGCGAACAGCTTCTTCGCGTCGACGGTGTCGATGACCTCGCCGGTCGTCCGGGCGCGCAGCCCGAAGTCGGTGCCGTCCTCGACCGCGCGCATGAACTCGTCGGTGACGCGGACGGAGTTGTTGGCGTTCTGGTACTGGACCGAGGTGATGTCGTCCCCGCCGAGGTCCATGTCGAACCCGGCGTCACGCAGCACGCGGATCTTGTCCTCCTCGCGCGCCTTCGTCTGGACGAACTCCTCGACGTCGGGGTGGTCGACGTCGAGCACGACCATCTTCGCCGCACGTCGCGTCGCGCCGCCGGACTTGATCGTCCCCGCCGACGCATCCGCGCCGCGCATGAAGGAGACGGGACCGGACGCCGTACCGCCCGAGGAGCGCAGCAGCTCCTTGCTCGAGCGGATCCGCGAGAGGTTCAGGCCGGCGCCGGAGCCGCCCTTGAAGATCAGGCCCTCCTCCTTGTACCAGTTCAGGATCGAGTCCATCGAGTCGTCGACGGCGAGGATGAAGCACGCGGACACCTGCTGCGGGCTGGAGGTGCCGACGTTGAACCACACCGGGCTGTTGAAGCTGAAGACCTGGTGGAGAAGCATGTACGTGAGCTCGTGCTCGAAGACCTCGGCGTCGGACTCCGTGGCGAAGTAGCCGTGGTCCTTGCCGGCCTTCACGTAGGTGAGCACGACGCGGTCGAGCAGCTGCTTGAGCGACTGCTCGCGGTCCTCGGAGCCGACGGCCCCGCGGAAGTACTTCGTCGTCACGATCGTCGACGCGTTCGCGCTCCAGAAGTCGGGGAACTCAACACCCCGCTGCTCGAAGACGGTCTCGCCGGTCTTCCAGTTCTGCTGCACGACGTCGCGACGCTCCCACGTCACGTCGTCGTACGGGTGCACACCCTCGGTGGTGTAGACCCGGTCGATCGTCAGGCCCTTGCTCCGCCCCCGTGCCCGGCCGCCCTTGCGACCGGTCGGACCGCTGACCGTCTCCGTCATCCTGTGCCTCTTCCCCTCTACGTGCTTCCCCGTGATGTGCTGCTGAGGTCCCGCCGGCTCGACCCGCCCCTTGCCGGTCGAGCCGGCGAACCCCTAGCTGTGCTTCGTCGACTCGGACTCCTTGACCAGGTCGCAGTCGGCGTCGGCCGCCATGAGCTCTGCGATCTCGTCAGCGAAGTCCGCCACGTCGGCGAAGTTCTTGTAGACGCTGGCGAACCGCAGGTATGCGACCTTGTCCAGCGCCTTGAGCGGCTCGAGCACAGCGAGCCCCACCTCGTGGGAGCTCACCTCTGCTCCCCCGCTTGCCCGCAGCGCGTGCTCGACGGCTTGGCCGAGCCGCGCCAGATCGTCCTCGGAGACCGGCCGGCCCTTGCACGCCTTGCGTACGCCGGCGACCGCCTTGTCCCGCGAGAACGGCTCGCTCGCTCCCGAGCGCTTGCACACCGTCAGCTGGATCTGCTCGACGGTGGTGAACCGCTTGTTGCACTCCGTGCACGTGCGGCGACGCTTGATCGCGCCCCCGTCGTCCGCGACACGGCTGTCGAGGACCCGGGTGTCGGTGTGTCGGCAGTACGGACAGTGCATCCCGAGCCCCTCTCGTGCGTCGAGTCCTGTGGATGGAGTGTGGAGAACCCGGTCGATCCTGTGGGTTCGTCCACGGCCCCGTGTGGACTAGATGTGGATAACTACATCCGTGTAAGTACTAGATGTAGTGGCAACCGTACGCCCGGTCCCCAGGGCTTGCAAACCCACTCTCGCGTGTTGGTCCGACATTTTTCTGAGGTGTCCGTCTGCGCAGGTCAGAGGCGGTTCGGGCCGCCCTGGCTCGGCGTGTCGCGGCGCGCAACCTGGTCCTTTCCGCTGGTCGAGGCGGAGCGAAGCGGCTCCTTCCGCTGGTCGAGGCGGAGCGAGGCGGCTCCTTCCGCTGATCGAGGCGGAGCGAAGCGACGATCGAGACCCTCACCCCCGGTGCCGTGGCCGCCCTTCCCGGTGCATGCGGCGCGCGACCACGACGGCGTCGATGATCGCGAGCACCGCCAGGAGTGCGGCGACGACACCGAGCTCCCGCACACCGGTCGCAGGGTCCGACATGAGGAATGCGCCGGCAGCCGCGACAGCGAACAGGATCGCGCCACCGATCGCGAGGACGAGACGGAGCCGGTACGGGCTGCGCGCCTTGGTGGGTTCGGTCCCCGTGTGCTGCAGATGAGGTCCGAAATGACTGGAAGAAGCACTCATGGCACACCCCTTTCGTGCCTACTTCGGTAGAACGCTCGAGCGCATCCGAACCTTCCCTCCACAACCCTGTGACAGAGGGTTACGTCTGACCCCCGGAACTCGCTACGGTCCTTCGTCATGACCCGCGCCGCCGTGCTGCTCGCAGCCCTCGGTCTTCTGGTCGTCGCGTGCAGCGGACCCGACCCCGCCGACGGCGAACCCACCCCCGACCCGACGCCCTCCCCGACTACGACGACGCCACCCGAGCCGGTCATGCCCGCGGCCGCGCAAGAGCAGACTGCCGAGGGAGCCGCGGCGTTCGTGAAGTACTGGTATCGGCTCCAGGCTCACGCGGCGACGACCGGCGACACGAGCGGACTAACTCGAGCCAGCCTGAAGAACTGCGACCCGTGCTCGTTGCTCGTCGACAGGCTGAACGAGATTTACGCGGCCGGCGGGTACTACGAGTCGTTCCCATGGCGACCGCAGATCGTAGGTGCCAAGCCCGAGCGGAAGTACTTCGTTGTCCTTACCGAGGTCAGTACCGACTCCTACAAGTTCCGCGAGTCCTCATCGGAGCCAGTCATAACCGTGAAGCCAAAGACAAGGCACCATCTGTTTCGGCTCAGATTCGGGACCAACGGGTGGCGGATGCTATTGATCGCAAACCAGACTCGACCGAGCGCATGAGCCTTGCAATGGCGTTGATCGCCGTAGTCTCGTCGGCCCTCATGGCGGACCCGATCGTTGGAGGTGACGACGCTCTCGACGAGGTCTACGCGTCTGGTGACGAGACGGTGAATGAGGATTCGTCGCCAGGCGGCATTGACGCACCGACAGCGCCAGGCGCGACCGGGCCGCAGCCGAAGTATCGGTACGAGCTCACATGCACCGAAAGCTCCGCCCAGTGCGCAACGACGTATCTGTGTCCTGAAGAGGGCCAGGTCCGGTACGACATCTACGTTCAGTACCCTGGCGAGCCGTGGCAGTACTCGGGTTCCGAATGCCGTGGTGGTGACGATCCGCCGCCGGCGGAGGCAGAGCTCCCGGAAGTCACCCCGGGCGATGTCCTCCGCGAGGTCCGACGCCTCCCGCTCCCCCGCGCCGACATCAACGTCCAGCCGTCCGGCACCACGCTCGTCAACCTCGACACGGTGTTCTCTACAAAGGCCCCGTCGTTCGAACGCACGGTCACGATCTTCTCCCAGCAGGTCGCCGTCACTGCGACACCGACCGCGTACACCTGGCACTTCGGCGACGGCACCACCCGTACGACCGACCACCCCGGCCGGCCGTACCCCGCACTCGACATCACGCACGCCTACGCCCGGGCCGACCGGACGTTCAGACCGCGGGTCGCGGTGACGTTCACGATCAGCTACTCGGTCGACGGCGGACCGACCCTGACCCTCGACCAGACCATCACGACCGACGGACCCGCGGTCGCGCTGGAGACCCGAGAGGCGGTGCCGGTCCTCGTCGACGACCCTGCAGGGGCGGGAGGCTGAGGGGTCTCGATCGCTCGCTTCGCTCGCGCCTCGACCAACGGAGCCCGGTCTCACTCCCCCAGCCACGGCTCCCGCCAGCCACCGTGGTCCGCGATCAGCGCATCGGCAGCGGCCGGCCCCCACGAGCCGGGCGCGTAGGGATGCACCGGCGGTGGCGAATCGAGCAGCGGCTGCATGATCCGCCACGTCTCCTCGACGCCGTCCTGCCGTGCGAACCGTGTGCTCTGCCCCACCATCGCCGCGTGTAGCAGCACCTCGTACGGGGTCGGGCCTTCGCCACCCTCCTCGGCGAACTCCATCTCCAGATCGACCGGCCCGATCCCCTGCAGATCCGCACGCCGCGCCTCGACCTGGAGCCACATCCCGGCGGACGGGTCGAGCCGGACGACGAGCTCGTTCGGGTTGGCGACGTAGCCCTCGGGCCCGAACCCCAACCGCGGCGGCCGCTTGAACACGAGCCGCACCTCCGTCGCCGTCACCGCCAGCTTCTTGCCGGTCCGGATGAAGAAGGGCACGCCGGACCAGCGCCAGTTCTCGATCTCGAGCCGCAGCGCGGCGTACGTCTCCGTGGTCGAATCGGACGCCACACCGTCGACGTCGCGATAGCCGTCGAACTGGCCCCGCACGTACTGCCCGGGGTCGGCCGCCTTCACCGCGCGGAACAGTGCGACCTTCGCGTCCATCAGGGTCGACGGGTCGCCACGCGACGGCGGTTCCATCGCGCACGCGGCCACGACTTGCATCAGGTGGTTCACGACGACGTCCCGCAGCGCGCCGACCGGGTCGTAGAAGTGACCGCGGTCGTCGATCCCGAACTCTTCGGCCATCGTGATCTGCACCGAGTCGACGTAGGTGCGGTTCCAGAGCGGTTCCATGATCGCGTTCGCGAACCGCAGGTGCAGGATCTCCTCCAGCCCCATCTTCCCGAGGTAGTGGTCGATCCGGTACAGCCGCGACTCGTCCACGTACCGGTGCAGCTCGTCCGCCAGCGCCCTCGCCGACGCCAGATCGTGCCCGAACGGCTTCTCGACCACGATCCGCGCCGCCTTCGTCAACCCCGCATCGGACAGCCGGTGCACCACCTCCGCGAACAGCGACGGCGGGATCTCCAGGTAGAACACCGGACTCCGCTTGCCCTCGATCGCCTTCCCCACCCGCTCGTACGTCGCGGCGTCCGTGAAGTCACCACTGACGTACGAGAACCTGCGCGCGAGCCGGTCGAACACCTGCGGATCGAGGTCCTCCCCGGTCGCGACGATGGACGTACGGGCGCGTTCGACCAGCTGGTCCATCGACCAGTCGTCGACCGCGACGCCGACGATCGGACAGTCGAGCATCCCGCGCCGTTCGAGCCGGTACAACGACCGGAACGTCATCACCCGCGCCAGATCCCCGGTGATGCCGAAGATCACGAGCACGTCGGCGGGTTGGGGATCGGCGCTCGTCGTAGCAGCGTCGTTGGTCGTAGCAGCGTCGTTCATGGACATGCCTTCCTCGACGGGATTCCATCGTGGCGCATCAGAGGCGTCGGGTCTCGATCACTCGCTTCGCTCGCGCCTCGACCAGCGGGGGCGGGGTGCTGGTCTCGATCACTCGCTGCGCTCGCGCCTCGACCAGCGAAGGGGGGTGCCCGTGTTTCGACCAGCGGGGGCGGGGTTGCCCACGCCTCGACCAGCGGGGCGGGGGCCGGCGCTCGACTAGCAGGACGAAGCGTCGATCGGTGGGGCCCAGCCCGGACGCGGGATCAGGCAGAACGAATGCCCGGCCGGATCGGCGTACGTGTGGTCGCGCAGCCGCCGCGCCCCGAGCGAGAGCACGGCTTCCGCAGCCGAGTCGAGGTCGTCGACCATGACGTCGAGGTGCATCTGCTGCGGCACGGCGGGATCCGGCCAGGTGGACGCGTGCAGATCCGGCGCCCGCTGGAACGCCATCCCCGACGTCGTCGCATCCCGCGACACCACCACGAAGTCACCATCGTCGTACGTGATCGGCTCACCCAGCACAGCCGACCAGAACGCCCCCACAGCCTGTGGGTCCGGCGCGTCGACGATGAGGTGATGGCGTCGCCCGATCACGTCGGCAGCGTACGCCTGGGGGGGTCTCGATCACTCGCTGCGCTCGCGCCTCGACCCACGGGGGCGGGCTGCGGTCTCGATCACTCGCTTCGCTCGCGCCTCGACCAGCGGGGGCGGGGTGCGGTCTCGATCACTCGCTGCGCTCGCGCCTCGACCAGCGAAGGGGGGTGCCCGTGTTTCGACCAGCGGGGAACGACGGGGTGATGGGGAGTGCTGGTACGCCGTGCTAGCACAGTGTGCGACGAATTTAACGTGACCCCTCTTCCTCCGGTGCGACGCGAAAACACCGGGCCTCGCCGCCGCCGTACCGCACCGGCTCCGGCATCTCGTCCACGCAGCGCTCGATCGCGATCGGGCAGCGCGCGACGTACGGGCATCCCAGCCCGGCTGCCTCCGCCGCGCTCGGCGCTGGTTCGCCGACGACGGCCTCCGGTTCGATCCGCCGGTCGTGCGGAGGCGGGACGCCGAGGAGAGCACGGGTGTACGGGTGGCGGGCCGCGCGGCGCAGCGTCTCCGCGTTCCCGGCCTCGACCGACCGACCTCCACACATCACGACGACGCGATCGCACACGGCGAGTGCGGGCTCGAGATCGGCGAACACGCGCAACACCCCGACCCCACCGCCGGACTGCGCCCCACCGGACCGCGCCCGCGCCCCACAGGACTGCGCCCCACCGGGCCGTGCGCTGTCGAGCCGCACCTGATCCAGCAGCGCCGCCACCGCCGCACGCGGGCCGGACTCCACCTCCGCCGACGGCACGTCGACGAGCAGCAGGTCGGGTTCGCGGAGCAGCGCCTCGACCACCGTCGCGACCCACAGCTCGGACTCGAACACCTGGAACGGGTGCTGCCGCATCAGCCTCTTCGGGTCCGCCACTCCCCCTTCACCGAGCCACTGGACCGCTCGAGCCCGCGCCGTACGGACATCACCGCCGGCGGCGCGGACACCTTCCAACAGGTACTCCGCGACGCGCTGCACCGGGTTCATCGCGCGCCGCGGCTCGGACGGGATCAGACCGACCTGGTCGCGGCGGTACGCCCGCAGGTCGTCGTCCGCCAGCGCCCGCACGTCCGTGCCGTCCACGCGCACCGACCACGCACCCGGACGTCGTCCGCCTCGGCCCGGGCGACGCAGGTGAGGACGTCGGACGCGCCGCCGCCGGGTTCGGCGACGAGCCCGACCAGCTCGCCGGCGTGCACCTCGACGTCGACGCCGCGGAGCACGTCGACGGGACCGCCCGCACCCTCACCCGGGACGCGCAGCGACAGCCCCGCCACCTCCAGCAGCATGCGCACCACCCCACCACCAGAGGCGAGCCCCTGCACGCCATGCGCCGCGTGCTGACCCTCCCGATCGCGAGCAAGATAGGTTAGGCTCCCCTAAATCGAGTGCGAAGGGGCGCGGCCATGTGCGACACACGGACGGACGAGACCAGGCTCGCCGAGCGCGCGCGTACCGCCCTCGCCGACGCCACCGTCGCCACCCTGTACGGCGGGGGCTGCCGCGTCGGTCGCGTGACCGACATCGTCGACATCGAGGACCGCGCCGAGGGCCCGGTCATCACGGTGTCCGCGGCGTCGCCGGCCGTCCAGGCGATGGTTCCCTGCCCGATCATCACGCTCGTGCTCCCCGGGCCAGGCAGCTTTCGGACCCTGCGTCTCGTCGGGACCACCAGCCCGCTGCCGGCCGAGAGCGACGGCGCCCACCGCTCGTACCAGCTCGGTCTGCTCTCCGTCCGCCTGGTCGGCACGACCTGCACCTCCGTGCCGGTCGCCGCCTTCCTCACGGCTGCGCCCGACCCGCTCCGCCAGTGGGCAACCAGCGCCGTACGGCACCTCGAGACCGCCCACAGCGCGGAGCTGCTGGCCTGCGTCCGCGCCCACGGACACGCGGCGGACGCCGTGCTCCCTCGGTCGATCGACCGGTACGGCCTCGAGCTCGCGGTCCTCAGCGCCGATGCTGTGTGCAGCGTGCGGCTCGAGTTCCCCGGCGGTCCGGTCAGCGGGATCGACGAGGTCGACGCCGGCCTGCGGATGCCCCTCACGTGTCGCTGCAGCGCCGGCGACCACTGCCAACCCTGACCGCGCAGACCTGACCGCGCAGACCTGACCGCGCCGTGCGCGATCCGCACACCAGTACGCTGAGCGGTCATGGACTTCACCCTCGACGAAACCCAGCAGAGCATCCGCGACCTGGCCCGCGACTTCGTCGACGCCGAGATCGTCCCGTACATCCGCGAGTGGGACCGTGCCGAGTCCGTCGACACGCGGATCGTCGCGAAGCTCGGCGAGATGGGATTCCTGGGCCTGACGATCGACGAGGAGTACGGCGGCACGCCGGTCGACATGCTCGGCTACACGCTGGTCTGCGAGGAGCTCGGGCGCGGGGACTCCTCCGTACGCGGGATCGTGTCCGTGTCGCTCGGACTGGTCGCGAAGACCATCGCGTCCTACGGGACCGAGGAGCAGAAGGCGCAGTGGTTGCCGGAGCTGACCTCCGGACGCGCGCTCGGGTGCTTCGGGCTGACCGAGCCCGGCTCGGGGTCGGACGCGGGGTCGCTGCGGACGCGGGCACGGCGGGTCTCGACAAGCTCGACCGGCGAGGGGGGCGGCTCGACCGGCGAAGGTGACTGGGTGCTCGACGGGGAGAAGACCTTCATCACCAACGGAACGTGGGCCCGCGTCGCGCTCGTGTTCGCGCGGACCGGCACCGTGGAGGACGGGGCTCGCGGGATCACGGCGTTCCTGGTCCCGACGGACTCCCCCGGTTTCACCGCCACCACGATCCACGGGAAGCTCGGGCTGCGCGGACAGGCCACCGCGTCCCTGTCCTTCGATGGCGTACGCCTCCCCGACTCCGCGCGGCTCGGCGAGGTCGGGAAGGGGTTCGGGATCGCGATGTCCGCGCTCGGCAAGGGCCGGATCTCCGTCGCGGCCGGCTCGGTCGGCGTCGCCCAGGCTGCGCTCGACGCCGCGACGAGGTACGCCACGGAACGCACGCAGTTCGGTGGGCCGATCGCGCAGAAGCAGCTCGTCCAGGAGCTGCTCGCCGACTCCGCCGTCGACATCGAGTCCGCACGCCTTCTGACGTGGCGCGCCGCGAGCCTGGTCGATCAGGGCGTCTCCGGCAAGGCGCTGACGTACCCGAGCTCGGTCGCGAAGCTCGCCGCCTCCGAGGCCGCCGTCCGGGTGACGAACCAGTGCCTCCAGGTCTTCGGCGGGTACGGGTTCGTCGACGAGTACCCGATGGGCAAGTACGTCCGCGACGCCCGCGTCCTCACGCTGTACGAGGGCACGAGCCAGGTGCAGAAGCTGATCATCGGACGGCACCTCACCGGCGTCGACGCGATGTAGCCGGGACACCCTGATGCGTCCCCGACACGCTCGAGCCCGGGGTAGATTGCGGCCGTGACCTCACGCCTGCGCGCCGCCTACGAGCGGGGCCGCACCACGTACGAGCAGGGCCGCGAGTTCGGGATGCGCGTGCGCGAGGGTGTGGAGGCCACGTTCATCGGCGCGTGCATGCGCAGGATGTACGGCATCGACGGGCGCAACCGCGCCGTGACGCTCGCGGGTCAGGCGTTCGTCGGGTTCATCCCACTGATGATCGTGGTCGCGTCGTTCTGGCCGCTGCGCGGCGACGACGAGGACGTCGGCGACAACATCATCGACGGCCTCGACCTCACCGGCTCCACCGCCGACGCGGTCGAGATGCTGTTCGGCAGCCCACCGTCGGCCAGCGGCGGGATCACCCTCATCGGCTACATCATCCTGATCATGTCGCTCAGCTCGTTCAGCCGGTCGATGCAGCGGCTGTTCGAGGCGATCTGGGAGCTCGGCCCGCGCGGGCTGCGCGGCACCTTCGAGTCCCTCGGCGCGACGCTCCTGCTGCTCGCGTGCTTCGTGCTCGTCGGGTACGCCGGCGTGCTCGTCGGCAAGCTCCCGCTGTCGCGCCTGCTCACCCTGCCGGTGACGGTTCTCGTGCTGACACCCGTCTGGGTGCTCCTGATCAGGATGATGACGTCCCGCCGGATCGAGGCGCGCCACCTGCTGCTGTCCGGTGTGCTGTTCGCGGTCGCGCAGGTGCTCGTCGGGTGGGCGACGCAGATCTACTTCCCGCACCTGATCGCCGTCGACGCACAGCGGTACGGCGTGATCGGCGTCGCGTTCGCCTTCGTGTCGTGGCTTGTCGTGATCGCCTACCTGTTCGTCGGGTGCGCCGTGCTCGGGCGCGAGGCGACGGACTGGGTGACGCGCCGGTGGCCCGATCTGCCGTGGGAGCGGACTCGCACCCATGTGATCCGGTAGCGTGCCGCGCGTGAGCACGCCTCCGCCCGAACCCCTGGACCCTTCCGCCTCCGGCATCACGTCCGGCATCCCCCGTGGTCTCCTGATCCTCGTCGGCACCGCCGCCGGGTTCATCACGCTCCTCGGGATCCGCGCGATGAACGACGTCATCGCCTCCACGTTCCTCGCACTGATCCTGGTGATCGCGGTCCAGCCCGTACGGGACTGGGCGATCGCGCGGGGGCTCCCCGGCTGGATCGGCAGCGTCGGTGCCGCGATCGCCGTGTACGCGATCCTGCTCGGCCTGGCGTTCGCGCTGCTGCTGTCCGGGGCGAAGTTCGCGACGCTGCTCGCGGACTACCAGCCGCAGTTCAACGACGTCATCCACGAGGTGAACTCCTGGCTCCTGAGCCTCGGCGTCGGCGAGGACCAGATCAAGGCGATCACGTCGTCGTTCGATCCGGGCCAGCTCGTAGACATCGTGGTCAGTCTCCTCGGCGGCCTCGCCGGGGTGCTCAGCAGCATGTTCTTCCTGATCGTGCTGATCTTCTTCATGATCATCGACGCCGCGAACTTCCCGGCCAAGCTCGCCCAGATCCCCGGCCAGCGCTCGACGGTCATGCAGGCCGCGCACTCCTTCGCGCAGGGCACCCGCAGCTACCTCGTCGTCTCGACCGTGTTCGGCGCGATCGTCGCCGTCTTCGACATCGGCCTGCTCTACGTGCTCGGCATCCCCGACCCGCTGCTGTGGGGTCTGCTCGCGTTCATCACGAACTACATTCCGAACGTCGGCTTCATCATCGGCCTCGTGCCGCCGGCCGTGATCGGGCTGCTCGACGGCGGCGTCGGGACCGCGCTCGCCGTGATCATCGGCTACTCGGTCCTGAACGCCATCATCCAGTCGGTGATCCAGCCACGCGTCGTCGGCCAGAGCGTCGGCCTGTCGGGCACGGTCACGTTCCTGTCGCTGATCGTGTGGGCCGGCGTGCTCGGCGGACTCGGCGCCCTGCTCGCCGTGCCGCTCACCCTGCTCGTGAAGGCGCTGCTGATCGACGTGGACGAGCAGTCCCGCTGGCTCGCGCCGCTGCTGTCCGGCGAGCCGGCACAGCCGAAGCAGGACCCACCCCCGACGGCGGTGTAGGCGAGTCGGGGCCCCCGTCGGTCGAGCGCACACCGCGACGACGGATGCCTCGCCTCTTTCCTCGCACACCGTGCTAGCACAGCGTGCGGGGAAACGTGATCGACGCCTTCGGTCTCACGCTGCTCCCCGCGGTCCAGCTCCGCCCGGCCGAGACGATCACGGCCGAGACGATCACGGCCGGGCGGGCGAGGCGCTGTCAGCGTCCGCGGCCGCGGCGGGGGTGACGCGGGCGCGGAGCTCGGACCCGGCCCAGGTTGCCGACGAGCAGCGCGACGATCGTGACCAGGTACAGCTGCCCGATCACCGCCTCGCTGACCGCGAGCATCCGCCCGGAGTCGTCGGCCGCGGTCAGGTCGCCGTACCCGGTGGTCGAGATCGTGGTGAGACTGAAGTAGAGGTACGTGATCAGGTTCTCGCCCTCGAGCCCCGTCGTCTCGGCGAAGAACCCGTCGTTGAGCGCGGCGAGGAACACGTAGCCGAACGTGTACGCCAGCGCGACGAGCAGGTAGATGCACAGACCGCCGGCGACGGTCTGCGCGCTCACCCGCGGCTGCTCGAGGATCCGCAGCACGATCATCACGATCGTCGCGATGCACAGCAGGACGTTCACCCCGGCGTAGGCCATCGCCGCCGGCTGGGCGTCGGCGAGCTGCGCGGACGAGCCGATCACCACCGCGAACACCACGAACGAAGCCGAGACCAGCAGCTCGCGACGCCGCGCGCCCGAGATCCACTGCGCGAACACGAGCAGCACGCCCAGCGATGCGCTCACCAGCGGCCGCAGCGCCGCCACGTCGATCGGGGACAGGATCATCACCCCGAGCAGCAGCAGGAGCAACAGTCCGAAGCGGTCCCTCTTCTCGTCGTTCACGGGCGACATGGTCTCGCGGAGAGCGCCGCGCATCCCGCAGGCGCGCCCGCTACCCCCGGTCGAGCCCGCCAAGACCCGAGTCTCGATCGCCCAACGGTGCTGGGCGTCCCGCCACCCGGTGGTCGAGGCGTGGGCGAGGAACGAGTCCTCGATCGAGACCTCGGGACCCGTCCGACGGCACGGTCAGGTGTGCGCGTGGAGGGCGGCGAGCACGCGCTGGTGCGTGAGCCAGCCGACCAGGTCCGTACGGTGTGCGTCGAGCACGGGTACGCCGCCGGGTGAGTCCGCGAGGGCCCCGAGCGCGTCGCCGATCGAGTCGTCCACACCGACGGCGCCTGGCGTCTCGACCACCGAGCCGAGCCTGCGTTCGTCGTGCTCGCCGTCCGCCAGCGCGTCGGCGAGCGCGGACGCGGTCGCCACGCCGACGTACCCGCCGTCGGCGTCGACGACCGGCATCAGCGCGTGCGGCGCCGCGGCGACCGCGTCGGCGGCGTCGCTCAGGGTGGCGCCGAGGGCCAGGGTCGGCCCGACCGGCTCCAGCACGTCACCGACCCGTACGGCACTCATCGCCGGCGAGCGCGGCGGCGCGTCCAGGTCGACGCCGCGCCGCCGGAGCTTCAGCGTGTAGATCGTGTCGTGCGACAACAGGTGGCTGACACCGGTGGCGAGGGCGATGGCGAGCATCATCGGGAGGATGATCGAGTACTCGCCGGTGAGCTCGAACAGGATGATCACCGCGGTGATCGGAGCGCGCGCGGACCCGGCGAACACCGCCCCCATCCCCACCAGCCCGTACACCCCGGCGGCTCCGGCGATCGCCGGAGCGACGTCGTTCAGGCCCTGCCCGAACGCGGAGCCGAGCATCGCGCCGATGAACAGGCTCGGCGCGAACACGCCGCCCGAGCCGCCGATCCCGATCGTCAGGCTCGTCGCGACCATCTTGCCGACCAGCAGCACGACCAGGAACCCGATCGCGTACGCCCCGTCGATGCTGCCCGCGAGCACCGGGTAGCCCACTCCGTACATCTCGGGGAGGAGCAGCAGGAGCCCTCCGAGCAGCAGCCCGCCGACGGCCGGGCGCAGCCACTCCGGCCCTCGCCACGCCCAGTCGCAGAGGTCCTCGATCACGTACAGGATCCGGGCGAAGCCGATCCCGACCGCGCCCGCCAGCAGGCCGAGCACGGCGAAGGAGAGGTAATGGACCGAGCTGTCGACACCGAAGGTCGGCAGGTCGAGGAATGCCTCGTTGCCGAGCGCGGCCCGCGCGATCACGCTGGCAGTGACGGAGGAGATGACGACCATGCTGAACGCGCGGGCGGCGAAGTCGCGCAGGATCAGCTCCATCGCGAAGAACACCCCGGCGAGCGGTGCGTTGAACGTCGCCGCGATCCCGCCGGCGGCACCGCAGGCGACCAGGACGCGCAGGCGCGCCTCGGGCATCCGTACGACCTGGCCGACGCTGGATCCGAGGGCGGCGCCGATCTGCACGATCGGGCCCTCGCGTCCGACCGAGCCACCGCCGCCGATGCACAGCGCGGACGCCAGTGCCTTCACGCCGGCGACCTGTGGCGGGATCCGACCGCCGCGACGCGCCACGGCGTCCATCACCTCCGGTACGCCGTGCCCGCGGGCCTCGCGCGCGAAGAACGACACCAACGGCCCGTAGAGCAGGCCGGCGACGACCGGCGTGAGGAGGACGAAGGACGCTCCGAGCGCCGGGAAGCTCGGGTTGCCGACGTGACCGAGCCCGGCGTAGTCGTCGTACCCGGTGAACGCGCGGGTGAAGGTCTCGATGAGCCAGCGGAACATGATCGCGCCGAGTCCTGCGCCCGCACCGACCACGACGGCGAGTGCGGTCAGGCCGGCGTTTCCGGAGCGGAGAGAGGTCGCGACACGGGCGCGTCCGTGCTGGAGCGGGACCGCGATCGGTCCGCCGGGTCCCGGAACCGGTGATGCCTCGTTCCCGAACGCCATGAGTTTCAGTATGCAACTACATCGTGACCGCCTCCGCCCCGGGTCGCGGCCGCACAGTCGCCGCCCACACCGATGGGGGTTGACACGGTGCTCGACGGCGCACACTCTAGAACCATCAAGTTATAGAACTTATTGGTGATGGAGACGGGCTGTGACGGACGACGAGCTGGATGCTGTGTTCGGGGCGCTCGCCGACCCGACGCGCCGGGCGATCCTGGCGCGGCTCGCACGCGGCGATGCGTCGGTGAACGACCTCACCGAGCTCTTCCCGATGTCGCAGCCGGCGATCTCCAAGCACCTCAAGGTGCTCGAGCGGGCGGGACTCGTCTCCCGCACGCAGAAGGGCACGATGCGGATCAGCCATCTGGAGGCCGACCCGCTGCGCGAGGCGACCGACTGGCTCGCCGACTACCGCGCGTACTGGGAGGCCAGCTACGCCCGGCTCGACGCGCTCCTCGCCGACCTCGACGACACCTGAGCAGAACGACACCGACCGAACGAACCCACCAGGAGCAACCATGTCCGACCTGACCGTCACCGCAGCACCCGGCACGTCCACGATCGAGATCACCCGGACGTTCGCCGGCACACCCGCGCAGCTCTTCCACGCCCACGTCGACGACGAGTGGCAGAAGAAGTGGCTCGGGCCCGAGAAGTACGAGACCGAGATCGGCGTCAACGAGGTCCGCGACGGCGGCCGCTGGCGCTGGACGCAGCGCGACACCGACGGCAACGTGTACGGCTTCCGCGGCGTCTACCACGGCGAGCCGTCGGTGGAGAACGGCATCACCCGCACCTTCGAGTTCGACGGCGTGCCCGGGCACGTGTCGCTCGAGACGATCCGGTTCGTCGACCTCGGCGACGACCGGACCCGCATCGAGGTCGTCAGCGCGTTCGCCAGCGTCGAGGACCGCGACGGGATGGCCCAGTCCGGGATGGAGGCCGGGATGGAGGAAGGGTACGTCCGTCTGGACGCCCTGCTAGCAGACAGCTGAGCCTCGCGGACGGCTGTGCCTCGCGGACGGCTGTGCCTAGCGGACAGCTGACTCTGGGCGCGCGTCGGTCGGACAGCCCCGTGGGCAGGGCCCCTAGGGTGGTCCGCGTGACCACCGCGTTCGCCTCGGACAACTATGCTCCCGCCCACCCGGCCGTCCTCGACGCCGTCGCGGCCGCCAACGCCGGCCACGCGGTCGCGTACGGGGACGACGAGTGGACCGCGCGGCTGCGGGAGATCGTCCGGCACCACTTCGGCGCCCAGGCGCTGGCGTTCCCGGTGCTGAACGGCACCGGCGCGAACGTCATCTCGCTGGCGTCTCTCCTCCCCCGCTGGGGTTCGGTCGTCGTCTCCGACGTCGCGCACGTGAACGTCGACGAGAACGCCGCGCCCGAGCGGATGAGCGGCACGAAGCTGCTCACCGTGGAGACAGGGGACGGTCGGCTCGGCCTGGACGCGCTCGAACGGTACGCGGAGAACGCCGGTGACCCGCACCGCGCGCAGCCGCTCGCGGTGTCGCTGACGCAGTCGACCGAGCTCGGCACGGTCTACGGTGTCCATGAGCTGAAAGAGCTCTCCGCAGCAGCGCACCGACGTGGGATGGTCGTCCACATGGACGGCTCCCGGATCGCCAACGCGGCGGTCTCGCTCGGGGTGCCGCTGCGCGCGCTGACGACCGACGCCGGGATCGACGTGCTGTCCTTCGGGGGCACGAAGAACGGCATCATGCTCGGTGAGGCCGTCGTCGTCCTCGCTCCGGAGGCGCTCGCGACGACGAGCAGCGGGTACGGGTCGGACCCCGACGCGGTCGTGGAGTTCGTCCGGAAGATGTCGATGCAGCTGGCGTCGAAGATGCGGTACGTATCCGCGCAGCTCGTCGCTCTGCTCGATCCGGAGCGGGACCTGTGGCACGAGAACGCCTCCCGCTCGAACGCCGCGGCAGCCCGCCTGCGGGCCGGTCTCGACGACGTCGGCGCCGCGACCGCCGGCGCGGAGGGGCCGCGGATCCGCGCGACGCAGCCGACGGAGGCCAACGCGGTCTTCGCGCTGCTGCCGCGCGACGTCGCCGACCGGGTACGGGAGCGGTTCCGGTTCTACGACTGGCGTCCTGGCCCGAGCGACGATCTCGTGGAGGTCCGGTTGATGTGCTCCTGGGACACGACGGACGACGACGTGGACGCGTTCCTCGCGGAGCTCGACGCCGCCGCCCGGTCCGAGAGTCCGCTGCGATGAGTCACGGGCCGCGCGTCACCATCACGTACTGCACGCAGTGCCGGTGGCTGCTGCGCGCGGCCTGGATGGCGCAGGAGCTGCTCAGCACGTTCGAGGAGGAGATCGCCGAGGTGGCGCTCGTGCCGACGCACGGCGGGGTCTTCCGGATCGACGTCGACGGGACGGCGGTGTGGAACCGCAAGCGTGACGGCGGCTTCCCCGACGCCGCCGAGCTGAAGCAGCGCGTCCGGGACGTGATCGCCCCGGACCGCGACCTCGGCCACGCCGACCGGACCACGACCGACCGGACCACGACCGACGACGCACCTGCGGGAAGCGAGCCGGGCCGATGACCGCCGAGACGTCCGTTCCGCAGATCGCCCTGCCCGCCCTCTCCGACGGTGTCGCGTGGTCGGTGGAGATCCGGGACGTGGCGAGCGGCGCCACGCTCGCCTGGCACGCCGCCGAGCGCGTCCTGCCGACGGCGAGCGTCGGCAAGATGTTCCTGCTGGCGGCGACGGCGGTCGCGATCGAGTCCGGCACCCTCGACCCGCACGAGCCTCTCACCCGCGCACGCGACGACGACGTCGCCGACTCGGGGATCTGGCAGCACCTCTCGACGCCGACCCTTCCGGTGACCGACGTGTGCACCCTCATCGGGTCGGTCAGCGACAACCTCGCGACGAACGTCCTCCTCCCCCGGATCGGCCTCGACGCCAGTCACGTCGCCGCCGACCTGCTCGACGCGCGCGACAGTCGCCTGCTCGACAAGGTCCGCGACCACCGGGGCTCGGAGGATCCGCAGACGCTCTCCGTGGGATCTGCGCGTGATCTCGCGGGAGCCGCGGTCGCGATCGAGGTCGGCACGTCGCTCGGGGCGTCGGCATCCCGCCGGGTCCGCAGCTGGCTCGGCACGAGCGTGGACCTCTCGATGGTCGCCAGCGCCTTCGGACTCGACCCGCTCGCCCACAGCGCGCCGGACGCGGAGATCCGGCTGTGGAACAAGACCGGCACAGACGCCGGGATCCTCGCCGACGTCGGCGTCGTCAGCACGGCCGGCGACGCCCTCGCGTACGCCGTGGTCGCAGGCTGGGACCACCAGACCCAGCCGGACCTGCGCGACGACGTGCTGGCCGACATGCACGCCGTCGGAGTCCGGATCCGGGAGCGCCTCGCGGCCTGATCAGCACAGCCCGATCAGTACAGCGGGACGGCGATCCGCTGACCCGCGCTGATCTCACCCGAGCTCGACAGCGCGTTGAGCTCGGCGATCTCGTGCACCGTGGAGCGTACGTCGCCGTCCGGGTTGGCAGCGCGGGCGAGATCCCACAGCGTGTCGCCGGGCGCGACCGTCACCATCCGGCTCGGCACCGGCCGCCCCGGCTCGTCGGTCGCGATCACCTGCGCGCCGAACCCGATGGTCAGCCCGCACAGGGCGACGAGCGCGACCACGAACAGCACGACCCGGCCGCGCCGGGTCAGACGCGTGGTGGACCTGGTCGGCCGCGTCGAGCGGTCCGGCGTCGCCGTCCCGGTCGGCCGCGCCGGCCGGGTCACCTCCGCCTCGGGCGCGTGCGCGGGTGCGGTCCCCGGCCGCACCGGCGCGGTCGGCCGCGCCGCCCGTGTGGCATGAGCCGCGGCCGGACGCTCGGCCCCGCGCGACGCGGGCCGGCGACGCCCGGCGGGGTGGCGCATCAGCGGGGTGTCGAGGGTCGTCACGGTGGCGCTCATCGTGTCCTCCGGTGTCTGGGTGTCGGCGTCCTGCCCGATCTCCGCGACGCTCCTCACGGCCTCGTGGAGGCGGATCCGCGGGGTCTCGATCAGGCAGATCCTCGGGGCCCTGGAGAGGCGAACACGCGTTCGATCGAACATGCGTACGACGATAGACCCAGCCACTGACAGAAGTGAAGCACCTCGTCGAACAAATTATCGAACGGCCGCCCGAACCGCAGCAGCATCCCTGGAATTCCAGGCTTCCGGAGGAGCCGCAAGATCCGACGCGCGTCGCCGGGAGCGACTCAGCCGACCGCCACGACCAGGTCCGCGCTCCCCCGCGTGCGCGCCACCACGCGCGCGTTCGCCTCGTCGGAGCGCTCGACCCAGGCCCGGGCGGCGTCCGGCGACTTCCCGAACTCCACGTGCCGCGCGACCAGGCGCTCACGGCGGACGTCCTCGTCCCCGGAGCAGAACCACACCTCGTCGAGGAGCGCCCGGACGTCGCGCCACCCCGGTGCGTCCAGGAGCAGGTAGTTGCCCTCGGTCACCACGAGCCGCGTCGCTGCTCCGATCGGGATCGCGCCCGCGACCGGCTGCTCGATCACGCGGTCGAACGCCGGCGCGTACACGACGGCGCTGCCGTGCCCGGCACCTGCCGACCCGTCCGCGTGCAGCCGCTCGAGCAGCGCCACGTACCCCGCGACGTCGAAGGTCTCCGGTGCCCCCTTGCGGCCGCGCAGCCCGAGCCGATCGAGCTCGACGTCGGCGAGATGGAACCCGTCCATCGGCACCTGGCGCACCCAGGTCGCGTCGCTGCCCTCCGGTGGTTCGGCGGCCAGCGCCGCGACCAGCCCCGCGGCCAGGGTCGACTTCCCCGAGCCCGGCGCCCCCGCGATCCCGAGCACCGCACGCCGGTCGTCCGCCCGTGCCCTTACGGCCAGCGACCGCGCCCGCTCCACCAGCTCCGCCGGCACCATCAACTCTCCGGGCATCGTCAGCTCCCCCCGCACCGTCAGCTCCCCCGGCGCCGCCGGCTCCGGAGGCACCGCCGGCCCGCCGCTCATCGCCGCGCCGCCTCCAGACCCAGCGCCATGGTCGTACGTGCGTGCTCGGCGAGGTCGCGCCCGTCGTCCCACAGGTCGCGCCAGACCGCGAGGTCGTTGGACAGCCCGCGGGCGACCACTGCCGAGGAGAACGACTCGAACGTCACCGGACCTTCGTACCCGATGTCGGCCAGTGCGTGGAAGAACCCCGCCAGGTCCAGGTGCCCGGAGCCGAGGTAGCCGCGGTGGTTCTCCCCGACGTGCACGTACCCCAGGCGCTCCCCCGCGAGCCGCACGGGGCGTACGAGGTCGGGCTCCTCGATGTTCATGTGGTAGGTGTCGAGGTGGATCACGACGTTGTCGCGCCCGATGTCGTCGGCGAGCCGCAGCGCGTCCGCGCACGTGTTGACGACGTTCGTCTCGTACCGGTTGCAGATCTCCAGACCGAGCGTCATCGCCCGCTGCGACGCCTCGTCGGCGAGGCCCTGGAGCACGGTCACGACGTTCGCGCGGCCGCGCTCGCTCAGCGGCGCCCCGTACTTCCCGAGCGCGGAGTAGAGCGCTCCGGTCAGCAGCGTGCCGCCGAGCCCCTGGGTGATCCGCAGCGACTCGTGCAGCAGCTCCTCGCCGCGCGCGACGACCGCAGGGTCGTCGCTGGAGACGTCGGCGTCGAACGCGAGCCCGCGCGAGCAGGCCACCGACAGCCCGGCCGCCTTCAGCTGCGCCGCCGCGAGGTCGACGTCGAGGTTGAGCGAGTCGTGCAGCGACAGCTCCAACAGGTCGAACCCGGCCTCGCGGGTCTGCTCCACGGCGTACGCCACCGAGGCGGGCGACGTGTCGCCGGCCCAGACCAGGGCGTGGATCCCGAGCGGGTTGGTCATGACAGCTCCTTGGGTAGAGGCGGCAGCACAGCGGTGCGGCAGCGCAGCGCTCAGGCGGCCTGCGCGCCGGTGATCAGGGCGACGATCTCCTCGCCGGTGGTCTCGGACGTACGGCGTCCCGCGACGCAGCGACCGGCGCGCATCACCCAGACCTGGTCCGACAAGCGCATCACCTGGTCGAAGTTGTGGCTGATCAGCAGGACCGCGGTGCCGTCCTCGCGGAGCTTGCGGATCAGCGCCTCGACCCGCGCGGTCTCCTGCACGCCGAGCGCGGCCGTCGGCTCGTCCATGATCACCAGGCGCGCGTCGAAGCTCGCCGCCCGGCAGATCGCCACGGCCTGACGCTGTCCGCCGGACAGCCTCCGTACGCGTGACTTCACCGCCGGCACGTTCACCGCGAGGGAGGAGACCATCTCGTCGGCGCGACGCCGCATCGTGCGCCGGTCGAGGATCGCGACCGGGCCCCACCCGCGGACGACCTCGCGGTTGAGGAAGAGGTTCTGCCAGACCGTCAGGTCCTCGACGAGCGCGAGGTTCTGGTGCACGGTCTCGATCCCGAGCTCGCGCGCCTCCTCCGGGTTCTTCGGGGCGAGCTCGTCGCCGTCGAGCGACATCGTGCCGGAGTCCGGCTTGTGCACGCCGCAGATGCAGCGCACGAGCGTGGACTTGCCGGCGCCGTTGTCGCCGACGATCGCGGTGATCTCGCCGGGCCGCAGGGCGATGTCGACGTCGCGCAGCGCACGCACGTTGCCGAACGACAGCGAGACGCCGTCGACCTTCAGCAGGGGCTGGGTCAGGGTGCTGGTGCTCATTTCTGGAACCTCGAGATCAGGGCCGCCAGGACGACGACCGAACCGACGGCGACGGGCTGGTAGTACTGCGAGACGCCGAGCAGCGTCAGGCCGTTGGTGAGCGCGGTCAGCAGCAGGGCGCCGAAGACCGGGCCGATGATCGTGGCCCGCCCGCCCATCAGGCTGACGCCACCCAGCACGACCGCGGCGACGGCGTTGAGCAGGAACTGCGTGTTCGCGGCGGGCTCCGCGGCGCCGACCCGGGCGATCAGCAGGATCGCGGCGAGACCGGCGAGCGTGCCGGACAGCGAGTAGACCGCGATCTTGATCCGGCTGACGATGATGCCGGTCGCCGAGGCCGCCTCGGCCGAGCCGCCGGCGGCCAGCACGTGCGTACCGAACCGGGTGTGGAACAGCAGCCCGTGCGCCAGCAGCGCCACGACGAGGGCGACGACGACCGACCAGCCCACGACGCCGACGCCCTGCGTCGACAGCCGCAGCAGGAACTGGTCGATCACCGTCACCGGCTTGCCGTCGGAGATCACCAGCGCCAGGCCCGAGGCGACCGAGAGCCCACCCAGGGTGACGATGAAGTCGGTGATCCGCCCGACGCCGATGATGAAGCCCTGCACGAGCCCGAAGGCGAACCCGCTGGCCAGCGAGGTCAGGATGCAGACCCACAGCGGGGCACCGCCGGCGAACACGACGCCGAACATCACCGCCCCGAAGGTCATCGTCGAGGCGATCGCCAGGTCGATCCCGCCGGTGGCGATCACGAACGTCTGCCCGACCGACAGCACGACGAGGATCGCCGCGGCCGACAGCATCGCGCGGACGTTGCCCTCGGTGAGGAAGGTCGAGTTCAGCAGCTGGAACACGATCACCAGCGCCACGAACCCGACGGGTGCGGCCAGCTCGGCCCAGCTCCCGCCGGCGAGGAACCGGCGGACCGCCGACTCGCGCGGGGCGTCGTCGTCACCCTCCGCACCAGCCCTTACGGGCGGTGCTGCCGGGTGCACGGATCCTGGAGACGTCATCTGGTCCTCCTGGTATCAGGGTCGCGGCGTCAGTCGGTCAACGCGTCGAGCGGGTTGTCGAACGACTCGAACGGCTCGGGGAACTTCTCGAGCGCACCCGCAGCCTTGTCCTCGGTCACCAGCGCGACCGGCGAGGTCACGGTGTCCGGGAGGTCCTCGCCGGCCATCGCGGCCTGGCACGCCTGGACGCCGAGCTGACCCACGGCGTACGGGTACTGCGCGACGGTCGCCTCGAGGTCGCCGGCCTGGACGGCCTTGATCGCGTCCTCGTTGCCGTCGACGCTGATCACGGCGACCTGCCCGGTCTTGCCGGCGTTGGCGACGGCGCGGGCGATCCCGAGGCCCATGTCGTCGTTGGCCGCGAAGAAGCCCTTGATGTCGGGGTTGGCGGTCATCAGGTCCGTCGCGGTCGTCAGAGCCTTCTGCCGGTCCCAGTCGGCCGCCACGACGGGGAGCGTGTCGAGCGTCCCCTCCACGGCGTCGGTGAACCCGGTGACGCGGTCGTTGCTCGTGACGTCGCCGGCGAGTCCGCCGATGATCCCGACGGTGCCGCTGCCGACGACCTCGGCCATGTGCTCGCCGGCCAGGCCGCCCGCCTGCACGTTGTCCGTCCCGACGTAGGTCGCGGGGTCGACGCCGGCGGCCTCGGCCGCGTCGGCATCGATCGGCTGGTCGATGTTGACGATCGGGACGTCCTTGGCGCCGACCTGGGCCAGGCCCTGGACGAGGTTGTTGCCGGTGATCGGATTGACGATGTAGCAGCCGAAGTCCTGCTGCGACAGCGCGCTGAGCCGCTCCGCCTGGCCGGTGGTGTCGGTGATCGACTGCGCGGCCTGGACGGTCACGTCGACGCCCGCCTCGTCGGCCTGCGCGTCGATCCCGTCCTCCATCGTCTGGAAGAACGGGTTGTCCAGTCCCTTGATCACCGCGGCGACCGACTGCGAGCCCGAGTCCGAGCCCGACGCCGAGTCGTCGTCGCTGCCGCAGCCGGCGGCGACGAGCGGGAGCGCAGCGACGGCGACGACCGCGATGCGCAGCTTGGTGGTGTTCCTCAGGCTCATGGCCCCTCCTTTATGTGATGTACGAGACGTTAAGACGGTATTAATGGCTATGTCAAGACATAAATCAAGGTTGTTCTGTCTCGGCTAGTACGGATATGGTGTTCCGGACCAGCAGAAGGAGTGGCCTGCAGAAGGAGCGGACCGTGCCAGGACTCGATCTCAGCGACGGAGCCGGCGAGCTCGTACGCCTCGTCCGGATCCACCCGCCGATGACCCGCGCCGAGGTCGGCGCCGTGACCGGGTGGGCCCGCGCGACCGTCAACGGCCGGATCGACGAGCTGCTCGAGCACGGCCTGCTCACGACCGCCGGGCCGATCGAGGGTGCGCGGGGCCGGCCCGCGACGCGGTTCCGGCTGCAGGCCGGGCGCGGCACGCTGCTCGTCGCCGACGTCGGCGCGTCCGCCGCGCGGGTCGCGGTCTGCGACCTCGACGGGCACGCGATCCGGACCGACCGGGTCCCGATCGACATCTCCGCCGGACCGGACGCCGTCCTGGCGACGGTCACGGGCGCACTCGACGCGCTGCGCTCCGACGACGACCCGCCGTTGTGGGGCCTCGGGATCAGCCTGCCCGGGCCGATCGAGCACGCGAGCGGACGCGTCGTGTCGCCGCCGATCATGACCGGCTGGGACGGCCTCGTGGTCCCCGACCTGCTCGAGCCGCGCTACGGCGTGCCGGTGCTCGTCGAGAACGACGCCGATGCGATGGCCTGGGGCGAGCACGTGATCCGTACGCCCCGGGTCGACGACCTGCTCCACCTCAAGGTCGGTACGGGCGTGGGCGCCGGGCTCGTCGTGAACGGGCGGATCGTGCGTGGCGCGAACGGCGCCGCCGGCGACCTCGGACACACCCGCGTCGCTCCTGTGCCGGGACGCGCCGAGGCGCCGCTGTGCCGGTGCGGCAAGCTCGGCTGCGTCGAGGCGTACGCCGGGGGCTGGGCGATCGCACGCGACCTCGCCGCCGACGGCGAGCAGGTCGACACGCTCGGCGACGTCCTCGCCCTGATCGCCCGCGGCAACCCGAACGCCATCCGCCGCGTCCGCGACGCCGGCCGGATCCTCGGCGCCGCGCTCGCGCACGCGGTCAGCCTGCTCAACCCCTCCGACATCGTCGTCGGCGGCCAGCTCGCCGTCGCCGGAGAGCACCTGCTCAGCGGGATCCGCGAGCGGATCGCCGCCGACTCGCTCCCCCTCGCCACCTCCGAGCTGCGGATCCGGATCGGCGAGGCGCCGGACACCGCCGGGCTGATCGGCCTCGCGGACGCGCTCGCGGGGTGGGTGTTCAGCCGCGAGCGGCTCGCGGACGTGCTCGCGCGCTGATTCGGCCGCGGCGGGGCGCGCGGCGGGCGCGCGCGTACGGCCGGCCGTTCGACACGCCGACACGCGGTCGAACATATGTTTGATCGTGTCGGTGGTCAGGTCTAGTGTCAGCCGCATGACCAAAGCCGAGGTTTCGGAGCTTCCGGACGGGCCCCCGGACGCGAGCGGGCTCACCCCACGTCAACGACGCGTGCTGGAGATCATCCGTGAGTCGATCGAGCAGCGGGGCTACCCGCCGAGCATGCGCGAGATCGGCGCCGCCGTGGGTCTCGCCAGCGTCTCCTCGGTGGCGCACCAGCTGAAGGTGCTGGAGCGCAACGGGTTCGTGAAGCGCGACCCCAATCGTCCTCGCGCCCTCGAGGTCTTCCTTCCCGACGTCCTCGCGGCGCGCAAGTCGATCGGCGACGCCCTGGACTTCGGGTTCGACGAGACCGACGCCGGCGACGAGAAGCCCGCCCCGACGTACGTCCCGATGGTCGGGCGGATCGCTGCGGGCGGTCCGATCCTCGCGGAGGAGCGGGTCGAGGAGGTCATGCCGCTCCCCCGGACGCTCGTCGGCGACGGCACGCTGTTCATGCTCGAGGTGCGCGGCGACTCGATGGTCGACGCGGCGATCTGCGACGGCGACTACGTCGTGGTCCGCCAGCAACCCACGGCCGAGAACGGCGAGATCGTCGCCGCGATGCTCGACGGCGAGGCGACCGTCAAGACGCTCCAGCGCAAGGCCGGCCAGGTGTGGCTGATCCCCCACAACGAGGCGTACGACCCGATCGACGGCACCGACGCCACCATCCTCGGCAAGGTCACCACGGTCCTGCGGCGCGTCTGACCCCACGCGTCGCAGTTTCGGCAGGCGTGAGGCCATCCCCGGCCTCACGCCTGCCGTTCTGCGTGCGGGACGAGACCCCGCCGGTCGAGCCCCATTCGTGCTGCGGCCGCACCGACGGGGCTACGCCCTGCATCCCGGAGCGGGGTCAGGCCTCCCTCAGACCAGCCGGCCGTACGCTGCCTCGAGCTCCTCGATCCGTGTGGCGTCGAAGATGTCCGCGTCGTCGCCGTCGAGGCTGGCGACGAGCGCATCGAGACACACGTGGTAACCGGTGGCGGTGCTCGCGAAGCCTCGCGGGCCGGGCTCGGTCGCCCGGACGGTCACGGCGAGCCGCGTCCCCGCGTCGGTCGGTGCCAGCTCGAAGGTGAGGTGCTCGGAGTCCCAGGTGAACGCGAACACCCGCGGCGGATCCCACGTCAGCAGCGTCCCCGGCAGGACCGCGTCGTCGAGGTCGAGACCCGAGGCTTCGATCTCGTCGCCCGCCTGCTCGATGGCCTCGGGCCAGAACGCGATCCGCAAGCTCGCGCCCTCGACCCGCTGGCCGATGATGTCGGCGGGGAACCACGCCTTCAGGTGCTCGGACTCCGTGATCGCCCGCCACACCTTCTCGGGCGGGTGCGCAAGGTCGCGGGTGTAGCGCAGCACGACGGAGTCGCCCTCACGGCTGATCGTGCCGAGCCGCGCGGTCGTCGATTCGGTCATGACGTCTCCTCGGTCAGGTCGTTGGTCTCGTACGGCCGATCGTCGGGCCCGTCGTACGGCCCGCTGTCGGGCATCGCGTCGAGGTGCTCGGTCAGCGCATCCAGGCGGTCGGCCCAGATCTCGCGGAACGGGGCGAGCCATGCGTCCAGCTCACGCAGCCGATCCGGCACCAGCGCGTAGTGACGGCTCGGCCCGTCGACCCGGAACCGGACGAGCCCCGCACCGCCGAGCGCCTTGAGGTGCTTGGACACGTTCGGCTGGGCCGTCCCGAGCACGTCGACGAGCTCGCCGACGCTGCGCTCGTGGTGCGTGAGCAGGGCGAGGATGTCGCGCCTCGTCGGGTTCGCGAGCACGGTGAAGACATCCGGTGAGCCGGCCATGCGACGAGCATGCACTCCACGGCATATGCCTGCCAAGGAATACAGACTCAGCTGTAGCGCTCTGCATCCCGCTCCCCCGCACCGCCAGCCGCCTCCCGCGCACATGCACGTTTGCGTTGCCGGCAACGGATCCTGGTTCCGGGCAACGCAGACACGCGCGATTCCTCGGTGCCCGGATCGTGTTTGCGTTGCCGGCAACGCAAACACGCAGGCGGCGGGAGTGAGGACGGCTCGACGGGCGAGTGGTCCGCTCAGCCGGCGGGTGCCGCCGCGTCCAGACGGCGGAGGGCGCCGAGCACGACGCCGCGGTCCGTGGTCCGCCACATCGGAGGCATCGACGAGGCGAGGAACGAGCCGTACCGCGCGGTGGCGAGACGCGAGTCGAGGACCGCGACCACGCCCCGGTCGTCGCTGCGCCGGATCAAGCGTCCCGCGCCCTGCGCGAGCAGCAGCGCAGCGTGGGTCGCAGCGACCGTCATGAACCCGTTGCCGCCGCGCCGCTCCACCAGCCGCTGCCGCGCACTCATCAACGGGTCGTCGGGTCGCGGGAACGGGATCCGGTCGATCAGCACGAGCTGGCAGGTCGAACCGGGCAGGTCGATCCCCTGCCAGAGGCTCAGCGTCCCGAACAGGCAGGTCCGCGGCTCCTCCACGAACCGCCGCGCGAGCTCCGACAGCTGCGCGTCACCCTGGCACAGCACCTCGACCGCGTCGCCGAGCCGTTCACGGACGGCCTCCGTCGCCGCCTCCGCGGCGCGTCGCGACGAGAACAGCCCGAGCGTACGGCCGCCCGCCGCCTCGACCAGCGCGGCGATCTCGTCCAGGCTGGCGCTCGACGCGCCGTCGCGACCGGGCGGCGGCAGGTGGCGCGCGACGTACAGCATGGCCTGTTTCCCGTAGTCGAACGGCGAGCCGACGTCGATCGCGTCCCAGTCGGACTCACCGGGAGTCAGTCCGAGCGTCCGCGCGATCGGCTCGAAGCCTCCGCCGAGCTTCAGCGTGGCGCTGGTCAGCACCACGGTGTTCTCGGCGAAGAGCTTGTCGCGCAGCGTCGCGGCGACGTCGATCGGCGCGATCCGCAGCTCTGCACCGCCCCGTGCGGCATCGCGATCGACCACCCACAGCACGTCGAGCTCGGAGGCGGACGCCATCCTCTCGGCGACCTTCCGGACGTCGTCGAGGGTGCTGCGGGTCTGCTGGCGCGCCGCGTCGCCCTCGCCGGGTGCCTCCTTGGACTCCTTCGGGAGCGCCGACATGCAGGCACGTGCGCTGTCGCGCACCAACGACAGGGCGTCGGCGAGTGCGTCCGGGGGCACGGTGACGCGACCCGGCTCGAGACCGCTCAGGGCACCGCGGAGGGCGTCCGCCGCGTCTTCGAGGTCGTCGGCCTCGCGGCCCCGTACGAGCGCCCGCGCGCGGCGCCCCGCACGCTCGACCATCGTCGGCGACAGCTCGGCGGTGGACGCCTGCGTGACGCGGGCGACCAGCTCGTGTGCCTCGTCGACCACCACCGTGTCGTACTCCGGGAGCATCGGCACCCCGTCGATCGCGTCGATCGCGAGCAGCGCGTGGTTCGTCACGACGACGTCCGCGTCCGCTGCGTCGTCGCGCGCGATCTCCGCGAAGCACTCCCGGGCGTACGGGCAGCGCGCGGCGCCGAGGCACTCACGGGCCTGCACGCTGACCTGGCGCCACGCCCGGTCCGTGTGGGCCGGGGCGGCGTCACGGTCGCCGACCCCGGCACGCTCCGCCTCGGCCTCGGCCCACGACCGCAGCATCACGACCTCCTCGCCGAGCGAGCCGGTGGGCGCCTCGACGAGCACGCCCTGCTCGTCCGGCGCGCCCTCGCGGACGCGGTGCAGGCACGCGTAGTTGCCCCGGCCCTTCACCACCGCAGGCTTCGGCGTCCGACCGAGGACCGTACGGGCGCCGTCGAGCAGAGCCGGGATGTCGCGCTCCACGAGCTGGTGCTGGAGCTGGAGGGTAGCGGTCGCGACCACGACACGCTCGTCGTGCAGCAGGCTCGGAACGAGGTAGCCGAGCGACTTCCCGGTGCCGGTGCCGGCCTGGACGAGCAGGTGCTCGCCGGACTCGATCGCCTGAGCCACGGCCTCGGCCATCTGCACCTGACCAGGCCGTTCGGTGCCGCCGACGGCCTGGACGGCGGCATGCAGGACCGCCCGCAGCCGACCGTGGTCCGGCTCGCTGTCCGGGTCCGCGACGCGTCCACCATCCGGTCCGTCGGAGACCTGAGACGCCGTCTCATCATCGCCGTCGCGGGTGCTGTCCGGGTCGGGTACGGCGGCGGTCATCGCAGCAGCGTAGCGGGCTGTTCGGGGATTCCGGGCGCCACCCGCGCCGGTTGGGGAAAGCCAGCCCTCCGACGGTCGTGTGATTCGCGTCACTGAACGGTAACGATTCTCGTGGCTAGGTTGCTAAGCGCTTGCTTACCGCCTTCGAGGCGGTAGCGTACGTGCCCACGACGGCTGTGAGTGGTCTCACAGGTGACCCTCCTCACTCCCCCGGAAGGACTCGCGTTGAACCCTCCCCACGAGCCCACGACGACGGCGGATCCCGCACCTCCGCCCGAGCCGGCCCCTCCCGCCAGCGGCGGATTCGGAGCCAAGGGCGTGACGGTGCGGTTCGGTGGCCTGGTCGCACTCGACGACGTCTCGGTCGACGTCGCACCCGGCCAGGTCCACGGTGTGATCGGACCGAACGGCGCCGGCAAGACGACGTTCTTCAACGTCTGCTGCGGCTTCCTCAAGCCCGACTCCGGGACGCTGTCCTGGGAGGGCGAGCCGCTGCGCCGCCTGCGGCCCCACGACCTCGCCGGTCTCGGGATCGCCCGGACGCTCCAGGGCGTCGGTCTGTTCCCGGGCATGTCCGCTCTCGAGAACGTCATGACGGGCGCCGCAGTGCGCTCGCGCAGCGGCTTCGTGTCGGCGGCGCTCGGCCTCCCGCGCGGCCAGCGGGACGAGCGGGAGCTGCGCGACCGCGCGATGGCGGCGCTCGTCGATCTCGATGCCGGCCACCTTGCGCCCCGCTACCCGGGGATGCTCCCCTACCCCGACCAGAAGAAGGTCGCGCTGGCCCGGGCGCTGGTCGCCGAGCCGCGGATGCTGCTGCTCGACGAGCCCGCGGCCGGCCTGTCCGAGTCGGAGATGGACGAGCTCGGCGACCTGGTCCAGAAGCTCACCGGTCGCATGTCGGTGATGCTCGTCGAGCACCACATGGACCTCGTGATGCGGATCTGCGACCGGATCACCGTCCTCGACTTCGGCCAGGTGATCGCCCACGGCACGCCGGCCCAGGTCAAGGACGACCCGAAGGTGATCGCGGCCTACCTCGGCGCCGAGGTCGAGGGCGGCGATCCCGCCGCCACGCAGGCCGAGCCGACCGACGCGGCGGAGCCGACCGACTCGACGGACCCGACCGACTCGTCGGCCGACCCGACGGACCCGGCCGACCCGACGACGAAGGAGGCCTGAGGTGCTCGAGATCCGCAACCTCACCACCACGTACGGGCCGGTGAAGGCGCTCGACTCGGTCGACATCACCGTCGAGCGCGGCGCCATCACGGCCGTCCTCGGTGCGAACGGCGCCGGCAAGACCTCGCTCCTGCGTACGGTCTCCGGCCTGGTCCGGCCCGCTGCCGGCACCGTCACCCTCGACGGCGAGGACATCACGTCGGCGCCGGTCGAGTCGATGGTCCGGCGCGGGATGGCCCACGTCCCCGAGGGGCGCGGCGTGATCGCCGAGCTCACCGTGGAGGAGAACCTCCGCCTCGGGATGATGGGCGCACCCACCAACGGCGACGCCTCCCGCGAGGCGCCGGTCCGGACCCTCAAGGACGCCTACGGGCTGTTCCCCGCACTCGGCGACCGCAGCAACCAGCAGGCGCACACGCTCTCGGGCGGCGAGCGCCAGATGCTGGTGATCGCCCGTGCCCTGCTCGCGCAGCCGACACTGCTGCTCCTGGACGAGCCGTCGCTGGGACTGGCACCCCGGATCGTGGCGCAGATCTTCGACCTGGTCCGCGGGCTGGTGGCCGACTCCGGCCTCACGGTGCTGCTGGTCGAGCAGAACGCCACGAGCGCGCTGTCGATCGCGCACACCGGGATCGTGCTCAACCTGGGCCGTGTCGTCGTCACCGAGTCCGCCGAGGCGCTGCGGCGCGACGAGACGCTCCGGCACTCGTACCTCGGGTTCTGAGGAGGGAGAGCAATCGTGCAGCAGTTCATCAACGTCGTGCTCAACGGCATCATCGAAGGTGCCGTGATCGCCGCGTTCGCCCTGGCTCTCGTGCTGATCTTCCGCTCCACGCGGATCATCAACTTCGCGCAGGGCTCGCAAGCCATGTTCACCACCCTGATCGCGCTGACGCTGATCAGCAACGACGTCCCCTACTGGATCGCGTTCGTCGTCGCGATCGCCGCCGGGTTCCTGCTCGGCGCGATCCTCGAGCGTGGTGTGATCCGTCCGCTCGAGGGCGGCCTCGAGCTCAACATCGTGATCGCCACGCTCGGTCTGTACGTGGCGATCCAGGCGCTGGCCGCGATCCTGTTCGGGTCGGAGTTCCGCTCGTTCCCCTCGCCCGCCGGGCTCAGCGGGTTCCAGATCGGCGACCTGAACCTCATCCTCACGCCGACCAGCCTGTACATCTTCGGCACCGTCGCGGTCGTGGTGATCGCCCTGACGCTGCTGTTCCGCAAGACGAACCTCGGCCTCACCATGCGGGCCGCGGCGTTCGACGGCGAGGTGTCGCGGCTCCTCGGCGTGAAGGTGTCGCACCTGCTCACCTTCGGGTGGGCGCTGGCCGGGGCGGTCGGCTCCGTCGCCGGCATCCTCGCCGCGAACGGCGGCCTGGTCTACCCGGCCTACATGGAGGTCTTCATCGTCTTCGGCTTCATCGCCGCGGTCATCGGCGGCCTCGACAGCCCCGTGGGCGCGGTGGTCGGCGGCCTCCTGCTCGGCCTGGTGAACTCGGCGGTCTCCAACTACGGGGCGCCGGGTCTGGTCAACATCGCCGCATTCGTCCTGCTCATCGCCGTGCTGCTCCTCAAGCCCGGCGGCCTGTTCTCCAGCATGAAAGAACGGAGGGTCTGATGGCGACCGCCGCCCCCACTCCGCCGGCCCCGAAGACCGAGACGAAGCCGTCGGTGCTCAACCGGGCCTGGGACCTCAACCTGGTCCGCAACCTGCTGATCTGCCTGGCCGTCCTCGTCGTCGGCGTCATCGCGCTGGAGAGCACCGATGCCTTCCAGAACACCCAGCTGACGTCGTTGGCGTACTACGCGATCGCCGCCTTCGGCCTGACCGCGCTGACCGGCCTGAACGGCCAGATCTCCCTCGGGCACGGCGCCCTGATGGCCGTCGGCGCCTACACGACCGCCCTGTTCCTCGGCGCCGAGGAGCCGCTGCCGTTCCCGGTGATCGCGCTCGCAGCGGTGGTCGTGACGTCCCTGGTCGGCGTGGTCGTCGGCGCAGCGGCGGCGCGGCTGCACGGCCCGTACCTCGCGGGTGCGACCCTGGCCCTGGCTGTCGCGTTGCCGAGCCTGGCGCTCTACTTCAAGGAGACGCTCGGGGGCGACGCCGGCCTCAAGGTCAGCTCGCCGCAGGCACCCGACTGGTTCGTGTCGATGATCGAGACGCTGTCGGGCAACCTCGCGTCGTCGACGAAGTACGTCGCCTACATCGCCTGCGTCGCGCTCGTGGTCTCGCTCTTCTTCGTGCTGAACCTCAAGCGCTCGAAGGTCGGCCGCCACTGGCGCGCCGTCCGCGACAACGACGTCGCCGCCGAGATCGCCGGGATCCATCTGGGGCGCACCCGCGTCCAGGCGTTCGTGATCAGCGCGGCGTACGCGGGGCTGGCGGGGGCCGTGATGGCGATCGCCGTCCGGCTCGCGGCACCGAGCGCGTTCACCATCGTGCTGTCGCTGTCCGTCCTCACCGCCGTGGTGATCGGCGGGCTCGGCAGCATCACGGGAGCCGTCATCGGCGCAGCCGTGCTGGTGTTCCTCCCCCCGTGGGTCACCGGCTTCGCGACGGACTCCGGCCTGTCCGACACCCAGGCCGCCGAGATGGCACCGCTCGTGTACGGCATCGTCCTGGTGCTCGTCATGCTGCTCGCCCCGGGCGGCCTGATGGGGACGGTCTCGAACGCCTGGCGCCGCACCCGCCAGCGCAGGCTCGCCAAGCAGGCGAGCAGCGCGTCGTGACCCCACCCCGCGCCGTCCGCCCGGCAACCCATCCACCACACGTCCATCCACCACACGTCCATCCACCACACGTCCATTCACCACGCGTCCATTCACCAAGAAGCAAGTCCGTCCAGGAGGGATGACCATCATGAAGATTGGCCACAAGCCGGCGCGACGCAGTCGCCGGCTCGCGCTGGGGGCCGCAGTCGCGGCGTCGGCGCTCCTCGTCGCAGCGTGCGGCGGCGGCAGCGGCGACGACGGCGGGTCGAACGACCCGGGTCTCACCGAGGACTCGATCAAGATCGGCGGCCACTTCCCGCTGACGGGTGTCGCGGCACCCGGCTACAGCGAGATCCCGGTCGGCCACAAGGCGTACTACGACTACGTCAACGCCAACGGCGGCATCGACGGCCGCGAGATCGAGTTCATCGCGAAGGACGACGGCTACAACCCGGCCAAGACCTCGGAGGTCGTGAACGAGCTCGTCCTCCAGGACGAGGTGTTCGCGGTCGTCAGCGGGCTCGGCACCCCCACCCACCAGGCCGTGACCGACTTCCTCAATTCCGAGGGCGTCCCGGACCTGTTCGTGAGCTCCGGCTCCACGCTGTGGGACCAGCCGGAGGATCTGCCCGAGACCTTCGGGTGGCAGCCGGACTACGAGTCCGAGGGCAAGATCATCGGCAAGTACATCGCCGAGAACATGCCCGACGCCAAGGTCGGCATCTTCGGCCAGGACGACGAGCTGGGTGAGGACGGCGCCCGCGGTCTGCGTCAGTTCATCGACGGCCAGGTCGTCGCCGAGGAGAAGTACGTCTCCGGCAACACCGACATCGGGACGCAGATCGGCAAGCTCCAGGCGGCCGGCGCCGACGTCGTGGTCGGGTTCAACGTCCCGTCGTACACCGCGCTCTCGCAGCTGACCGCGATGGCGCTGAACTACAAGCCGACCTGGTTCTACTCCAACGTCGGCTCGGACGCGACGCTCGTGGGCTCGCTGCTCGAGGAGTTCTCCGAGGGCGCGGTCAAGGGCACCAGCCCGCTGACCGGTGTCTACACCACGTCGTACATCCCGACGAACACCGACACCGAGGATCCGTGGATCCAGATGTTCCAGAAGGTGTGGGACGAGACGGGTGACGGGTCGCCGCTGACGAACTACAAGATCTACGGCATGTCCGAGGCGTACACCTTCGTCCAGGCGGCGATGGCTGCAGGCGACGACCTGTCGCGCGAGTCGATCGTGTCGGTGATCGAGGAGGAGGGTGCTGACTTCGAGGGCCCGAACCTCGTGCCGTACCGCTACTCGGAGGACCGTCACGCGGGCATCGGCGGCATGAAGGTCGTCCAGCTCACCGACGACGGTTCGGTCGAGGACAAGACCCCGCTGTACCAGACCGACGTGGGCGACGCCCCCGTCGAGGAGTACACCGGCGAGCCGAGCACTCCGCCGGAGTCGGGGATCCCGGGAGAGTGATCTCCCACCCCTGAGCGCCGTCGGGCGCGCAGGGGCCCGAAGACAGGGTGCGCGCCGAACCACGTGCGGGTGGTTCGGCGCGCATCCGCCTGTTGGGGGGTCTCGATCGCTCGCTTCGCTCGCGCCTCGACCAGCGGGACCCGGTCGCGCCTCGACCAGCGGGACCCGGCCGCACCTCGACCAGCGGGACCCGGACGCACCTCGACCAGCGCGACCCGGCCGCACCTCGACCGGTGGACCGGTCGTCGAGGCGCGACGAGGAACGAGGCGCGATCGAGACGCGGCCCCGGACCTGCGTCGAAACCTCAGGCGTACGGGGCGAGTGCGCCGGCGAGGTCGTCGTGGACCCGCGCGACCACGTGCGTGCCGTCAGCGGTGTGCTCGAGCGCGTCGATCTCACCGTGCAGGTGCACCTGGTTGAGCAGGTCGCCGCGCTCGTACGGGATCACCACGTCGATCGTGGCCTCGGGCTGCGGCAGGTCCGCCTCGATGGCGGCGAGCAGCTCGTCGATCCCCTCCCCCGTGCGGGCGGAGACGACGACGGCGTGCGGCTCGCGGTTCAGCACGCGCCCGAGGACGAGGGGGTCGGCCGCGTCGGCCTTGTTCACGACGATGATCTCGGGCACGTCCAGGGCGCCGATCTCGCCGAACACCTCGCGGACCGCGTTGATCTGGCCTTCCGGGTCGGGGTGCGACCCGTCGACCACGTGCAGCACCAGGTCGGCGTCGGCGACCTCCTCCAGCGTCGAGCGGAACGCCTCGACGAGCTGGTGCGGGAGGTGCCGGACGAATCCGACGGTGTCGGACAGCGTGTACTCGCGCCCGTCCGAGGTCTCCGTACGCCGGGTCGTCGGGTCCAGGGTCGCGAACAGCGCGTCCTCGACCAGCACGCCCGCACGGGTCAGGCGATTCAGGAGGCTGGACTTGCCGGCGTTCGTGTAGCCGGCGATGACGACTCCCGGGACCTGATGACGCCTGCGCTGCGCCCGCTTGGTGTCGCGGGTGCGACGCATCCCCGACAGCTCGCGGCGCAGCTTGGCGATCTTGTCGTTGATCCGCCGACGGTCGGTCTCGATCTTCGTCTCGCCTGGACCACGACCGCCGATGCCGCCGTCGCCGCCGACCCGACCGCCGGCCTGGCGCGACAGGTTGCCGCCCCAGCCGCGCAGGCGCTGCTTCATGTACTGCAGCTGCGCCAGCTCGACCTGCGCCCGGCCTTCGCGGGACTTCGCGTGCTGGGCGAAGATGTCGAGGATCAAGGCAGTCCGGTCGACGACCTTGACCTTGGTCCGGTCCTCCAGGTTGCGCAGCTGGCTGGGTGCGAGCTCACCGTCGCAGATCACCGTGTCGGCGCCGGTCGCACGGACGATCTCGGTCAGCTCCTCGACCTTGCCCCGCCCGATGTACGTGGCCGGGTCGGCCTTCTGCCGGCGCTGGATCAGCCCGTCGAGAACCTCCGAGCCCGCGGTCTCCGCGAGCAGCTTCAGCTCGGTGAGCGAGTTGTCGGCGTCCTGCGCGGACCCCTCGGTCCACACGCCGACCAGGACGACCCGCTCCAGTCGAAGCTGGCGGTACTCGACCTCGGAGATGTCCTCCAGCTCGGTCGACAGCCCTGCGACGCGGCGCAGCGAGTTGCGATCAGCGAGGTCGAGCTGGTCCCCGTCGGGGGTGGTCTCGACGGGCTCGACCGGCTCAGAGACGGGCTCGCCCGGCGCAGAGACGGGCTCGCGGTGTGCAGAGGTCTCGACGGGCTCGACCGACGGGCCGACCGGCTCGGCTGACGAGGTGCTGGGGATCGGGTTCGGTGCAGTCATCTGTTCCTTGCAACGTCGACGGTGCCGCCGATCATCCCAGCCACGTCATCTCACCGCGAGCGGTTATCTCGGCCGGCCCGGCCAGGACCGCGTGCCCGTCCGGCCGGATCGTGATGTGCAAGGTCCCTCCGGGGACGTCGACGCGGTAGGTCCCGCCGGCGCAGCGATTGGCGGCCTCGGCGGGCCGTACGTCGTCGAGTGCCGCCGTGGCCACCGCGACCGCGACCGCACCGGTGCCGCAGGAACGTGTCTCGCCCGAACCCCGCTCGTGCACCCGCATGCCGACGTGCAGCGGTCCCCGCCGTACGACGAACTCCACGTTCACACCTTCCGGATAGACCGACGCGTCGAACCCGGGTTCGTCCAGCAGCGTCCCGGCGTCCGCGAGGTCGTCGACGAACGCGACCGCGTGAGGGTTGCCGACGTCCACGTGCCGCGCGGGCCACGTCCGGTCGCCCACGGACACCTTGGTCTCGGGCAGCAGCGTCGGAGCGCCCATGTCGACGGCGATGCGGTCCCCGTCGTACGTCACGACCTTGACGCCGTCTCGCGTCCCGATCGGGACCGGGCCGGTGGGATCGACGAGGTCGGCCTCTGCGAGGTAGCGCGCGAACACCCGGATCCCGTTGCCGCACATCTCCGAGACGGACCCATCGGCGTTGCGGTAGTCCATGAACCACTCGGCGGCCTGTCCCGCGATCGCGGGATCGCCGGACTTCGCCGCGAGTGCCGCCGTACGGATCACCCGCATCACCCCGTCGGCGCCCAACCCGCGTCGCCGGTGGCAGAGACCCGCGACGAAGGCAGCATCGAGCGTGCCGTGCACGTCCCCCTCCGGGTCCGGCAGCAGCACGAAGTCGTTCTCGGTGCCGTGGCCCTTCAGCCACGCGAAGCTCGTCACGCGCCCAGTCTAGGTCGCGCAGCCTCGGTCGACGGACCCTCCGGCCGACGCCTGCGGACGAACGACCGTCGGCGCGAGGGTGATCGTGACGGTGATGTCGTGTCACGCCGTGCGGCAAGCACGGTCCCTTCTCTTTTTTCGTCGCACACCGTGCGCGCACGGTGTGCGACGAAAAAAGAAGGGACGATCATTCCGCTGCGCGCCGCGAAGGCGGGAGTCGCACGGTCGGCCCAGGCCACGGTGGTCGCTCGGCCCGACGGCCTGCCTGCGCCTGGTTGCCTGTGGCTGGCTGCCTGCGCCTGGTTGCCTGCGCCTGCTTGCCTGCGCCTGGCTGCCTGTGGAGAACCCCCTCACGTGCCACGAGCGCCGCTAGCGTCAGCCCGGGGTGATCACGATGGCCAACACCGGCCGCTATCCGGAGATCCGCGACATCGCGTGCGCCATCGTTCGCGAGGAGGGGTGGAGCGCCTTGAGCGTCAGGACGCTGGCTGCCCGGGCCGGGGTCGCGATGGGGACCGTCCGGCACTACTTCCCGACCCAGGCCGAGCTGTACGAGGACGTGGCAAGGGTGACCGTGCCGTGGGATCTCGAGCCGCCGACGGGTGCATGGCTCCGACAACCCGCGCGCGAACGCCTCCGCAGCACGGCGGCGCACCTCGTGGCCGCCTGCACCGAGCCCGCGCCGAGCTGGCTGACCGCACTGGCCACGATGCCGCGGGTCCGTGGGGACGTGTGGTGGCGACACCCGACGGCCACGGTCTGGTTCCGTCGCGCCGTCGAGAGCGTCCGGGACAGCCTGTACGGGCCGGCGCCCAGGTCCGCACCGTTCACGTCCCGGCTCGGCGACGTCGATGACGCGGCCACGCTGGTGGCGGCCTGCGTCCTCGGCGTCGGACTGCTGCAGGCCTCGGGCGCTCTGCTCGACGACGAGCTCCCCACGCGCTTGCCCGACCTGATCACGGAGCTCCTGCTGGACGACCGCTCCGGCGCACCCGCGTCGGTCGCCAGCTGATCCGTCCGGACGCTCAGCCCAGCCGGACGCTCAGCCCAGCCGGACGCTCAGCCCAGCCGGATGCCGGCGAGCTGGGTGGCCTGGGCGACGAGCCGGCCGCGGCTGTCGAAGACGGTGGTGACCTCGTCGACGCGCTGATCCTCGATCAGCTGAGCGCGATGCAGCACCGTGACCGGGCCCGGCGCCGGCAGTGCCCGGACGTACGTCGTCATCTCGAGGGTCGGCACCCATCCGGTCGGGGCGACCTCGAAGGTCGCCGGCGGCAGCGCGTCGACCGCGTAGAGCAGCGCGACCGGGTCGAACGGCTCGTCCTCGGGCAGCCGCAGCCATCCCCGCAGCTCGCCCGCGCCGCTCGGGCGTCCCCGCGCGAAACCTGTCACGCCCGGGTCCAGCCGCAGGTCGACCTGGTCGAAGATCGGTGCCGAGACGCCCGTGGGGCTGGTCCCGGGAACGCGGAACCAGCCGCCCGGCTCCCCGCCCGGCTCCCCGCCGAGCTCCCCGCCGAGCTCACCGTGCGTGACCTTCGGAGCAGCCGGGGTGGTCGGAGCCGCCGGGGCCGCCACGGCCGCCGGGGGGGTCGGAGCAGCGGGAGCGCCGGCGTCCCAGTACGGCGTGGCGTCGGTCCGCAGCGTCCCGACCATGAACGTCGACTCGACGCACGGTGTGCCGCCCTGGCTCATCTGCACCCGCACGTGGTCGGCGGTCCGGCCTTTCCTCAGGACCGACGTCGTCAGCTCGACCGTCCCAGGGTCGGGCGAGTGCAGGTAGTGCGTCGACGCACTCAGCACGTGCTCGTGGCCCGCCGTCGCGACCGCGGCGCGCGCGAGGGCGGCGAGCAGGTAGCCGCCGTTCGGCTTGCCGCCGATCGTCCAGTCCGGATCGACCTCAGCCGTGAACGCCCCTCCGGCCGGGGCCTCGGCGGTGATCGCGGTGACGTCGTCGAAGCGGCGCGGCGCGTGCGGCATCGGGAATCCTCTCGTCCGGCCCCATGATCACCGACGGCGTCGCCGGAACGTCCGGTGGGGTGCGTACCAGGCCGACGGTCAGTCGTCGTCCTCGGAGTCCCAGGCTTCGTTGCGCTCCTGGGCGATCTCCAGGGCGCGCTCCGCCTCCTCGCGCGTGTCGTACGGCCCGAGCCGGTCGATCGCCTTGCACCCGTCGGCCCCTTCGACCTGATGATGCTTGACGCAGTAGTAGTACGTCTCCGCCATGAGCGCCTCCTGTCCGAGCCCCATCATGGCGCTCGGTCGGACCGGATGCACGCGCGCCTCCTAGACTCGGCGACGTGACCGTGCTGACTCCCCACACCCAGTCCCCGCGGCGCGAGGTCCCCGCGTCGATCCCGCGACCCGAGTACGTCGGGAGGCCCGCGCCGAGCCCGTACGACGGGCCGCTGGTCCGCAGCGCGGAGATGATCGAGGCGATCCGCGTGGCGAGCCGGATCGCAGCGCAGGCGCTCGACGTGGTCGAGGCCGCGATCGCCCCCGGCGTGACCACCGACGAGCTCGACGCGGTCGGGCACGCCTTCCTCCTCGAGAACGACGCCTACCCCTCGACGCTCGGCTACCGCCAGTACCCGAAGTCGCTGTGCACGAGCGTCAACGAGGTGATCTGCCACGGGATCCCCGACGCCCGTCCCCTCGTCGACGGCGACATCGTGAACGTCGACATCACGGCGTTCGTCGGCGGCGCGCACGGCGACACCAACAAGACGTACCTCGTCGGCGAGGTGGACGATGAGTCGCGGCTCCTGGTGGAGCGGACCCACGAGTCGTTGATGCGCGCGATCCGCGCCGTGAAGCCGGGTCGCCAGATCAACGTGATCGGGCGGGTGATCGAGTCGTACGCGAAGCGGTTCGGGTACGGCGTCGTGCGCGACTTCACCGGCCACGGGGTCGGGCCCGCGTTCCACGACGGGCTGATCGTGCCGCACTACGACGACCCGTACGCCGACACGGTGATCGAGCCCGGGATGACGTTCACGATCGAGCCGATGCTGACGCTCGGCACGATCGCGTGGGACATGTGGGACGACGGCTGGACCGTCACGACGAAGGACAAGCAGCGGACCGCTCAGTTCGAGCACACCCTGCTCGTGACCGACAGCGGCGCGGAGGTTCTCACGGTCTCCGGCCCCGAGGTCGCACCGTGATCTACGACGCAGCGTAGGAGCCGGTGTCCGGCGACCGGGGACGCCCCGATACCGTGGACGCCGTGACGAACTCCCCCGCCGCCCCCGCGCCCGCCAGCCACGCCCGTACGCGCACGGTCTTCCGTGTCGTCGCCTTCGCCGAGGCCCTGTCGTGGGCGGGCCTGCTGATCGGGATGTACTTCAAGTGGATCGCGGAGACCACCGAGGTCGGCGTGAAGATCTTCGGTCCGATCCATGGCGGCATCTTCATCGCGTTCGTGCTGTCGTGCTTCGTCGCGTGGCGGGTGTTCCGCTGGTCGCTGACCACCCTCGCGCTCGCGCTGCTCTCGAGCATCCCACCGTTCTTCACCGTGGTGTTCGAGGTGCTCGCAGACCGGCGCGGCCTGCTCGGCACCCCGGGGACCGGGGACGCAGACGTTCAGAGCGCCTCGGCGAAGCCGTCGCGCCAGGACGCGTAGCGAGGCACGAACCCGACGTCGCGCGCGGTCACGTTGGATCCGCCGCGCGCCGCGGTCATAACGTGGGCGGCGAACGGCCCGACGGTCAGCCGCACGACCCAGCGTGGCACGCGACGCGGCGCGGGTGCGTCGACCAGACGCGCGAGCTCGGGCAGCCACTCCCGCACCGGGACGGGATCGTCGTCCACGATCTCGTACGTCCCGCCCGGCCGCTCGGTGACCGCGAGAGCGACGGCTCGTCCCGCGTCCTCGACGTGGCAGAACGACCACATGCCGCCCGCGGAGCCGACGAGGGGAACCCGCCGGGCCGCGACGTCCTCGAGCACGCTCCCACCCTTGCCGAGACTGGTTCCCGGCCCGTACAGCGCGCCGAAGCGCAGCACCGTGCCGTGCGACCCGAGCACGGCGACCGCTTCCTCGAGGTGACGCAGCGCCGCGACCGTCTCGCGCGCGTCGTGCGGCGGACCGGACAGCAGGGGCGCCGGTCCCCGGCCGGTCCGGCCCTCGCTGAACCACCCGGCGACCGAAGCCGCGACGACGTGCGCTCCGGAGGTGGCAGCGGAGCGGACCAGCGCCGCCGTCACGCGCTCCCGCAGCGCGTTCGTGCTCGCCAGCGAGCGGTCGAGCCTGCCGAACCCGGTCAGGCGCTTGAGATCGGTGACCGCGGTGACGACGACGTCCGGCTGCGCGGCGCGCACGAGGTCGACGAGGTCGTCGACGGGCTGCGACCGCGAGCTCCACGGCACCGCCTGCGCGCCGAGACTCGTGATCACCGCGCAGCCGTCGACACCCGACGCCGTCCCGACGACCTCGTGGCCGCCGGACAGCAGCAGCGGGAGGGCGCTGCGTCCGATCACCCCGCTGGCCCCTGCGAAGAACACCTTCATGATGCGACCCCCCGTCCCGGCGACGACTGCTCGTGCGGTTCATGGGAGTCCGCGGTTCCTGCGCGGACAAGGAACGAGCCCCTGCGCGGCGTTCCCTCATCGCTCGCCGTCCACCGGCACCGCCGATGGCCTGAAACAATCGGTGACCGTCCCACACGCCACTCGCCCGGCGCGCGCACCCGGACGTACCGTGACCAGATGACAGCGCATCGCGTCGCCGTGGTGGTCCCCGAGGACATCACGTTGTTCGAGCTCGGAGTCGCGGCCGAGGTGTTCGGCCTGCGACGACCCGAGATGGGTCTGGACTGGTACGACGTCCGGATCTGCACGGCCGCGCCCGGCCAGGTGTCGGCGATGGGTCTGCTCGATGCCGTCGTCCAGCACGGTCCGGAGGCGATCGACTGGGCTCAGACCGTCGTGGTCCCGCAGTGCGACACCCTCGAGCGGCCGGCTGCGCCCGAGGTCCTGGAGGCGATCCGGCGGGCCTACCGTCGCGGCGCGCGCCTCGTGTCGTACTGCTCGGGCGCCTTCGTCCTCGCCGCCGCCGGTGTGCTCGACGGCCGCCGAGCGACGACGCACTGGAAGTTCACGCGTCGGCTGGTCCGGGACTACCCGCGGGTGCAGGTCGATCCCGACGTCCTCTACGTCGACGACGGACAGGTGCTGACGTCGGCCGGGACGGCGGCCGGGATCGACCTCAGCCTGCACATCGTCCGCCAGGACTACGGCGCGAAGGCCGCCCGGCACATCTCCCGCACGATGGTCGTCGCGCCGCACCGGGAAGGGGGCCAGGCACAGTTCGTGATGACCCCGGTGCCGCCGTCGTCCGAGGAGCCCGACGGCATCACCCAGACGATGGAGTACGCGCTCACGCACCTCGAGGAGGATCTCGACCTCGAGTCGATGGCGCGACGGGCGTACATGTCGACGCGCCACTTCTCCCGCCGGTTCCGTGAGGTCTCCGGGACGACACCGATGCGCTGGCTGCTGCACCAGCGGCTGTCGCGGGCTCGCGAGCTGCTCGAGGACACCAACCTGTCGATCGACACGATCGCGGCGCAGACGGGCTTCGGGAGCACCGTCACCCTCCGTCAGCGCTTCGCCAAGCACCTGTACACGTCGCCGTCGGCCTACCGCAAGGCCTTCCGTGCCCGGGTCTCCCCTCGTCTGCGTCAGGCTGCGCCGTCCGGTCCGCCTGCCGCCGCGACCCCGGGGCGGGGTCGCGCGCGGGCGTCGGACCTGCGCAGCGCGGGATAGCTCGCGTCGGCTCGCCCGCGGCGAGGCAACAGCACCACACACGGAGGTCCCCACGATGCCATCGCTGATCGTCGTCGGCGCCGGACCCGGGATCGGCGCCTCGGTCGCCGCCGCGCTGAGCGACGCGGGCGACCGGGTCGGCCTCGTCGCCCGCAGCCGTGCGGGCCTCGAGGTGGTCGCACAGCACCTGCCGCGCCGCCGGGTCCGGACCGCGAGGGCGGACGTCGCGGACGCACGCGCTCTCGACGAGGCGCTCGACACCCTGCTGGACGCGATCGGTCTCCCCGAGGTCGTCGTCTACAACGCCGGTCTGATCAGGGCCGACCGGCCCGGGGAGCTCAGCGACGCCGACCATCACCGGGCGTGGTCGGTCAACGTGCTGGGTGCCGCCCGGACGGCCGCGCGGATCGGCCCGGCGATGGCTGCTCGGGGACGGGGCACGCTGCTGTTCACGGCCGGCATGCCCGTCCCGGCCGCCTCGCACACGAGTCTGTCGCTCGGCAAGGCGGGGCTGCGCGCCCTGGTCGACCTGCTGGCCGACGACCTCGAACCGTCGGGTGTGCACGTGGCGGAGGTCACGGTCGGCGGTGCGGTCGAAGCGGGCGGCCGCTACGACCCCGACGCGATCGCCACGGCCTACCGCGCGCTCCTCGACGAGCCGTACGGACGATGGCGCCGGCACGTCGCCTACGACGGCCCGGCCGCGTCCACGCCCGCCGTACGGCCGCCGGTGCGCACGGGTGGCGGATGAGCCGGCCTGTAGGCCGGATTCTGTGAGGCGCACGCCCCGGCGGTCATCTCTCTCGGCGACGCGTTGCCGCGTCGCTCCAGCGACCTACCCGCAGGCTCGGCGAGCAGCGTCGTCGCCTGCGCGGACCCGGAGGTCCTTCTTGGTCTTGCTCCCGGTGGGGTTTACCGAGCCGCCCCGGTCACCCGGGGCGCTGGTGGGCTCTTACCCCACCGTTTCACCCTTACCCGCACCCCGCGCGAACGCGAGGCCGCTGGCGGTCTGCTTTCTGTGGCACTGTCCCGCACGTCACCGTGGGTGGGCGTTACCCACCACCGTCGCTCTGCGGAGTCCGGACCTTCCTCGGCGACCCGCATCGCTGCGGGCCGACGCGACCGCCCGGCCGACTCATCCGCGCGTCAGCCTACCGGACCCCCACGTGGCTCCCCGCCGGACGTCACGTAGGCTGGAGGTGAAAGGGAGTAGTCCCCAACTGTCCGTGTCGACACACTGACCTCCGGGTCCGGTGCGGACGGCGTCACCTCCGCGGTGGCGCGGACGAGACTTTCGACCAGTACGCGACCCGATCGACGTGCCTGGTCGAAGGGTCGTCCTCAGGTCAGGCTCCTCGCCCAGGTGGCGAGGAGCCTTCTTCATGCTGTACGCACTGCTGCTGAGCACCGCGGTCATCTTCGTGGCCGAGCTCGGCGACAAGAGCCAGCTGCTCGCGCTGGCGTTCGCGACGCGCTACCGCGCCCGCGACGTGCTGATCGGCATCACGGTGGCGACCGCGGTGGTGCATCTCGCCTCGGTCGGGATCGGCTACCTCGTCGGTGAGGCGTTCGCCGAGGCGCAGCACTGGATCACGCTCGCGGCCGGGGTGGCGTTCCTCGGGTTCGCCGCGTGGACGCTGCGCGGCGACGAGCTGTCGGCTGCGGAGGAGTCGAAGGTGCGCAGCAGCCGGGGCGCCGCGATCTGGGCGGTCGGCGGTGCGTTCTTCCTCGCCGAGCTGGGTGACAAGACGATGCTCGCCACGATCACGCTCGCGACCCAGGAGGACTGGCTCGGCACGTGGATCGGCAGCACGGTGGGCATGGTGCTCGCCGACGCGCTCGCGATCGGGGTCGGGGTGCTGCTCGGCCGGCACCTGCCGGAGCGCGTCGTGCGGTACGGCGCGGCGGCGGCGTTCGCAGTCTTCGGTGTGCTGCTTGTCATCGAAGGCCTGGTGGCGGCCTGACCGGAGGGCGTCCGGGGCACCGCCGACTGCCCCGGCGGCCACCCCCGCGGACCGAGGGCGCCGCACCGTAGGATGGCGCACCGTGCTCGTGCTGCTGCCGCCCTCGGAGGGCAAGACCGTCCCGACGCGCGGGAAGCGTCTCGATCTGGACGCGCTGTCGTTCGCCGCACTCACCGGCGTCCGCCGCCGGATCGCTGACGCCCTCGTCGAGCTCGCCTCGAGCGACCCCGCGAAGGCCGCCGACGTCCTCGGCCTCGGGCCGACGCAGTCCGAGGCGATCGAGCGCGACGCCGCGCTGTGGACCCAGCCCACCGCACGCGCCGACACGATCTACACCGGTGTGCTGTACGGCGCGCTCGACCTGCCGAGCCTGGACCCGGCGGCGCGGCGACGCGCCACCCGCACGCTGGTGTTCGCGAGCGGGCTGTTCGGCCTGCTGCGGCCCGGCGACCGGATCCCCGCCTACCGCCTGTCCGGCGACACCACCCTGCCGGGACTCGGCACGCTCGCCTCGCAGTGGCGCGACGTCCTCGGCGGGGTCGTCGCCGAGCAGGTCGGGTCCGGTCTGCTCGTGGACCTGCGCTCCGGCGCGTACACCGCGCTGTGGAAGCCGGCCGCCCCGCTGCGCGACCGGACCGCGACCGTCCGCGTGCTGCACGAGGTCTCCGGTCGACGCAGCGTCGTCAGCCACTTCAACAAGGCGACGAAGGGCCGGATCGTCCGCGCGCTGCTCGCCGAGGGAGCGGCTCCGCGCACGGTCGCCGGGCTGGCCGAGGTGCTGCGTGATCTCGGATGGCACGTGGAGGTCGACGGGCGTCGGCTCGACGTGGTCGTCACCGAGGTCTGAGTCGCCGGACCGGGTCGACGGCCGTCGTCAGGGCACCAGGTCGAGCTCGCGCACGGTCGCGATCCCGTCCGGCCACACACGCACCGTGGAGATCGACGCGGGCTGGAGCTCCAGTCGGTGGATCGCCGACATCGGCGCACCGAGCGCGAGCCGCACGAACAGCTTGATCGGGGTGACGTGGCTGACCACGACCACCGTCCGCCCCGCGTACGCGGCGACGAGGCGGTCGAACGCCTCCCGCACCCGCGCGTCGACCGCGTCGTACGACTCGCCGCCCGGGGGCGCGATCGCCGTCGAGCCGAGCCAGGCGTCGAGCCCGTCGGGGTCGCGCTCCTGGACCTGCGCGAACGTCAGACCGTCCCAGGCCCCGAAGGCCGTCTCGGCGACGAGCTCCTCGGTGACGACCGTCCGGCCGACGACCTCCGCGACGGTCGCCGCGGTCTCACGGGTCCGACGCAGCGGCGAGGCGACGACCGCGTCGGCACCTCCGCGCGCGGAGATCAGGGCTGCGGCCCGGGCCGCCTGCGCACGACCTTCCTCGCTCAGCCCCGGGTCGCTCCCGCCCGAGCCGCAGAACCGCTTCGCCAGCGTGTTCTCGGTGACGCCGTGGCGCAGCAGGACGAGCGTCGTCGGCGGCTCCGCCTCGGCGTCCCGCCAGCCGGCCATCGGGTTGCGCGCGGCGCCGCCGTCCGCAGCGCCTGCCGTCACAGGTCGGAGTCCTCGGTGCGGATCAGGATCCGGTTGCACTCCGGGCAGCGCAGCACCTCGTCGTCGGGGGTCGCGGCGATCTCGCGCAGGTCGGCGCCGTTGATCTCGAGCCGGCACCCCTCGCAGCGCTTGTGCCGCAGCGCCGCGGCGCCGACCCCGCCGTGCTGCGCACGCACCTTGTCGTACAGCGTGATCAGCGGGTCGCTGACCCGCTGCGCGGTCGCGTCGCGCTCGGTCCGCCGCTCGGCGAGGTCGGCGTCGATCGCGGACGCGGCCTTGTCCAGCTCGGTGGTCTCCTCGGTGATCCGCGCGTCGAGCTCGGCGACGTCACCGGTGGCGGCGTCCAGCTCCGCCTGCGCGGTCTCGAGCTCCTCCATCACCTCGAGCTCGGCGTCCTCGAGGGAGCCGATCCGGCGGTCGAGCGCGACCAGCTCGTGCTGGAGGCTCTGGAGGTCCTTCGGGTTCGTCACCTGGCCGGAGTCGAGGCGCTGCTGGTCGCGGTCGCGGCGGGCGCGGACGTTCGCGACCTCCTTGTCGGCCTGCTCCTGGTCGGCGGTGAGGTCGGAGACCCGTGTCTGCGCCTGCACCCGGCGGGCGTCGACCTCGGCGCGCTCGGTCCTCAGCTGGTCGAGGCGGGCGATCTGCGGGAGGTTCGCGCGGCGGTGCGACAGCTGGGCCAGGGCGACGTCGATCCCCTGCATGTCGAGCAGGGCGAGCTGGTCGGTGGGGTCGGCTTTCAGCGGAGACTCCTCGTACGGGCGGCTGCGCGTCGGCGCGCAGCCGCAGGTGGTCGTGCCAGGAGGCCCAGCCTAGGACCTCCGCCGCACGGCCGACAGGGCCCGGTCCGCGAGGGCGTCCCGCGGTCGCGGCCGCTCAGCCTCGCGACGACGGCAGGTGGAACGTCCACGGGTCGGTGACCTGCTCCGACACGCGGACCTCGACGTCGGTGAACGCGGCCCGCAGGCGGTCGGCGATCACGGGCAGCCAGGTCCACTCGGCGGCCCAGTGCGGCACGTCGAGCACCGCGGGCGCGCCCGCGTGCTCGCGCAGCTCGGAGACCGGGTGGTGGCGCAGGTCGGAGGTGACGTAGGCGTCGACGCCGCGTGCACGCGCGGTCTCGAGCAGGAAGTCCCCCGCTCCCCCGCACAGGGCGAGCGTCCTGACCACGGCGTCCGGGTCACCTGCGACGCGCACCGCCGACCCGTGGCCCGGGAGCGCATCGACGCAGCGCTGCGCGAGACCGGCGACGGTGGTCGGCTCCGCGAGCGTGCCGATCCGCCCGCTGCCGCGCTCGAGGTCGTCCAGCGCTGCGGTGGCGACGACCGAGTAGGCCGGCTCCTCGTACGGGTGGGCGCCGACCAGCGCCGTTCGTACGGCCTCGCGGACCCGCGCGGCGGCGATCATCTCGACCCGCGTCTCCGGAACCGTCTCCTGGACGCCGACCTCGCCGATCGTCGGGTCCGCGCCGGGGTTGGGACGGAACGTGCCCTCTCCGGTGCTCGTGAACCGCGCACGGTCGTAGTCGCCGAGCGCGCCCGCCCCGGCGTCGTGCATCGCGAGCGCCACCCGTTCGGCCTCGGCGTGCGGGACGTAGACGGTCCACACCTCGAGCGGGTCCAGCGACGCGGGTTCGAGCGGGGTCACGTCGGTCAGCCCGAGCGCGTGCGCCATCGCCTCCGACACCCCGCCGCGGGGCGCGTCGGCGTTCGTGTGACAGGTGTGCAGCGCGATCCCGTGGCGGATCAGGTCGTGCACGACCCGGCCCTTCGGGGTCGTCGTCGCGACCGAGTGGACACCCTTGAGCAGCAGCGGGTGGTGGGTGACCACGAGGTCGGCGTCCCACGCGACCGCCTCGTCGACCACCGCCCGGAGCGGGTCGACGGCCAGCAGCACCCGTCGTACCGGGTCGGCAGGGTCTCCGACGCTCGTGCCGACGGCGTCCCAGCCGTCGGCGGTCGCGGGCGGGTACCAGGTGTCCAGGGCGGCGACGACGTCGCCGACGCTCACGTCGGGCTCGCTCACCCGGCCACCCTAGCGGCGGGGTGGCGCCCGCTCAGTACGCGATCACGACCCGCCCGTCGATCGCGCCGCGCTCCATCTCGTCGAACACGTCGTTGATCTCGCCGAGCTCGCGGGTCGAGACGGTCGGGTGGATCAGCCCGCGAGCGTAGAAGTCGAGCGCCTCGACCATGTCCTGGCGGGTCCCGACGATCGAGCCCCGCAGGGTCAGGCCCTTGAGCACCGTCTCGAAGATCGGGGCGGGGAACGTGCCGGGCGGCAGCCCGACGAAGGAGATCGTGCCACCGCGCTTCGCGAAGCCGATCGCCTGCTCGAAGGCCTGCGGGCTCACGGCCGTGACCACGACGCCCGCGGTCCCGCCGAGCTCGTCCGTGATCACCGCGACGGGGTCCCGCTCGCGCGCGTTGACGACGAGGCTCGCCCCGTGCCGCGTGGCGAGCTCGAGCTTGTCGTCGGCGATGTCGACGGCGGCGACCTGCAGGCCCATCGCGACCGCGTACTGGACGGCGACGTGGCCGAGCCCGCCGATGCCCGAGACGGTCACCCAGTCCCCCGGCCTGGCCTCGGTGGACCGGAGCGACTTGTAGACCGTCACGCCGGCGCACAGCACCGGCGCCACCTCGACCAGGTCGGCGCCCGGCGGGATCCGCGGAGCGTAGGTCGCGTCGACGAGCATCAGCTCACCCAGCGACCCGTTCACCGAGTAGCCGCCGTTCTGCTGGCTCTCGCACAGCGTCTCCCAGCCGGTGCGGCAGTACTCGCACCGTCCGCACGCCGACCACAGCCAGGCGTTGCCCACGAGGTCGCCCACGGCGAGGTGCTCGACCCCGTCCCCGAGGGCGACGACCTCGCCGACGCCCTCGTGACCGGGCACGAACGGTGGGCTCGGTCGCACCGGCCAGTCGCCGTGCGCCGCGTGCAGGTCGGTGTGACACACCCCGCTGGTCCGCAGGCGTACGAGCGCCTCGCCCGGCCCGGGCTCCGGAACCGGCCACTCGTCGATCTCCAGCGGTGCGCGGAACTCCCGGACCGTGGCAGCCCTCATCGTCGCGTCCATCGTGGCCCCCGTGGCTTCGACTGCTCAACGAGCCGACGGTAACCCCGGCGGGCGGAGCGCGCCGCCCCGATCGATCGCCACCGGGTGGGCGCAGAGGGGATCGAACCCCCGACCGCCTCGTTGTAAGCGAGGAGCTCTACCGCTGAGCTATGCGCCCGGACACCCGCGGAACGGGTGCGGCGCCACACACTACCCGACCGGCCCCGGGGGACCGAACGACAGTCGTGCGACGTCGACGTTCGGACTCGGACAGAGGCGTGGCCGCTGGCGTCTCGGGTCACCAGCGGCCACGCGTTCTCAGTGTTGCACACCCGGCGGGCGTGCGGGGGTTGTCACCCAGAGATTTCCTTGACGGCGTTCAGGTAGTCGCCGAGATCGCGTGCGTCGGGCAGTCCGTTCTCGACCTTCCAGCGCACCACGCCGTCGGTGTCGACCAGGAAGCTGCCGCGCAGCGCACAGCCCCGCTCGGGATCGAAGACACCGAAGGCGCTCGCGACCTCGCCGTGCGGCCAGAAGTCGCTGAGCAGCGAGAACTCGAGGCCGTCGGCGTCGGCGAACGCGCGCAGCGCGAACATCGGGTCGCACGAGATCGCCACGACCTGGGCACCGAGATCGTTGAACGCCGCGAGGTTGTCGCGGATCTCGCACAGCTCGCCGGTGCAGATCCCGCTGAAGGCGAACGGGTAGAACACCAGCAGCACCGGCTGCTCGGCACGCAGCTTGTCGAGCGAGACGGACTCGCCGTGCTGGTTCTTGAGGGTGAAGTCGGGGGCGGGGGTGCCGATCTCGATGGTCATTCGCTCTCGCTCTCGTCGTGTCGCAGGTGGCGCTTGAGGACCTTGCCGGTCGCGTTGCGCGGCAGCTCTTCGACGAAGACTACGGCGCGCGGCACCTTGTACCGCGCGAGGTGGGTGCGGACGTGCTCCTGGAGCTGTTCCTCGGAGACCGACGCGTCCGGACGCGTCGCCACCCAGGCGACCAGGCGCTGACCGAACTGCTCGTCGTCCACGCCGACGGCGGCGACCTCCAGCACGGCGGGGTGGCGCGCCAGGCAGTCCTCGACCTCCTGCGGGTACACGTTCTCCCCGCCGGACACGATCATCTCGTCGTCACGCCCCTCGACGAAGAGCAGCCCGTCGCGGATCGTGCCGACGTCGCCGGTCGCCATCAGTCCGGACCGCTGCTCCTTCGTCTCGCCGTTCGTGTAGCCCTCGAACTGCGCGGCGTTGCTGACGAAGACCCGCCCCGTGGAGCCGACGGACGGCCGGCCGTCGTCGTCGAGCAGCGCGACCGTCGTGCCGATCGGCGGCGCGCCCGCGGTGCCCGGGTGCGCCCGCATGTCGGCCGGCTGCGCGATCGTGGCCCACGCGCACTCGGTCGAGCCGTAGGTGTTGTAGAGGTTGTCGCCGAACCGGTCCATCCAGGCGATCGCCAGGTCGCCCGGGAGCGCGGACCCGCTGGCGCCGACGACGCGCAGGGCGCTGAGGTCGTAGCGGGCCAGCTCCTCGTCGGGCAGCTCCATCGCGCGCTGGATCATCACCGGGACCACGATCGCGGCGTCGCACCGCTGCTCGGCGAGCGTCCTCAGGAAGTCGCGCGGGTCGAAGCGTCGCCGCAGCACCAGCGTGGAACCGAGCAGCATCGACAGGTTGAGGTGGGCCCAGCCCCAGGTGTGGAACATCGGCGCGGCGATGTGCGTGCGCATCCCGAACCGGAGCGGGAGGCGCGACAGCAGCGCGGCCCCGGCGCCGATGGAGCCGGACCCGCGGTTCGCGCCCTTCGGCGTGCCCGTCGTGCCGGACGTGAGGATCACGGAGCGCCCTTCGCGTGCCGGCTTGCCCGGCTCCGTGTCGTCCCCGGACGCGACCAGCTCGGCGACGGTCGCGTCGGCGCCGTCGACGTCGGCGGTCTCCTCCCAGGCCACGATCCGCGCGACGTCGGCCGGGACCGCGTCGACCACGGCGCCGAACTCCTCGTCGTAGATCACCGCCCGGGGCTTCTCCCGCTCGAGCAGCTCGACGGTCTGCGGTCCGGAGAACGCGGTGTTCAGGTAGAGCACGTCGGCGCCGAGGCGCCCGATCGCGACCGCCGCGACGACGAACCAGCGGTGGTTGCGCGCCATCAGCGCGACGGCGTCGCCCGCGCCGACGCCGCGGGCTGCGAGCCCGTGCGCCAGAGCGTTCGCCTGGCGATGGACCTCGCCGAAGGTCATCGACCCCCGCTCGTCGTGCAGGGCGATCCCGTGGTCGTTGCGGGCGGCGAGCGAGGCGTACCCGCCGGCGGGCCCGGTGCCCCAGGTCACGAGCGCCTTGCCGATCCGCGCCAGCGTCACCGGGCCGTACGGGCGGACGAGCCCGGTCGCGAGCAGGGAGGCGGCGCTGCGTCCGGCGACGCCGACGGCGTGGGTGCCGGGCCCGTGCAGTTCGTTGGTCATGTCAGCCCTCGAAGTCGGGTGCGGTCGATGCCCAGCATCGTAACCACGAGTGACACCATGAGGGACAGCACGACCCGAGAATCCGTCGCCCGACGCGTCAGCGCCGGTGCGTGGACAGCTTCGTCGCGCTCCAGTCGTCGCCGGCCGTCGCGGTCGTCGTCGTCGACAGCCCGGCGATCGGTGCCGCCTCGGCGATGTCGGCGTTGTCGACGTAGCCGGGCCGGCCGACCTTGGGGGTCAGCAGCCAGACGTTGCCCCCGTCGGCGAGGTCCTGGAGGGAGTCGACGAGGGCGTCGACCAGGTCGCCGTCACCGTCTCGCCACCACAGCACGACGCCGTCGACCACCTCGCCGGACTCGCCGTCGACCATCTCGCTGCCGATCCGGTCCTCGATCGCCTCGCGAAGGGTGTCGTCGGCGTCCTCGTCCCAGCCCAGCTCCTGGACGACCATGTCGGGCCCGAACCCGAGCCGCTCGCCCAGTCCTGGGCGGTCCGCGTCCTTCGCGGTCGCGCTCACCGATGCCTCCCTGATTCTTCCGTGCGTGTGTCGGTGCTCCCAGGCTCGCCTACGTGCTGCCTAGGCGCCACACACTAGCGCCAATGCACCCGTCGGGGCAGTCCGGCGCCCGTGATCGTTACCTGACCCGACCACGTCGCGAGACGACCGATCGCCTACTCGCGGGTAGGAAGGGTGGGTGCCAAGATGGAACGTGATCGGCCCACCACGCCGGTCCTGTTCGTACGTGCGCACCCCTGCACGCGATCCCGACGAAAGAAGGCTTCATCGTGGCCCAGTCATCGGAGCGGCCCCCCGTCATCCACGAGGGTCTCCCCTCGCAGCTGCCCGACATCGATCCCGACGAGACGACCGAGTGGCTCGAGTCGTTCGACGAGATGGTCGGCAGCCGGGGCCGAGGCCGCGCCCGGTACGTGATGCTGCGACTGCTCGAGCGGGCCCGCGAGCGCCAGGTCGGCGTCCCCGCGCTGACGAGCACCGACTACATCAACTCCATCCCGCCCGAGCGCGAGCCGTGGTTCCCCGGGGACGAGGACGTCGAGCGTCGCATCCGCGCCTACATCCGCTGGAACGCCGCCGTGATGGTCTCGCGCGCGAACCGCCCCGGTCTCGGGGTCGGCGGGCACATCGCGACGTACCAGTCGGCCGCCAGCCTGTACGAGGTCGGCTTCAACCACTTCTTCCGGGGCAAGGACGCCGACGACGGCGGCGACCAGATCTACATCCAGGGGCACGCGTCGCCGGGCATCTACGCTCGCGCGTTCCTCGAGGGCCGCCTGGAGGAGGACCAGCTCGACCGGTTCCGCCAGGAGGTCTCGCACGGCCCCGGGCAGGGCCTGTCGTCCTACCCGCACCCGCGCCTGATGCCGGACTTCTGGGAGTTCCCCACGGTCTCGATGGGCATCGGGGCCCTGAACTCCATCTACCAGGCCCGGTTCAACCGCTACCTGCACAACCGCGGCATCAAGGACACGAGCAACCAGCACGTCTGGGCCTTCCTCGGCGACGGCGAGATGGGCGAGCCCGAGTCGCTCGGCGCGATCGGCCTCGCCGCCCGCGAGGAGCTCGACAACCTCACGTTCGTGATCAACTGCAACCTCCAGCAGCTCGACGGGCCGGTCCGCGGCAACGGCAAGGTCATCCAGGAGCTGGAGTCGTACTTCCGCGGCGCCGGCTGGAACGTCATCAAGGTGATCTGGGGCCGCGAGTGGGACGACCTGCTCGCCCGCGACGTCGACGGCGTCCTGGTCAACCAGATGAACCGCACGCCGGACGGCCAGTTCCAGACGTACTCGATCGAGGAGGGCTCCTACACCCGGCAGCACTTCTTCGGTGCGGACCCGCGGCTGCTCAAGATGGTCGACCACCTCAGCGACGACCAGATCGCGCGCCTGCCGCGCGGCGGCCACGACTACCGCAAGGTGTACGGCGCGTTCAAGGCCGCGACCGAGCACACCGGGCAGCCGACGGTGATCCTCGCCCAGACCATCAAGGGCTGGACGATCGACGCGCTGGAGGGCCGCAACGCGACCCACCAGATGAAGAAGCTGACGAAGAACGACCTCAAGGTCTTCCGCGACCGGCTGCACCTGCCGATCAGCGACGCCGCGATCGACGACAACGACCTGCCGCCGTTCTACCACCCGGGCGCGGACTCCGACGAGATCCAGTACATGAAGGAGCGGCGCCGCCAGCTCGGCGGGTCGATCCCCCGCCGGCGGGTCGCGCCGACCTCGGTCGAGCTGCCCGGTGACAAGGCGTACGAGGAGCTGCGCGGCGGCTCGGGCAACCAGCCGATCGCGACGACGATGGCGTTCGTCCGCCTGCTGCGCAACCTGATGCGCGACAAGTCGATCGGCAAGCGGGTCGTGCCGATCGCGCCGGACGAGTTCCGCACGTTCGGGATGGACTCGATGTTCCCGACGGCGAAGGTCTACAACCCGCACGGCCAGTCCTACGAGTCGGTGGACCGCAAGATCCTGCTGGCCTACAAGGAGTCGGACTCCGGCCAGCTCCTGCACGAAGGCATCAGCGAGGCCGGGGCGGTCGCGTCGATGACCGCCGCCGGCACCGCGTACGCCACGCACGGCGAGCCGATGATCCCGGTCTACATCTTCTACTCGATGTTCGGCTTCCAGCGCACCGGCGACTGGCTGTGGGCGCTCGGCGACCAGCTCGGGCGCGGGTTCCTCGTCGGTGCCACCGCCGGGCGCACGACCCTGACCGGCGAGGGGCTGCAGCACGCCGACGGCCACTCGCCGCTGCTCGCACGGACGAACCCGGCGGCGGTGCACTACGACCCCGCGTACGGCTTCGAGATCAGCCACATCGTCGCCGACGGCATGCGGCGGATGTACGGCTCGACCGAGGAGCACCCGCACGGCGAGGACGTCTTCTACTACCTGACGGTCTACAACGAGCCGATCGTGCAGCCGGCCGAGCCCGAGGGTCTCGACGTGGACGGTCTCCTGAAGGGGATGTACCGCTACCGCGCGGCCGGCGAGGCGGCCGCCGACGCGCCCCGCGCTCAGGTGCTCGCCTCCGGTGTCGCGATGCCGTGGGCGGTCGAGGCGCAGCAGATCCTCGCCGACGAGTACGGCGTGGCGGTCGACGTGTGGTCCGTCACGTCGTGGAACGAGCTGGCGCGCGAGGCCGACGAGGTCGCGCGCGAGAACCTCAACGCGCCGGGGAGCGAGCCGAGGGTGCCGTACGTCACCCGGACCCTGTCGGACCAGCCGGGCCCGGTCGTCGCGGTCAGCGACTACATGCGTGCGGTGCCGGACCAGATCGCCCGCTGGGTGCCGGGGCACTGGATGTCGCTGGGCGCCGACGGCTACGGCTTCGCGGACACGCGCGCAGCCGCACGGCGGTTCTTCCAGATCGACACCGCGTCGATCGTGGTCGGGGTCCTCGAGTCGCTGGCCGCGACCGGCGAGGTGAAGCCCGAGACCGCCGCGGAGGCGTACCAGCGCTTCGAGCTCGACGACCCCCAGGCGGTGGCGGACGTGCCGCAGGAGGGCGCGGACGCCTGAGCGTCGGCGCATGATCACGGGGGACGCGGCGGCACGTCGGGGCGCGCCCCCGCGTCCTCTAGAATCGCCCGCATGGGTTCTGGCGACGACACGACGTCCGCCCCGAGCGTCGGCACGTCCGTGGCCACGCCGGAGGCTGACGCGAGCAAGGAGGCAGCGGCGATGACGCCGACGTGGGTCCGTGTGGTGCGCTGGCCGTACACGTTCCTCGTGGCCTTCTCCGTGCTCGTCGGGATCTTCACGATCTCGACCTCGGCGTCGCTGGACCTCCCGCTGCGGGACCCGGAGGGCTTCCTCGGTCCGGCGTACGTCCGGCTGCCGATGCTCGGCGTGCTCTTCATCGCCGGCGGCGTCCTCGTCCAGGCTCTGGTCCAGAACCGCAGCGTCCGCGGGCTGTTCTCGCGGGCCGTGACGATCGTGCGGACCGAGTGGACCTGGGGGCGTCTGGCGCACGCCGCGACCGGGCTGATCTGCTTCTACGTCTGCTACGTCTGCTACCGCAACCTCAAGAGCTTCCTCCCGGTGATCCGCGAGGACGTCCTCTACGACGCGGACCTGCTCAAGCTCGACCACTGGCTGTTCTTCGGGCACTACCCGGGCCTGCTGCTGCACGACCTCCTCGGCACCGGCGCCTCGGGCTTCGTGCTCTCGACGGTCTACACGTCGTACCTCATGCTCGTCCCGGTCTCGCTCGCCGCGGTCCTGGTCCTGAACCGCAACCTCTCCCTCGGGGCTTGGTACGCGACGGCGCTGAGCCTGAACTGGATCCTCGGCGTCGCCAGCTACTACCTCCTGCCGACCCTCGGGCCGGTCTTCGCCAACCCCTCGCTGTTCTACGACCTGCCGGCCGACTCCGGCGTCGCGAGCCTCCAGGAGTACCTCGCGGACAACGGGTACGAGGTCAGGCACGACCCGTGGTCCAGCGACGCGATCTACGGGATCGCCGGCTTCGCGTCGCTGCACGTGTCGGTCGTGCTCACGGCGTGCCTGTTCTTCCGCCGGATCGGCCTCAACCGCTGGCTGATGAACGTGCTGTGGGTCTACTTCGCCTGCACGGTGCTCGCGACGATCTACTTCGGCTGGCACTACGTCGTCGACGATCTCGGCGGTGCGGCGATCGCCTGGGCGTCGGTCGCGATCGGCGCGCTGGTCACGGGCAACCGCGGCTACCGTCGCCGCCGCGGACAGCTCGGGCGCGGCGACGCCGAGGTCGGCGCGACCACCGACGACGCGACCACCGACGACGCGACGACCTGACGTACGGGCCCGGACCCCTGCGTCAGCGGTCCGGCCGGCCCGTGCTCAGCCCGCCTGGGGCGCGGCGTCCTCGGCCTCGTCCTCGTCCTCGACGACGGCACCGTGGGCCTGCAGCGCCGAGCGCCACATCTTCTTGCGGTAGCGCACGGCCGGCTGCTGGTCGACGAACGAGCTGAGCACCTCCACGAACAGCTCGGGCTCGTCCTTGTGCGGGAAGTGGCCGGAGCGCGGGAAGATCTCGACCCGCGTGGGCCCGGCCTCGCGTCGGGCGAGCGTGGCGTGCCGCGCCGGGATCACGTCGTCGCACGCGCCCCACACGAGGCACAGCGGGACCGACTCCGCGAGGTAGGCGCGGTCGTGCATGGTGACCCGCTGTCCCCGCCAGTCGATCACGTGGCTCGTCACGGCACGGATCGCCGCCCGCGCCGCCGGGTCGCACAGCTGCGCGTAGACGTCGGCGACCTCGTCGAGGTCGCGGGTGTGCGGGATCCCGGTGCGCGACAGTCCGCGCAGCAGCCGCCGCAGCGGCGCCCGTACGGGCGGGACCGACAGCAGCCCGAGGCCCACGCCGGCGCCCGGCAGGGTGAGGGCCCGGATCAGCGGCGACACCTCCGGTCCGAGGCCGCCGGGTGCGACCAGGCACAACCGTTCGGTCTGCTTGGGGAACTGGTAGGCGAACTGCATCGCCACCCCTCCGCCCAGGCTGTGCCCGACGACGGTCGCGCGGTCGAGGTCGAGGCACGCGAGCAGATCACGCATCCCGTTCGCGTACCCACCGAGCGAGTAGTCCGCGCGGGGCTTGTCGGACGCGCCGTGACCGAGGAAGTCCGGCGCGAGCACGGTGTAGCGCTCGGCGAGCCGGCCCATCACCGGGAGCCAGGTCGAGGAGTCGCACCCGAGGCCGTGCAGCAGCAGGAGCACCGGACCGTCGCCCGCGAGACGGTACGCGCGCCGGTGGCCGTGGACGGTGACCCAGCGCGTCTCGAGGGCAGGGTCGGTCGCGCGCTCCATGGCGGCCCTCCTCATCCCCCCGGACGAGTCCTCAGGCGTCACGATACCGGTCGGCGAGCCTCGCGCACCCTAGTCTGGGCACGTGACCCAGACCGCACGAGCACGCTACGCGGCCGTCCTGGACCGCTCTCTGGGCGACCTCACGACCGCGGCGATCGCGCGGATGGACTCCGAGCTCGACTGGTTCTCCGAGCTCGACGCCGAGCAGCGCTCGTGGATCTCGATGATCGCGCACGCGGGCATCGCCCAGTGCTCGCAGTGGCTGCGCTCCCCCGGGCGCCCGCTGGACGTCTCCGAGCAGGTCTTCGGGGCCGCGCCGCGCACGCTGACCCGCGACGTCAGCCTGCAGCGGACCGTGGCGATGGTGCGGACGACGATCGAGGTGATCGAGAGCCGGATCGTCGACCTGTTCGGTCCGGAGGAGGCGGACGAGGCGGCTCGCGCGATGTCGGAGTACGCGCGGGAGGTCGCGTTCGCCACGGCCGAGGTCTACGCACGCGCGGCGGAGGCGCGCGGAGCGTGGGACGCCAGGCTGGAGGCGCTCGCCGTGGACGCGGTCGTCCGCGGTGAGACCGAGGACCTGGTCCGCTCCCGGGTCGCGGTGCTCGGGTGGGACGCGGGCGGTCCGGTGGTCGTGGTGGTGGGCGCGGCCCCGCAGGCTCCCGGGGTCGACGACGAGACGGTCGTCGAGCAGGTGCGGTCGTGCGCCGGGCGCTCCGGGCTGACCGCACTCACCTCCGTCCAGCTCGACCGCCTCGTCGTGCTGCTGGCCGGCGCCGACGAGCCGCGTGCCGCAGCGCTCGCGGTGGCGTCGGCCTTCGGCGACGGTCCGGTCGTGGTGGGTCCGCCGGTCGGCTCGGTCGCGCAGGCGCACCGGTCGTCGCGCGCCGCGGTGGCGGGGTACCGCGCGGCGGGCGGCTGGCCGGACGCTCCCCGGCCGGTGCTCGCCGACGAGCTGCTCGTCGAGCGGGCCCTGGCCGGCGACGGGCATGCCCGTCGCGAGCTCGTCGGTCAGGTGTACGAGCGGCTCCGTGCCGACGACCCCGTCGTGCTCGGCACCCTCGCTGCCTATCTGGAGGCCGGCTCGTCGGTCGAGGCCGCGGCCCGGCGCCAGTTCGTGCACCCCAACACGGTGCGCTACCGTCTGCGGAAGGTCCGCGAGACCACCCACTGGGATCCTCTGTCGGCTCGCGGCGCCTACACGCTGCGCGTCGCTCTGACGCTGGGGGGCCTCCTCGCGGCGGGCAACGGGACGGGAAACCCTCCGAACTTGGAGGATTCCTCCAAACGAACGCCGCGAAGTTGAGTGGCGCCGCCTTCGTCTGCCGCGATCACCCCAGGCACTCTTGAGACGTGCTCGTCGATGGTGACGACACCACCGGAGATTCCGTCCTACGCGGTTCGGGGGACTCGGCGGTTGCGGCACCACCGGAGCGTGGCGGCCGCAAGCGCGGTCGAACGGGGGTGGTCATCGCCGAGAGGCGGTGGCGAGTCACGCTGAGCACACGGTCCCGCCCGGGCGTTCGGGGGTCGCCCGTGGCGGGACCGGCGGCCGTGGTCCGGGGTTGATCCGGACCACGGCCGCATCCTTCCCTCTCGTGCTCCAGGAGAAGCCGCCGTGTCGCGTCAGGATGCGCTGCGCAGTGCCCTCGTCGATCTCGTCGCCCCGCTGGTCGCCATGCCGGACGGCGCTCTCGAGTCGGACCCGTCGATCTCCGACCCGTCGTTCGCCGACCCGTCGTTCGCCGACCTGGGCCTCGACGAGGTAGCGCTGGACCAGCTCGTCCTCGGGATCGAGGACCGTTTCGGGATCACGGTCTCAGCCGGTGACATCGGTCTGCTCAGCACGCTCGGCGACACCGCCGCGTACCTCGAGGGCCGCCTCCACGGCTGAGGTCCTCGTCACTCGACGTGAACCGTCACCGTGCGTTTGTCATGATGGATCGCGTCCGCAGACCGAGGAGGACGGATGGACCTGAGCCGCGACACGGTGACCGGTGAGCGCAACCGGTTCGCCCTCAAGGTCGTGCTCGGTCTGGTGATCGCCGGCGCGACGATCGGCCTGGCGACGGGCTTCCTCGGGGCGTCGGCGATCCGCGCCCTCGGCTTCTCCGCCGACGACGACCCCGCACCGGTCCAGCCCGCCGCGACCGACGACGCCGACGAGCCCTCCGACGAGCCCTCGCCGACGGACGAGCCCACCGCCGAGCCGACCACCGAGCCGACCACCGAGCCGGAGCCGGACGGCCAGAAGCCCAGGACCAGGTTCCAGGTCGAGCAGGACGCGGTCAGCGCGGGCGAGCGGATCGACCTGAGCGGCCGCGCCCCGAAGCTCGGTGCGGGCGAGACGCTCCAGATCCAGCGGCGCGAGGCGGCCTCCGGCTCGTGGTCGGACTTCCCGGTCACGGTGGAGACGCGCAAGGGCGGCCGGTTCTCGACGTGGATCGTGACGGGCCGCACCGGCACGTGGGAGTTCCGGGCCGCATCCGGGGACTTCAGCACGCCGACCGCGACGGTCACGATCAACTGACCCACCGACCGGCGACCGCCGTACGCCGGCAGGGCTCAGCCGACCTGGTTCAGCCAGCGGACCGGCGCGCCCTCGCCCGCGTGCCGGAACACCTCGAGCTCGTCGTCCCACCGTCGTCCCAGGAGCGCGTCGATCTCCTCGGCGAGCGAGCCCTCCCCGGCCGCTGCTCGTGCCGTCGCCGCTCGGAGCCGGTCCTCGTGCACGACGACGTCACCGTGCTGGCCGACGGCCGCGTGGAAGATCCCGAGCGAGGGAGTGTAGGAGTAGCGCGCGCCCTCGGTGGTCGCGGTGGGCTCCTCGGTGATCTCGAACCGGACCCGCTCCCACCCGCGCATCCGCGAGGCGCACGCGGCGGCCGAGCCGACCTCGTGACGCCACGTGACCTCGGCGCGGTAGGTACCGGGCTCGGCGGGCTGGGGACGCCAGGGCAGCGGAGTGGGCACGCCGAGGGCGTCGACGACCGCCCACTCGACGTGCGGGCAGAGCGCCGACGGCGCGGAGTGGACGTACAGGACGCCACGCGCAGCGTTGCTCATCAGTGCCTCCTCGTTCGAGATGCGCCTTCCCCAACGACCTCGTACGACGGGCACTGCCACGGCCATTGTGCCGCATCCCGGCGCTTCGCACCATGACCGGGCGCGTGACACGATGGAGGCGTGAACGAATCGGTGCAGCAGGATCCGCGGACCGGCAGCTTCGAGATCCTGGTCGACGGCGAGACCGCCGGCCGGATGGAGGTGGTCACGGACGACGGGCGGGCGACGATCCCGCACGTGTGGGTCGAGCCTCGGTTCGAGGGCCGCGGGATCGGGACGCGCCTGGTCGTCGCGGGAGCCGAGCGCCTCCACGCCGACGGTCTCGCGATCCGTCCGGTCTGCTCGTTCGCGGCGCGGGTGCTGCGTGCACGTCCCGACCTGACGGAGGTGAGTCGATGAAGATCGCGATCGCCGGCGGCCACGGCCAGATCGCCCTGCTGCTGACCCGTGCCCTGGCTGAGTCCGGGCACCAGGTGCGCAGCCTGATCCGCAATCCCGAGCACGCCGACGAGGTTCGTACGGCCGGGGCCGAGCCTGTCGTGACGGACCTCGAGGACACCACGGCGACCCGGCTCAGCGAGGTGCTCGCGGGGTGCGACGCGGTGGTGTTCGCGGCAGGCGCCGGACCGGGTTCCGGGATCGAGCGGAAGTGGACGGTCGACCGTGACGGCGCGGTCCTGCTCGCGGCCGGAGCCCAGCTCGCCGGCGCGTTCCGCTACGTCCTGGTCTCGTCGATGGGAGCCGGCTCCCCCACGCCGGAGATGGACGAGATCTTCCAGGTCTACCTGCAGGCGAAGGGCGAGGCCGAGGACGCCGTGCGCGACAGCGCGCTCGACTGGACGATCGTGCGTCCCGGCATGCTCACCGACGATCCGCCGACCGGCGGCGTGCGGGTCGGCGAGAGCGTCGGTCGCGGCCCGATCCCCCGCGCGGACGTGGCTGCCGTGCTCGCGGCGACCCTGGAGCACGACGGTACGGTCGGCCGCACCTTCGAGCTGATCAGTGGGGAGACGCCGATCCCGGAGGCGCTGGACGCGCTGTGAGTCGCCGGCCTGCGGCGCGTGAGTCGCCGGCCGGTCAGGGCCCGACGAGCGTCGCCATCGCGGACACGACGTAGCGCCGGGGTCGCGCCTTCCCTGTGAACGCGGCACGGACACCTGAGTCGGCGTCCCCTTCCTCGACCACGGTGACCTCGTGGCTGATCGCGGCGATCCCGGCGGCGCCCTCGGCAGCCGCGACCTCCTGGAGCCGCTCGGCTGCCTGCGCCAGAGCCCGGGTGATCTGCTCGCTCGGGTCGGACGCGGCGAAGACCACCACGCCGTCCGGGCTCGGCTGCTCGCCGCTGGCGCTCCTGTCGGAGCCCGCCGACCGGTCGTCGACCATCGTTCCTCCTCCTCGCCGGTGCCCCGAGGGTAGTCGAGCCCGCACGGGGGGCCGCCGGTCCACCACAGCCCGGACGGCTAAGGTAATCCTGACCTAAGTCATGCGGGGCGTCGCCCCGCCCGATCCGACGAACGAAGGACTCCGATGACTCCCCGGTTCGCCCGACGTACCCGACTCGCCGCCCTCACGCTCGCGGCGACGCTCCCGCTCGCTGCGTGCGGCGGCTCCGACGACTCCGCCGACGACGCCGAGTCCGGCGACGGCGGCAGCAGCTTTCCGGTCACGATCACCAGCTCGCTCGGCGAGACCACGATCGAGGCCGAGCCGCAGAGCCCGGCCGCGGTGGGTTGGGGCAGCCAGGACGTCGCGCTCGCGCTCGGGGTGGTCCCGGTCGGCATGCCGTCGTTCGCCTACGGCGACGACGACGGCGACGGGATCCTCCCCTGGACCTACGACGCCCTCGAGGACGCCGGTGCCACGGGCGACGACACCCCCGCGCTGTACGACGAGACGGACGGTGTGGACTTCGAGGCCGTCGCGGACGCGGCGCCCGACGTGGTCCTCGCGACGTACTCCGGCATCTCCGCGGAGGACTTCACGACCCTCTCGGAGATCGCTCCGACGGTCGGCTACCCCGATGCGCCGTGGGGCACCAAGTGGCGCGATCTCGTGACGATCAACGGCGAGGCGCTCGGCCTGGCCGACGAGGCCGAGGAGCTCGTCGCCGACCTGGAGGACGAGATGTCCTCCGGCTTCGACGAGTACCCCCAGCTCGACGGCAAGACGTTCGCGTTCACCTACGTCAACCCCGCCGACACCAGCACGGTCCCCGTCTACACCCCGCTCGACGCCCGCGTCTCGTACGTCTCCGACCTCGGTCTGGAGGTTCCGCAGAGCGTCAGCGACCTCGACAACGGCGAGGACTTCTACGCCGAGGTCAGCGCGGAGAACGCCGACACGATCGACGCCGACATCATGATCACGTACGGCGACGACTCGACGCTCCAGATGCTCCAGGACGATCCGCTGCTGTCGAAGATCCCGGCTGTCGCCTCGGGCGCGGTCGTCGTGCTCGAGGACGGCTCGCCGCTCGCCGGCGCGGTCTCGCCGCCGACGCCGCTGTCCATCGAGTGGGCGCTCGACGACTACCTGGAGCTGCTCGGCGACGCCGCCGACGCCGCCGACGCCGCGTCGTGACCCTCCCGTCCGCGCCGACCGCTCCCGCGCAGGCCCGCAAGGCCCGTGCGGGAGCGGTGACGGCCCGGCGCCGGGTGGTCGGCCTGGTGGTCTGCCTGGTCGTCCTCCTGGTCGCCGTGGTCGCGTCGGTCGCGGTCGGGTCACGGGCGGTCTCGCTGCCCGACATCGTGGCGGGCGTCTTCTCGCCCGACCCGGACGACATCGCCCAGGTGGCGGTGCACCAGCGACTCCCTCGAACGCTCCTCGGGCTCCTGGTCGGCGCTGCGCTCGGGCTCGCGGGCGGCGTGATGCAGGGTCTGACCCGCAACCCCCTCGCCGACCCCGGTCTCCTCGGGGTGAACGCCGGCGCTTCCTTCTTCGTCGTGCTCGCGCTGTCGTTCCTGGGTGTGGGCAGCCTGTCGTCGGCCGTGTGGTTCGCCTTCGTCGGCGCGGCCGTGACGTCGGCCGGGGTGTGGGCCGTGGGCTCGCTGGGGCGGGCCGGCGCCACGCCCCTCAAGCTCGCCCTCGCGGGGGCGGCGACTGCTGCCGCCTTCACGTCGCTCACCACGCTGGTGCTCCTCAGCCAGCGCGAGGTGCTCGAGGTGTTCCGGTTCTGGCAGGTCGGCAGCGTGGGCGGCGCGTCGTTCTCGGAGATCCTCACGGTCCTGCCGTTCCTCGCCGTCGGCGCGTTCCTCGCGGTCGCTCTGGCCGGCGGCTTGACGAACCTCGCGCTCGGCGACGACGTCGCGACGGCACTCGGTCAGCGCACCGGACTCACCCGGGTGGCCGGAGGGGTGGCGGTGGTGCTGCTGTGCGGGACGGCCGTCGCCGTGGCCGGGCCGATCGGGTTCGTCGGGTTGACGATGCCCCATCTGGCCCGGCTCTTCACCGGTCCCGACTACCGCTGGATCCTTCCGTACGCCGCGGCGCTGGGAGCCGCGCTCCTCGTGCTCGCCGACGTCCTCGGCCGCGTGGTCGCCGACGGAGAGATCGAGGTCGGCGTGATGACGGCGCTGCTCGGCGCCCCGTTCTTCGTCGCCGTGGTCCGCCGCACCAGGCTGCGTGAGCTGTGACCGCGACGGCCTCGACGCTCCGTACGGACCTCGCCTCGCGGATCTCCGCCGGCCGGCGAGGGCGGCGACGGCGCTGGTTCGCGGTGTGTGGCGTGCTCGCCGTGGTCGTGCTCGCGCTGGCGCTCCTCGGGCTGGTCTACGGGCGGACCGTGTATCCGCTGTCGGACGTGTTCGCGGTGCTCACCGGCCAGGAGGTCCCGGGTGCCTCGTTCACGGTCGGTCGGCTTCGGCTCCCCCGGGTGCTGACCGGTCTGCTGGTCGGCTTCGGCTTCGGGACGGCGGGCGTGATCTTCCAGACGATGCTCCGCAACGTCCTCGCCAGCCCCGACATCCTCGGGATCAGCACGGGCGCGAGCGCGGCCGCGGTCGTCGCCATCACGTTCTTCGGTCTGCGCGGAGGCGCGGTCTCGCTGATCGCGCTGCTCGGCGCCCTCGGCGTCGCGCTCGCGATCTACGGGCTGTCGTGGCGCGGTGGGGTCGCCGGTGCCCGGCTGGTGCTCGTGGGGATCGGGATCGGCGCGATGATGCAGAGCATCGTCGCGTACAGCCTGACCCAGGCGCAGATCACCGAGGCCGCCGAGGCGCTGCGGTGGCTGACCGGCAGCCTCAACGGCGCGTTCGCCGACGGCCTGCCGGTGCTCGCCGCCGCGATGGCGGTCCTGGTCCCGGCGGCGTACCTGCTCGACCGTCGGCTCACCATCCTTCAGCTCGGCGACGACACCGCCAACGCGCTGGGCGTCGACGCCGACCGGACCCGTCTGTGGCTGCTGCTCGTCGCGGTCACCCTGGTCGCGGTCGGCACCGCGGCCGCCGGCCCGATCGCGTTCGTGGCGTTCCTCTCCGGCCCGATCGCGGCCCGTCTGATGCGAGGCTCGGGCTCGTTGCTGCTCCCGGCCGGCCTGGTCGGGGCCGTCGTGGTGCTGGCCAGCGACTTCGCCGGCCAGTACCTGTTCGACCTGCGCTTCCCGGTCGGCGTCGTCACCGGCGCGGTCGGCGCCCCGTACCTGCTCTGGCTGCTCGCCAGGTCCAACCGCACCGGAGGCACCCTGTGACCGCGGACCACCACACGCTGCGGGTCGAGGACGTCACGCTCGGCTACGACGAGCGGATCGTCGTCGACGGGCTGACCCTCGACGTCCCGTCGGGCGCGGTCACGATCGTCGTCGGCGCGAACGCCTGCGGCAAGTCGACGCTGCTGCGCGCCATGGCCCGTCTGCTCAAGCCGCGCTCCGGCTCGGTCCTGCTCGACGGCCGCGACATCGCCGAGCGTCACACCCGCGAGGTGGCGCGGATGCTCGGTCTGCTCCCGCAGACGCCCATCGCGCCCGAGGGGATCATCGTCGCCGACCTCGTCGGTCGCGGACGCCACCCGCACCAGAGCCTGCTGCGCCGGTGGAGCCGCACCGACGACGAGGCCGTCGCCGAGGCGCTCGAGGCGACCGCGACCACGGACCTGGCGGAGCGGCCCGTGGACGAGCTGTCCGGCGGTCAGCGCCAGCGGGTGTGGATCGCGATGGCGCTCGCGCAGCAGACCGACCTGCTCCTGCTGGACGAGCCGACCACGTTCCTCGACGTCACCCACCAGGTCGAGGTGCTCGACCTGCTCACCGACCTCAACCACGACCGCGGGACCACGATCGTGATCGTGCTGCACGACCTCAATCTCGCGGCCCGCTACGCCGATCACCTGGTCGCGCTCAAGGCCGGGCGCATCCACGCCCAGGGCGCTCCGGGCGACGTCGTCGACGAGGTGATGGTGCGCGAGGTGTTCGGGATGGAGTCGCGCGTGGTCAGCGACGAGGTCTCGGGGACTCCCCTCGTCCTCCCGGTCGGACGCCACCACACCCGTACGTCGGCCACCGAGCTGCCCGACGCGGGCTGAGCCCGACCCGGGGGGTCCCGACGCTCGACCGTGGTGGGGCCGTCGAGCGTGGTGGGGCCGTCGGGCGTGGTGGGGCGGGCGAGCGTGGTGGGGCGGGCGGGGCTCGAACCCGCGACCAGACGGATTATGAGTCCGCTGCTCTAACCAGCTGAGCTACCGCCCCGGAGCGTGCACAGCCTACCGATCCCCGGCCGGCCAACGGCACGCGCCGCCCGCGGGCGAGCCCTAGGCTGGGTCCATGACCGATGCACCCGGACCCGCGGCGCTCGCCCCGCTGCGTGAGGACTGGCAGACCGCGCTCGCCGTCGTCGCGCACCCCGACGACCTGGAGTTCGGCGCCGCGGCTGCCGTCGCGCGCTGGACCGGTCAGGGCAAGCGCGTCGTGTACTGCATGGTGACGAGCGGCGAGGCCGGCATCGACGGCATGGAACCCCTCCAGGCCCGCGAGGTGCGCGAGGCGGAGCAGATCGAGTCCGCACGCGTCGTGGGCGTCGACGAGGTCGACTTCCTCCGGCTCCCCGACGGCATCCTGGAGTACGGGGTGCCGCTGCGCCGCGCGATCGCGCGCGTCGTCCGCGAGCACCGTCCCGAGATCGTGATCACCGGCAACTTCCGCGAGACGTTCGGCAACGGCGTGCTCAACCAGGCCGACCACATCGCGGTGGGACGTGCCACGCTCGACGCGGTGCGCGACGCGGGGAACCGGTGGGTCTTCGGTGAAGACGGTGTCGAGCCGTGGGGCGGTGTCCGTCAGGTCTGGGCCTCCGGCTCGCCCGACGCACGGCACGCCGTCGACACGACCGACACGTTCGACCTCGGAGTCGCCTCGCTGCGCGCCCACGCCGCGTACATCGACGGCCTCGGGTGGGCCGACTTCGACGCAGCGATGTTCCTCGCCGGGATGTCCGAGCCGACCGGGGCTCGACTGGGCGTCGACCACGCTTCGCCGTTCGAGGTGTTCGCCCTCGGATGGGGCGACGACTGACCCGGCGCGACGACGCCGTCCGGCTGCGGCTCCGACGGACGCGCAAGAGCGGCACGAACCGAAGGTCCGTGCCGCTCCCGACTGGCTCCCCCGACTGGACTCGAACCAGTAACCTATCGGTTAACAGCCGATTGCTCTGCCAATTGAGCTACAGGGGATCACTGCACTGAGGCGACCGCCAGCCTAGCAAGGCGCCCCAGCCCGACCCAAACCGGGTCCGGCCTCGCGATCACGCCGATCCGAGCTCCTCACGGACCGCGTCCAGGGCCTGCGCCAAGGCGTCCTGCACCTCGGGGTCGTCGCTCGTCAGGCCCGGGTCGAGCACGTACTGGAACACGGTCGGCCCTCCCCCTGCGGGCGACCGTCGCGCCAGCACGCTGACGGCCCCCGTACGGCGCCCGGACACGGTGCGCCGCGACCGGGCCAGGATGCTCGCCTCCACGCGCTCGCGCCCGAGCTCGACGATCCGTCCGGCGTCCGCCATCGCCACGGCACGGTGGACCGGCTCCCCGTCGATCTCGGCCTCGATGCTCAGCGTCTTCTCCTGGGCGTCCCAGACCAGTCGGTGCACGGACTCCCACGGGATCCTCCGCCGGCCGCCGTCCTCGGCGAGCCAGAGGGCGCCCGGCGTCCCGGCGTGCCAGGTCCCGTCGTTGTCCTGCTGGACCGCGAGGACCCGCTCGCCCGACTCGCGTGCGATCTGGCGACGGGCCCTGCGTGCTTCGACCACCGAGAGCATGCTTCCATCATCGCGCAGCCGAGAACGCCCTCAGCGCCGGGTGCCGCCGCAGGGCGACCAGACCGCGGCGCTCGTCACGACGCACGGCGCCGTGGTCGCGTCCGGTCTGGTCCGCGATCTCGCTCAGGCTCCAGGATCCGAGACCGTCGAGACCGAACCGGCGTTCGAGCACGTCGCGCTGGACGGACGGCAGCCCGGCCATCGCGTCCTCCAGGACCGTGACGAGCAGGATCGCGTCGTCGTCGCCCGGCCCTGGCACCGCCGGATGGTCGACGAGCTGCTCGTCCAGGGACAGCGTCGGTCCCGCGACCGCCAGCAGCCACGCGATCCGTTCCGGAGGTGTCCCGACCCGCGCAGCCAGAGCGCCGACGTCGGGCTCGCCCGACCTCGCCAGGCCGGCGCGGGCCAGCTCGGCGGCCACGGCACGAACCTCGACCAGCTCCCGCTCCGCCCGGGGAGGCAGCCGCACCATCCGACGACGACTCACCGCCCGCGCGATCCGGCTGCGGACCCAGGGGCGCGCGTACGCCGTGAAGCGGGTTCCTCGCTCCGGGTCGAACCGGTCGACCGCCTCGAGCAGCCCGATCACGCCCTCCTGCACGAGATCCTCGTGCGGCACGCCGAGGCCGTCGTACGGCCGGGCGAGCGCTGCGACGTAACGCAGGTGGTCGAGCACGAGCTGCTCGCGCGTGGGGATCCCGACGTCCGGGCGCGTCGTATGCCTGCCGGCATGCTCAGCCGGAACGGCGGCGTGGTGGGAGACGGCGTGGTCGCACGCGGCGTGGTCGCACGCGGCGTGATCGGACGCGGCGTGATCGGACGCGGCGTGATCGGACGCGGGAGCAGCGGGGGCGGTGACGGGCGGCATGCCGATCAGTCTCGGGACACATCGTCGCGCTGGACAGACGCCCGCGGGCGACTTGTGGACGACGAGGCGGTCGCCACCGACCTGTGGCGGCGAGCCGGACGCACCACCGGAGACTCGGTCACGGAGCACAGCCGCAGCCGGAGCCGTCAGCGCAGCGAGCCGCCGTCGGATCAGGCGGAGCCGCCGTCAGAGCAGCGAGCCGCCGACTGCACGCTCGCGCAGGCTGCGCCGCTGCTGCTCGAGGGCGAGCAGCTCGGAGAACGTGCGCTGGTAGTCGTCGGACGACTCGACGGGATCGGTGCGCTGGAGGCGGGACTTCATCGCATCGATGCGGCGCGCGAGCGCCAGCTCACGGACCCGTGCGACCAGCGCCTCGAGGAACGTGTCGTCGGGGACGCCGTGGACACGCAGCGGATCGAGCGCGAACCGCGCCAGCGCGCTGCGCCCCTGCTCGCTGTCGACCCGCTCACGCACCCGACCGGCCCACTGCTGGTCCTCGCTCGCCGGCAGGCCCTCGGCGCTGACGGCGTCGAACACCTCGGCGGCGACCGGGTGGGTGAAGTCGTCGCGGGCCAGGTCGCCGGCGAGGGGCGCGACGAGATGGGGGTACTGGACGACCGCCTTGAGCAGCTCGCGCTCGTCGCCGAACCGGGGTTCGCCCAGGCTCGGCACGGGCGCCCCGGCCGCACCCCCGCCGTCAGCGTCGCCGGCCGGCGGCGTACCGACCGCCTCGTCCCCCCGCTGCTGCTGGCCACCCGACCGGCTGCCCGGTGGGCCGGCCGGCGTGCTCCCCTTCGGACCTGCCTTCGCTGCTGCCTTGGCGGCGGCGCGTACCTCCTCCAGGTCGAGCCCGACCATGTCGGCGATCTCGCGGGCGAAGGCGTCGAGCTTCGTGCGGTCACGCACCGACGACAGGAGGCCGACCGCCTCGCGCATCGCGTTGATCCGTTGGTCGGCGCGGTCGAGGTCGTAGCGCTCGAGCACGTTGCGGAGGACGAACCGGTACAGCGGGATGCGCGACCCGACCAGGTCGCGGACCGCCTCGTCGCCGTCGCGCAGCCGCAGGTCGCACGGGTCGAGACCGTCCGGCTGCACCGCGACGTACGTCTGCGAGACGAACTGCTCGTCGCCCTCGAACGCCCGCAGCGCAGCCCGCTGACCCGCCTCGTCACCGTCGAAGGTGAAGATCACCTCGCCGTGCAGCGCGTCGTGATCGGCGAGCAGCCGGCGCAGGACGCGACCGTGGTCCTGACCGAAGGCGGTGCCGCACGTGGCGACAGCCGTGGTGATGCCCGCCTGGTGGCACGCCATGACGTCCGTGTAACCCTCGACGATCACAGCCTGGCTGGCCTTCGAGATCTCCTTGCGGGCGAGGTCGATCCCGTAGAGGACCTGGCTCTTCTTGTAGAGCGGGGTCTCGGGGGTGTTGAGGTACTTCGCGGCGATCCGGTCGTCGTCGTACAACCGCCGAGCGCCGAATCCGACCACGTCGCCGGCGGGGTCACGGATCGGCCAGATCAGCCTCCCGCGGAACCGGTCGTACGACCCGCGGGAGTTCTGGGCGACCAGGCCGCCGGCCAGCAGGTCGTCCTCGGCGAAGCCGCGGCCCCGCAGGTGACGCAGCAGCGCCTCACCGCCGCGCGGCGCGAACCCGACACCGAAGTGCTCCGCCGCCGCCCGGTCGAACCCACGCTCGTCGAGGAACCGACGGCCGATCAGCGCATCGGGCCCGGCGAGCTGCTCGGAGAAGAACTCCGCGGCCGCCTTGTTCGCGGCGACGAGGCGGCCGCGCTGCGCGAAGTCCCGGCCCGGGCCGCTCGGCCCGTCGACGTAGCGCAGCGTGATGCCGTACCGCGCCGCGAGTCGCTCGACGGCCTCGCTGAACCCGATCTGGTCCATCTTCTGGAGGAACGTGAAGACGTCGCCGCCCTCGCCGCAGCCGAAGCAGTAGTACATCCCCCGCGAGGGGGTGACGTTGAACGACGGCGACTTCTCGTCGTGGAAGGGACACAGCCCTTTGCGCGAACCCCCACCCGCGTTGCGCAGCGTCACGTACTGCTCGACGACCTCGTCGATCCGCGCGCGCTCGCGGACGGCAGCGATGTCCTCCTCGCGGATCCGGCCGGTCACGCTGGGCAGTCTACGGGGCGTCGCGGGCTCACAGCAGCGCTCGTCCCCAGGCTCGCGCCGACTCGTCGGTCAGGGATGCAACCTGGTCCACGACCACGCGCAGCCGTGCGGCGTCGTCGGCGGCAGCGTCGTGGTCGGCGACGAAGGCGGGCTCGAGTGCGTCGACACCGCGGCTCGCGAGCACCACGACGAGGTCGGCCAGCAGCGCACGCTGCTGCTCGAGCAGGGCGACCCGCTCGAACGCGCTCATCACGTAGTGGGCGGCGATCGACTTGAGCACCGCGATCTCGGCCCGGGTCTCGTCGGTCACCTGGAGATCCGCGTCGTAGCGGTGCAGCGGGACCGCGCCCGCCTCACGACGGGTCGCAGTCAGCGTCTCCCCGACGAACCGCCCCACAAGCGCGCTGGTCGCGGACTTCAGCCCGGCCGATGCACGCCGAGATCCGTCGAACCGACCGGTCGGCCACTCGGGCATCCGACGGAGGCGGTCGAGCGCGGCGTCGAGGGTCGCGTCGTCGGCGTCGCGCACGTACCACTCCCGCGCGGTCGCCCACAGCGCGTCACGATCGCCGTCGAGCCGCTCCAGGTCGATCCGACCGCCGACCACACCGTCCTCGACGTCGTGCACGCAGTAGGCGACATCGTCGGCCAGGTCCATCACCTGGGCCTCCAGGCACGGCACGCTGCTCTCGCGGCCGGCCCGCACCCACGCGAACACCTCGGCGTCGTCCGCGTACACGCCGAACTTGCGCACCGTCCGCGGGGACCCGTCCCCGTGCGCGCCGTAGGGGGCCGGAGCGTCCTCGAGCCGCCACGGGTACTTCGTGCACGCGTCGAGCGTCGCGCGGGTCAGGTTGAGCCCGGCGCTGCGGCCGTCCGGATCGAACGCCTTGGCCTCGAGCCGGGTCAGGATGCGCAGCGTCTGCGCGTTGCCCTCGAACCCGCCGCAGGCCTGCGCGACCTCGTCGAGCGCACGCTCCCCGTTGTGGCCGAACGGCGGGTGGCCGAGGTCGTGGGCCAGCGCCGCCGAGTCGACGACATCGGGATCGCAGCCGAGCGCCTTGCCGAGCTCGCGGGCCACCTGGGCGACCTCGAGCGAGTGCGTCAGCCGGTTGCGTACGAAGTCGTCCGTCGCCGGCCCGACGACCTGTGTCTTGGCCGCGAGCCGACGCAGCGCGGCCGAGTGCAGGATCCGCGCTCGGTCACGCTCGAAAGCCGTGCGGCTGCGCTGCTTGGCCGGCTCGTGCACGCGACGAGCCCGCGCGAAGGCGTCGTACTCGGCCCGCTCACCGGGGTTGGGGTCCGTCACCCGACCAGCCTATCGATCGGCTCCGACGTCTTGCGCTGACACCATCACTGTCACTACGTTTGGAACGCTGTTTCACATGGTCGTTCTCGGGCGCCGCACACCCCTACCGAGGAGCTCCATGCTCACGAGACGCCCGACTCCCACCCACGCCCTCCTCCGCTGCGTGCTGATGATCGCCACGCTCGTCGGCGGACTGCTCGCGACCGCCGCACCCGCGAGCGCCGCGTCCGCCTGCAACGGCTACACGTCCTCCAGCAGCGCCTGCGTCAGCTCCCCCGTGACGCTCGGCTCCAGCACGTACGACGCCGACTGGTACGTGCCCAGCACGACTCCCCAGGCGCTGGTTCTCGTCGAGCACGGTTTCGCACGCAGCTGTGCGAACCTGCGCGGGACCAGCCGTGCGATCGCCGAGCGCGGCCTGCTGGTGGTCTGCCTCGACGAGGACATGACCGCCGGCAACCCCGAGCTCGCCGTGACGTTCGCCGACGCGCTGGCCGACCGCACCGTCACGCCGCCGGACGGGCTCGCCCTCCCCCAGCGCTACGTCGTCGGCGGGCACTCGGCCGGCGGTCATTTCGCGGCGCTGGTCGGCGAGCGCCTGGCCGAGCGCGGCTACGCCGGCCTGGCGGGCGCCGTGCTGTTCGACCCGGTCGCAGCCGAGGGGTTCAGCGACGCGCTCAAGGCGGTCTCCGACGGTGGCACCCGCCCGGTGCTCGCGGTGGCCGCCCGCCCGGGCGTCACGAACCTCGCGAACAACTCGTTCGGCGCCCTGCGCGACCTCGGCGCCGACTTCGTCGGGATCCAGCTCGTGTGGTCGAGGTTCGTCCTCGGCTGGCCCACCGGTGGCAGCTGCCACACCGACGTCGAGGGCGAGGACACGGACCTGATCGGCACCGCCGGCGCCCTCTGCGCGCCGACCAGCACGCAGACGACGAGACTGCGCGACTTCGGCGCGACCTGGGCGTACGACCTCGCCACCGGGACGCGGACTGCGTCCCACTGGTGTGGCGACGCCGACGTGCTCGCCAGCTGCGGCAGCGCCGTTTCCGGACTCGTGGACCGGACGCTACCCGTGGCGGCGTTGATCCCGAACGGCTGACGCCCCGGTCCGCGGCCGACTCCCGAGGTGCACGGAGCCGGCCGCGGAGGCGGCTGCATCGTCGCGGCGGCATGGTCGGCGTCAGGTGTCAGCGATCGGTGCTTCTGTCGGCGGCACCCGATATCTTCGAACGCATGATCGAATCGCGTTCCGGCACCGGCCCCGCGGGATCGGCCGATGATGCGGCCGAGGTGGCGTCGACGGCCCTGAGCATGCTCGTCGAGCTGGAGCGACGTCTGACGACCGAGCTCGCCCGTGCCCGCGACGCCGTCACCGCGGCCTCCGAGCCCCACCTCGGCCAGGGTGCCGGCGAGGTCGAGGTCATCTCCGTGTGCGAGACGCTGGTTCGGATCGCCCAGGGACATCAGCACGACGCCGTGTCTTCGCTCCAGGCCCGACGCGAGGCCGCGGACCCCGCACCCTCTCCTGCTCGTCGAGCAGCCCGCGAACGATCGCTGCGCTCCGAGGTCGGGATGGCGCGCGGCGTGGGCAACGGCGCCGGCCAGCACCACCTCGACGTCGCCGCGGCACTGCGTGACCATCCGTGCGCGCACGCACTCCTGCGCGACGGACTGATCAGCGCCGCCGTGGCCGCGGCGCTCGTCGCCGAGACCGTCACGCTCGATCGCGTCCGTCGGGCTCGAGTGGACGAGCTCGTGGCCACGTCCCTACCGGGGGCCACACCACGCGAGGCCTCCGCGATCGCCCGACGCCACGTGCTCGCGCTCGACCCTGGGGGTGCGGAGGCTCGAGCGCGCGCGGCGCGGGCGACGCGGCACGTCCGCCTCCGCCGTCGTCCCGATGCGATGGCCGAGCTGGTCGTCCGGGGCTCAGCGGAGCAGGTCGTGGCGGCCTGGCGAAGGCTCGGCCGCGACGCGACCCTCACTCGGTCCCGGGGCGACTGCCCCGTCTCCGGCGGCGCCGCCACTGCCGACGTCGCCTCTGCCGGCGTCCCCACGGCCGACAGAGCCGAGCCGGCGACGGCCCAGCAGCTCATGTCCGACCTCGCGCTCGAGGCGCTCTCCGGCATCCCCGTCGCCGCGGACGGCAACGCTCCGACCGCACCGGTCGAGGTCGGGCTGCTGATGCGCCCGGAGGTGCTGTTCGGCACGGAGGACTCACCGGCCGTTCTCGAGGGGTACGGTCCCATCCCGGCTGCGCTCGCGCGCCGCCTCGCCGGCAACGACACCAGCTGGCTCCGGCGACTCTTCACCGACGACCGCGGAGATCCGGTGGACTGCGACCCGCGCCGACGACGGTTCCCCGAGCGGATCGCACGCCTCGTCCGGGCGACGGACGGCCACTGCTTGCGACCGTACTGCGACTGCGACGTGACCGACATCGACCACACCCGTGCGCACGCCCGCGGCGGCACGACGACGCAGGACAACGGCGCCGGGACGTGCCGCCACGACAACATCCTCAAGGAGGGCCGGGGTTGGCGGGTCCGCACGTCAGCACCCCAGGTGGGCGAGGGATCGGTCCCGCAGCGCATCGCCTGGAGCACACCGACCGGCCACACGTACGTCGCCGACCGTCGTCACTCGGACAGCCGCGGTCCCACCCTGATCGCCATCCGAAGACCACGCGCCGAGCTGACCCCGCTCGAAGAACACCTGCACGACCAGATCACCCGACACCGGCCACGCCGACAGTGACACGCCGACCGTGACCCGCTGACGGCAACCGCGCGACCAGCGACCCCACGACCAGCGACCCCACGACCAGCGACCCCACGAGCACCGACGCCACGACCACCGACCCGCCGCCGGCGATCACAGGCACCGCGGCTCACCAACGCCCGCGACGCGGGCGCGGCTGACATCGCGGACAGGTGTACGACGAACGGTTCATGAAGGCGTCGCGGCGGATCGCTGTTCCGCAGCGTGAGCACGGCTCACCCTCCCGTCCGTACACCTCGAGCGAACGAGAGAAGTAGCCGCTCTCCCCGTTCACGCTCACGTACAGCGCGTCGAACGAGGTGCCGCCCTGCTCCAGGGCCGCCGCCATCACCTCGCGCACGGCGTCGAGAAGGACGGCGATCGTCGGACGGTTCAGGGTCTCGGTCGGTCGTGCGAAGTGCAGGCGTGCGCGCCAGAGCGCCTCGTCGGCATAGATGTTGCCGACGCCCGAGACGAGGCGCTGATCGAGCAGCGCACGCTTGATCCCCGTACGTCGCGCGCGGACGCGTGCCGTGAAATCCGCGACGTCGAACGCGTGCTCCAACGGGTCCGGGGCCACGTGGGCGTACTCGCGCGGCAGCTCGGCACCGCCGTCGCTGATGGCGAGGCCTCCGAACATCCGCTGGTCCACGAACCGCAGCTCGTGGCCGTCGTCCAGGTCCAGCACGACCCGCAGGTGACGCTCGTACGCGGCCTCCGGTGGCTGGACGAGGAACTGGCCGCTCATCCCGAGGTGCGCCAGGATCGCGTCGCCGTCGTCCAGCGGCAGCCAGAGGTACTTGCCGCGTCGGCGCGCGCCGATGATCCGCTGCCCCCTCAGACGCGCCGAGAAGTCCTCCGGACCGGGAAGGTGACGACGGACCGGGCGGGGGTGCAGCACCCGCACCGCCTCGATCGTCCGTCCCACGGCGTGCTCGTGGAGGCCGCGCCGGACGACCTCGACCTCGGGAAGCTCAGGCATCCGTGCGCCCCGGCATCCCCCCGAGCTCAGGCAACGGAGTGCTCAGAGGTCCGCAGCCGGAGTGGACTCCGCCTCGTCGACCGCCGAGACGGCGTCGACCGCGTCGACGCCGGCAGCGCCGGCAGCCTCGGTGGCGTCGACCGCCGCGCGGATCGCGCGCCATGCGGTCTCCGCGACCTGCTGCTCAGCCTCCTTCTTGGAGTGGCCGACGCCTTCCCCGTAGACCTGCCCTCCGACCCGGACGCGGGCCGTGAACGTCTTGTCGTGGTCGGGGCCTTCCTCGGAGAGGCGGTACTCGGGGACGCCGAGACCGTGGTCGGAGGCGATCTCCTGGAGGCTCGTCTTCCAGTCGAGCCCGGCGCCGAGCTCGGCGGCACGCTCGATCACCGGGTCGAACATGCCGTGCACGACGTCGCCGGCGACAGCGAACCCCTCCTGGAGGTACACCGCGCCGATCAGCGCCTCGACGGTGTCGGACAGGATCGAGGACTTGTCGCGTCCTCCGGTCGCCTCCTCACCCCGCCCGAGCCGCAGGTGCTCGCCCAGACCGAGCGTGCGCGCCACACCCGCGAGAGCGCGCGCGTTCACGACCGCCGCGCGCAGCTTCGCGAGGCGGCCTTCGGGAAGGTCCGGATGGGCGTTGTAGAGCGTGTCCGTGACGACCAGACCGAGCACGGCGTCACCGAGGAACTCGAGGCGCTCGTTGTTCGGGATGCCGCCGTGCTCGTACGCGAACGACCGGTGGGTCAGCGCTTGGGTCAGCAGACCCGGCTCGAGACCGGGGACGCCGAGCCGGTCGGCCAGGCCCAGGGTCGGCTCCGCGTCCACGACGCTGTCGCCGTCGGGCACGTGCCGACCGCTCAGAGGACCTGACGCTGGTCGCCGCGCGGGCCGTACTGGCCGCACTCGCTGCACGCGCGGTGCGGCAGGTGCTTGGCGCGGCAAGCCGGGTTGGCGCACGTGACGAGCTGGGGCGCGGTGGCCTTCCACTGCGAACGGCGGTGGCGGGTGTTGCTGCGCGACATCTTGCGCTTCGGGACAGCCACTTCTTACTCCTCGTCCGGGCCGGATTCTCCGGCCGTCTCCGGACCGCCGGAGCGGTCCTCGTTGTTGTCGATCAGCTGGCTGAGCGCCGACCACCGGGGATCGACGGGCTCGCCGTGTGTGTGCTCTGGATCGTCCGCGAGCCGCGCCCCGCACTCGGGGCACAGTCCCGGGCAGTCCGGAACACACAACGGGTTCTGCGGCAGTGCGAGCACCACCGCGTCCCGCAGCACAGGCTCGAAGTCGAGCAGGTCGCCCTCGAGCCTGCGGACGTCGCCTTCCTCGTCCGAGGCGACCGGCTCGTCGTCGTGCACGAACAGCTCCTGCACGTCCACCGACAGGTCGTCGGAGACAGACTGCAGGCACCGCACGCACTCGCCGACGATGTGCACCTCGACGGTGCCTGTCGCCAGGACACCTTCCATGACCGACTCGAGCCGCAGCTCGAGATCGACGTCACTTCCCTCGGGCACACCGATCATGTCGACACCCAGTCCCGCCGGCGCTGACTCGCGACGTGTCACCTCACGCTGGGTCCCCGGCCGCCGAGCGATCTCATGGGTGTCGAGAACGTACGGCGCCCGAGCGTCAAGCGTGGTCACACTTGCTCCTTCAGGCACGACGAAACAGCCCGGGTACGGGCCACGGACCAGGATACCCAACCGTCCCAGCCGGAGGCGAATCGGCGCCTCGTGCCGGTGAGTCGCGGCGGACCGGGCCGTACGGGAGGTCGCCGGTGGACGGCGACCACCCGCGCGGGGCGTCGGGTCAGCCGCCCTCGCCGATCCGCGCCTCCAGCGCGCTCAGCACCGTCGACGGGACGAGACCGGACACGTCGCCGCCGTGCCGGGCGACCTCCTTGACGAGGCTGGAGGCGAGGAACGAGTACTCGGGGCTCGTCGGCATGAACAGCGTGTCGACCTGCGACAGCGTCGAGTTCATCTGGGCCATCTGCAGCTCGTAGTCGAAGTCGGAGACCGCCCTCAGACCCTTCACGATCGCGGAGACGTCGTTGGCGACGCAGAAGTCGACGAGCAGGCCCGAGAACGTCTCGACCCGCACGTTGCCGAGGTCGGCGAGGACCTCCTCGAGCAGCGCGACCCGCTCGGCCGTGTTGAACATCACACGCTTGGAGTCGTTGATCCCGACGGCGACCACGACCTCGTCGAACAGCGACGCGGAGCGGCGGATGATGTCCAGGTGACCGTTCGTCACGGGATCGAACGAACCGGGACAGGCGGCCCTAGTCATGGCTGCGACCGTACCAAAGCGCCGTCTCGCCGTAGCGGCGGTCACGCACCGGCTCGACCGAGCCCGGCCAGTCGAAGGGTGCGTCCCGCGCGGACCGCTCCACGACGATCACACCGCCGGAGCTCCACCACGCCTCGGTGGTCACGGCCGCGACGACCGCGACCACCGCGGCCGCCTCCAGCGGGTACGGCGGGTCGAGCAGGACGAGGTCGTACGGGCGGGTCGGGGGTCGCTGCAGATACGTCTCGACCTTGGCGTCGACGACGTCCGCCGACAGGCCGAGGCTCCGCACGTTCCGCTGCGCGACCTGGGCCGTCCTGCGGTGGGACTCGACGAGGGTCGCGTGCTCCGCACCCCGTGACAGGGCCTCGAGCCCGAGCGCACCCGACCCGGCGTACAGATCGAGCACCCGGACGCCGTGCAGTCCGCCGAGCATCGACTCCAACGACGAGAACATCGCCTCGCGGACGCGCTCGGACGTCGGGCGCGTCCCCGAACCCGGCGGTGTCTCGAGCCGGCGCCCGCCGGCGGTGCCCGCGATGATCCGCGTCACGACCTCTCCACCCCACTCACACCGACCTCCCGCTCAGGACTTCTCCAGGAACTCGGCCTGGGCGGACTCCTCGAGCCGGTCGATCGCTCGTGCGAGCGCGGGCGACTCGACCAGCCCCGGATCGGCGGCCAGGACAGCTCCGGCATCCTCGCGCGCCTGGGCGATCACCTCGCCGTCGCGGACGACGGACAGCAGCTTGAGGCTCGAGCGGAGGCCGGACTGGCGGGCGCCGAGCACGTCACCCTCCCGTCGCAGCTCCACGTCGAGGCGCGCCAGGTCGAAGCCGTCCGCGGTCGCGGCGACCGCGTCCAGGCGCTCCCGGGACGGCGAACCCGCCTCGGCACCGGTGACCAGGAGGCACAGACCCTCGTGACTCCCCCGGCCCACGCGGCCGCGGAGCTGGTGCAGCTGGGAGACGCCGAAGCGGTCCGCGTCCATCACGACCATCGCGGTCGCGTTCGGGACGTCGACGCCGACCTCGATCACCGTGGTCGCCACCAGCACGTCGATGTCGCCGGCCGCGAACGCCGACATCGCCGCGTCCTTCTCGTCGGGCGGCATACGACCGTGCAGTCGACCGACCCGGACGTGCGCCAACCGTCCGGACTCCAGCACGTCCGCGAGTGCGAGCACACCGACGAGCTCGCGCTCGTCGTCGGCCTCGCTCCCGTCGTCCGGCGGAGGCGGTGCGCCGGTGTCGTCCTCGGCGGAGGGTCCCTCGAGTGCGGGGTCACCGATGCGCGGGCAGACGACGTACGCCTGCCTGCCGTTCGCGACCTCCTCGGCGAGTCGCTGCCACGCCCGGTCGAGCCAGGTCGGGTGCTCGGCCACCCCGACCACGGTCGACTGCACCGGCTGCCGACCTCGCGGCAGCTCACGCAGCGTCGAGGTGTCGAGATCACCGAACACGGTCATCGCGACGGTCCGTGGGATCGGGGTCGCCGTCATCACGAGCAGGTGCGGGGTCGTCCGCCCCTTCGCGACCAGCGCGGCACGCTGCTCGACCCCGAACCGGTGCTGCTCGTCGACGACCACGAGTCCGAGCTCGGCGAGCTGGACGTTCTCCTCCAGCACGGCGTGCGTGCCGACGAGGATCCCGGCCTCCCCCGAGGCGGCGTCGAGCAGCGCCGCCCGGCGCGCCTTCTGACCCAGCGAGCCGGTCAGCAGTCGAACCCGGGTCGCGGCCTCCTCGCCGCCGAGCATCCCGGCCTCCGCCATGGGCCCGAGCATCGCCCGCATCGAACGCTCGTGCTGCTGCGCCAGCACCTCGGTCGGGGCGAGCAGCACGGCCTGGCCGCCGGTGTCGATCACCTGGAGCATCGCCAGGAGCGCGACGACGGTCTTGCCGGACCCGACCTCGCCCTGCAGCAGACGCTGCATCGGGTGCTCGCGCTCGAGGTCGTGGGCGATCTCGCCGAGCACCTCCTGCTGGCCGAGCGTGAGCGCGAACGGCAGGCGCTGCTCGAACCGGTCCCGCAGCCCGTCGCGGACGTGCGGTCGCGCCGTGGCGGGCTCGGCCGTCGCGACCGCCCGTCGACGCGCCAGGGTGGCCTGGAGGACGAACGCCTCCTCGTACCTGAGTCGTTCCCGGGCCCGGACGTGGTCGTCGGTGCTGCGCGGCCGGTGAACCCCCTCCCACGCACGCGCCAGGCCGACCAGCCCGAGGCGGTCGCGGACCTCGGGCGGGACGGGGTCTGCGACGTCTCCCAGCACGTTCGGACCCAACGCGTCCAGCACGAGTCCGACCGACGACTGGATCGCCCACGACGAGACCTTCTGGCTCGCCGGGTAGATCGGGATGATCGTCTCCGCGAACTCCCGGGCACGAGCGTCGTCGTCCTCGCCGTCCAGGGGGGCGATCTCGGGGTGCAGCAGTTGCTTGCGCCCGCGGAAGGAGTTCACCTTGCCGGCGAACAGCCCCACCGTCCCGTATGTCAGGCGCTGCGCGATCCACGGTTGGCGGAAGAAGGTCAGAACCAGGCTCCCCGTCCCGTCCGTGACCGTCACCTCGGTCCTGACGTTGGTGCCGCCAGCGCGTCCACCGCCCTTCGGTCGGAACGGGTAGGTCTTGACGTCGGCGACGCGCGCCAGCACCGTCACGTGCTCGTCGACCTGCAGCGCGGACAGGTCGGTCAGAGTGCCGCGCTCGGCGTAGCGACGCGGGTAGTGGCGCAGCAGGTCGTCGACCGTGCGCAGGTCGAGGGTCTTCTCCAGCGCGTTCGCGGTCCGGGCGCCCAGCACGGTGGTCAGCCGTGTCTCCAGCTCCACCGCGCTCACCGCAACCCCCTGCGTCCGTTCTCGTCCACTCCTGCCGCGCCCGTCTCCACGGTGCTACTCCACCGCCACCAGCAGCGGATAGCGTGCCTGCCGGCCGTCGTAGACGACGACGTCGACGTCGGGGCGGCGCTCGCGCAGCCAACTTTCGATCCGCTCGGGAAGGTCGGGCTGGAGACCCTCGCCGGTCACGAGCGTGACCAGCTCGGCGCTCCCCGAGACCAGGCGTTCGAGCACGGCCTCGACGACCTCGGCCTGCTCCGCGCCGACCGCCGCGAACTCGGCGTCGACCACGCCCAGCACGTCGCCGACCCGGCACGGCCCGGCCATCGTGATGCCGTCCTCCGTGGCGATCGTGATGGCGCCGTGCTGGGTGTGCGCCGCCGCACTGGTCATCGCGACCACGTCGTCGTCGAACGGACGGGCCGGGTCGTGCACCGCGAGGGCGGCCAAGCCCTGCACCTGGGTGTGGCTCGGCAGCACGGTCGCGTGCACCCCCGCCTCGCGTGCCTGCGCCGCGACGGCGTCGCAGATCCTCAGGTGGTCGCGGCTGTTCGGCAGGACCACGACGTCGTCGGCACCGCAGTCCAGGACCGTGTCCAGTACGCGGTCGAGGGCCAGAGCGGCTCCGACCGCGCACTCGACGACCACCGCACCCGCTTCGCTGAACAGGGCCGCCAGCCCGTCCCCTGCCGCGACCGCCACCACGGCGCGGGTCCGCTCGGCCGTGGAGGTCGCGGGCGTCTGCTCGGCGAAGTGCGTCACCTCGATCCGGTACGGACGACCGGCGGCGATGCCCGCCTCGATGGCCGCGCCGGGGTCGTCGACGTGCACGTGGACGTTCCACAGCCCGTCCCCGCCGACGACCACGAGGCTGTCACCCAGCGAGTCCAGCCGCGTCCTCAGCCGCTCGATCCGGTCGTCGACCGCCTCGAGCAGGTACATCACCTCGTACGCCGGGCCGCCCGCGTGCAGGTCCGCGCTCGGCTGCGGAGGCGGGGGGAAGGCCACCGGCTCCGCAGCCGGAGCGAACCGCCCCGTCAGGAACCGCTCGGTGGTGTCGTACAGCACGACCAGGGCGCGCCCTCCGGCATCGACCACACCGGCCGCCGCCAGCAGCTCGAGCTGGTGCGGGGTCCGCGCCAGGGCCCGCCGCGCCTCCGCAGCAGCAGCACTGACCATCGCGTCGAGGGGCTGTCCGGCGTCGGCGGCCTCGCGTGCCGCGTCGGCGGCAGCCGCCGCCACCGACAGGATGGTGCCCTCGACGGGACGACCCACCGCGCGGTACGCCGCGTCGGCGGCCGTCTGCATCGCGTCCGCGACGACCCGCGCCTCCGCGGGCTGCGGCCCGGCGGCGATCGCGGGGATCGCCGCGCGGAGCAGCTGCGCGAGGATCACCCCCGAGTTGCCGCGGGCGCCGAGCAGCAACGCGTCGAGGTACTCCTTGACCATCGCGTCCAGCGGACGACCGGCGTCGGCGGCGGCCTCGGCTGCCTGCGCTGCCGCCTCGAGCGTCACGTAGACGTTCGTCCCGGTGTCGCTGTCGGCCACCGGGAACACGTTGAGAGCGTCGATCTCGGCCCGCGCGGCCCCCAGCGCGTCCGCGCACGCACGGGCCCACGACCGGAAGGTCGCAGACGTGACGGGCCGGTCCATGACGTGGAAGACTAGCCGCGCCACGGGGTGTGCGGCAGCAGGCGAGGCCGATTGGCTCGCGCCTTGGTCGATCCGATACGCTTGACCGTTGGTATCTCCCCTTCGATTTTCCTTCAGGAGTGTTCGCTGTGGCTGCTGTCTGCGACGTGTGCGGCAAGAAGCCGGGTTTCGGCAACAACAAGCCGTGGTCGCGCAAGCGCACCCGGCGTCGGTTCGACCCCAACATCCAGCGGGTCCGCGCCAAGGTCGGCGCGACCCCGAAGCGGATGAACGTCTGCACCTCCTGCCTCAAGGCGGGCAAGGTCAGCCGCTGACCTGACGCGGTTCGACGAGGCGGGTCCCCCGAGGTGGGGCCCGCCTTTTCGTGCTGTTTGGAGGCACAGCGTGCTGTTTGGAGGCACAGCGTGCTGTCCGGAGGCACAGCGTGCTGTCCGGAGGCACAGCGTGCTGTCCGGAGGCACAGCGTGCTGTCCGGAGGCACAGCGTGCTGTCGGCAGCCACGGTTCAGCGGTAGTGCTGGTGGCCTCCCGAGCCCTCCCACGGAGCCCCGTCGACGGTGACGCTCACGGTCTCCGCGCTCCGCCGTTCACCCACCCGTCCGACGACCGTCCACCCGTCCGGCACGTCGTCGGCAGCGAACGTGGCCGCGAGCGGATGATCGTCTCCCCCGGCCAGCACGAACTGGAGAGGATCGGTGTTCGTGGCGGCGGCCACGTCCCGCAGCGGGTCGGCGATCTCGAACGCCGCCGAGTCGAGGTCGATCGTGACACCGCTGGCCCCAGCGACGTGACCCAGGTCGGCGAGCAGCCCGTCGCTGACGTCGATCATCGCGGTGGCACCGGCGCGAGCGGCCTGCGGCCCCGCGTCGTACGGCGGTTCGGGTCGCCGGTAGGCGTCCACGACGACACGGGGCGAGCGGAAGCCGCGCCCGAGAACGGCCAGCCCGGCTGCCGCCCACCCGATCCGGCCGCGCAGGGCCACGACCTCACCGGGCCGTGCACCGTCGCGCCGTACGGCCCGCTCGCAGGTCCCGACCACGGTGACCGAGACGACGACCTGCTCGGCCGCGGTCACGTCGCCGCCCACCACCTCGGCACCGACGAGGGCCGCCTCGTCGGCGATCCCGCGCGCGAGGTCGACGGCCCAGCGCTCCGGCAGGTCCCCAGGCGCCGCGAACCCGACGGTGAGCGCCGTCGTCGTCCCGCCCATGGCGGCGATGTCGGCGAGGTTCGCTGCGGCCGCACGGCGGCCCACGTCGTACGCCTCGACCCAGTCGCGCCGGAAGTGCCGGTTCTCCACCAGCACGTCGGTCGCAACCAGCACCGGCGCGTCACCGACCCGGACCAGGGCGCTGTCGTCGCCCGGCCCGATCAGCACCCGCTCCGACAGCTCGGCCGGCACCACCTCGGCGATCAGACCGAACTCGCCCACGTCCGCGACCGTCGTCTCTGCGTCCACGCCCATGGCACCATGATCCGGCATCGGGCCGCGCGGTGTAGCGTGGCACGCGGTCACGTTCGAGACGGAGGAACGCACATGGTCGTGCAGGCGTACATCCTGGTCCAGACCGAGGTGGGCAAGGCGGCCGAGGTCGCTGCCGAGATCGCGGACGTCAAGGGGGTCACGCTCGCGGAGGACGTGACCGGGCCGTACGACGTGATCGTGCGCGCCGAGGCGACCCACGTCGACGAGCTCGGCGAGCTGGTCGTCGCGAAGATCCAGCGGATCGACGGCATCACCCGGACCCTGACCTGTCCCGTCGTCCACCTGTGACCCGGCGCGGCCCGTTCGCGGCCGCCGCCCGTCTGCTCGCCGGGGGTGGCCGTGGGGTGCACGTCGGCCTCGTGCTCGGCGGCAGCGGCCTCGCCCTGGCCGGGTGCGCCAGCACGGTGCCCGTGGACGAGACGTCACCGCACGGCGACGCGGTCGCGATCTGCGAGGCGGTGCTCGACGACGCGCCCGCAACGGTGGCCGGCGAGGAGCAGGTCCGCGTCGCCCCTCCCGACGCCGGCCGCGCCTGGGGCAGCCCGGCCATCGTGATGCGGTGCGGCGTCGACCGACCCGACGATCTCGAGGCGACCTCGCGCTGCGACGTCGTCGAGGACATCGGCTGGTTCAGCCAGGAGTCGACCGAGCGCTACGTGTTCACCACGATCGGACGGACCGCGTACGTCGAGGTCAGCGTGCCGAAGCGCTACGAACCCGCCTCCGACGCCCTGGCCGACCTGGCGGACGTGATCAGCGCGCACGACCCGGTGGTGCGCGCATGCCAGTGACGGGGGCACCCGCTCGGTCCCGCGCGTCGTTGCGCGGGTCGGCGACGTGGCCGGGACCTCAGCGCATCCCGGCAGGTCGGGCCAGGGCCTGCTCGAGCAGCGCCGCCACCAGCGTCGGGTAGTCGACACCGCTCGCTCCCCAGATCGCGGGATACATCGAGAACGGCGTGAAGCCCGGCATGGTGTTCACCTCGTTGAGGTAGAACCGGCCCTCGACGAGGAAGAAGTCGACCCGCGCCAGGCCCTCGCAGCCGAGCGCACGGAACGCGCGCAGCGCCATCCGACGCACCTGCTCCCTCTGCTCGTCGTCGAGCGCTGCCGGGATGAGGTTCGCGGACGTGCCGTCGACGTACTTCGCGTCGAAGTCGTAGAACGCGTGCCCGGCGCCGTGGTCGACCGCGATCTCGCCGACCGCTCCGGCGCGGAGCGTGCCGTCGACCTGCTGGAGCACGCCGCACTCGATCTCGCGTGCCTCGACCGCCGACTCGACGACGACCTTCGGGTCGAACTCCTGGGCGGTGGCGATCGCCTCGGACAGCCCGTCGTCGCTCGGCACCAACGTGCCGCCGAAGCTCGACCCGGCGCGCGACGGCTTGACGAAGACCGGGTAGTGCAACGAGGCAACCGTCTCCCGGACGGCTGCCGGGTCGTCCTTCCACTGCTCGGCCGTCACCACGGCGTACGGCAGCTGGGGCAGACCCGCCGCCGCGAACGCGACCTTCGCCACCGCCTTGTCCATCGCGAGCGCGCTGCCGAGCACCCCCGACCCGACGTAGCGCAGCCCGGCCATCTCGAACAGCCCCTGGATCGTGCCGTCCTCGCCCCACGGGCCGTGCAGCAGGGGAAGGGCGACGTCCAGCCGGGCGTACGGCCGCCAGGCGCCGTCGTCGTCGAGGCGCAGCAGCGTCGTCCCCGCGAGCGCGACCTGCGGACCGGACGGCCGGACGGTCGGGAGCGCACCCGGCTCGGCCGCACCGACACCGTCCGGCTGGAGCACCCAGGTCCCGTCGCGGGTGATCCCGACCGGGACCACCTCGTAGCGCGCCGGATCCAGGGCAGCCATCACCTCGCGGGCCGTCATGCAGGACACCTCGTGCTCGCTCGAGCGCCCGCCGAAGACGAGGAGCACGCGGCGACGCGAGCCGTCCGGGGAGTCGGAGCCGACTGGAGCGGAGCTGCCTGACGCCGGAAGGGACGAGGCCTGCGGATCTGTCATCGGGCCGACCCTATCGCGGGTGGGGACAATGGTCGGCATGCCGCACCCCGAACCCCGTCACCACGCCGCGACCACCACCGTCGCCGCCGGTCGCCCCACCTCCGTGCCCGACGCGCCCATGAACACCCCGCTGGTACCGGCGAGCACGTTCGTCGCCGGCGGAGAGCGCGAGTACGGCCGCTACGGCAACCCGACCTGGGCAGCGTTCGAGGAGGTCGTCGGCGAGCTCGAGGGCGGGAGCGCCGTGATGTTCTCCTCCGGCATCGCCGCCGTCGCTGCCGCCCTGGGGACGATCGCGCCCGGGGGCCGCGTCGTCGTCGCCCACCAGTCCTACGCCGGGACGCACGCGCTGCTCGACGACCTCGCCGCGCACGGCGCCCTCGGCGTGACGCGGATCGACGTCACCGAGGCGGACGCCTTCACCCGTGCGCTCGACGACGAGGGCGACGGAACGGGCGGGGCGACGACCGGCGAGCCGGGCGCCGTCTGCCTGTGGCTCGAGTCGCCGGCCAACCCGACGATGGAGGTGGTCGACATCCAGACGATCACACGCGCCGCCCATGCCGCCGGGGCCCGCGTCGTCGTCGACAACACGTTCGCAACCCCGCTGCGGCAACGGCCCCTGGACCTCGGCGCCGACCTCGTCGTGCACTCCGCGACCAAGCTGCTCGCCGGCCACAGCGACGCTCTGGCCGGGGTCGCCGTCGCCCGTGACGAGCAGCTCCACCAGCGGGTCCTCTCCCATCGCAGCACCCATGGCGCCGTCCCGGGCATCCTCGAGGCCTACCTGGCGACCCGCGGCCTACGGACCCTCGCCGTGCGGCTCGACCGAGCCGAGTCGAACGCCCGGATGCTGGCCGAGCGCCTGTCGATGCATCCCGCCGTCGACCGCGTCCGCTACCCGGGGTTCGGGACGCTGTGCTCGTTCGAGCCGTCCGGCGGTGCCGACGCCGCCCACCGGGTCGTCATGGCGAGCGCGCTCGTCCGGGTCTCGACCAGCCTGGGCGGCGTCGAGTCGTCCTGGGAGCGGCGCCGTCGCTGGCCGGCCGAACCCGCCACCGTCCCCGAGGGCCTCATCCGCCTCTCGGTCGGGATCGAGCACGTCGACGACCTGTGGTCGGACATCGAGCGAGCGCTCGGCGCCGCGTGAGCCGCCCCGTACCTCCGGACCGTGGTCAGTGGATCTCGGGCTTCGGAGCACGAGCGACGAGCGAGGCGACCATCTCCTTCGGGGACGACTCCCCACGGATCAGCGCAGCGACGTGCTCGACGATCGGCATGTCCACGCCGTGCGCGTGGGCGAGCTCCGAGATCGAGTCGCTCGACTTCACGCCCTCGGCGACCTGCCGGGTGGAGGCGACGATCTCGTCCACCGTCATCCCTCGGCCGAGCTTCTCACCGAAGGTCCGGTTGCGTGACAGCGGCGAGCTGCAGGTCGCGACCAGGTCGCCCATCCCCGCCAGGCCGGCGAGCGTCATCGGATCGGCACCCATCGCCATCCCCAGCCTCGCCGTCTCCGCGAGACCCCGAGTGATCACCGACGCCTTCGCGTTGTCCCCGTAGCCGAGGCCGTCGGCGACACCCACGGCGAGCGCGATCACGTTCTTCGTCGTGCCGCCGAGCTCGCAGCCGACCACGTCGGTGTTCGTGTAGGGCCGGAACATCGGCGTGTGGCACCAGCGCTGGAGGTCCTGCGCGACGTGCTCGTCGGCGCAGGCGACCACCGAGGCAGCCGGCTCCCGCAGCGCGATCTCGCGCGCGAGGTTCGGTCCGGTGACGACCGCGATGCGCTCGGGCCCGGCTCCGGCCAGCTCGGCGATCACCTCCGACATCCGCAGGTGCGTCCCGAGCTCCACCCCCTTCATCAGGCTGACCAGCACGGCGTCGTCGCGCAGGTGGTGCGCCCAGGCCTCGAGGTTCGGGCGCAGCTGCTGGGACGGGACGGCCAGGACGACCCGCTCCGCGTCGGCCAGGACCAGCGCGGGGTCGTCGCTCGCCTTGACCGCCGCAGGAAGCTCGATCCCCGGCAGGTACTCCGGGTTCTCCTGCGTCTCGTTGATCGCCTCGCACACCTCGGCCCGGCGGCCCCACAGGTGTACGTCGTTCCCGGCGTCGGCGAGCACGAGCGAGAACGCGGTCCCCCACGATCCGGCTCCGAGCACGGCGGTCTTGGCCATGGAGTCAGCCTTCCTTCGTCAGTCGTGCCGGTCGGGGGCGCTGCTTGACCCGCGGGTCGTGCAGGGACAGCCGCTCGGCGGGTGGGACCTCGCCGCGGATCCCCGCCAGCAGCTCGGTGATCGCGGCCATGATGCGGTCCATGGCCTCCGCCAGGACCTCGTGGGTGATCTCGCGGCCACGCAGGTCGTCGAGGTCGACCGGCGGCCCGGCCGTGACCTCCATCGTCTTGCGCGGAAGGAACCTCGGGCGCGCCGTGTACGGGGCGAGGAAGAGGTTCGGTCCCCACTGCGCGATCGGGATGACCGGGCACCCGGTGGTCAGGGCGACCCGAGCGGCTCCGCTCTTGCCACCCATCGGCCACTCTCCGGGGTCCCGGGTGATCGTGCCCTCCGGGTAGAAGATCACGCCCTCCCCCGACTCCACCGCGGCGCAGGCCGCGGAGTACGCGTCGGCGGCGTTGCTGGTCCCTCGGTAGACCGGGATCTGCCCGGTCGACCGCAGGATGCGACCGAGCACCGGTACATCGAGGATCGCGGCCTTCGCGAGGTACCGCGGCGGCGCACCGTTGTCGTACAGGAAGTGCGCCAGCATGATCGGGTCGATGTGCGAGACGTGGTTCGCGGCGATCACGAACCCCTCGTGCGGCGGGATGTTCTCGCCGCCGTTCCACCGACGTCCGACCATCGCCGTCACGGGAGCCCGGAGCAGCGCCACGATCAGTCGCAGGATCCAGCCGGGATCGCGCCGCGAGGAGGGGGTCTGGGTGCTCATCGGGACGAGCGTAGTTCATCCGGGAGGTGGGCCCGCCGTGGTTCCGCCCGTCCGGGGCGGGATGATCGACGGGTGGAGGGATGGGTCGTCGTCGTGCCGGTCAAGGACCCCAGGCGCGGCAAGTCACGGATGACTGCGGGCTTCGGGGTGCACCGCGCGACGCTGGCGCGCGCGATGGCGCTGGACACCGTCGCGGCCATCCGTGCCGCGAGCCTCGTCGGCGACGTCGTCCTGGTGACCGACGAGCCGGACCTCGCCGACGAGGCGGGCGTCGCCTGGCACGCTGACCCCGGTGCCGGGCTCAACGCCGCCGTGCGAGCGGGGCTGCGCTCCGTCGACGTCGACCGACCGCGCGCCGTCGTGACCGCCGACCTCCCGGCAGCCACGCCGGCCGAGCTCGACGCCACCCTGGAGCTGGCGCAGTCGGTCGAGCTGGGGGTGGTGCCCGACGCCGACGACGTCGGCACGACCATGCTCACCATGCGCGCCGGCCGGACGATCGACCCGGCCTTCGGTGGGCGCTCGCTCGCGGCTCACGTCGCCGCGGGCGCGCAGCGCCTGGACGTCCCTTCGGCGTGGGGTCTGCGTCGCGACGCCGACCGGCCGGAGCACCTGGAGCTCCTCGCGTCCGCGTGCGGGCCACGGACGGCCGCCCTGCTCGCGTCGATCACGGTACGGTGAGCGCATGCAGGCGACCGTCGCGAGCTTCGACCCCACGACCGGCGGCACGCTGGTGCTCGACGACGGGGTGACCGTCGACTACGACGCGGACGCGCTCGACGCCTCGCCCGTCCGTCACCTGCGGCCCGGGCAGCGCGTGATCGTCACCACGACCGATGACGAGCCGCCACGGGTGCAGGCCCTGCGGATCACCTAGCTCGCTAGCGAGCCGCAGACGTCTTCTTTGCCGGCGTGCGCTTCGCGGTGCTCCGCTTGGCCGTGCTCCGCTTCGCTGTGCTCCGCTTGGCCGGCGCCTTCTTCGCGGTGCTCTTCTTGGCGGCCGTCTTCTTCGCGGTGCTCTTCTTCGCCGGCGCCTTCTTGGCGGCCGTCTTCTTCGCGGTGCTCTTCTTCGCCGCGGTCTTCTTCGCCGGTGCCTTCTTGGCGGCCGTCTTCTTGGCGGCGGTCTTCTTGGCTGGGCTCTTCTTCGCCGCGGTCTTCTTCGCGGTGCTCTTCTTGGCGGTGCTCTTCTTGGCTGTCGCCTTCTTGGCCGCGGTCGCCTTCTTGGCGGCCGACTTCTTGGCGGTGGTCGCCTTCTTGGCTGCCGTCTTCTTCGCGGCGGTCGCCTTCTTGGCCGTGCTCTTCTTGGCTGCCGACGCCTTCTTCGCGGTCGTCTTCTTCGCCGTGGTCTTCTTCGCCGGCGACTTCTTGGCAGCGGCCTTCTTGGCCGTGCTCTTCTTCGCCGCAGACTTCTTCGCGGTCGCCTTCTTCGCCGCAGGCTTCTCGGCCTGCTTCACACCTGCCACCACGTTCCTCAGCTCCCCTCCGGGTTTGAACTTCGGGACTACTCGGGTACGGGTCCGGTGCACCGCACCGGTCCTCGGGTTGGTGATCAGTCGGCCGGAGCGGATCGCGTGCTGGAACGCACCGAACCCCGAGATCATGACCCGCTCCCCCTTGGACAGCTCCAGGGTGAGTGTCGAGATCACGGCGTCGAGTGCGTGACGGGCCTCCGTGCGGTTCCCTCCGAACGAGGCCGCCAGCACATCGACGAACTGGCTCTTGTTCACCGGTCTCCTCCGTGAACGGGCCGCTGGTCCCGCTCGCCGATCGGGTGATCGGCTTTGTCCGACTTCCAACACCGTAGAGCCATTTGTGCACTTGTGTGCGGTTGTCCTTCGCGGGCGCGTCGGCGCGTCGTACGGCCGGCGTCGCTCGCGCACGGCACCACCGGGAACGACACGAGCCCGAGAACCACGGTGGCTACGTGGTTCTCGGGCTCGGCGCGATCGCGTCGACGGCAGCGTCGCGCGACCTGCTCGATGTCAGCGAGGTGCTACATCGTGGCGGGCTTGTGCGCGGGTCGCGTGCCTTCGTGCGCGCTGATGAGCTCGTCGTGACGCATCGTGAGGCTGATGTCGTCGAGTCCTTCGAGCAGCCGCCAGCGCGTGTAGTCGTCGATGTCGAACGAGTCCTCGACACGGTCCGGGCCGTCGCCCGCGCGCACGGTCCGCTCGACGAGGTCGACGCTGATCTCACCCCCGGGGTTGTCCTCGAGGTACGACCACAACGCCTGCACGGTCTTCTCGTCGACCTGCGCCGCGAGCAGTCCGGCCTTGCCGGCGTTGCCGCGGAAGATGTCACCGAAGCGCGGCGAGAGCACGACACGGAAGCCGTAGTTCTGCAGGGCCCACACCGCGTGCTCGCGCGACGAGCCGGTCCCGAAGTCCGGGCCGGCGACGAGCACGGTCGCCGACGCGTACGCGGGCTGGTTGAGGACGAACGCCTCGTCGCCGCGCCAGGCGGCGAACAGCCCGTCCTCGAACCCGGTCCGGGTCACCCGCTTGAGGTAGACGGCCGGGATGATCTGGTCGGTGTCGACGTTGCTGCGGCGCAGCGGCGCCCCGACTCCGGTGTGCGTGCTGAACTTGTCCATCTCGATCCTTCGTCGTGAGCGGCTCGTCAGACCGACGCCAGGTCGGCCGGGGAGGCGAGGTGTCCGAGGACGGCCGTGGCAGCGGCCACCTCGGGCGAGACCAGGTGGGTCCGCCCGCCCTTGCCCTGACGACCCTCGAAGTTGCGGTTCGACGTCGACGCGCTGCGCTCGCCCGGCGTGAGCTGGTCCGGGTTCATCCCCAGGCACATCGAGCAGCCGGCGCCGCGCCACTCCGCCCCGGCCTCCTTGAAGAGCACGTCCAGGCCCTCGTCCTCGGCCTGGAGCCGCACCCGGACCGAGCCGGGCACGACGAGCAGGCGGGTCGAGTCGGCGACCCGGCGGCCCGAGATCACCTCCGCGGCCGCGCGCAGGTCCTCGATCCGGCCGTTCGTGCACGACCCGACGAACACGGTGTCGACGGCGACGTCGCGCATCGGCGTACCGGCGACGAGCCCCATGTACTCCAGCGCGCGCTCGGCGGCGACCTGGTCGCTCGGGTTGTCGAAGTCGTCGGGCGACGGGACGTTCGCCGACAGGGGCACGCCCTGGCCGGGGTTGGTGCCCCACGTGACGAACGGGGTGACCTTCGACGCGTCCAGCGTCACGACCTTGTCGAACTCGGCGTCGTCGTCGGTGACGAGGCTCGACCAGTGCGCGACGGCGGCATCCCAGTCCGCGCCCTCCGGCGCGTGGGCCCGCCCCTTCACGTACGCGAAGGTGGTCTCGTCCGGCGCGATCATGCCGGCCTTCGCGCCCCACTCGATCGACATGTTGCAGACCGTCATCCGCGCCTCCATCGACAGCGCGCGGATCGCCTCGCCGCGGTACTCGACGATGTAGCCCTGTCCGCCACCGGTGGTCTCCTGCGCGATCAGCGCGAGGATCAGGTCCTTCGCACTCGAGCCCTCGGGCAGCTCGCCGACGACCTCCACGGCCATGGTCTTCGGCTTCGCCTGCGGCAGCGTCTGCGTCGCGAGCACGTGCTCGACCTCGCTGGTGCCGATGCCGAACGCGATCGAGCCGAACGCGCCGTGGGTCGCGGTGTGCGAGTCGCCGCACACGATCGTCATGCCGGGCTGCGTCAGGCCGAGCTGCGGACCGACGACGTGCACGATGCCCTGCTCGACGTCGCCCATCGGGTGGAGCCGGACGCCGAACTCCTCGCAGTTGCGCCGCAGCGTGTCGACCTGGGTCTTGGAGACGGGGTCGGCGATGGGCTTGTCGAGGTCGGTCGTCGGGATGTTGTGGTCCTCGGTCGCCAGGGTCAGGTCGACCCGGCGCACACCGCGGCCGGCGAGGCGCAGGCCGTCGAAGGCCTGCGGGCTGGTCACCTCGTGCAGGAGGTGGAGGTCGATGAAGAGCAGGTCCGGCTCTCCGTCAGCACTTCGGACGACGTGCTCGTCCCACACCTTCTCCGCGAGGGTCCTGCCCACTGGTCTCTCCTTGTCCTCCGTGCCGCCACGGTGGATCCGTGACGGCGCCTGCGACACCGTGCCTCCGTCACCGGGGCGGGCGTGTCATCCCGAATCTTGCATTTCACAATGCGAGACGTCAATATCAAGACATGGACAACTCTAGCGGAGTCGGCGTGCTCGACAAAGCAGCTCTCGTCTTGTCGGCGCTCGAGGCAGGCCCGGCGACGCTGGCCGGCCTGGTCGCGAGCACCGGGCTGGCCCGGCCGACCGCCCACAGGCTGGCTGTCGCCCTCGAGCACCACCGGCTGGTCGCACGCGACATGCAGGGCCGCTTCGTGCTCGGTCCGCGGCTCTCCGAGCTCGCCGCGGCGGCCGGCGAGGACCGGCTGCTCGCCGCGGCCGGCCCCGTGCTCGCGCGGTTGCGTGACATCACCGGCGAGTCCGCACAGCTGTTCCGTCGCCAGGGCGAGTACCGCGTCTGCGTCGCCGCCGCCGAGCGACCGACCGGGCTGCGCGACACCGTCCCCGTCGGCAGCCAGCTGACGATGAAGGCCGGGTCGGCGGCCCAGATCCTGCTCGCCTGGGAGGACCCGGAGCGGATGAACCGCGGCCTCCAGACGGCGTCCTTCTCCGCTGCCGCCCTCGCGCAGGTCCGGCGTCGCGGGTGGGCGCAGAGCGTCGGCGAGCGCGAGAGCGGCGTCGCGTCGGTCTCGGCCAGCGTCCGCTCCCCCTCCGGCAAGGTGATCGCCGCCGTGTCGGTCTCCGGTCCGGTCGAGCGGCTCACCCGCCAGCCGGGACGGATGCACGCCCCGGCCGTGGTCGCCGCCGCGGAACGACTGTCGCAGTCGCTGCGCCGCACGGGCGAGTAGCGCCGCCCACCGCCACCGGCTCACCCACGACAGGCCCGGATCAGAACAGCGCCGCGTGCTCGATCGACAGCAGCGTCTGCTTGCGATCCAGCCCTCCGGCGTACCCCGTGAGCGTGCCGTCCGCCCCGATCACCCGGTGGCAGGGGACGACGACGGGGATCGGGTTCGAGCCGTTCGCGGCGCCGACGGCGCGCGCACCGTGGGGGCCGAGCTCGAGCTCGCGGGCGATCGCGCCGTACGTGCTGGTCGTGCCGTACGGGATCGCGCGCAGCCGTGCCCAGACCGCCTGCTGGAACGCCGAACCCCGCGGCGCGAGCGGGAGATCGAACTCCTCGAGGTCGCCGTCGAAGTACGCGCGCAGCTGACGGGTCGCCTCGACCAGCACCGCATCCTGGCCGTCGTCGTCCGACGGGGTCGCGCCGAAGTCGATCGCCACGACGTGCTCCCCGTCGGAGTGCACGCGCAGCCCGCCGATCGGCGAGTCGAGGTACGCCGTCGCACGGCTGGTCGTCGGGACACCGATCGCGCTCGATCCGGTGCCGGTGTGGGGCGTGGGCATGGTCATGCTGTCCTCCGCTCGGTCGAGCTCCACAGGTGGACCGCGGCGTACGAGCGCCACGGGCTCCAGGTCGTCGTCGAGGCGGGATCGATCCCGCGCTCGGTCAGCCGGCGCCGTACGACGAGGTCGTCGGCGAGCAGCACGTCGGGGTCGCGGGTCGCGCGCATCAGCACGTAGTCGGCCGTCCACACCCCGATCCCGCGGATCTCGAGCAGCGCCTCGCGCAGAGCGGCACGGTCGGCGCTCGTCCCGAGGTCGAGCTTGCCGACCGCGACCGCGTCGGCGATCGCCGCCACGGTCGCGGCACGGGTCCGCGGCATCCCGAGCGTGCTCGGATCGGTCGTCGCGAGCCGGTCCGGCTCGGGGAAGAGCCGGGTCAGGCCGTACGCGTGCGCGAGCGGGGTCGGCGCCTCCAGGGGCGAGCCGTGGTCGGCGACGATCCGTCCGAGGGTGGTCCGCGCGCCCGCCACCGAGACCTGCTGCCCGACGACGGCGCGGACCGCGAGCTCGTAGCCGTCGACGTGCCCGGGCACGCGCAGGCCGGGCCGGGCCGCCACGTCCGGGCCGAGCGCCGGATCGGAGCCGAGGACCTCGTCGATCGCGACCGGGTCGGCGTCGAGGTCGAGCAGACTCCGGCACCGCGCGACCGCGGCCATGGTGTCGCGCAGGTCCGCGAGCTCGAGCGCGCAGCGCACATGATCGGCCGCCAGGGTGAGCGCGACGACACCCGAGCCGTGAGGCAGCCGCAGCGTCCGGGCGTACGTGCCGTCGCGGACGGCTTCGAGGCCGTCGACCGCACGCCGGGCCAGGAAGGCGAGCAGGCTCTCGTGGTCGAAGGGCGTCCGCACGGCGAGACGCAGCGTGATCCGGCCCGACGACGGCGCGGACCCGGTCGCTCCTCCCCCGCGCGCCCGACGCCGGGCCACCTCGCGCAGACTCGTCGGAGACGCGTCGTAGACCGTGCGCAAGGTCTCGTTGAACTGACGGACGGATGCGAACCCGGCCGCGAACGCGATGTCGGTGATCGGCACGTCGGTGGTCTCGATCAGGATCCGGGCGTGGTGGGCGCGGTTCGACCGTGCCAGGGCGAGCGGACCCGCGCCGACCTCGTCGACGAGCATCCGGTTCACGTGGCGCGTGCTGTACCCCAGCCGCGCGGCGAGCCCGGTCACGCCGTCGCGCTCCACGACCCCGTCGCGGATCAGGCGCATCGCGCGCCCGACCGTGTCGCTGCGCACGTCCCACTCGGGCGACCCGGGTGCGGCGTCCGGACGGCACCGTCGGCAGGCGCGGAATCCCGCGTCGTGCGCCGCGGCGGCGCTGGCGTAGAACCGCACGTTGCTGCGCTTCGGCGTCCGCGCCGGGCACGACGGCCGGCAGTAGATCCCCGTGCTCGTCACAGCCGTGTAGAAGACCCCGTCGAAACGGGCGTCCCGCGCGCTCACCGCCCGGTAGCAGCGGTCCTGGTCCTCGATCACCACTCCAGCATGACGCGTCCCACCGACATCCACTCGCGGAAATCGGACACTGCCGTCCCGGTCAGTCCGCGAGACCCACGAGCCCGGCGCTGTCACGCCACAGAGCATCGGCCACGTCGTCGTCGCGCGCCAGCACCGACGGCTCGGGCCAGGTGACCCGGCCCCGTCGTAGCGCCGCGTACGACGCTGCCCCCGGCGGACGCGCATGTCCGGTCGCCAGGTCGGTGAGCGCCCCCGCCGCCGCCGCGGCCGTGTTGAACGTCGGCCGCACGGCCCGCAGCGGGCGCGAGACCCAAGGCGTCCCGAGGACCTGCCAGGCGGCGCGCATCGGCAGCGGGAGGTCGGCGGCGAGACCCGTCCCGAAGACCTGACCAGGACACAGCGCGACCACGGTGATGCCGCGCCGTCGCACGTCCCCGTCCGCCGCGAAGCGCCGAGCCGTGAGCACCGCGCACAGCTTCGACGCGGTGTACGCGTGCTGCCCGGACCGTCGCGGTCGCGCGTCCCGGCCCGGGTCGCGCTCGGGATGGGCGAGCAGGTCGGCGTCGGCGTGCCGAGGAGGCGCCAGGCCCGCACGCGTCGCGGGATCGTGGGTGCCGCTCGTGGTGATCACGACGACGGCGCCGTCGGCGAGTCGCGGCGCCAGCCGGCGCAGCAGCAGGAAGTGCGCGAGGTGGTTCGAGGCGAACGTCACCTCGAACCCGTCGGGGGTGCGGGCGTCGGTGTCGCGACGGATCACACCGGCGTTGAGCAGCAGCGCGCCGATCCGGTCATCGCCGAGCACCGTCGCGACCGTGCCCGCGAACCGCTCGGTGGCGTCGAGCCGCGTCAGGTCGAGCGACAGCGGCTCGCCGTACGGGACGGCGCGGCGCGACCCCAGGATCACGCGTGTGCGCGGCCGCCGCACCAGATCCTGCGCGGCGAGCGCACCGAAGCCGGAGGTGCCGCCGGTCATGACGACCGTCAGCGGACGGGGCTGCGGTGGCGCGGGGCTCACGTCTGACCACGCTAGAGGAATCAGGCGCTCGGCGGAACGCCGAGCGACCGCCGACGCCGACCACGTGCCGGAGATGCCGGAGAGATGCCGGAGAGACACCAAGGCGCCCGAGTCCGGTGGACTCGGGCGCCTGTTGTAGCCCCGACGGGATTCGAACCCGCGCTACCGCCTTGAGAGGGCGGCGTGCTAGGCCGCTACACAACGGGGCCGTGGTGATGAAAGAACCTTACCGGACGGGCCGGAGGGCTCCTTCGCTGGGGTACTAGGACTCGAACCTAGACTAACGGTGCCAGAAACCGACGGGCTGCCAATTACCCCATACCCCATGGCTGTGGTCCGGCTCCTTGCGGCCCCGAACCGAGAAGAACATTACCGGATGGCTCCCGAGGACCCAAACCCGGGGTGGCCCTCCGGCATGCCTTCGCCGTGCTGCTAGGCGTCGCCGCCGCCGAGCGCTGCGGCGAGCCGTGTCAGGGTCCGCTCCTTGCCCAGCAGCTCGATCGACTCGAACAGCGGCGGGGAGATCCGGCGGCCGCTGACGGCGACCCGGACGGGCCCGAACGCGTGCCGCGGCTTGAGCCCCAGCCCCTCGACGAGCGCGTCGCGCAGCGCCTGCTCGATCGAGGGTGTGTCGAACGTCTCCAGCCCCGCCAGCGCATCGTGGGCCGCCCGCACGACCCCGAGCCCGTCCTCGGTCAGCAGCTTCGCCGCGTCGTCGGGATCGACCCGGAACGTCGCGTCACCGACGAACAGGAACGCGAGCATGTCGACGGCCTCGGACAGCACCGTGATCCGCTCGTTGACCAGCGGCGTCGCCTGCGCGAGCAGCTCCAGCTCCGCGGACGTCGGCTCCGGCCCGAGCAGCCCGGCGTCGGTGAGGTACGGCACCAACCGCCCGGCGAGCTCGGAGACGTCCAGCTCGCGGATGTGCTGGGCGTTGATCGCCTCGCACTTCTTCAGGTCGAACTGCGCCGGGTTCGGGTTCACCCGCTCGATCTCGAACGCCTCGGCCATCTCGGCCAGGCTGAACAGCTCGCGATCGCCGCCGATCGACCAGCCCAGCAGCGCCAGGTAGTTGAGCAGGCCCTCCGGGAGGAAGCCGCGCTCGCGGTAGGTGTCGAGGCCACCGCCGGGATCGCGCTTGGACAGCTTGCGGTTGCCCGGGCCCATCACGAACGGCAGGTGGCCGTACTGCGGCACGACGCCCTCGCCGATCCCGAGCGCGACCAGCGCACGGTGCAGCGGGATCTGGCGCGGCGTCGAGCTCAGCAGGTCCTCGCCGCGCAGCACATGGGTGATCCCCATCGCGGCGTCGTCGACCGGGTTGGTCAGGGTGTACAGAGGCTGGCCGTTCGCGCGCATGATCACGTAGTCCGACACGTGCTCGGGGTCGAACGTGACCTCACCACGGACCAGGTCGTCGAAGGTGATCGGCTCGTCGGGCATCCGGAACCGCACGACCGGCTTGCGCCCCGTCGCCTCGAACTCCGCGCGCTGCTCCGCGGTGAGGTCGCGGTGCAGCCCGTCGTACCCGCTCGAGCGCCCCTCGGCCCGCGCCTGCTCCCGGCGCTCCTCGAGCTCCTCGGGCGTGTCGTAGGCGTAGTAGGCGTAGCCGGCGGCGATCAGCTTCTCGACCACCTCGGCGTACGTGTCCATCCGCTGCGACTGGCGGTACGGGCCGAGGTCGCCACCGACCTCCGGACCCTCGTCCCAGTCCAGCCCGAGCCAGCGCAGCGACGCGATCAGCCCCTGGTAGGACTCCTCGGAGTCGCGGGCCGCGTCGGTGTCCTCGACGCGGAAGACGAACGTCCCGCCGTGATGGCGGGCGAACGCCCAGTTGAACAGAGCCGTCCGGACGTTGCCGACATGCAGATTGCCGGTCGGGGACGGGCAGAACCGGACGCGGACCGCGTTCGACTCAGTCACGTGGGACCACCTTGTTGGTCAGAGTTCCGATGCCTTCAACGGTGACGCTCACCTCGTCGCCGACGTTCATCGGGCCCACCCCCTCGGGGGTGCCGGTGAGGATGACGTCGCCCGGGAGCAGCGTCATGAAGCCCGAGACGTACGCGATCAGCTCCGCGACGCCGAAGATCATCGACGAGGTCCGGCCGTCCTGGCACACCTCGTCGTTGCGGGTCGTCGTCAGCCGCAGGTCCGACGGATCGAGGTCGGTCTCGATCCACGGGCCCAGCGGGCAGAAGCCGTCCGCGCCCTTCGCGCGCGCCCACTGCCCGTCGCTGGCCTGCCGGTCCCGCGCGGTGACGTCGTTGGCGACGGTGTAGCCGTAGATCACCTTCGCCGCGTCCTCGACCGGGACGTCGGAGCAGATCCGGCCGATCACGACGGCCAGCTCGCCCTCGTAGTGCAGGTCCTCGGTGAACGACGGGTACTGGATCGGGTCGCCCGGTCCGGTCACGCTGGTGTTCGGCTTGAGGAAGACGAGCGGCTCGGACGGCACCTCGTTGCCGAGCTCGGCGGCATGGGCGGCGTAGTTGCGGCCGATCCCGACGACCTTGCTCCGCGGCAGCACCGGGGCGAGCAGCCGGACCTCGTCGAGCCGCAGCTTCTCCCCCGTCAGCTGGATCCCCGCGTACAGCGGGTCGCCCGTGATCACGGCGATCACCGGGACGCCGTTGTCGTCGCCGACGAGCCCGAACCGCGGGTCCTCGTCGGTCGTGAATCTCGCGATGCGCACGAGGGACAGCCTACGGCGTCAGCCTCCGGCCCCCGGATCCAGCAGGTCGCCGCCGACATAGACCCACCGACCCGCCCGACGCTCGAAGCGGCTGCGCTCGTGCATCACGCCGACCGCGCCGCCCGCGCGGTGGTGCGCCCGGAACTCCACGACGCCCACCTCCGCGCCCGGGTCCGTCTCCGCCTCGACGATCTCGAGGCGCTCCCAGGTCAGGCCCGGCGCCGGCGTCACGTCATCCGGTCGGGTCCGTGGGTGCCACGTCCGGAACACGTAGTCGGTCAGGTCGAGGGCGTAGGCGGCGTAGCGCGACCGCATCAGCTCCTCGGGCGTGCGCGCCTGACGCTCGCCGCGGTGCAGCGGCCCGCAGCACGCGTCGTAGGCCGCGCCCGACCCGCACGGGCACGGCACCGGCGCAGCCGGCCAGCTCATGCGGAGCCGTAGCGCCGGTTGCGCTGCGCGTAGGTCTCGATCGCCTCCCACAGCGCACGCCGGTCGACGTCGGGCCAGGCGATGTCGGAGAAGACCATCTCGGCGTACGCCGACTGCCACAGCAGGAAGTTGCTCGTGCGCTGCTCACCCGAGGTCCGCCAGAACAGGTCGACGTCCGGCATGTCGGGCTCGTCCAGATAGCGGGCGAGGACACGCTCGTCGATCTTGTCGGCGCGGACCTTCCCGGCGGCCACGTCGCGGGACAGTGCGGCAGCAGCGTCGGCGAGCTCGGCGCGGCCGCCGTAGTTCACGCACATCGTGAGGGTCAGGACGTCGTTGTCGCGGGTGAGGTCCTCGGCGGCCTCGAGCTCCTTGATCACGCTCCGCCACAGCCGCGGCCGCCGGCCCGCCCAGCGCACCCGCACCCCCAGCTCGTGCATCTCGTCGCGCCGGCGCCGGATGACGTCACGGTTGAACCCCATCAGGAAGCGCACCTCGTCGGGCGAACGCTTCCAGTTCTCGGTCGAGAACGCGTACGCCGAGATCCAGCGGACCCCGACCTCGATCGCGCCCTCGACCACGTCGAACAGCGACGACTCCCCCGCCTCGTGACCCGCCGTACGGGGCAGCCCACGCTGCTTGGCCCACCGACCGTTGCCGTCCATCACGACCGCGACGTGCTTCGGCACCAGGTCGGACGGGAGCACCGGCGCGGTCGCGCCGGACGGGTGCGGGCTCGGTGGACGGACCTGACGACGACTGCTCACCCGGCCATTCTGCCGTCCGGCCCGATCACGACGTCGACTCGAGTCGCGCGACCACGCCCGCCAGGCTCTCCCGGACCGCACGAACGCCCGGCTGACGTGCCGACGCACGGCGGGCCGAGGTGAAGATGGTGCGCCGCGGCCGCGCCGCGAGACGGCGGAGCCCGACCGACGGGCTCCGCCCGAGCCACAGCAGGTCCGGCAGCAGCGCGACCGCGTTGCCGGACTCGATCAGCCGGATCTGCGCCTGCAGGTCGGCGGTCTCGTACCGCACGTCCGGCTCGAAGCCCGACCGCCGGCAGGCCTGCTCGGCGAAGTGGCGCGACGCGACCCCGCCCGGCTCCATCACCCAGGCCGCACCGGCGGCGTCGTCGATCGTGCGGACCCGGCTCCACGGGCCGTCCGGCGGGACCGCGAGCCGGATCTCGTCGGTCGTCAGGTCGACCCGGTCCAGCTCCGGGAGCCACGGCGCGGCGTGCTCCGGGTACTGCTCGGCGACCACGAGGTCGAACTCGCGCGCCCACGTCTCGCGCAGGGCGGACTCGGGCTCGCTCTGGGTCATCGTCACCCGCAGACGCGGATGGGACTCGGCGAGCGCCGTCAGGGTCTGCGGCATCAGCGCGAGCGCAGCGGACTGGAAGACCGCGAGCCGCACCGAGCCGGTCGCCTCCTCCAACGACGCCGCCATCTCCGCCTCGGCCAGCTCGAGCCGATCGAGCACGGCCGCGGCGTGCTCGGCGAGGATCTCGGCCTGCGGCGTCAGGCGTACGCCCCGCCCCGCCTTGCGCAGCAGCGGGACACCGACCTCCTTCTCCAGGAGGGCGAGCTGCTGGGACACCGACGACGGACTGAGGTGCAGGGCCTCGGCGACGCCCGCCAGCGTGCCGCGGATCTCCAGCTCGCGCAGCAGCCGCAGGCGACGGACCTCGAGCATGCCGGTCTCCTTCCAGCACGGAGCTTAATGATCATGGGAACCGATGGATACTCATCGGAAAACGTCGCTTTACCTTAACGGATCATCGTTCGCATACTGAAGGTGTGACCTGGACCTCGACCCTGCCGGAGGCCACCGTGAACCACCCCGCTCCCTCCGCCGTCCCGCACCCGGGCGACGACCCGCGCGACCTCGCCGACGACGCCGTCGCGCTGGTCCGGCGCTGGCTCGACGCGTCGGCCCGGATCCCGACGGACAAGGCCGCCGCCCGGCTCGCCGACGTGCTGGAGGACCCCGACGGCCTCGCGTTCACGACCGGCTTCGTCGACGGCGTGATCCGGCCTGAGGACCCGTCCGTCGCCGCACGGACGTTCCGCGACCTGTCCCGCCGCTCGCCGCGGTTCCTGCCCTGGCACCTCCGTACGGGCGTCCGCGTCGGGGGCACCGTCGCCCCGGCACTCCCCCGGGCCGTCATCCCCGTCGTCCGCCGTGCGCTGCGCGAGATGGTCGGTCACCTGCTCGTCGACGCCTCGGACCGTCGCCTCGGCAAGGCGATCGCACACCTGCGCAGCGACGACGTCCGGCTCAACATCAACCTCCTCGGCGAGGCGGTCCTCGGCGAGCGCGAAGCGGCGCGACGGCTGTCGGGGACGCGGAGGCTGCTCGCGCGCGCCGACGTCGACTACGTGTCGATCAAGGTCTCCTCGACCGTCGCGCCGCACTCTCCGTGGGCGTTCGACGAGGCCGTCGAGGACGTCGTCGACCACCTCGGGCCGCTTTTCCGGCAGGCCGCGCAGGCGCCGACGCGCAAGTTCATCAACCTCGACATGGAGGAGTACCGCGATCTCGACCTGACCATCGCGGTCTTCACCCGGCTGCTCGACCAGCCCGACCTGATGGACCTCGAGGCCGGGATCGTCCTCCAGGCCTACCTCCCGGACTCGCTCGCCGCGATGATCCGCCTCCAGGAGTGGGCGGCCGACCGACGCTCCCGTGGCGGCGCCGGCATCAAGGTGCGGGTCGTGAAGGGCGCGAACCTGCCGATGGAGCAGGTCGAGGCCGCCCTGCACGACTGGCCGCTGGCGACCTGGGAGAGCAAGCAGGCCACCGACACGCACTACAAGCGGGTGCTCGACTACGCGCTGCGGCCCGAGCACGTCGCGAACGTGAGGATCGGCGTCGCGGGGCACAACCTCTTCGACCTCGCCTGGACGTGGCTGCTCGCCGGGCGCCGCGGCGTACGCGAGCAGATGGACGTCGAGATGCTGCTCGGGATGGCGCAGAGCCAGGCCGAGGTGGTCCGCGCCGAGGTCGGGAGCCTCCTGCTCTACACCCCGGTCGTGCACCCGGGCGAGTTCGACGTGGCGATCGCCTACCTCGTGCGGCGGCTCGAGGAGGGCGCGAGCCAGGCGAACTTCATGTCCGCGGTCTTCGACCTGCACGACGACGCCGGATTGTTCGAGCGGGAGGAGCAGCGCTTCCGCCGCGCCCTCGACGCCCTCGACGACCACGTGCCCGCACCGAAACGCACCCAGGACCGTGCCGCCGAGGCCGCCGCAGGCATCCGTACGCCGTCGGGCACGCCGTTCCACAACACCCCGGACACCGACCCCGCGCTGCCGGCGAACCGCACGTGGGCGCGGGCGATCCTCGACCGCGTCGAGACCTCCGACCTCGGGCGCGACCTCGTCGACGCCCACACCGTCCGGACCGGCGAGGAGCTCGAGTCCGTCGTGAGCGGCGCCGTCGCCGCGGCCGACGGCTGGGCAGCGCTCGGCGGAGCCGGTCGCGCCGAGATCCTCGAGCGGGTCGCCGACGAGCTGGAGCAGCGCCGCGGCGAGCTGCTCGAGGTGATGGCGTCGGAGGCCGGCAAGACGATCGACCAGGGCGATCCCGAGGTGTCCGAGGCTGCGGACTTCGCGCGCTGGTACGCAGCGCTGGCGCGCGAGCTCGACGACGTCGACGGCGCCGAGCACGTCCCGGCCCGGCTGACGGTCGTCACCCCGCCGTGGAACTTCCCCATCGCCATCCCGACCGGCTCCACGCTCGCGGCGCTCGCGGCCGGCTCGTCGGTCGTCGTCAAGCCCGCACCGCAGTCCGCGCGCTGCGGCTCGGTCATGGTCGAGACCCTCTGGCGAGCGGGCGTCCCGAAGGACGTGCTGCGGCTCGCGCACGTCGACGAGGGCGACCTCGGCCGTACGCTCATCGCCGACCCGCGGGTCGACCGGGTGATCCTCACCGGCGCGTACGCCACCGCCGAGCTGTTCCGCTCGTTCCGTCAGGACCTGCCGCTGCTCGCCGAGACGAGCGGCAAGAACGCGATCGTGGTCACGCCCAGCGCCGACCTCGATCTCGCGGCGAAGGACGTCGCCGCGTCGGCGTTCGGGCACGCCGGCCAGAAGTGCTCGGCGGCGTCGCTGGTGATCCTGGTCGGGTCGGTCGCGCGTTCGCGGCGGTTCCGCGACCAGCTCGTCGACGCGGTCACCTCGCTGACCGTCGGACCGCCGTCGGACCCGACCTCCCAGGTCGGCCCGCTGATCGAGCCGGCGAGCGGCAAGCTGCTCGACGCACTCACGACGCTCGCGCCCGGCGAGTCGTGGCTGGTCGAGCCGCAGCGCCTCGACGACGAGGGCCGGCTGTGGACCCCCGGCGTACGGACCGGTGTGCGGCGCGGCTCGCGCGTGCACCTGACGGAGTTCTTCGGCCCGGTGCTCGGTGTGATGACCGCCGAGACCCTCGACGAGGCGATCGACATCCAGAACCAGGTGGACTTCGGCCTCACGGCCGGACTGCACTCGCTGGACTCCGACGAGATCGGCCTGTGGCTCGACCGCGTCGAAGCCGGCAACCTCTACGTCAACCGCGGGATCACCGGCGCGATCGTGCGGCGCCAGCCGTTCGGCGGCTGGAAGCGCTCCGCCGTCGGCGCCGGGACGAAGGCCGGCGGGCCGGACTACCTGATCGGGCTCGGCGACTGGCGTTCCCGCCCCGCTGCCGCCACCGCCCAGCCGGACGCCGCCGCCGCGACCCTGCTGCTCGCCGCCCGGGCCGCCGGCCTGGGTGAGGACGACCTGGCGCGTCTCGAGCGGTCCGCACGCAGCGACGCCGCCGCGTGGTCCGAGCGGTTCGCGACCGGGACGGATCCGAGCCAGGTCGGGGTCGAGCGCAACGTCCTGCGCCACCTCCCGACGCCGGTCGCGGTGCGGCTGGCCGACGGTGCCGCCGTCGGCGACCTCGTCCGGGTGGCCGCCGCGGCCGCGGTGGTCGGCTCGGCCCACGGCGGGAGCCAGGTGAGCGTGTCGGCTCCGCAGGCGCTCCCCGACGCGATCGCGGTCGCGCTCGGCGACCTCGGCATCGCCGTCCGGGTCGAGGGCGCGTCGGCCTGGCTCGATCGCGCGGCCGCGTTCCGAGGGACCCGGATCCGTCTGATCGGTGGCGACCCGGTCGCGCTCGCCGAGGCGCTCGACGGCCGCCCCGACGTCGCGATCTACGCCCACGCGGTGACCGAGTCGGGCCGGATCGAGCTCCTGCCGTTCCTACACGAGCAGGCGGTGAGCGTGACCGCGCACCGGTTCGGCATCCCGAGCCACCTCACCGACGCCCTGCTCTGAGCGGGGCGCGGATCAGCGGTCGACGTACGACAGGGAGCGCAGTCCACGCTCGAGGTGCCACTGCAGGTACGCCGCCACGAGGCCGCTGGCTTCGCGTCGCGCGCGCGGCAGCGACGCGTTCGCGGCGGGCCAGTCTCCGGTGAGGAGGGCCGAGAGCAGATCGACGGTGTCGACAGCCGGGTTCGCCGATCCGGGCAGCCGGCAGTCCGTGCAGAGCATGCCCCCCGACGCCGGGTTGAACGCACGGTGCGGTCCGGCGGCCCCGCAGCGAGCGCACGCGTCGAAGCTCGGGGCGTACCCGGCGACCGCGAGCGAGCGCAGCAAGAAGGAGTCGAGGATCAGACCGGAGTCGTGCCGCTGCTCCGCGAGCGCCCGCAGGCCTCCCACGAGGAGGAGGTACTGCTGCTGCGCGGGATGGCCGTCCTCGCCGACGAGCCGGTCGGCCGCCTCGAGCATCGACGTCCCCGCCGTGTAGGCGCCGTAGTCGGCTCCGATCGACCCGGCGAACGCGCCGATCGTCTCGACCTGCGTGATCACGTCCAGCGTGCGCCCCTCGGCGAGCTGGAGATCGATGTGCATGAACGGCGCCGTCCGCGACCCGAACCGCGACGTCGTCCGCCGCACACCTTTGGCCACCGCACGCACGCGGCCCCGCTGACGGGTCAGCAGGGTGACGATCCGGTCCGCCTCGCCCAGCTTCTGGTTGCGCAGGACGACGGCCTCGTCGCGGTACAGGGGCACGTGCTCATTGTGCCCCGAGGAACGACCGTCCGGACGTACGACTCGGCGTCATCACGCGGCGCTCGTGCGCGCGAGGGGTGCGAATCGTACGTCCGGACGGTCGCCCTGCTCACCGCCGACGGACCACCACCGTCCGCGAGGTCCCCGGCGCCACCGACGGCCGCGCCGAGCCGACGTAGGTCACCCGGACCACGTGCCGGCCCTTCGACAGCTCCCGCCCCGACACCCGGATCGTGAACGAGCCGTTCGCACGCACCCGGCCCTTCTTGATCCGGTCGCCGTCGACGGTCAGCCAGACGCGCCGCGCGGTCAGCCGCTTGCGCTGACGCTCCGCCACGACGACCGAGCCCTTCACCACGAGCCGGTCACGGCGACGGATCCGGTCATCGGCCACCGATGCCTTCACCTTCGCGTGGAAGCGACGCACGACCTGCCGCACCGCGGGCGAGGCGGAGCCCTTCGTCCCGTTGCCGAGCGCCGGGGCGAACTCCGCCGACAGGCGCACCGTCCCGGCCGGCAGGTCGGACGTCCGGAGCCGCGCGATGCCTGCGGAGTCGACTCGTCTGACCCCGAGGGAGCGCCCGTCGGCGAAGAACCGCACGGTCCCCCGCGGGTCGACCCCGCGGGCCCTGACCCGCGAGCGCAGCACGATCCGGTCACCTCGCGCGATCAGCGCCTTCGACGTCGACAGTGCGACCGACGACGGCACGTTCTCCACGACGACCGACCGGGCGAGGCTCTCGGACCCGGCGAAGGGCTCGTCGGCCACGTAGGTCGCTCGCAGCCTCATCCGCGACCCGGCGGTCAGACCGCGGATCGACGTGGTCGCCTCCCCGCCGTCGAGCATGACCGGCGCCCCGACCGGCTCATCGCCATCGGTGAACTGCACGGTGCCGGTCGGGACCGTGCCGGCCGGGACGGTGCCGCCCAGGCTCACCGTCGCCCTGAGGTCCAGCGCACCGCCGGGGGTCGGCGACCCGTCGACCGCGAGTCGGGTCGTCGTCGGCGCGACCCCGACCTCGACCGTGCGCTCCGCGCTCGCCGACGGGGCGTAGGTCGCATCACCCGCGTACGAGGCCGACAGGTCGTGCGACCCGACCGCCTCGAACCCCGGCAGGTCGACCTCGGCGGTCCCGTCGGACCCCAGCGTGACCGGGTCGCCCAGCGCGCGGCCCCCGTCGTACAGCTGGACCGTGCCGCTCGGGTCACCGCCGGCGCCGCTGACCGTGACCCGGGCCGCGGTCGGCGCGAGCGCCCGCACCTCGCTCGGCAGCTGCAGCGCGGTGGTCGTCGGAGCGCGGGTGATCGTCGTCCGGGCCAGGGAGCTGACGGCCGCGCCGACGGTGCTGTCGCCGAGGTACGTGGCGTCGAGGTCGTGGACACCCGGAGCGAGGCGGACCCAGGTCCGTGCCGTGCCGTCGGAGCCCAGCGTCACGGTGGTGAGCGGGACCCCGCCGTCCCGGATCGTCACCGTCCCCGTCGGTGTGGCCCCGTCGGCCGTGGCCACGACCAGGATCTCGGTGTCCTGCGTCGCGGTCGCGCCCGGGTTCGCGACGGACAGGGTCAGAGCCGAGGCCTTCGGGCCGGTGCTGTCCGGCGTCCGCCCGGCACGGACGGCATCGGTGGCGACGGAGACGTACTCGAGGCTGTCGAAGCGGCTGGAGCTCGCGACATCGGTGACCCCGATGTAGAGGTGGTACGGGCCGAACCGCTCGAGGATCTCGTCGTCGGTGACGTCGTCGCCGGTGACGGTGTAGGTCGGGCCGTACGCGCCGGGGATGGCCACCGGCTCCTCGTCGCCGCGCTGGCGGTACCACTGGTACTTCAGGTTGACGCCGGGAGCCGGGACGTACCCGCTGCCGTCGCCGTTCGGCACCACCCACCAGGCCTCGTCGGCCGACGCCTCCAGCACGTCGCCTGGGATCGGCGCGCCCGTCGGCGCCGTGGTGTTCGAGACCGACAGCTGCTCACCGGAGGCGAGCACCGCCGGTGCGTCCGCGGCGCACCCCTTCGGAGCCCAGCTGTTGAACACCCCCAGCACCGAGTCGGGGACCCCGGCCGCCGACTCCGTCGAGTAGGGGATGGAGAGCTCGACGGCGTCGCGCGTCTCCCACGGGTGGAAGGAGCTCTCACCCAGCCGCCACGACCCGGTGGCCCGCACCGCGGTCGTGGTCAGCGCGGCTGTGGCGTAGCGGCGCGGTGGGATCGTCCATGCGACGTCGCGCGAGACCGTGGAGCTCTCGGTCCAGGTCCGGCCGTACTCGGCCGACGCGGTGATCGTGAGCTGGGCCTCCAAGAAGGGCTTCTTGTAGGTGAACGCGAGCGCCGCGCTCAGCCCGAGGGTGAAGGAGTAGCTGTACTCGTTCGTCGCGCTCGCGCCGATCGTGGTCGACATCGGCTCCGTGCCGCCGTTGTAGATGGTCTTCGGTCCCGAGGCCGCCGCGCAGCCCGCGGCGCTGACGACCGGGGTCGGCCGCGCATCGATCGTCAGCGCGTCGATCCGGTCCCAGTCCGACAGCACGTCGCCGCTGGTGTCGTCGGTGAGTCGCGTCGCGCACGTGTTCTTGTCGATCGCACACCGTGCGAGCGCCTGGTCGAACGCGGACCCGAGGACGACCGAGGTGACCTCGGCCTTCTGCGCCTGCGTCTTCTGCGCCCGGTCGGGGTCGCCGTCGTAGGCGCCGAACCGGAACTGCTGGGCCACCTCCTCGGCATCGCATGCCACCGTGGCGACGTCGACGGCGTCGGCGCCGAGCTCGAGGCAGGCGTCGCCCGCGACCCCGACCCCCAGCAGGACCGGCCGGACATAGAAGAACTCGCTGCCGGCGCCCGAGGTCCAGGGGTTCCACGCGTCGGTGTCGATGACGTCGTGGCCGTCGACGTCCGGCTGGCCGGACGCCGGCTCGAAGGCCCAGCGCTGGGCGATCGAGTTGTCGCAGTCGGCCCAGGAGGTGACCGCGATCGCCGTCCGCAGACACTGCGGCGTGGCGCCCGAGCGGTCCTGGATCTGGACGCTGCCTTCCCAGGCCTGGGTGGCGCCCGTGCCGCTCGGCTCGGTATCGAGGATGACGATGTCGAGCGGCGTGCCGCCGACGAGATCGCTGCCGTCGGTGGCCGAGACCAGGTAGAGGCACTCGATCGCCCCCACGCAGTTCTCGGGCGGCGCGGCCGAGGCCGGTGGAGCCGCCGTCGCCAGCATCCCCGCGGAGACACCGACTCCCGCCAGCAGTGTGATCAGTCGTCGCTTGAGATGCCCGGCGCCCTCACGCCGTCCCCCGTACGTCATGGTCCGCCCTTCCGCAGCCGGTCAATGCCTGCGGAAACGTACCGTGGTTGCCGTTTCGCTGTGGATCTGTTGCATGAACTGCACCGCGCTGACGGGATGGACGAACGGAAGTCAGCGCGGTGCAACCCACACCTCAGCGCCGGCGGACGACCGTCACGCGCGAGGCTCCCGGCGCCACGGACGGCCTCGGCGACCCGACGTACGCCACGCGCACCAGGTGCCGGCCCTTCGACAGCTTCTTCGCCGCGAGCCGCAGGACGTACGTCCGGTCTCGCCCGAGGCGCCCGGACGCGACCCGTTCGCCGTCGACGAGCAGCCACACCCGCCGGGCTGTCAGGGCAGCCCCGGGGCGGCCCGCGATCGCGACCGACCCGGTCACCACCAGCCGCTCGCGGCGCTTGAGCCCGGTGTCGGCGACGACGGCCTTCACCGCGCTGCGGTACCGACGGACGTCCTGGACGACCGTCGGCGCCGTCGCGCTCGCCAGCCCGGATCCCGCCGACGGCGTGAACCGGGCGGACAGGCGCAGCTTGCCCGTCGGCAGCGTCGCGGTCCGCAGGACGGCGACGCCGTCCCCGTCGACGGTCCGGGCCCCCAGCGCGCGGCCGTCGGCGTAGAAGCGCACGGTCCCTGCGGGCTCGGACCCGCCCGTACGGGCCTTCGCACGCAGGGCGACCCGGTCACCACGGGCGATCACGACGTTCGAGCTCGACAGACGCAACGAGGTCGCCGACGACGCGACGCTGACGTCCCGCTCCCGGCTGATCGAGGCGCCGTACGGCGCGTCCGGCTCGTACGACGCGCGGAGCACGTGCCGGGCACCGGCAACGAGGTCGTCGATCCGCAGGGATGCCGAGCCGTTGCGGAGCGCGACCGGCTCGCCGAGCGGACGCCCACGGTCGGTGAACTGCACCGCACCCGTCGGTGTCGGCGCAGCCCCAGCGGCGACCCGAGCGGTCAGCCGCAGTGCACCGCCCGCCGACGCGGCCCCGTCGACCCCGAGCGTGGTCGAGGTCGGGACCTCGGTGACCTCGATCGTCCGCCCCTCGCTGGTCGAGGTCGCGTACAGGCTGCTGCCGGCGTAGCTCGCCGACAGGTCACGGGCGCCGACCTCGTCGAAGCCGCTGAGATCGATCCGCGCGGTCCCGTCGCCGTCGAGCGGAACGGCTGCCCCGAGCGGCGTCCCTCCGTCGTACAGCCGTACGTTCCCTGTCGGCGTGCCGCCCTCGCCCTCGACCGTCACCCGTGCCGTGGTCGGCGCCAACGCCCGCACGCGGCCCGGCAGCTGAAGCGTCGTCTCGGTCTCCGCCCGCCGCACGGTCGTGCGCACCCGCGTGCTGACCGCGGCGCCCGCGCTGCCGTCACCCAGGTACGTTCCCGCCAGCTCGTGCATCCCGGGGGCCAGGCGGACCCACGCCCTCCCCGTGCCGTCGGCACCCAGCGTGGCGTCGGTGAGCGGCCCGTTGACGTCGTAGATCGTCACCGTCCCCGTCGGGATCGTGGACGCGCTGTCGGTGGTCGCCTCGACGGCGATCTCGGTGTCCTCGGTCGCTGCCGCGCCGGGGTTCTCGACCGTGATCCGCAGCGTCGTCGGCTTCGGTCCTGTGCTGACCGGTCTGCGCTCGGTCCGGGTCGCGTCGGTCGCGACGGCGAACGACTCGAGGCTGTCGAACCGGTTCGCGGTCGCCACGTCGGTCACCCCGACGTACAGGTGGTACGGGCCGACCCACTCGAGGATCTCGTCGTCGGTGATGTCGTCGCCGGTCACGGTGTAGTTCTTCTTCGTCGCACCGGGGATCGCGGTCGGCGCCTCACTGCCCCGCTGGCGGTACCACTGGTAGATCAGGTTCACGCCTGGTGCCGGCGTCCCCGCCGACCGAGGCTCCTCCCACCACGACGGATCCGCGTTCGCGGTGAGGACGTCACCGGGGATCGGTCCGCCCGTCGGCGCCGTCGTGTTCGTCACCGAGACCTGCTTGCCGTCGCCGAGCACCGCCGACGGGTCCGCGTCGCACGCCTTCTGCCCCCAGCTGTTCTGCACCGCCAGCGTCGTGTCGGGCGCGGAGGCCGCCGAGCTGAACGCGTACGGGATCGCCAGATCGACGACGTCGCGCGTCTCCCAGGGATGGGACGAGCCCAGGTTGAACCGCCAGGACCCGGATCCTTGGATCGCGGCGGTCGAGAGGGTGGCGGTGGCGAACCGCCGCGGGGGGATCGTCCACTGCACGTCCTGCTCGACCGTCTTGCTCTCGGTCCAGGTTCGGCCGTAGGACGCGGTCGCGGTGACCTTCAGCTCGTACTTGAAGAAGGCCGAGTCCTTCCCGAAGCTGAAGCTGTTCTCGACCGAGAGGCTCGTGCTGACCGAGTGGCTGTACTCGTTGGTGGCACTGGCCCCGATCGTCGTCGACATGGGCTCGGTCCCGCCGTTGTAGATCGACTGCGGACCCCCGCCGCTGGCGCAGCCGGCTGCTCGGACCACCGGGTTCGGCCGAGCGTCGATGGTGACCTGGTCGATGCGGTCCCAGTCCGAGAGAACGGTCCCGTTCGTGCGGTCGCGGAGCTGGGTCGCGCAGAGAGCCGTGTTCCCGCGGCAACGGTCGAGCGCGAACTCCATCGCGGATCCGATCACCCGTGCCGTGACCTCGGCCCGCTCGAGCCCCTCGAACCGCAGCTTCAGCTCAGGAGCATCACCGCAGTCAACGCCGATGGCGAGGATGCCGGTGGAGAGGAAGACGCAGCTCTCAGGCCCCACCGCCGGACGAAGGTGGAAGTACGCAGACCCGGCGTTCGACGTCCACGGTGACCACGACTCCGTGTCGATGACGTCAGTTCCTGTCCACGCGTTCCCCGACACCGGCTCGAAGGCGAACGCCTGCGTGATGTCGTTCGCCTCGCACGACCGGATGAAGTTGACCGGATCGACGCTCATGCAGTAGGTCTCGCCGGACTCTTCGCGAAGCCTGAGCTGGAACGTCCCCTCCCACGGCTGATCCCCGGCGCGACTGGGCTCACTGCGCACCGGGACCAGATCCACGGGATAGTCGCCGAGCAAGACCTCACCCTTGCCGTTCACCAGATCGATGCACTCGAAGTCACCGACGCAGTTCTCGGACGGCGCCGCCGACGCCGGTGGCGGGGACACCCCGACGAGGGCCGCAGCCGCCATCGCGGCCCCCACCACCAACCTGACGAACCGTCCACGAGGTCCTCGTGCCCGCACAGCCATGACGTCCCCTCTCGCCTGTGTGGCAGACCTCTGCCACGGCGAGCCGAACGTAACGACGCTGCGTTCTGTCAGCGTTCTGTCTGCACGACGCCGGCAGGACCCCGTCCCGGCCCGGGTACGGCGGGGTGGTCGTCAGCGCGACGCGGACGCGCGGTTCGCGGCGGAGACGACGGCCTTGAGCGAGGCGGTCACGATGTTCGCGTCCACCCCGACGCCCCAGACGATCCGGTCGCCGAGCTCGCACTCGACGTACGCCGCGGCGACCGCGTCGCCGCCGGCCGACAGCGCGTGCTCGGCGTAGTCGAGGACGCGGATGTCGCCGTTGACCGAGCGGATCGCATCCACGAACGCCGCCACCGGACCGTTGCCCTCACCCTTGAGCGAGTGCACCTGGTCGTCGACCCGGACGTCGACGACGAGCTCGTCGAGCCCGTCGTGCAGCGTCGAGGACCGGAACGCCTCCAGCGCGTACGGCGTGGTCCGCTCGAGGTACTCCGCGGAGAAGGCCGCCCAGATCTGCTCCGGAGACAGCTCCCCCGCCTCGCCCTCGGTCATCGTCTGGACGACACGGCTGAACTCGATCTGGAGCCGGCGCGGCAGGTCCATCTGGTGCTCGGACTTCATGATGTACGCGACGCCGCCCTTGCCGGACTGGCTGTTCACGCGGATCACGGCCTCGTACGAGCGGCCCACGTCGTGCGGGTCGATCGGCAGGTACGGAGCCTCCCAGTCGATCGCGGAGACGTCGATGCCCTGCTCGGCGGCGCGGCGGTCGAGGTCCTCCAGGCCCTTCTTGATCGCGTCCTGGTGCGAGCCGGAGAACGCCGTGTAGACCAGGTCCCCGGCGTACGGGTGACGCGGATGGACCGGCAGGTTCGTGCAGTACTCCACGGTCCGGCGGATCTCGTCGATGTCGGAGAAGTCGATCTGCGGGTCGATCCCCTGGCTGAACAGGTTCATGCCCAGCGTCACCAGGTCGACGTTGCCGGTGCGCTCCCCGTGCCCGAACAAGCACCCCTCGACCCGGTCGGCGCCGGCCATCATCGCCAGCTCGGTCGCGGCCACCGCGGTGCCGCGGTCGTTGTGCGGGTGCAGCGAGATCGCGACGTGCTCGCGGCGGGTGATCGCGCGGGAGAACCACTCGATCTGGTCGGCGTAGACGTTCGGCGTCGCCATCTCGACGGTCGCCGGCAGGTTGAGGATGATCTCGCGATCGGGTCCCGGCTGCCACACGTCCATCACCGCCTCGCAGACGTCGACGGAGAAGTCGAGCTCGGCGCCGGTGAAGATCTCCGGCGAGTACTGGTAGCCGAAGTCGGTGCCGGGGAGGTGCTGCTCGGCGAACTTCATCACCATCTCGGTCCCGCGGACCGCGATGGTGCGGCACTCGGCCCGGTCGACGCCGAAGACGACCCGGCGGAACAGCGGAGCGACTGCGTTGTAGAGGTGGATGTTGGCCCGGTCCGCACCGACCAGCGACTGCGCGGTGCGCTCGATCAGATCCTCGCGGGCCTGGGTGAGAACCGAGATCGTCACGTCGTCGGGAATCAGGTCGTCCTCGATCAGGTGCCGCACGAACGCGAAGTCGGTCTCGCTCGCGCTCGGGAACCCGACCTCGATCTCCTTGTAGCCCATCCGTACGAGCGTGTCGAACATCCGGCGCTTGCGTGCGGGCGTCATTGGGTCGATCAGCGCCTGGTTCCCGTCGCGGAGATCGGTCGACAACCAGCGCGGGGCCTCCGTCACCGTCCTGGTGGGCCAGGTACGGTCCGGGATGTCGATCGGCTCGAACGCGCGGTAGCGCTGGTGCGGCATGCCGCTGGGCTGCTGGGGAGAGATGGCCATGAGAATCCTCGTCTCACTCGGAGTGGCGCGCCGCTGTGGTGCGGCTGGCGGCCGGCCAGGACAAACTCCGCGACGAGGGGGTCCGACCTAGAGCGAACCCTCGCCGCGGCACCGAAGGAGGAGGCGCACGCGATCCATGGCGCATCCACGATAGCCCACGCTCGCCGGTACGCGCGAGGGCGGGCCGTTAGCCTCGGGCCCATGAGCACCTTGCTGGTCGTCCACCACGCACCGACCCCGGCCGTACGGGAGCTCGCGGAGGCTGCCGTCGACGGCGCACGGCACCCCGACGTCAGCGGCGTCGACGTCGTCGTCCGGCCCGCGCTCGAGGCGGACGCCTCCGATGTGCTCGGCGCGGACGGCTACCTGCTCGGGACGACCGCGAACTTCGGCTACATGAGTGGTGCCCTCAAGCACTTCTTCGACACGATCTTCCTCCAGGCCGGCGGTCAGCTGGCCGACGACGGCTCCGCCGGCACCGCGGAGACGCCGAAGAAGCCGTTCGGCCTGTGGGTGCACGGCCGCTACGACACCACCGGCGCGGTCCGCTCGGTCGAGTCGATCGTCGGCGCCCTCGGCTGGCGGCAGAGCGCCGAGGTCCTGTCGGTCCTGGGCGCCGTCGGCGAGGAGCAGCGCGCCGCGGCGTACGAGCTCGGGGCGACGCTGGCCGCGACGCTGATGGACTGAGCCCGCCGACGTCGTGGCGCCCGCCGACGTGCGGGGCGCCCGCCGACGTGCGGGGCTGGGCCGCGCTCCTACGCTGGCTGGCATGAGGCATCACCGGCAGCACCGCGCGGTCCGTGGGGCGTTCGCGGCGACGGCGACGCTCGCGCTGCTCGCCCTCGGCGCCTGCACCGGGTCGGACGACGAGCCGGGCGCAGAGACCTCCGCGGACGCGACGTCCGAGGAGGCGGACCCGGACGACGGCGGCACTGCGTCCGAGCAAGCCACGGCCTCCGCGACCCCCACCGTCGCCCCGCCCCCGGCGGACGCCGCGTGCTACCGGGTCACGTTCGCCGAGACCCAGGAGGCCCAGAACGACGCGGCCGGCGTCGCGTGCGGGCAGCGCCACAACGCGCAGACGTTCCACGTCGGCCGGCTCAGCGCCACGGCGCCACCGGCCGCCGTGGTCTCGGAGGCGCGCGACACCTGTCGCCGGCAGCTCCGGCGGCACGTCGGTGCGACGACCGAGCGGCTCGCTCTCTCCCGGGTCGAGTCGACCTTCTACGTCCCGTCCGACGAGGATCTCGCCGCGGGAGCCCGGTGGCTGCGGTGCGACGTGGTGGTCAAGCGCACCGCCGACACCCTCGCGCGGCTGCCGCGCCGATCGGCCGGGATGCTGAGCGACGACGAGGCGCTCGACCGCTGGGGAGCCTGCGCGAAGACGGGGGAATCGGGCCTGAACGAAGGCCGTGGCCAGCGGATCTGTGATCTCGACCACACGTGGCGGGCGATCGACGCGCAGCGGCTCGGCAGCGGCGACGACCCGTACCCGGGGCGGTCGGAGGTCCGCGGCGACGTCCTGGAGCGGTGCGAGGACCCCGCCCGCGCCTGGACCGGCAACGAGACCGGCGACATCGCCGTCGGCTGGCGTCCACCGACGCGTGCTGCGTGGGCGGCCGGGGAGCGGTTCGGGCTGTGCTGGACCCGGACCGACCAATAGGGTCACCCGTACACTGGCACGCGTCGAACCGCCGACCCCCGGAGGAGCCCCGTGCCGGACCCCGTCCAGGACCCGACCCGCCCGCGCCGACGCGTGCTCGCTGCCATGGCCGCCGCCGGCGCCCTGCTGCTGTCAGCGTGCGGATCGGCCGGCGACACCGTGGACTCGGCCGACCCGACCAGCGACCCGTCGGCCAGCACTCCGCCGGTCCGGACCCTCCCACCGACCGAGGGATCGGAGCCGACCGAGTCGGCCACACCCGAGCAGGCCGCCGCACCCCGCCCTTCGGTCGGTGAGTGCCACAAGCCGCAACCCACCGACGTGGCGCTCCAGGTGTCCGACGACGACACCGCGGCCGTCGCGTGCAAGGGCGCGACCGCGCAGACCTACCTGGTCCGCCCGATGCCCAAGCAGGTGCGCGCGGCCGTGACCGACTACGACACCTCCGAGATCCTGCGCACGGCGCGCAAGCGTTGCGAGCCGGCGCTGGCCGACTGGCTCGGCGTCAACGTCGCGGCGCTCAAGACCTCGCAGTTCGGGTTCGTCGTCGGGGTGCCCAGCGCGGCGCAGTCCGCCGACGGCGCGTCGTGGATGCGCTGCGACGTCACGCTCGACGCCGGCAACCGCCTGACCGCGCTCCCGAAGAAGACCAAGAACGCCCTGGACGGCTCGAAGAAGGCGAAGAAGTACGGTTCGTGCGTCCGCGGCGACATCCGGACGGCGGCAGGGACGGTGCTGTGCACGAAGAAGCACCGGTGGCGTGCGGTGGACGCGATCAAGCTCGGCTCCGGCAAGGCGAAGTTCCCCGGGCGCAAGGACATCCAAGGCACCATGCGCGACAAGTGCGGCGGCGCCGTACGGTCGTGGCTCGGCACCCGCGAGGCGTTCGAGTACGGCTACGTCTCCCCCAGCAAGTACTCCTGGGGCAAGGGCGAGCGCTGGGGCACGTGCTTCGCGAAGACGAAGGACTGACGCCCTTCCGTTGGTCGAGGCGAGGGTGAGGAACGAACCCTCGATCGAGACCCGCACCACCAGGCCCCCCGGGGGGTCTCGATCACTCGCTGCGCTCGCGCCTCGACCAGCGGGAGCCGCGTACGCCTAGAAGCCCAGGCGGCGCAGCTGCTTGGGGTCGCGCTGCCAGTCCTTGGCCACCTTGACGTGCAGATCCAGATAGACCGGGGTCCCGAGGATCCGCTCGATCTGGGACCGTGAGTCGCTGCCGATCTGGCGCAACCGGGCACCCTTGCGGCCGATCACGATGCCCTTCTGGCTCTCCCGCTCGACGAAGATGTTGGCGCGCACATCGACCAGGGGCCGGTCCTCGGGACGATCCTCACGAGCGACCATCTCCTCGATGACCACCGCGATCGAGTGCGGAAGCTCGTCGCGCACCCCTTCGAGCGCGGCCTCCCGGATCACCTCGGCGACCAGCGTCTCCTCGGGCTCGTCGGTCAGCTGGCCCTCCGGGTACAGCGGCATCCCCTCGGGCAGCTCGGCGACGAGCAGGTCCCGGAGGTGCTCGACCTGGTATCCGGACACGGCCGAGACCGGCACCACGTGGCGCCACGTCACCCCGAGCTCGTCGGCGAGCGCACCGATGGCCGCGAGGTGCTCGAGCAGGCGGTCCGGCGACACGGTGTCGGACTTGGTGGCGATCGCCACCATGGGCGTACGGCGGACCTTCGCCAGCTGCCCGACGATGTAGCGGTCCCCCGGACCGATCCGCTGGTCGGCCGGCAGGCACACTCCGATCGCGTCGACCTCCGCCCACGTGGTGCGCACGAGGTCGTTGAGCCGCTCACCCAGCAGGGTGCGCGGCCGGTGCAGCCCAGGGGTGTCGACGAGGATCAGCTGTGCGTCGGCCGTCGTGACCAGTCCGCGGATCACGTGACGGGTGGTCTGCGGCCGCGACGAGGTGATCGCGACCTTCTCCCCCACCAGGGCATTCGTCAGCGTCGACTTCCCGGCGTTCGGGCGGCCGACGAAGCACGCGAATCCGGACCGGAAGGCGGTCACGACCGCGCGACCTCGTGGACCGCGCCGTGCGGGTCGGCCCGCAGCACAGCGATCCCGTCGCCGGCGAGGTCGCGGACCGCCGTGAGGTCGTCGGCGTCGACGCGGTCCGAGCCCGTGCTCACTGCTGCGGCCTCGAGACTCTTCGCTCCGGAGCTGACCGCCATCGCGACGGCCAGGCGCAGCGCCGAGACCTGCAGCGACGGGAGCGCGACGGTCGCGGCGGCGTACGTGCGACCGTCGGAGTCGCGGACCGCGGCCCCCTCGGCCGCGCCGGTGCGGGCACGCGACGCGCGTGCGAGCGTGACGATCTTGCGGTCCTCGGGGTCGTCGACGGCGAGGGGCTCGGACGGGTCAGCCATGGCGGACACGATAGACGCCTCAGCCGGACGCGACCGAGCCGAGTGACGTCTCGCGCTCGGTCTGCTCGGTGACGCGGCTGACGACGACGGTGCCGATCCGGTTGCGGCGGCCCGTCGGGCCCTCGGCCACGAAACGCAGACCCTCCATCTCGATCTCGCTGCCGGCGATCGGCACCTTGCCGAGGTGCTTGGCCATGAGACCACCGACGGAGTCGACGTCGTCGTCGTCGATCGGCACCCCGAACAGATCCCCCAGGTCGTCGACGTCGTAGCGGGAGCTGATCCGGATCGAGCCGTTCGAGAGGTGCTCGACGTCGTCCGGCGGCGCGTCGTACTCGTCGGTGATCTCCCCGACGATCTCCTCGAGGATGTCCTCGATGGTGACCATCCCCGCCGTGCCGCCGTACTCGTCGATCACGATCGCGACATGGGTGCGCTGCGCCTGCATCTCGCGGAGCAGGTCGGCCGCGGGCTTGGAGTCCGGGACGTAGGTGCACTCCCGCATCACCGACTCCACCCGTTCGGTGGTCTCGGCCTCGCGGCTGTCGAAGACGCGCTTGGTGATGTCCTTGAGGTAGGCCATCCCGACGACGTCGTCCAGGCTCTCACCGGTCACCGGGATCCGCGAGTAGCCGGACCGCAGCGCGAGCGACATCGCCTGGCGCAGCTTCTTGGACCGCTCGATGAACACCACGTCGGTCCGCGGCACCATCACCTCGCGGACGACCGTGTCGCCGAGCTCGAAGACCGAGTGGATCATCTGGCGCTCCCCCGACTCGATCAGGGCGCTCTGCTCGGCCAGGTCCACCATCTCGCGCAGCTCGGCCTCCGAGGAGAACGGTCCCTCGCGGAAGCCCTTGCCGGGCGTCAGCGCGTTGCCGATCACGATCAGCAACCGCGGAACGGGGCCGAGGATCCGGGTGACGAGCGCGAGCGGGCCCGCGGACAGCAGCGCGACGCGCTCCGACTTCTGCCGGCCGAGCGTGCGCGGCCCCACGCCGATCGCCACGAACGACACCGCCGAGAGCGCCAGCGCGGTCAGCAGGACCGGGAGCCAGCCGTCGTCGGTGGCGTGCACGACGACGACCGCGACCAGCACGACGGCGGCCGTCTCGGCGATGATCCGCAGCAGCAGGGCGGTGTTGATGAAGGGGGCGGGGTCGTGGACGATCCGGCGGAGGGCCGCGGCGCCCGAGCGTCCTTCCTCGGCCAGCTCGTCGGCGCGAGCGCGCGAGAACGTCGACAGCGCGGCGTCGATGCTGGCCAGCAGCCCCGCCATCAGCACGAGGGCGATCGCCGTGCCCAGGGCCCACCAGTCGGCGTTCATGCGTCCTCCCGATCGCCGTCACGCCACAGCGCGAGCAGCCGGTCCTGCAGACCGAACATCTCACGGTGCTCGTCCGGCTCGGCATGGTCGTAGCCCAGCAGGTGCAGCACCCCGTGAACGGTCAGCAGCTCGAGGTGGGACCCGAGCTCCAGCCCCTCCGCCGCAGCGTCCTTCGCTGCGACCTCCGGGCAGAGCAGCATGTCCCCGAGGTAGCCCTCCTCGGCCTCGATGTCGTCGCTGCCGGGACGCAGCTCGTCGATCGGGAAGGACAGCACGTCGGTGGGCCCGTCCTTGTGCATCCACTTCTCGTTGTACTGCGTCATGGTGTCGGGGTCCACGACGATCATCGTCACCTCGGTGCCGGGCGCGAGCCGCATCCGGCTCATCGTGAAGCGGACCAGCCTGGTCAGCGTGTCGACGTCGACCGGATCCCCGTCGGCGTCGCGCCAGCTCGACTCATCGAGAACGTCGACGTTCACCGGCCGCACCCTCGTACTCGTCGTAGGCCGCGACGATCCGCCCGACCAGCTTGTGCCGGACGACGTCGGCCCCGGTGAGACGCGGGAACGCGACGTCGCGCACCCCGCTGAGGATCTCCTGGACCACCCGCAGCCCGCTGCGCTGGCCGGTCGGCAGGTCGATCTGCGTGACGTCGCCCGTGACCACCATCCTGGAGCCGAAGCCGAGGCGCGTCAGGAACATCTTCATCTGCTCGGGCGAGGTGTTCTGGGCCTCGTCGAGGATGATGAAGGCGTCGTTGAGCGTCCGGCCGCGCATGTAGGCCAACGGTGCGACCTCGATCGTCCCCGCGGCCATGAGCTTCGGGATCGACTCGGGGTCGAGCATGTCGTGCAGCGCGTCGTAGAGCGGCCGCAGGTACGGGTCGATCTTCTCGCTCAGGGTGCCCGGAAGGTAGCCGAGGTTCTCGCCCGCCTCCACCGCCGGTCGCGTCAGGATGATCCGGTTGACCTCCTTGGCCTGGAGCGCCTGCACGGCCTTGGCCATCGCGAGGTAGGTCTTGCCGGTGCCCGCCGGCCCGATCCCGAAGACGACCGTGTGCTTGTCGATCGCGTCGACGTAGCGCTTCTGGTTCAGGGTCTTCGGGCGGATCGTGCGCCCACGGTTGGACAGGATGTTGAGGCTGAGGACGTCGGCCGGACGCTCCTCGGTCTCGGTGCGCAGGATCGCGATGCTGCGCTCGATCGTCTCGCGGGTCAGGCCCTGGCCGGTCCGGATCATCGTGACCAGCTCGCCGAGCAGCCGCTCGATCAGCGCCGACTCGGCGGCGGTCCCCCGGATCGCGATCTCGTTGCCACGCACGTGCACGTCGGCATCGAAGGAGGCCTCGATCAGCCGCAGGAACTCGTCGGCGGGTCCGAGCAGGGCCACCATCGGGATGCTCGCGGGGATCGTGACCGTGTGCTGGAGAGGCTCAGGCGTAGTCATCGGCGCCCCCTCGGGGGCAGAACTCCTTCATCGACCGGACGGGACCCCTCCATGGTAGGCGGCGCCTCCGACGTTGCGCGAGCACGATTCGGACGCTCCGCTCCCGGCGCCGCACCTCGGCCGTCCACGTGACGAGGGCGTACGTACGAACGCACCGGGCCGAGATCAGCGGAACGCGTCGCGCAGGCGCGTGAACACGCCGCGGTGCGGCGCCGCGAACTCGGCCTCGACCCGCTCCTCCCCGCGCGCCTGGGCGAGCTGGGTCAGCAGGTCGCGCTGCGCCTCGTCGAGCTTCGTCGGCGTCTCGACCACCACCCGCACGACCAGGTCGCCGCGACCCACGCCGCGCAGGTGCGGGACACCGCGGCCCCGCAGCGTGATCGACTCCCCCGACTGGGTGCCGGCCGCGATGTCGAACGTGAGCGAGGCGTCGTCGCCCTCGACGCCGGTGTCCGCCTCGAGGGTCGGCAGCACGACCTGGGTCCCGAGCGCCGCAGCCGTCATCGGCACCCGGACGTCGCAGTGCAGATCGTCCTTGCGCCGCGTGAAGACCTGGTGCGGCTCGACCTCGACCTCGACGTAGAGGTCGGCGGCCGGCCCGCCGCCGGGTCCGACCTCGCCCTCACCCGCCAGCTGGATCCGGGTGCCGCTGTCGACGCCGTGCGGGACCTTGATGGTCAGGGTCCGGCGCGAACGGACCCGTCCGTCACCGCCGCACTCCTCGCACGGGTTCGTGATCACCGTGCCGTAGCCCGCGCAGGTGGGGCACGGCCGTGCCGTGCGGATGTCGCCGAGGAACGAGCGCTGGACGTGCTGGACCTCACCGCTGCCGCGGCACGTGTGGCACGCGACCGGCTCGGCGCCGTCGGCCGACCCCTGCCCGTGGCAGCGCTCGCAGACCACGGCGGTGTCGACCTTGAGCTCGCGGGTCGTCCCGAACGCGGCCTCGGCGAGGTCGACGGAGATCCGGATCAACGCGTCGTTGCCGCGCCGCGCACGCCCGCGCGGACCGCGCTGGGTGCCCTGTCCGCCGAAGAACGCGTCCATGATGTCGCTGAACGTGAACCCCGAGCCGAACCCGCCACCGCCGGCGTGGCCCATCGGGTCGCCGCCGCGGTCGTACAGCGAACGCTTCTCGGGGTCGGACAGCACCTCGTAGGCCACCGTCACGCTCTTGAAGCGCTCCTGCGCGTCCGGGTCGGGATTGACGTCGGGGTGCAGGCTGCGCGCCAGCTTGCGGTAGGCCTTCTTGATCTCCTCCGGCGTCGCCTGGCGGCTCACCCCGAGGGTCTCGTAGTAGTCCTGGCTCATCGTGTCCTAGTCGTCGTCTCGTCCGGTGCCCTGCGGGCCTCAGTCGCTCAAGGTCTGGCCGACGTAGCGCGCCACCGCGCGTACCGCCGCCATCGTGCCTGGGTAGTCCATCCGGGTCGGGCCGACCACGCCGAGGGTGGCGAGCGGCTCGATCTCCGTGCCGTAGGTGGTCGCGACCACCGAGGTCGTCGCGAGCTCCTCGTAGGGACCCTCCGCGCCGATGCGGACGGTCAGGGTGCTCGGCGACGTCGCCTCGCCGAGCAGCTTCAGCAGCACCACGTGCTCCTCCAGCGCCTCCAGCACCGGCTTCACCGACGTCTCGAAGTCCGTGCCGAAGCGCGCGAGGTTGGCCGCGCCCCCGACCGCGACCCGCTCGTCGGCGCGCTCGTCGGAGAACGCACGCGTCAAGGTCGTGACGATCGCCGTGACCAGCGGCCGCTCGGACGGGCGGAAGGTCTCGATCAGGTCGGCCACCGACGTCGAGGCGTCGGAGAGCCGCTGGCCGAGCGCGGCGCCGAGGAGCCGGGCACGCAGGTCGGTGAGCAGCTCCTCCCCCAGGACCTCGGGAAGCTCGACGATCCGCTGGTCGACCCGGCCGGAGCTGGTGATCAGCACCACGAGCACGCGGGTCCCGTCGAGCGGGACGACCTCGACGTGCCGCACGGTCGAGCGGGTGAGCGTCGGGTACTGGACGAGCGCCACCTGATGGGTCAGCTGCGCGAGCAGCCGCACGCTCCGCTGGACCACGTCGTCGACGTCGACGGCGCCCTCGAGGAACGACTCGATCGCCCGGCGCTCCGGGCCGCTGAGCCGCTGCACGGTCGCGAGCCGGTCGACGAACAGCCGGTATCCCTTGTCGGTCGGGATGCGCCCGGCGCTGGTGTGCGGCTGGGCGATGAAGCCCTCCTCCTCCAGCACGGCCATGTCGTTGCGCACGGTCGCCGGCGATACGCCCAGACCGTGCCGGTCGACCAGCGCGCGGGAACCCACCGGCTCCTGCGTCGCGACGTAGTCCTCCACGATCGCGCGGAGGACAGCGAGCTTGCGCTCGTCCAGCACGGTGCTCACCACCCTCCGGTCGTCCTGCTGATTCTCGTACGGCACGGGCCGCACGGCTGGTCGCCGCGCGGCGCGGTCCCGCGGCGCTCGTGCGGCGCGGGCCGTACCGCTTGGCACTCTCGCATCCTGAGTGCCAGTCTAGCGAGCCGGACCAGCACTCGGGCACACCCCGTGTGTCGCGGCCCGGTACGGCCGACGCGCTCGGCTACGGTGCCCGGGTGAGTCACGACCGCTACGGATCCGACGTCCTCTCCGGCGACTGGCGCAAGCCCCCGCGCGGACGCTCGGTCGACGCGGTCGCCGAGGTCGGCCTGGTGGTCGAGGAGGTCCAGACCGACTTCTGCGGCGCCGTGGTCCGGACCGACCGCGACCTGCACACCGTGGAGCTGGAGGACCGGCACGGCCGGCGGCGCACCTTCCCGCTCGGACCGGGATTCCTGCTCGAGGGCCGCCCGGTCGTCCTGAGCGCGCCGGCCCGCACGGCCCCGCAGCGCGCCACCCGGACAGCCTCGGGCTCGACCGTCGTCCGTGACGCCCGGGCCCGGGTCGCCCGCGAGAGCCGGATCTACGTCGAGGGCCGGCACGACGCCGAGCTGGTCGAGAAGGTCTGGGGCGACGACCTGCGGGTCGAGGGCGTCGCGGTCGAGTATCTCGAGGGCGTCGACGACCTCCCCAGCGTCGTCGCGGACTTCCGGCCCGGCCCCGGACGCAGCCTCGGCGTGCTCGTCGACCACCTCGTCCCCGGGTCGAAGGAGGCGCGAATCGCGTCCACGGTGACCCGCGGCCCGCACCGCGAGCACGTGCTCGTCGTCGGGCACCCGTACGTCGACGTCTGGCAGGCGGTCAAGCCCGAGCGGCTCGGGCTCGAGGCCTGGCCCACCGTCCCGCGCTCGATCCCGTGGAAGCACGGGATCTGCCAGAGCCTCGGCTGGCCGCACCGCAACCACGCCGACATCGCGCAGGCGTGGAAACGGATCCTCGGCTCCGTACGCAGCTACACCGACCTCGACCCGGCCCTGCTCGGCCGGGTCGAGGAGCTGATCGACTTCGTCACCCGCTGACCCGAGCGGACGAGGACAGGTCCTGCGGCTCGACCTGGATCTCCACGTCGTCGAGGAGCAGCAGGCTGTAGAAGCCCTGCGGGTGGGCCGTCCCGGCATCGACGTCGACACGGCCCTGCTCGTTGTCGAACGACACCGCCAGCGCGGGGAACTGGGACCGCCGGCCCCGCACCGCGAGCTCCCAGCCCGGCGTCCCGGTGCTGCGGTACGACAGCTCGGCCGCGAGCGAGAGCGTGCTCTCGACCCGGATCTCGCCGACCACCAGCGTCTGCGGAAGGAAGATCAGGCTCATCAGGTCGAAGCCCACGGTCGCCATCAGGGTCTGCAGATCGAGCACGCCGCTGACGACGAACTCGACGAGATCGACGAGCCACCCGTCGCCCACGAGGTCCTTGACCGCCTCGCCGAGCGCCTCGGTCGCCGCCTCGCTGCGTGCCTCCATGTGGTCGACGATCCGCTGTCGTGCGTACGCCCTCATCGCCGACAGCAGCGAGCTCGGGTCGATCATCACGCTCTGCGTGCTCTCGATGTCGATGACAACCCGGTCGGAGAAGTCCAGCAGCACCCAGGTGAAGTCGCTGGCAGGCTTCTCCTCCGACCAGACCTGCACGGCGCCGCGCAGGTCCTCCGCGGCCCACGACGGAGGGTTCGGCTCGACGTTGACGACGTCTCCGCCCAGCAGGTAGGACGTGGTGCAGTACGGGTACTGGGTGCGTCGGACGACCGTGGGAGCCTCGCCGCGCCGCTTGCGGACGTCGAACTCCACCTGCGTCCAGGTCCCCCGCTCGCCGCCCAGCTCGAACCCGACGTGCGGGAACGCCAGCGTGTGCACCAGGTCGTAGAGCAGCACGAGGATGTCCTCGAGCAGCGAGACCGTCGCGTCGGACGTCGCGAGGTCGGCGATCAGTCCCACGACGGTGCCGGCGCCCGCCCCCTTCGCCTTCGAGAGCACCGCGGCCGCGGCGGCGGCCTTCTCGTCGTCCGACGCGTCCTCGTCGACCACCAGGTCCCGGATCGTCTCGTACAGGTCCCGAACGTCCTCGCCGACCGAGTCCGGGATCGCATCCTCGACGACCTGGAGGACGTCGGCACGCGCGAACGCGTAGGGCGACGGGAGCGCGGACGTGATCCGCAGGGTGCCGTCGAGCAGCTCCGGATCGCCGTCACCACCGTCACCCGCGCCCCCGCCGTCAGTCCCGTCGCCGTCGCCGTCACCACCACCGCCGGTCCCGTCACCACCGTCGGTCCCGTCACCACCGCCGGTCCCACCGCCGCCGCCGTCGGTGTGGTCGCCGCAGTCCAGCGGCGTGCCCATCGCGTCCCCCTTCGCCGAGTCGACCGTCGAGACCGGACCCTCCGGGGTCGGCCGTGCCCCGATGGCGTCGAGCTCGTTGAGCGCCGCGGCCTTCTGGGTCGGCGTCTCCGGAGGCGATGCGAGGTGGTCGTCGAGTGCACCGCCGGTCAGCGAGGCGACCTGCTGGCCGAGCGCGACTGCGGCGTCGAGCGCGTCCGCGGCCGCCTGACCGGACAGCTGGCCGGCCAGCTGGGCCGTCTGGCTCGCGACCTGCGACAGGTTCCCGAGCACCGAGGTGAGCTGGTCCTGCCCTGACAGGTTGGCGAACATCGAGCCGTCGCGAACTGCGTCGAGCGCGGACGTGAGCCCGGTCGGCATCGGGAACAGCAGCGGCCTCGCCACCTCGAGGGTGCTCTCGGGCATCGTCGGATCCAGGTCGCCGGCGACCTCGCCGGCACGGTCGACGTTGAGGTCGACCGGCAGGATCTGCGGCGCCTGGTGCGGGATCGGCGAGTCCTGCCAGTGGTAGAAGCGACGCGGGTCGACGTACTCCGAGGCGTTCGAGCGGCCGAGGATCGCCTCGGCGAAGACTCCGGCCGTCGGCAGGTGGACCACCTGCTTCCGCGGGTTCTCGCGCACCCGGGACTCGAGCGCGTCGATCTGCTCGAGATACTGGCCGACCTCCTGATCGAGGCCGAGGTCGGGGACCGGCTCGAGGTCGCGATCGACCACGACGACGAGGTCGTCCAGCACGTCGCGGTCGTCCAGGCTCGCGGTGCGCACCTGCAGCTCCAGGCGGGCCGCATCGGGCGACGCCGCGGTCCCCGCCAGGTCGCGCTGCACCGTCGTCACCCGGCGACCGACGGTCTCCTGCGTGGTGAGCCGCCCCGTGACAGGGAACCGTCCGTCGGCGAGCGGGGTCAACCCGACCTCTACCTCGAGCCCGACCTCGGCTCCCAGGTCCAGCGTGGCACCGGCCGCACGTTGTCCGCTCAGCGAGTGCAGCTGGACCGTACGCCCGCCCCGCACCGACTCACGGCTGCTGCCGCTTCCTCGGACCTCGAAGACGGGCAGGTCGTCGCCCGACCGGCCGACGAGGATGCTGTGGTTGAACACGCTCTCGGCCAGCCCCCGAGAACTCTCGATCGGCTCCAGAAGTCGGAAGATCAGCTGGTTGTCGACCATCGCGAGGGGGCTCGGGTCGATCAGCTGCGTCAGCGGCTGGGACGACGCGCCGCTCTGGACCCGCAGGTGCTCGACCACGTCGATGAGCTGTTCCTTCTCCAGCGAGGCGAGCAGGAACTTGGTGTAGCCGTACTTGTAGAACCGGAAGTGCTCCTCGATGTCCTCGATCTCGGCGAACGGGTTGACGTCCGCGATCGTCGCCAGATCGGTCATGATCGCCTCGGAGACGTCGAGGAGCGTCCGGTCGATCTCGCCCTCGAGCTGCGAGAACGTCAGCGTGGTGGTCACCGAGCGCCGGACGACCTGCTCGTTGCCGTGCTGGTCGGAGACGACGAACTCGATCTCGAGCTCCAGGTCGACACCTTCGTTCGGGTTGAGCAGGCGGTACTGACCGGCATCGACGTCCCGCTTGATCTTCGTCCGGTTGCTGCCGGCGCCGATCTCGTCGAACTCGAGGCCGTCCACCTCGACGGTGACCCGGTTCGCGCGGTCGATCGCGGACTTCAGCGCGTCCCGGAAGCGCTCCCGCATCTGCGGCGTGACGATCCGCAGCGCGACGTCCTCGTCCAACGGGACCGAGGAGACCGAGCCGAAGGCGCTGGCGCTCTGGTGGGACTGCAGCAGCACCGGGTACGACAGGTAGGTCAGCCGTCCGTCGAGCTCGAGGTCGACCATCGGCTCGAGGTCGACCATCGGCACGGTGAACTTCACGTCCGGGTTCGTCTCGGTCATCTCGACCTCGATCCGCCCGTCCACCCGGTCGACGGCATCGATCGTCACCTGGTCGATGCTCAGCTCGCCCGTGAGGTCGAAGGCCGCATCGGTCGGCGAGAAGCTCTTCACGACGTCGTCCCACTGCGCGAATCGCGCCGGCGCCGTCTCCCGAACCCCTCGGCGCAGCAGAGGCCAGTACTCGGCGACCACGTCGATCGTGAAGTCGAGCGGTCGGAAGGGCAGGTACAGGACCGGGGTCAGGCGGGTCGCCCGGGTGTCGACCAGGTAGCGCTGCAGAACCTCGAAGTAGTGCACGGTCAGCGCGTGCGAGTGGTTGTAGTTGGTGACGTTGCGCGTACGGGCGCGCTGTCGGCCGCGCTGGTCGTCCTCGACGACCACGGTCGACATCAGCGATCTGACGTTCGACGAGTTCTGCGCCGTGGCGTCGGAGATGTTCTGCACGAGGTCGCCGAGCACCTCGCGCTCACCGCGGGTCTCCGACTGGATCACGCCCTGGACGGTCCCCTGCGCGTGTACGAGGCTGCCGCCCAGCGCGTGGGCCGATGACAGCACGTTGCCCCCTGCCGCGGAACCCGAGGCGCCCAGCGGAAGGCCGAACGAGGAGAGGTCGGCAGCGATCCCGCCTGCGGCCGTCCCCGACCGTGCAGCCCCGCCACCCGTACCCCCGGTCAGACCCTGGCCGCTGACCCTGGTGGTCGCGTCGATCTCCGTCGAGCCGACCAGATGCTCCTGCGCCGTCGCTCGGACGACCTCGCTGATCGCACGCGTCTGCAGGATCTCGCTCTCGAGCCGCTCCTCTGCAGTGGTGGTCTCGTCACGGCGGCTGGTCTGCCTCTGGAACCAGTCCACGAACGCGATGTTGCGCGACTCCCCAGGAGCCAGCGCGAGACTGTGCAGCACGTCGCCGAGGTGGGTGCCCGCGGTGAGCCAGCGCTGCTTCAGCAGGGCCAGGTAGCCGAAGCTGACCTCGAGGCGGGCTCGCACGAACGCGTCGAGCAGCTGCTCGGGGGGCATCGGCTCGTCCGGGTCGGCGCGGTAGACGAGCTCGTGGTCGGCGAACTCGCGCCGGACCTCGCGCACGTAGTTGCTCAGCCGGATCGCCGTGTGCGTGCTCCCGGCCGGCTGCGGGATCAGCCCCGGCGGAGCGGACGGTCGTTCGAAGAAGACCGCCTCGGACGTCGGTGCGGGATCGGTGGTCACGGCGACGAACGGAGGCCAGGCGGCGAGCTCAGCCACCGTCGTCAGCCCGAACGCGTCGGCGAGCACCTCGGCGGTGCCCGCCGAGACGGCACGCAGCGCACGCGCCGGCATGCTGCCCAGGCCGTCCGCGGGCACGGTCGCATCGGCTCGCACGTAGCACCGCAGCACCCCCGGGTCCAGCGCGTCCTGGGACTCCGCCGCCATCAGGGTGGTGGCGTGCCGGGCTGGCGGGTACGCCGCCAGGTCGGCCAGGGTGCAGATCCCCAGCCGGCGCAGCGCGGCACGTTGCTCCGGCGGCACCGCGTCCGGCAGCCCTTCGGCGAGCTCGATGGTCATGTCTGGTCCCCCCGTTTCGTCAGCGACCGTCGTCAGCGGCGCTGGACGCGGAACGTCTTGGTCGTGGCGGGCCCCCAGCCCTTGATGTTGCGTGCCTGCACGGTCACCTTGTAGCGACCGAGGCGCAGTCGTCCGCCTCGGCGGAGCTCCCCGCGGGTCAGGCGGGCCGCCGAGGTGCGCCGAGTCTCCTTGTGCACGGTCAGGCCACGCTTCCTGACCACGACCGAGTAGCGGTCGATGCGGGCGTGGCCGGTCCTGGACGGCTTCGTCCAGTCGACCTTCCACTTCCTGGCCCGCGGCGAGCCCTTGACCTTGAGCCTGCCGACCTTGCCCGGTCGGGCGGCTCTGCGAAAGAGCGGCGGGAACGTCGCGACGTGGTTCCCCACGAAGCTGCCGACGACCACCCGGTTGTGCGGGTCGACGAGGAGGCCGTGGGGTCCGTCGAGCTGAGTCGCGGGCCCGCGCAGACGAGCCAGAGGCCGCGCATTGCCGCTGCTCCGGGGGTCGAAGACGGCGACGGTGTCGTGGGAGTAGTTCGCGACGTAGAGCCGGTGCTGGTCATCGGTCGCGAGACCCTTCGGCGCGTCGATGGTGGTGCGGCTGCCGCGGAGCCTGCGAGTCGGAGCGACGTTGCCGTCGTCGCTCTTGCCGTACTGGTTGATCGAGTCGTTGCCCGTGTTGGAGACGTAGAGGCGTTCACGGGCGAGCAGGATTCCCGACGGGTAGTCCATGCGGGTCCGTCCGCCGGCGATGCGACGCGCCGGCCGCGCGTTTCCGTCGGCGCCCGCGCGGTACACCGTCACCGAGTCGTCGAGCGAGTTCACCACGTAGATCCAGCCGGACGGACCCACCGCGACTGCAACGGGGCGGTCGAGGAGCGTGTCGGGGCCGGAGATCGTGCGGACCGGCGTCGGGTTGTTGCCGCCGCCGGGCGCGTACACCCGGACCTCGTTACTGCCGGCGACGTAGAGGTACCCGTCGGCGTCGAAGGCCACGCCCGCGCCCCAGCCGGCGATCGTCCGCACCGGCGCGACGTCACCGGACACATGAGGTGGAAAGACCGCGGTGCGGCCGATGGTGCCGACGAACAGGCGACCCGCCGTGTCGCGGGCGATCCCCTCGGGGTTGTACACCAGCGTGCTGGGGCCGCTGATCGTGCGCAGCGGTGGTCGGTTGACGTCGGCGGCGGTGGCAGGGGCTGCGACGACGAGGGTCGTGGCGAGCAGTCCTGCGGTGGCGGTGAGGATGGGCAGAGCGTTGCGCACGGTGATGCATCCGTTCGTGTGTGGACGGTGGTCGCGGATCAGGGGCGCTCGACGCGACGTCCCTGCTGCGGTCGGTCGTCTCAACCTAGGAACGGCGGGCCGGGCGAACCAGAGGGTTTTCCCTAGACCTTCCCCGCCGCGCCGTCCTCGGGAACGGGCTCGACCTCGACCTCGCCGTCCGCGACCAGGCGGGTCAGCTCGCTGCGTGACCGGATCTGCAGCTTGCGATACATCCGCGTGAGGTGCGCCTCGACGGTCGCCACGCTCACGAACATCGCCTCGGCGATCTCCCGGTTACGACGTCCCTCGGCGACGAGCCGTCCCACCGCCCGCTCGGTCGCGGTGAGCTCGCCGCGCCGGCGGCCCGGTGCGACCCGTTCGAGCTCGGCGGCCGCCCGGGCCGCCCACCGCACTGCACCGAGCTCCGTGAAGCGCTGCTCGGCGCTGGCCAGGACCTCGGCGGCCGCGGTCCGGCGGCCCCGTCGCAGCAGCGCACAGCCTTCGCCGAGCAGCGCTCGGGTCGCGTCGGGACGGTATCCGAGCTCGTCCAGCGTGCAGGCGGCGCCACTCATCGCCTCCGCGGCCGCATCCGGGTCTCCGTCGGCCAGCAGGACCCAGCCCTCGGCGCGCCGGCCCACAGCGCGGACCCACGGGTTGTCGAGCCCGGCGCCCTGGTCGGCGAGCGTCTGCAACGCCGAACGTGCACGGTCGAGGTCGCCGGTCACCGCACGGGCCTCGACCAGGTCCGGCAGGATCCCGTACACGCCAGGGTGGGCGGCGCCCATCTCCTCCAGGCAGTCGGCCGCACGGGACAGGTGCACGGCTGACGTCACCGCGTCGGACTCGACGAGCGCGACGATCCCGAGCACGCCGAGCGCCCGCGTCATCGCCGGACGGTGGCGCCCCTCCTCAGCGCGCGCCAGCATGCGTTCAGCCGACTCACGCGCGCCGTCCTCGTGTCCGGTCCAGGCGTCGACGAGCGCGCGGGGGTGCAGGAGCACCCGCGCGGCCCACGAGTTCTGCGCGTCGTCCGCCGCCTGCCGACCCTGCTCGACCAGCTCGTCAGCGCGCGCGAACTCACCGGCCGCGCACTCCAGCAGCGCGAGGTCGTGCAGCCGGTACGCACGCTGGAGCTCGAGATCACCCCGCCGCGCCGCGAGGCACTGGGCCTCGGCCAGCCTTCGCGCCGTCGTCAGATCGCCTGACCAGGCAACCTGACGGGCGACGAGCGTGGTGGGGCCGGCGCGGAGCACAGGGACGCCCTCCGCCGGCTCGGTCTCCAACGCCTCGGTCGCGCGCAGGTCCGGCCGCGGCCGGCCGCGCATGGTCTCGACGTGCACCAGCCTCGCCGCCGCGTCCTCGCGCACGTCGTCCGCGCCCGCCTCCCCTGCGAGGTCGCACGCCTCGCGCAGTCGATCCGCAGCGAGGCTCAGCTCCCCGTACTTGATCGCCCCCGACCACGCCAGGGCCACGAGCACGCGGGACCGCAGCACACGGTCGGGGCCCGCGTCGTCGAGCGCCTCGACCAGCCGGTCGCGCGCAGCGTCCGATCTCCCGTCCTCGATCTCGGCCCACTGGACGAGGACCTTCGCGCGGTCGGGTCCCCGCGGGAGCGCCTCGACGAGGCGCTCGGCGTGCTCGAGCGCCGCGCCCACCTCGCCCAGGGCGGCGAGATGAACGATCTCGGCAACGGCGCGGCGGCGCCACGCGCCGACGTCTCCGGCAGGCGTCAGCCGAACAGCGTGCCGAGCGAACTCCGCCGCGACGTCCGCCGCGCCTCGCGCGGCAGCGCGACGCGCCGACTCCTCGAGGAGGGCGGCGGTCGACGCGTCGGGGCCGGTGCTCGAGAGCGCGCGATGCCGGGCGCGGACGTCCGGCGCGTCGGACAGACCTGCGAGCAGCCCGTGGACGGCATGCCGGTCCAGCGTGGTCATCCGGGCGTACACCACCGACGCGATCAGGGGATGGGCGAACCGCACCCGGAGGTCGTCGTCGACCACGAGCAGCCCCACGCGCTCACCGACGGTGACCTGCTCGTCGGTGTCGGGCCGGCCGACGGCCCGGCGAACACCAGCGATCGGGATCGGGGTCCCAGCCGCGGCGACGACGTGGAGGATCCGGGTGAGGTCCGCCGGCATGGTCTCCAGTCGCGCCTCGATCGCGTTCTCCAACGACGGCGGGAGCCGGCGGTCGGCCGGGGAGGTCACCTCGACGCCGCTCACGAACGCACGCGCGAGCTCGAGCGCGTACAGCGGGTTCCCGCCCGACGTCGCATGGATCTGCCGGAGCGTGGGGCGCGAGATCGCCGCGACGGTGCCGGCGAGCAGCGCTCGAGTGCCGGCGAGATCGAGCGACCCCGGGACGACCGCCTCGTAACGGTCCGCAGGAACCAGGCGCGCCACCGCGAACCGGTCCGGCGCGCCCGCTCGTCGCGTCGCCAGGACGCCCAACGCGACCCCGTCCAGGCGCCGCAGCGCGAACTGCAGGGCTCGGACCGAGATCCAGTCCATCCACTGCGCATCGTCGATCGCGATCAGGACCGGCCGCTCCGCGGCGAGACGTTCGATCGTCCGGACGACGACCCGCCCCCGCTCCAGGGGATCGTTCACCTCGCGCAGGGCGAGCACCTGCGGCTCGTGGTCGGCCAGCAGGTCCACGAGCCCGACCATCCCCAAGCCCATCTCCTCCGGCGTCGCGCGGGTACGGAGGACCTGCGGGCGACCGTCCCCGCAGCGTTGGAGGGCATGGCGCCACAACGCCGTCTTGCCGATCCCCGGAGGCCCGACGATCTCGAGCGCCCGAGGTCCGTCCCGCACGTTCGCGACGAACGCATCGAGCACACGACACTCGCCCGCCCGCCCGACCAGCGCGGGCGCTGACGGCGTGACAGACATCAGCGACGCCCCCTCGGCTCGCCCGCGACCCTCGTCCGCCAGGCTACGCGTCCGGCGGGTCAGCGCCTCACGCACAATGGAGGTCATGCCCTCCACGCTGCCCGAAGGCGAGTCCGTCCCCGCCGACGGCGCGCTGCCCCGGACGAGTCTCGAGGCGCTGGGTCGGGCTCCGTTCGGTGCGTACGTCCACGTGCCGTTCTGCACGGTGCGGTGCGGCTACTGCGACTTCAACACCTACACCGCGCTCGAGCTGGGCGAGGGCGCGTCGCGCACGACGTACGCCGACACGGTGCTCACCGAGATCGCGCTCGCGCAGCAGGTCCTGGGCGACGGCGGACCGGCGCTCGAGACGGTGTTCGTCGGCGGCGGCACCCCGACGCTGCTGCCGGCCGACGACCTGGGCCGGGTGCTCGACGCGCTGGGGTCGACGTTCGGGCTGGCCGACGGCTACGAGGCGACCACGGAGGCCAACCCCGACAGCGTCACCCCTCAGTCGCTGCGCCGGCTGCGGGAACGCGGCTTCACCCGGATCTCGTTCGGGATGCAGTCAGCCGTCCCGCACGTCCTCGCGACGCTCGACCGCACCCACGACCCGGACCGTGTCCCGGACGTCGTCGGCTGGGCCCGCGACGCCGGGTTCGACCAGGTCAGCCTCGACCTGATCTACGGCACGCCCGGTGAGTCGCTGACCGACTGGGCGACGTCGCTCGACGCGGCGCTCGCCTGCGCCCCCGACCACGTCAGCGCGTACGCCCTGATCGTCGAGCAGGGCACCGCGCTGGCCCGGCAGGTCGCGCGCGGAGAGGTCGCCACGCCGGACGACGACCTGATGGCCGACATGTACACGCTGGCCGACGAGCGGCTCGGCGCCGCCGGTCTCGCGTGGTACGAGCTGTCGAACTGGGCGCGCGACGACTCCGCCCGCTGCCGCCACAACGAGCTGTACTGGACCGGCGCGGACTGGTGGGGATTCGGCCCCGGGGCCCACAGCCACGTCGCCGGCACCCGCTGGTGGAACGTCAAGCACCCGGCCGCGTACGCCGACCGGCTGGCCTCCGGGCACTCCCCCGGGCACGGTCGGGAGGTGCTCGACGACGAGACGCGGCGGGTCGAGCAGGTGCTGCTCGAGTCGCGCCTGCACGACGGGATGCTGCTCGAGCGCCTCGACGCCGACGGACGCGGCGCCGTCGACGCTCTCGTGGCCGACGGACTCGTCCTGCCCGCCCCGCTCGACGGCGGACGACTGGTCCTCAGCCGGTCCGGGCGCCTGCTCGCCGACGCGGTCGTCCGTCGGCTGCTGCCGTAGACCACCCGGACGCGACGAGGGGCCGCACCCGGCGCGGGTGCGGCCCCTCGTCCTGCGCGGCGCGAGCGATCAGGCCTCGCTGTAGAAGCCGTCCAGGACCGACTGGTACTTGTCCTCGACGACCCGGCGCTTCAGCTTCAGGCTCGGCGTCAGGTCACCCTCCTCGACGGAGAGGTCGTGGTCGAGGACCTTCCACCTCTTGATCGTCTCCCAGCGGTTCAGCTTGGAGTTCAGCTCGTCGACGTACGCCGCCATCGCCTTCTCCATCTGCGGGGAGGTGACGATCTCGGCGTACGACGTGCCTTCCAGCCCGTGGCCGGCGGCGAACACCTCGGCGGCCTCGGGGTCGACCGTGATCAGCGCGGACACGAAGTTGCGGTTGTTGCCGTGCACGATCATCTGGCTGGCGAGCGGGCAGACCCCCTTGAAGATGCCCTCGATGTGCGACGGCGCGATGTACTTGCCGCCCGAGGTCTTGAAGAGGTCCTTCTTGCGGTCGGTGATCGACAGGAAGCCGTCCTCGTCGACGTGACCGATGTCGCCGGTCGCGAGCCACCCACCGTCCAGGAGCGTGGCCGCGGTGGCCTCGTCGAGGTTGTGGTAGCCCTGCATCACGCCCGGGCCCTTGATGAGGACCTCGCCGTCCTCGGCGATCTTCACCTCGGTGCCCGGCATCGGGACGCCGACCGTACCGAACTTGTAGTTGTCCGGGTGGTTCACGAACGACCCGGCCGCGGTCTCGGTCAGGCCGTAGCCCTCGAGGATCAGGATGCCGGCGGCGTCGAACCACTCGGCGACCTCCCGCGACAGCGCCGCCGAGCCCGAGATGAAGAACCGGATCCGACCGCCGAAGCGCTCCCGGATCTTCGACAGCACGATCTTGTCGGCCAGCTTGTACTGGGCGTTCAGCGTCGCCGGGACCGGCTTGCCCTCGCGCTCCAGGCTCTTCACCTCGCCGGCGACCTTCGTCGCCCAGCGGAAGAGCTTGAGCTTGACGCCGCCCTCCTCCTCCATCATCGCGACGATCCGGCCGTAGGCCTTCTCGAAGATCCGCGGCGCCGCGCCCATCCAGGTCGGCTTCACGACGGCGAGGTTCTCGACGATCTTCGGGATCCGGCCGTCGACCGCGGTCGCGAAGCCCACGTGGAGCTGGTTCGAGAGCAGCACCTTGCCGAACGAGTGGGCCATCGGCAGCCACAGGTACTGGAGGTCGTCGACGGTCAGGAAGCCGCCCGCGGCGACCGCCGCGCCCTCGTACGCCCAGGAGTCGTGGGTCAGCCGGACGCCCTTGGGGCGGCCGGTCGTGCCCGAGGTGTAGATCAGGGTCGCGAGGTGGTCGGGCTGCGTGGCCTCGACCCGCTCGTCGACCGCCGACGGGTGGTCGGAGAGGTACTTCTCGCCCAGCTCCTCGAGGGACGCCAGCGAGATCACCCAGTCCCCGTCGCCCTCGCCGTCGAACAGCACGACCTTGAAGACGTCGGGGAGCTCGCTGCGCTTCGCGCTGAGCTTCTCGAGCTGCTCGGCGTCCTCGGCGAAGACGATCCTGCTGCCGGAGTCGGCCAGGATGTAGGCCACGTCGTCGGCCACCGAGGTCGGGTAGACCGTCGTGGTCGCGGCGCCGGCCGCCATGATGGCGAGGTCGGCGAGGATCCATTCGTAGCGGGTGCCGGAGGCGATCGCGACGCGTTCCTCCGGCTCGATGCCGAGCGAGATCAGGCCGGCGGCGATCTTGGAGACGTAGTCGCCGGTCTCGGCCCAGGTCAGGGAGCGCCAGTTCTCGCCGACCGGGTAGCGGTAGGCCTCACGGTTCGGAGTTTCCCGGACACGGTCGTAGAACAGGCGGCCGACACTGCGGGCGCGGTTCTCGATGATCTGGAGCTGCTCGGGCGTGGGGGTTGCCATGGTGGGTGCACCTCATCGCGGGAGTCGTAGGTGATGGGCATCACGAGTTGACCGAATGCTACGCGAGAGTAGGTGACCTGTGGCACCCCGTGTACCGAATCGAGACCCAACGGGGACCTGGTCTCAGAGCAGGTCACCCAGCAGGGCCGCCGCACGGGCCGCACCGTCGGTCGCGACACGCCGCGGTCGGGGGGTCGAGGCCAGCGCACCGAGCAGCTCGGCGGCGAGCCGATCGGCGTCCACGGCGTCCTCGTACGCGAGGTGACGACCGGCACGGTAGCGCTCCAGCCGGTGGCGGACGTGCAGGTTCTGCTCGAAGTGGTGGCGCAGCGGCACGTACACGAACGGCGTGCGCGCCGCGGCGAGCTCCATGCACGTCGTGAGACCGCCCTGCACCACCGCGACGTCGCACGCCGCCAGGTGCTCGCGCAGCCGCGGCACGTAGCCGCGGATCCGCACACCCCGGCGACGCGGCAACGACGCAGGATCGATCCGAGGGCCGCAGACGACCAGGAAGCGCAGCTCGGGAACCTCGCGGCGGGCGATCGGGACGGCGTCCAGCACGCGTTCCAGCAGCGCCGTCCCGACCCCCGAGCCGCCCACCGTCACCACGCAGACCCGATGCTCGGGCCGGTATCCGAGCGAGCGCCGCAGCGCCGCCCGGGCGGCGGAGTCCGGGACGTCGAAGCCGCTCACGTACCCGGCGAAGTCGAACTCCTCCTCGACCCAGGACCTGATGCTCGGCAGACCGTCGCCGAAGGACGCGTCGACGACGTCCTCGGGGTCGCCGACGAAGATCGAGCGGTCCCGCAGGTGCGGGTAGCGAGCCCGCTGCTCGATCATCTCCGCGTTGTAGTCGCGGGTCAGCGCCTCCTCGTAGGCTCCGCCGTCCGGCATCGGCAACCAGCCGACGAAGTCGGTGAACCACGCGAACGGCGCGCGCTTGCGCTCCGGGTTCTCGTGCAGGAAGTGGTCGACGTCCCACGCCTCGTCGCCGACCACCAGGTCGTACGGCCGCTCGCGGACGACCTCGTCGAAGACCAGGTAGTTCGCGACGAGGATCTCGTCCATCCTGCGGACCGCCTGGAACGCGTGCAGGTCGTGCTCCCCCGCCTCGGCGTCGATGTGAGCGGACTCGCTGGCGAGCCAGGCCGACGCAGGATGCACCTTCTCCCCCGCCTCCGTCAGCACGCCGGTGACGGGCGGCTGGGTCAGCCAGTCGATCTCGACCTCCGGATGGAGCCGCCGCAGCTCGCGCGCGATCGCGAGGTCGCGGCAGGCGTGCCCCAGCCCGATCGGCGAGGACAGGTAGAGCACGCGGCGGGGACGCCGGGAGGCGCGTGCCCAGGTCCCGTGCGCGGCCGGCGGGCGGACCCGGTCGACGAACGCCCGCAGGCGGGTGTTGACGAGCACCGGGTCGCGGCCCGGCAGGCCGTGCCCGCTGCCCTCGACCCGCAGCAGCGTTCCGCCGGTGAGCTCGGCGAACCGCTGCCCGACGGCGAACGGGACGATCCGGTCGCGGGTGCCGTGCAGCACCTCGACCGGGCACCGTACGGCGGTGGCGAGCTCGTCCTGGGGAGCGGCCTCACCGCCGCGCAGGCCCCGTGGGCCGTCGACCGTCGCGGCGAGCACCTCCGGCGTGACCGCCGAGGACCAGAGCATCGCGTCCTCGATCTGCTTGGTGGAGTGCGGTTCCACGAACATCTCGGCGAAGAAGTTCTCCCGGAAGCGATCGATCCCGCCCGCCATCCACGCTGCACGGTTGTACGTCTGCCATCCCTGCGGCCGCTGCGGCGCCGGGCCGTCCCAGTCGGGCGTGGCACGGCCCGGCCCGTCGACGATCAGCCGGCCCGCGGGTGCGATCGCGAACAGGCCCTCGACCCGCTCGGGATGCTGCGCCGCCACGGTCAGGGCCCACGCGGCCCCGGCCGAGAAGCCCACGAAGACCGCCGAGGTGGTCTGCGTGGCCTCCATCACCGCGAGGGTGTCCGCGACGTAGGCGGCGTCGGTGTACGCCGCCGCCCCGGCCGGCCTGCCCGACGCCCCGGATCCGCGGCCGTCGAACGTGACGACCCGGTAGTGCCGCGCCAGGTAGGCGATCTGCGCCTTCCACACCCGCGACCCGACGATCGCCCAGCACGGCATCAGGACCACCGTGACCGCGCCGGACCCGTACCGCTCCCACGCGATCGGGACCCCGCCGGACTCGACGCTGCCGTGCTCGTCCGGCGGTCGGCAGCGGGGGTCGGCGGACGCCATGGCTTCCATCGTCGCCGCGACCCGACCCCCGCGGAAGGGGCTTGCCCCTTCCCGTGCTCTCACGGGCGAACCTCGTAGACGTTGTTGAACGGCGTCTGCGCGACCAGCGCGAACCGGGTGAATCCCGCCGTCGTGACCACGTCGCGGAGCCGGGCCGGGCCGGCCTGCGTCCCCATCGCCAGCCCCACGTCCTGCGACAGCGACGCGGGCGTGCACAGCAGCGTGGAGAAGCCGTAGTAGGCGCGGCCGATCGGGTTCAGGTTGTCCTCGACGTGGTCGCCCGCGGCCGGCTCCACCACCATCCAGGTGCCGTCGGAGGCGAGGATGTCGCGGATGTGTCGCGCCGCTCCGACCGGGTCGCCCATGTCGTGAACGCAGTCGAACGTCGTCACGAGGTCGAACCCGGTGCCGTCGACGGCATCGGCGAGCTCGACGACGAACGTCGTACGGTCCCCGACCCCGGCCTCGGCGGCGCGTGAACGGGCCGTCTCGATCGACGGCGCGTGGTAGTCGGCACCGACGAACGTCGAGGCGTCGTACTCCTGGGCCATCAGGACGGTCGAGGCGCCGTACCCGCAGCCGACGTCCGCGACTCGCGCGCCGCTGGTGAGCTTGTCGACCACGCCGTCGAGCGCGGGCAGCCACTCGGCGACCAGGTGCGCCTGGTAGCTCGGCCGGAAGAACCGCTCGCAGCCCTCGTGCACGTCGTGGTTGTGCTCGTGCCAGCCGACGCCGTCGCCGCGACGCGCCGCCGCCAGCACGGACGGCGTGTCACGGATGGTCCCGTGCGCGATCTGGAAGAGGCCGACGAGGTACGCGGGGCTGTCGGGATCCGTGAACGCGACCGCCTGCTCGGGCGGCAGCGTGTACCGGCCGGTCCGGGGGTCGTAAGCGACGTACGAGCCGGCAGCCTGGGCGTTCAGCCACTCCCGGGCGATGTGCTCCTCGGTGGAGGTGCGCTCGGCGAGCTCGGCCGGGGTGCTCGGACCCTCGTCGGCCAGGCTGCGGTAGTAGCCGAGCTCGTCGCCCATCACGACGAGAGCGGCGTTCAGCGCGCCGCCGACCTCGGTCACGGCGGTCATCACGAAGCCCATCAGCTTGTCCGGATCGACCTCTCGTGGTGCGTCGATGGTGGTCATGGCGGTCCCTTCGTCGGGTGTCAGGTTGCTGTGGCTCGACGCTCGCAGCCGTGCGCCTGCGGCCGCATCAGGTGCCCCACCTAGTCCTCCGCAGCCCGCAGGCAGTCCTCCGCGGTCGCCGGCCAGAGGCGGGGCGCACGATCCGGCTCCCGGACGCCCGCGGACCCTACGATCGAGAGATGCTGATCGGCCGCGACCGCGAGCTCGCCGCCCTCGACCGGGTGCTGAGCGGCGCCCGCGTCGCTCAGAGCGGTGCGCTGGCTCTGGTGGGCGAGGCCGGGATCGGCAAGAGCACGCTGCTCGACGAGGCGGTGCGCAGCGCCGGCGACGGGCTCCTGGTGCTGCGAGCGACCGGCAGCCCCCTGGAGCGGGACCTGGCCTTCGCGGTGCTGCACCAGCTGCTCGGACCGGTCCTCGATCATCGGATGGCGCTGCCGGGTCCGCAGGTCGAGGCGCTCGAGGTGGCGCTCGCGCTGCGGGGCGGTGGGGAGCGGGTGGACCGGTTCGCGGTGGGCGCCGCCACGCTGTCGCTGCTGAGCCGGGTGGCGAAGGAGAAGCCGGTCCTCGCGGTCGTCGACGATGCCCACGAGGTCGACCGGTCCTCCGCCGAAGCGCTCGCGTTCGCGGTGCGCCGGCTGGTCGCCGACCCGGTCGCCGTCCTGGCGGCCGGCCGACCGACCGAGGGCTCCCCCCTCCTCACGAGCCTGCCGCGGCTCGAGCTCGGCGGTCTGGACACCCATGCGGTCGCCCGGCTCCTCACCGAACGGGCCGGCCGCCGCGCCGGCGACGAGGTCGCCGAGCGCGTCCGCGCCTCCACCGGCGGCAATCCGCTGGCGGTCGTCGAGCTCGCCGCCGAGCTCGAGACAGTCGAGCGGACCCCGCCCACCCGTCCGCCCGACATCCCCGCCCGGGTGCTCGCGGCGTACGGCCGGCGGGCCGCCGGACTCGCGCCGGAAGCCCGGACGGCCCTCCTCGTCGCGGCGCTCGGTGACGGCGACGTGGCGCGGACCGCCGCTGCTGCCGCCGCGCTCGACGTCGACCTGGCCGTCCTCGCCGACGCCGAGGCGGTCGGTCTCGTCCGCATCGACGGTGCCGCCCTCACGTTCCCGCACCCGCTGGCGCGAGCGAGCGCGTACGCCGTCGCTCCCCCGCAGCAGCGGCGCGACGCCCACCGCGCGCTGGCAGCGGTGCTTCCGGACGCGGACCGCCGCGCCTGGCACCTCGCCGAGGCGACGATCGGCCCAGACGCCGTGGCCGCCGACGCCCTGGCGGATGCGGCGCGGCGGGCCGACGAGCGCGGCGCGCACGCGGTCGCCGTCGCCGGGTACGAACGCGCGGCCGACCTGACCCCGGAACCGGCCGTACGCAGCCGCCGTCTCGCCGCGGCGGGCGAGTCCGCCTGGGAGGCGGGAGACGCGTCCCGGGCGACCGACCTGCTGGAACGCGCCGAGCACACCGCTGCGGACCCCGTCGCCGCGGCGCGGGCTGCGGCGCGGCGCGGCGCCGTCGAGATGCGAGGCGGCTCGCTGACCGCGGCGAGCGACCTGCTCGCCGAGGCGCTGCGCCGCCTCGACCCGGATGATCCGGACGCAGCGGCACTGGCGGCGTGCGACCTCGTCGGCGCCTCCTTCTTCCTCGCCGACACCACGGGGGTCCGCGACGCGACCCGTCGCCTCCGGTCGCTCGTTCCCCGCCTGAGCGACCCGACGGCGCGGACCCGAGCACGGTTGGCGGCCGGGATCGGCCTGATCACGACCGGCGAGGACGGCATCGCGCTGGTCCGCCAGTCGGTGGGCGAGATGGTCGATCGCGGGTCCGCCGACGATCCGCTCCGCCCCGGGTGGGGCGTGCTCGGTCCGTTGTTCCTGCGGGAGTCCAGCACCGGCCGGGACCTCGTCGACCACGCGGTCGAGCGGATCCGAGCACGCAACGCCCTCGGCTCGCTCCCGTACGTGCTGTTCCTGGTCTCGCGGGATGCCGCCGCGTCCGACCGGTGGGGCGACGCGCGGTCCGGGTACGAGGAGGGGATCGCGCTCGCCCGCGAGACGGGCCAGACCAACGACCTCGCGATGCTGCTCGCCGGGCTCGCCTGGCTGGAGAGCCGGGTGGGATCGGCGGACGCGTGCGAGGAGCACGCCGTCGAGGCGACGGAGCTGCACGCCCGCAACCACGTCCACCTCGCCCGTGCCTGGGCGGCGTGGGCGCGCGGCGACCTCGCGCTCGGTCAGGGCGACACCACCGCCGCGCTCGACCACTACCGCGGGCTCGTGGCGATGCTCGACGAGATCGGGCTCCTCGACGTCGACCTGCGACCGACCCCGGAGATCGTCGAGTGCCTCCTGCGTGCGGGACGTTCGGAGGAGGCGGCCGCCTGCGCGCGCGACTACGCCGACCGGGCCGAGGCCAAGGGACAACCCTGGGCCCGGGCACGTGCCGCGCGGACGGCGGCGCTCCTCCTCGGCCCCGGGGACGCAGCGGAGGCCGCGCTCGCCCAGGCGCTCGCTCTGCAGCGGGAGACGCCGGACACCTTCGAGGAGGCGCGCACCCTGCTCGCGACCGGCTCGATGCGGCGCCGCGACCGCCGTCGGGCGGAGGCGCGCGCACCGCTGCGCGACGCGGTGGCGGTGTTCGACCGGCTCGGGGCCCGACCGTGGGCCGACGCCGCGGCGGCCGAGCTGGCCGCGACCGGCGAGCATCCCCGTCGCCGCAACGACCGCAGCATCGACGCCCTCACCCCGCAGGAGCTCCAGATCGCGCGGATGCTCGGCTCGGGCCGTACGACCAAGCAGGCGGCCGCGGCGCTCTTCCTGAGCCCGAAGACGGTCGAGTACCACCTGCGCCACGTCTACACGAAGCTCGGGATCAACGACCGTGACGCCCTGGCGCGAGCGCTGGAGCAGTGATCGGGCGGCAACCGGTGCGCCCGTCGGCGGTGCGCGTGGTCAGCGGTGCGCGTCCACGTAGGCCTGGGCCTTCCGGCGCGCCTCGTACTCGATCCGCGGCGCATCCAGCAACCGCGGCAGGAGCGTCCGGTCGGTCGTCAGCGCGCGGAACATCAGCGCCACCGTGACGTCGTGATCGGGCCGCTCGACGACCTCGATCTCCTGTCCGGCGCTGATCTCTCCGGCCTCGAAGACGCGGAGGTACGCTCCGGGGACCCCGTGCTCGGTGAAGCGGCGGACCCACTTGTCCTCCTCGAGGAACCCGGCGAACGTCGCGCACGGGATCCGGACGGAGCACACCTCGAAGGTGGCCTCCCCGACCCTCCACCGCTCGCCGATCAGCGCACCGTTGACGTCGAGGCCGCGGGTCGTGAGATTCTCGCCGAACTCGCCGGGGCGCAGCTCGCGACCGAGGATGCGCCCCCACTCCTCGAGATCCTCCGCGGCGTAGGCGTAGACGGCCTGGTCGACACCGCCGTGGTGCTTCGCGTCGGCGATCTGGTCGCCGTCGAGGCCGAGCGCGTGCGCGCGGACCGACCCGGTGATCGGGCGCTTGTCGATCGCGGTCCTGCCGATCGAGGCGTACCCGACCGGCTTGATGCGGCCGACATTGATCGACTCGAGGATCGCCATGGACCGAGCCTAGCCGCGCAGCAACCATCCGGACGTACGACTCGGCAGTCAGGCGCGCCCGCAGCGCCACTGCGGCTGAGAATCGTACGTCCGCACGGTCGTTCAGCCGAGCTGGACCGGGAGCAGCCCGCGGGGCGTGCTGCGCGCGATGTCGACGAGCGCCGGACGCAGGCGGGGGTAGGCGAACGCGTACCCCGTGCCGGTCAGCACCCCGGGGTCGACCCAGCGGCTCTTGAGCACCAGCTCCGGCTCGCTGCGCAGGACGCGGGCACCGAGGCCGAGCAGCCACGCCGGTGTCGGGACACCGACCCTGCGGCCGAAGACCTCGCGCACGTGCCGCATGAAGGCGGCGTTCGGCTGCGGATCGGGTGCGGCGACGTTGACCGGCCCTCGGATCGTCGGGTGGTCCACGACGTGGTCGATCACCCGCCCGACGTCGTCGATGTGGACCCAGCTGACGATCTGGCCGCCGTCACCGATCCGCCCACCCAGTCCGAGCCGTGCGAGGTCGATCAGCGGGCACAGCGCTCCCCCGTCCGGGCCGAGCACGAACGCCATCCGCAATGCGACCACCCGGACGTCCGGCGGAGCCTCGGCCGCCTCGGCCTCCCAGGCACGCGCGACCGCGACCGAGAATCCCGAGCCGAGCTCGCCCCTGCACTCGTCCATCGGGCGGTCGCGCGCGTCGCGGTAGATCGTGCCGGTGCTCGCGTTCAGCCAGAGCAGTGGCGGGGAGGCGACCCGGTGCAGGGACCGTGCGAGCTGCGCGGTCGTCTCGGTGCGGGAGCTGAGGATCTCGTCGGCGGTGCGTTTCGTATAGCGGCAGCTCACCGAGCGACCCGCGAGGTTGACCAGCAGGTCGGCGCCGTCGACGGCCCGGTCGATCGAGGCGGTGTCACCCCACCGCCCGTGCGCGGCGGGGCCTCGCCCGATCGTGCGGACCCGCACGCCCTGCTCTGCCCACGCACGCTGCAGGTGGCGGCCGACGAACCCCGTCGCTCCGGCCAGCGCCACCGTCGTGCCGGCCCTCATCGCCCCTCTTCGGTGTCCGGAAGGTCCTCTCCGGCGACGTAGGCGGAGAGGCCGACCACGTCGGTGACGAGTCCGCGA